>NZ_CP113865.1:225000-945000 GCF_026810225.1 Caldicellulosiruptor morganii
GTTCTCCCCGAAATAGCTTTAGGGCTAGCCTCAGGTAGTAGCCGCTGGAGGTAGAGCACTGATTGGGCTAGGGGCGCAAAAACGTTACCGAACCCTATCAAACTCCGAATGCTGGCGGCGAGAGCCTGGGAGTCAGACCACGAGCGATAAGGTCCGTGGTCGAGAGGGGAACAGCCCAGACCGTCTGCTAAGGTCCCAAAGGTGTGGCTAAGTGTGAGAAGGATGTTCAGTCGCGAAGACAACCAGGAGGTTGGCTTAGAAGCAGCCATTCCTTTAAAGAGTGCGTAACAGCTCACTGGTCGAGCGGCTGGGCGCCGAAAATACTCGGGGCTTCAAGCCACACACCGAAGCAGCGGGTTTATAGTAGCGGAGAGCTACTATAAGCGGTAGGGGAGCGTTCTGCGCCAGGGCGAAGCCCAGGGCGAAAGCCAGGGTGGACGAGGCAGAAGTGAGAATGCCGGAATAAGTAGCGCGAGGCAGGTGAGAAGCCTGCCCGTCGGAAGCCCAAGGTTTTCTGGGGAAGGCAAATCCGCCCAGAGTTAGCCGGGACCTAAGGCGAGGCCGGAAGGCGTAGCTGATGGGCATCAGGTTGATAATCCTGAGCCACCTGCCGGAGGATAACCTACGGGGCGGGACGCAGGAGGAGCAGGCAACCGGGGCGTTGGTAGACCCCGGCCAAGCGGCGAGCGGGGGTGTGCAGGCAAATCCGCACACCCATACAACCGTGAGCCGTGATGGGGAGCCGAAATATAAGTAGGCGAAGTGCCGCGCTTCACACTGCCAAGAAAAGCGTCGCGTAGGCGAAGGCAGGTGCCCGTACTGGAAACCGACACAGGTGGGCAAGGAGAGAATCCACAGACGGACGGGTTAAGCACCGCTAAGGAACTCGGCAAACTGACCCCGTAACTTCGGGAGAAGGGGTGCCCTGCAGGGAGAGTGCAGGGTCGCAGGGAATAGGCCCAAGCGACTGTTTATCAAAAACACAGGTCTCTGCTAAGCCGAAAGGCGAGGTATAGGGGCCGACGCCTGCCCGGTGCTGGAAGGTTAAGGGGAGGGGTTAAAAGCTCCGAACCGAAGCCCCAGTGAACGGCGGCCGTAACTATAACGGTCCTAAGGTAGCGAAATTCCTTGTCGGGTAAGTTCCGACCCGCACGAAAGGCGTAACGACTTGGGCGCTGTCTTGGCGGTGTGCCCGGCGAAATTGTGGTACCAGTGAAGACGCTGGTTACCCGCGGTTGGACAGAAAGACCCCGTGGAGCTTTACTGCAGCCTGGCACTGTGTTTTGGTGTGCTCTGTACAGGATAGGTGGGAGGCTGAGAAGGGGAGGCGCCAGCTTCCCTGGAGCCGGCGGTGGGATACCACCCTGGGTGCACTGGGGCACTAACCAGACACTCTGAACCGAGTGATGGGACACTGCCAGGTGGGCAGTTTGACTGGGGCGGTCGCCTCCTAAAAGGTAACGGAGGCGCCCAAAGGTCACCTCAGCACGGATGGAAATCGTGCGGTAGGAGTGCAAAGGCGGTAAGGTGGCTTGACTGTGAGAGAGACATCTCGAGCAGGGACGAAAGTCGGGCTTAGTGATCCGGCGGTGATCAAGTGGGAGAGCCGTCGCTCAACGGATAAAAGTTACCCCGGGGATAACAGGCTGATCTCCCCCGAGAGTCCACATCGACGGGGAGGTTTGGCACCTCGATGTCGGCTCATCGCATCCTGGGGCTGAAGTAGGTCCCAAGGGTTGGGCTGTTCGCCCATTAAAGCGGTACGTGAGCTGGGTTCAGAACGTCGTGAGACAGTTCGGTCCTTATCCGCCGCGGGCGCAGGGTATTTGAGGGGAGCTGACCTTAGTACGAGAGGACCGGGTTGGACGGACCGCTGGTTTACCAGTTGTTCCGCCAGGGGCACGGCTGGGAAGCCAAGTCCGGAAGGGATAAACGCTGAAAGCATCTAAGCGTGAAGCCCACCCCAAGATGAGATACCCCACACCGAAAGGTGGTAAGGGTCCTGGTAGACTACCAGGTAGATAGGCCGCATGTGTAAGCGCAGTAATGCGTTGAGCAAGGCGGTACTAATGACCCGAGGAGCTTGACCGCGAAAAAAGCCTTACCCTATTCACTTGCGAGGCTGCTTTATTTGAGATAGCCTGACAAGAGAAGAGTAAATATAGGTAACAAATCCGGTGGCGAAAGAGCGAGGGTAACACCCGTTCCCATTCCGAACACGGAAGTTAAGCCTCGCAACGCCGATGATACTGTGCTGGAGACGGCACGGGAAAGTAGGTGGCTGCCGGATTTTTTATTTTTACCTCTGAGTGTTAAATTTTTAACAAAGATTTATATTCATAACTTACTTTTTGTCTTTTGAAATACTTATTAAATGCCGACCACCAAAAATTTATTTAAAATAAAATTATTACCATATTCAAATTTCTTTTCTATTACGCTCCATTCATCTGGCAAAAGTATAGCTTGCTTTTTGGGAAGCCTTCTCAAGATGTATTTTCCTTTCGCAGCAAAATCTTTTTTATGTAATCATACCTTATTATAATTTTACAGTAAATGGCTGGAAGTTACTTTTTAAATATGTTTTGGGAATGTTACCGAAATAATTTTAAAATATTTTTTAGCATAAAATGTTTACTCAATATTGTTTTTGGGTAAAAGAAAAATAGAAATTTGAATCTAATGGAGGAAGGAGAAAGAAGATGCCAAGTTTTGCAAATCCATTTCAGGGAAATGTTAATCGCAAAATTACCAAAGAGGAGCTTATTCAGGCTATTCGTCTGGACATAGCATCAGAGCTTGAAGCAATATTTATTTACGACGCACATGTTATGGCAACTGATGACCCTATTGCCAGAAAAGTAATAGCTGATATTAGAGATGAGGAAAAAGCTCACGTGGGCGAGCTGATGACTCTTCTTAGAATTTTAGACCCCAAAGAGGCAGAACACTTTTTAGAAGGTGAGAAAGAAGTTAGAGAGATGATAAAGCAACTTGGTCTTGATGCGAACAAATCTTTAGAAAATATGGATTTTACTGTTGGTAGTTTAATAGAAGATAAGAAAGGAGAATAATTAATTATGGATTTTTTACAAAGGGAAAATTCGCCATTGACTGAGAAGCAATGGCAACAAATAGACTTAACAGTCATTGAAACGGCAAAAAAGGTTTTGGTAGGTAGAAGGTTTTTGAGCATATTTGGACCATTAGGAGCACAGACTCAGACAATTGCAGCAGATATTTATGAAATTGCAGATACTCTTGAACCAAAGAGAAAGTATCTTCCTTTAAAGATGTTGTATGAAGATTTTGAGCTTTTGTGGAATGATTTGGAATATTCTAAAAAGAATTTACTACCACTTGATATGTCTAAAGTGAGTTATGCGGCTCAAAACTGCGCTAAAAAAGAAGATGAGCTGATTTTTTGGGGATGCAATGAGCTTGGATTGGAAGGTATTATGACTGCAAAAGGTGTAAACAGATTGCAAAAGTCAGATTGGAAGACAGGTGAAAATGCTTACGTTGATGTTGCTAAGGGAGTAGAAATGCTTTTGCAAAAGGGATATGTGGGAAGCTTTGTACTTGTAATGAGCCCTGATTTGTTTGTTCAACTTCAGCGAATTCAGCCATCAACCGGTATGCTTGAGTATGAAAGGATAAGAAAATTTTTGGATGGAAATGTATATAAAACGCCTGTTCTGGGCAATGACAGAGCAGTTTTGCTCTCTTCGGATCCTTCAAGTATTGATTTGGTTATTGGTCAGGATATGATAACGGCATATGCAGGAAACAATAAGCTTGACCATGAGTTTAGAATATTTGAAACAGTTGTTTTGAGGATAAAAAGGAAAGATTCTATAGTAATTTTTGAGTGATAAATCTGGAAAAAATATTTAAATAAAAAATAAGGGGTGATTTACAATGGCGGTTAAAAATGAAATGACAGCAGGCTTTCTGAGAGCTGCATATGGTGGTGAGAGTATGGCTCACATGCGTTATATTCTCTGGGGCGAAATTGCTCAGAAGGAAGGTTTCCCGAATATTGCAAGACTGTTTAAAGCAATTTCATATGCAGAACAGGTCCATGCAAATAACCACTTTAGAGTATTGGGCGAGAGAAAAGGCGGCCATGCAGTTTCAGCCGATGCAATCTTTGGAGTAGGCAATACAGTAGAGAATTTGCAGGGTGCAATTGATGGCGAGCTTTTTGAAGTCAACCAGATGTATGATGTGTACCTCAATGCAGCAAAGTATCAGAATGAAAAAGATGCAGAAAGAAGTTTTCACTTTGCCATTGAGGCTGAGAAGATTCATGCACAGCTTTTCAAAAAAGCTCAGGATGCTGCAAAAGAAGGCAAGGATATTGAACTTAAAAGTGTTTATATTTGTCCTGTTTGCGGGCATACTGTTTTAGACCAAGCGCCTGAGTATTGCCCAATCTGCGGGACAAAGAGAGAGATGTACAAAGAGTTTTGAAAAACTTTTCTATGGACTATCCATGCTGGGATAGTCCATTTTTATAAGAACAAATTGGTATTGACATTTTGTTTTTTTTTTTTTTAAAATTGTTACAGAAAATTTTATACATTTATACTTTAAAAGGGGGATGAGGAGTTAATATGAATACTATTCAAAAAGTAGCTCATCACGTTGTAAGTTCTATTGCCAATGATTTGCGTGAAAATACATTGACAAACATTGTATCAATTGCAGCAGGTGGAATAGGTGGAGGAGTGAAAGCGTACAGGGCTGCCACAAGTGGTTTTACAATGTTGGAAAGACAAGTTGCAAGTAAAACAGTAAGTGGAGTATTGAAAGGTATGGGTGAAGGATATTTTTTCGGGAAAGGTGCAGTAAGTGTTGTTGCAACTGTTACTAATAAAATAGCAAGTGTAGAAAAATGGTTTGATAATACCAAAATCGGAAAAGGCATTGATAATGCCATTACAAAAGCAGAACATTGTTTGCACAAACTTATTGGTGGAGGCACATATTAAACATAACAAATAAAGGCAGGGAATATTATGACTAACAATTTTAACACAAAAAGCTTTCTTTTTAAGGCATTCATTGTGTTTATTATTTTTATAACTATTATAATAGGTTTAGTTATCATACCTATTTTAGGAAGTTTAGTAAATATAGTTTTAAAAGCTTTAAAAATTGAATGGCTTTGGTCGGTAGCTGCTTTTGGATTGGCGGGTTATTATGTTTACAAATTTATATCAAAGAGAATAAATAACAGGAAACTAAGGAAAGAAGGGAAGCAAGATTGAAATTGTTGCAATTTATTCTTGTAATGGTTTAGACGAAAATTATCAACCAGTAAATATAAAAAAGGTATTCAGCGAAATAGATGAATTTATAATTGTGTGGTGTCAAGCTAAGAATATAAAAAAGGAAAGCCAAGTTTCAATGGAATGGTATAATCCCGAGGAAAAACTTGTATTTACAATAAACATTGATATAAAACCTACAAACCAAGAGCGTCCTTACAGATATTTTTGGAGTGTTATGAGGTATAATTTTATAAATACAATCAAAGGAAAAGTGTTTGGTACATGGAAAGTAAAAATAAAACCTTTTAATATTGAATATGAACTTGTAATAAAAGATTTAAAGAATTATAGCTTATTTAAAGAAGGCAAAACAATCAGTGGAATGTTTGATGAAACAATTTAAAATATTACATAAATATAGTACAAAAATTGATTATTTAAGAAGCACATAATAAAAACTAAAAAATCAGGGGCTGCTTATTCAAAATGAAGAGAAGCAGCCCATTTTCTACTAAAAGAGAAATTAATAATTATTTCAAAATCTCCTCAATCTCCCTCAGCTCCTGCTCAGAAAACTCAGTATTGGTGATGCATCCTGCGTTGTCTTCAATCTGTGAAACCTTGCTTGCGCCAACAATTACTGATGCTACAACTTTGTTGCGCAAAATCCACGAAAGTGCAAGCTGGGAGATTGTCTGCCCGCGACGTTTTGCAATCTCACATAGCTTTTTGACTTTTTCAATTCTCTCGGGTGTTATATCGCTTTCTTTTAAAAACACCCCTGATTTTTTAACTCTTGAATCTTCAGGGATTCCGTTTAAATATCTATCTGTCAGAAGACCCTGGGCAAGAGGCGAATATATCACAGCACCCATTCCAAGCTCTTCTAAAACATCAAAAAGACCATTTTCAACATCTCTTGCAAACATGTTGTATCGAACCTGATTTACTATGAGTTTTAATCCCATTTGTTTGGCAGCAGAATAAGCCATTTTGGTTTGTTCAGGATTGTAATTTGATATACCAGCGTACAGAGCTTTTCCGCTATGCACTGCCTGATACAGAGCCTCCATTGTCTCCTCAATTGGTGTTTCAGGGTCAGGTCTGTGGGAGTAGAAGATGTCAACATAGTCAAGGTTCATTCTTTTAAGGCTCTGATCTAAACTTGCAAGAAGATACTTTTTTGAGCCCCAGTCGCCATACGGACCATCCCACATCTTGTAGCCTGCTTTGGTAGAGATGATAATTTCATCTCTATATGGTTTTAAATCAAACTTCAGGATCCTACCAAAATTTTCCTCAGCAGCACCCGGAGGTGGTCCGTAGTTGTTTGCCAGATCAAAGTGAGTGATTCCAAGGTCAAAAGCCCTGGTCACAATCTCACGCATATTTTCAAAAGATTCACCAAAGCCAAAGTTGTGCCAGAAACCAAGTGAGATAGCAGGAAGTTTTAGCCCGCTTTTCCCACAGCGAATGTAGTTCATATTACTGTACCTGTTTGGGTCGGCAGTATACATATGTTTTCAATCTCCTTTTAAAAGTTTTAATAATTTGATTTTAGCTTGATGATATGAATATTTCAATATAGTTTTGGCCCTGCTTCTAAATTCTCAATTGCAATGAATATGAAAAAAAACTATAATATAGATAACAACACTTACAAAGGTTTTGAGGATGAATGGGGAATGGATGAGAGTATCAGGAAAGATGATAATTTAAAGCGAATAGAAGTTAAGATTGCGGGGATGAGTTATGTACTGAAGACTGACGAAGATGAAGAATACATAATGAAGATTGCAAACTTTATAAACAGGAAGATGTCCGAGGTTGTTGCAAATGAACCGCATCTTAGCACATCGCTTTCTGCTATGCTGACAGCATTCCTGATAACAGATGAGTATTTCAAGCACCTGCAGGAGTGTGAAGAGAAACTATCTAAGGATTCGGTGGATGTTGAAAAGTATGAATTTGAAATTGAACAGTACAGGGAAAAACTTAAAGATGCGGAAGAGAAAATAGCTCTTCAAACACAGCAAATTGAAAAGCTAAATGAAACTATTCAGAGCCTGAACCAGGAGCTTGAGAAGACAAAGCTTGAACTTGAAAAGACCAAAAAAGAGCTTGATGATTTTATAAATACCTTTGATGGTGACAGGTAAAATGAAGCTGCTTTTTATATTTTTGGACGGTGTTGGTAAAGGGGAAAAAACTGTGCATAACCCCTTTTTTTATTACCATCCTGAAGCATATGATGTATTTTTAAAAAAAGGGATTGTGAGATTTCTGGATGCCACACTGCAAACACCGGGTCTTCCGCAGAGTGCAACCGGTCAGGTTACAATTTACTCTGGGATAAATGCTGCAAAAGAGGTTGGATTTCACATAAACGGTCAGATTACACCAAGCCTCAAAAAGATTATCAGCAGAAAGAATATATTTAAAACCTTAAAACAGCACCGGTTTAAAGTTGACTTTGCAAATGTCTATAGAAACGAGTATTTGCAAAAGCTATTAAATGATAGCAATTTTAAAATGTCTGTTACAAGCTACATGGCTCTTGTCAGCGGGGTTAAATTTAAGACAGCAGAGGACCTTTTAAAAGGTGAAGGTGTGTATTTTGACATTACAAACCAGATCTTGATTGAGAGCGGCTATGATGTGCCTGTGTTTTCGCCGCAAAAGGCATCCGGGAATTTATTGAATATTTTAGCTAAAAATCACTTTGTGCTGTTTGAACATTTTAAAACAGACATTGTGGGGCACTCCTGCGACCTTGAAGAAGCAAAGAAGCTTTTAAAACTCCTGGATGAATTTATAATGCATACTCTCGAGAATCTTCCGGATGATGCATGTTTGATTGTGACATCCGACCATGGTAATATTGAAGATCTGTCTGTCAGAACTCATACTTTCAATCCTGTCCCGTTTCTGGCATATGGAAAAGGGCAGGAGATTTTTAATGATATGGATTCAATTGAGCAGGTATATAAATATATTTTAAAATATTTTGGGATTACAGAAGAGGGGTTAGAATAAAAGTGCCATGGGTAGGGTAGAGCTTTTATCACCGGCTGGTGGCTTTGAAGAGCTGATAGCGGCAATTCAGTCCGGGGCAGATGCTGTGTACATTGGTGCAAAGGAGTTTTCGGCACGTTCATATGCAAAGAACTTCTCAGAAGATGAACTGATCAGAGCTATAGATTACTGCCATGAAAGAGGAAAAAGGATTTACCTTGCCATAAATACATTGATTTACGATGAAGAAATAGAGAGGGCTTTGAGGCTTTTGGAACTTGCCTATAAAGAAGGAATTGATGCAGCAATTGTTCAGGACCTGGGTCTTGTTGATATAATCAAAAGAGAGTTTGCAGATTTGCCCATTCATGCAAGCACCCAGATGACAATCCACAGCACGCCCGGTGCAAATGTACTTTTTCAGCTTGGAGTAAAAAGGGTTGTTCTGGCAAGAGAACTTGGTATTGATGAGATAAAGAATATCAAAAAGGGATCTGGTATTGAGGTTGAAGTTTTTGTCCACGGTGCACTCTGTATTTCATACTCCGGGCAATGCCTTTTTTCAAGCATACTTTTCAAAAGAAGCGGTAACCGTGGACAGTGTGCTCAGCCATGCAGGCTTTATTATAAGCTTCTTGACAAAGACAAAAATGTGACAGATGAAAGTTATGTTTTGTCGCCAAAAGACATATGCCTTTTGGAATATGTTCCGGACCTGATTAGGGCAGGGGTTGACTCTTTCAAGATTGAAGGAAGGCTTAAGGATAAATATTATGTTCATACAGTCACTTCTATTTACAGAAAGTATATAGACATGTACTATGAAAAGGGTAGGATTGAAATCGACAGGGAAGACAAAAACAAACTCTTTCTTGTTTTCAACAGGGGGAATTTCAGCAGCGGGTATTTTGAAAATCCTTCCTATGAAAATCTCATTTTCAGGTTAGCACCCAACAACACAGGGCTTTTGATAGGCAGTTTTTATTTCAAAGATGGAAGGGTTTTTGTAAAAACCTCGTATGACTTTACAAATGGTGATATAATTGCATTTAGAAACCATAAATTTGAAGAGGTTTTGCTTGAGGTAAGTGGCAATGTGGCAAAGAAGAATGCCAGTATTTTCGAGGTGGATATTGACCCAAAGAGGAAAGAAGCGCTGAGGAATTTTTCACAGGGTAAAGTTTTCCTTGTAAAAAGCAAAAAGCTTGAAGATGAGATAGACCGGGTTTTAAAAAGAGAGAAAAAGTTCAGGCAGGTGGATTTTGAGGTTACAATAAAAAGAGGAGAAAGTATAAAAGCTGTTGCCAGGGCAGACCATTTTGAAGCCTTTGCAACAGGCCCTGTGCCACAGCAGGCACAGTCAAAGCCAACAACCTACAAAAATGTCCTGGATAGCTTTTCAAAGCTTGGTGGCACTGTTTTTGAGCCTGGCGAATTTAAAGCTGATATTGACCACAATCTATTTGTCAGGGTTTCTGATTTGAATCTCCTGCGAAAAGAAGTGATTGAGAAGCTGTCAGAAACAATTGTTTTGTCTTTTAAAAGAGATCTTCAAAAGCCTCTTGAAGTATTTTCTTATTCACCTGAAATACAAGCTTGTAAGAAAAAAACTCTGCCTGAAAAGTTTTCATTTGTGGTTGATTCGTATTTGCAGTACCGGAAGGTAAAGGAATTTTTGAATTTGCACAGAATTGAAAACTGCGACATATATATTCCATACACATTGATTTTTGAACATGAATTTTCAGAAGATGACATTGTGTACTTTGACAGAGTTACACACGACAGCGACCTTGAAAAAGTGGATGTTGAAGCTTTGAAAAAAAGAGGATTCAAAAGGGTTTTAATAAGAAACCTCGGGCAGTATCAGCTTTTGAAAGGTCATTTTGATCTGTACTTTGATTACAGCTTCAATGTTGTAAATTCTTTTGCAGTGAATTTTGCAAAGAATCTTGGTGCAAAGAGGATTTGCTTATCCTGCGAGCTTTCAAAAAAGCAGCTTGAAAGGATATGGGAAAGAAGTTCAGATGATCTTGAGATAGAAGTTATAGTTTTCTGGCGCATTCCGCTTATGATAAACAAACTCAAATTTTTTGAAAAAGGCTCATATTTGCAGGACAGAAAAGGCGAGCTTTTGAAGCTGATTTCTACCCAGACTTTGAAAAATGAGATTTTAAACCCGGCAATTTTGTACATTGATGACAAAGCTGTTCCTGCCGATGTTATAAGATTCGATTTTACAGGCTTTTGTGCAGATGAAATCACGGATGTGCTTGAAAATTACTTTGAGTCAAAGAGTGTAAATTTTAAATTTACAAAGGGGTACTATTGAAAGATGAAAGAGCTTGCTAAAAACAGGTTTGTTCTTGTGATGGCTTATATTGTCCTGTTTGCAGCCTTTGTGTTTTCATGTGCATACCTTATAAAAGCGTTTGAGCTTTTTATAAGATTTGTTTTAAAAGCATTTATACCTGTTTTGATTGGTCTTTTTATTGCAACAGTGTTCGAGCCGCTTTTGAGGTATCTTGAAAAAAAGAAGCTAAACCGAACAGTGGCTGCTATATTAATACTTGTTATTCTTAACATCCTTTTGGCATTTATGCTGGCAGAGGGGATATATATACTTGTCAATGAATGCATGAGTCTTATCTCCAGCCTGCAAAACATTGATTATGACAGGATTTATGAAACCTTGAATAAACTGTTTTCAAGTGTGAAGAATATATACACTGACCTGCCAGGACCAATTGTCAGCTTTATTCAATCGGGTGTTGGGGAACTTACCAATATCCTGAATCAGGTAGCAACATACAGTATAAAGGTAATAAAGGTAATTCCTGCAACATTAAAGGGAGTTACCATCTGGTTCTTCTCTGTGCTCTCGGGCTTTTTCTTTATGAGAGACAGGCACAGGATGCGAAACTGGCTTATACAAAACTTTTCAGCCCAGGTTTACAGAGAGATCTCAGGCATTGTTTTTAAAGTTATAGACTCTGTTGTTGACTATGCAAAGTCACAGATAATCCTGGCAATTTTGATGTTTCTGTCAGGGCTTATAGGTCTTTCTATAATAAAAGCACCTTACTTTCTGGTAATAAGCCTTCTTCTGGGTCTTTTGAGTATCATTCCAATTATAGGCTCGGGTATAATTCTTTTGCCATGGATAATAGGCAGTTTTATTGCCGGTAATACAGGCTTTGGCATAAAACTGCTTGTTGTGTATCTAATTATCCTGGCTCTTCGCGAGTTTGCGTCTATTAAGATTGTGGCATCACAGGTTGGTATTTCAACATTTACAACCCTTGTTTCTATCTATGCAGGTGTTGAAATTTTTGGTGCGTGGGGGTTTATAATCGGTCCGCTTCTGGTTGTATTTTTGAAGGCAATCTTTGAGACCGGGGCAATCAAGAAGATAAGGGAGAATCTGTTTTCACAAAAAAGGAGTGAACAAGCATAAAATGCCAAGGGTTACTGTGCATCAGGAGGATAATGTTTTGGAGATAGATGCAAAAGAAGGATCACTTCTTCTGGATGTTTTGCTTGAAAATTCGGTTTATATAGAAGCACCCTGTGGCAAGAAGGGTATTTGCGGAAAGTGCAGGGTGAGGGTAGAACAGGATAAAAAGCCATACCTTAAAAACATAACCCGGGAAGAGGAAAAGCTCCTGATGCGCTCTGATATAGAAAGTGGTATAAGGCTTTCGTGCAGGGTGCAGGTTTTTGAAGACCTTGATGTTTTCTTGAGCTATTCACAGCAAAGCTCCAGGATACTTTCCAATCTTTATATAAATAAATTTAAGGTTGATAGTGATATAATTATAAAGAAAGTGGTTCTGGAAAAACCGGCTCTGGATGACCAGAGAAGCTACTTTGCACGCCTTAAGTCATCAATTGGGATAGAAGATTTGAAGATATCGCATGATGTTTTAAAAAAGCTTGCAAATTTGAGAGATGAAGAGTTTTTCGCAGTAATTTATAACAATGAGGTTATGGACATAACAAAATCTGAAAACCTGTTTGGGCTTGCCATTGATATTGGAACCACCACAGTTGTGTGCTATCTTGTTGATTTAAAAAGTGGCATTGTGCTTGACTTTTATTCTTTTGTAAATCCGCAAAAGAAGTTTGGTGCAGATGTAATATCAAGGATTGAGTTTGCATCACAAGAGGATGGACTTTTTGCACTTCAAAGAAAGATTATCAAAGGGATAAACCAGGCAATAGAAGCTTTAACAGGCAGGCTTTCAATTTCTAAGGATGAGATTTACAAGGTTGTGGCAGTTGGGAACACCACAATGCTGCATCTGCTTCTTGGGGTTGAGCCAGTGTCTCTTGCAGTATCGCCTTTTGTCCCTGTGTTTGCTGAAAAGATGGAAGAAAAGGCAAAGCTGCTGGGCTTTAACACCAACAAAAACGCCATTTTGAAGCTGCCTGATTGCATCTCTGCTTATGTTGGTGCAGACATTGTTGCGGGGATACTTACAACAAATATGCACAGAAGTAGCAGGGTATCTCTTCTTTTGGACCTTGGCACAAATGGCGAGATGGTTCTGGGTAGCAAAGATTTTATGGTTGCATCTTCAGCCGCAGCAGGACCGGCTTTTGAAGGTGTGAATATAACCTGCGGAATGAATGCATCAACCGGTGCAATTGACAGTATCAGAATTGAGGATGGGAAGATTGAATTTACTACAATTGGTGGTGCGCCTCCAAAAGGGATCTGTGGGTCGGGGATAATTATGGCAGTGGCTTTCATGCTTGAAGAGGGTATCATAGATGAGACAGGAAGATTCTGTGAAGATGCCAGATTAAAATACAAAGACAATTTTGGGCAAATAAACGGGCAGATGGCGTTTTTTATAACAGATTCGGTTTACATCACACAGAAGGATATACGGGAGATTCAGCTTGCCAAGGCTGCAATAAGAGCTGGAATAGAGACAATGCTACAGAAAGCCAATGTTTGCCAGGAGGATATTGAAATGGTGTATTTATCGGGCGGATTTGGGAATTATATAAGTCCATGGGCAGCTGTGAGAATAGGTATGATCCCAGGAAAGCTAAAGGACAGGATAAAACCTGCCGGGAACACTGCCGGAAATGGTGCTATATTGCTACTTCTGAGCAAAAAGCTTGAAAGAGAACTTGAGAAGCTTAAGGAAAAGGTAAAATACATTGAGCTTTCAAGCTCGCCGGAGTTTAATCAGTTGTTTGTTGAAAATATGGTATTTGAGCAGGATTGAAGGGGAAGCAAAATGATAGAGGAGATTAAAATCAAAGATAGGGTAAAGCTGTGGATTTTCATTCTGATGATTGCCCTGTCGATATTTGCTTTGATATACGCTGAAAAGGAGCATACTTTAACTCCGAGGTATATAAAGCAGTATATATCACATTTTGGTATATGGTCGCCGGTGATGTTTTTGATTCTGTATTCTGTAAAGTCGTTTATTATCTTCATTCCTGCGGGCATATTTATGCTTGCAGCAGGTCTTTCGTTTGGAACCTTTTTTGGCGCGCTGATTTTGATTGTGGGTACACTGCTGTCATCTACCATTGGCTTTGTATTTGCAAGGTATTTTGGCAAAGACTATGTACAGAAGAAACTTCAAAACACAAAGTTTTCAAACTTGGGCAGCAGGATTGCGCAGAAAGGATTTTTGATAATTCTACTTTTGAGACTTGTTCCCATTTTACCCTATGATGCTATAAATTACATATGCGGGCTTTCCAGGATAAAATACAGAGATTTTATTCTTGCAACGCTCATTGGTACAATCCCTGCCTGCTTTTTGTATGCTTACCTCGGAGAGAATCTATTAAAGCCTTTTTCTAAGGGGTTTTATTTGTCCATTATTCTTGTAATTTTGATATCTCTTACACCGATGATTTTTGCAAAGAGTATAAAGGAATTTTTACAAGAGGATAAGGAAGATGAGCAAAAGAGTGAGAATAACAAAGAGGCGCAGGCATAAAATTTATACTGTTAGAGAAGCTGATTAAAAGGGAAGGTTTTAAAAGGGTTGAGCGTAAAAAAGAATAAAGTAAAATTTTAGTAATTCATTAAATCTTGCCAGCGAGGGAGATATTGATTATGGAAGATGTGAAAATGCTTATAGAAAGAGAGATTGATGCTTTAAAAGAAGATATTATTGCTTCAACCATCCGGCTAATTAAAGTAAGAAGTGTTGAGGATGAGCCTCAGGAAGGTATGCCATTTGGAAAAGGTGTAAATGATGCTCTGGTTTTTTGTGAAGAGCTTTGCAGAAAGCTTGGTTTTGAGACCAAAAACTTCGACGGGTATGCCCTTGAAGCAAGGTTTGGAAACCAGAATGAAGATGTGTGTGTCATAGGGCATCTGGACATTGTACCCGAAGGTGAAGGGTGGAGTGTGCCGCCATATGAAGGCGTTATCAAGGATGGGAAAATCTACGGGCGCGGTGCAATTGATGACAAAGGACCATCAATTGCTGCACTGTATGGTATGTACGTTGTAAAAAAGCTTGCTGAAGAGGGGAAAATCTCACTTGACAGAAGTTTGCGGTTTGTCTTTGGTACAAACGAAGAGAGCGGCTCTAAATGTTTGCAGTACTATTTCAAAAAAGCAAAATACCCTACCGTTGGGTTTACACCTGATGCTGATTTTCCGGTTATTCAGGGTGAAAAGGGCTTTCTGGTTTTTGAACTTTCGAAGAATGTATATGGCAATTTCTATCTTGAAGGTGGAGAAAGACTCAATATGGTCCCTGATAGCTGCATTTTCAGTGGCGATTTTGATCTTCAAAAGGCGAAGGAAATTATTTCAAAAAAGAATTTGGAAGCAAAGGCAGAGGTTTATGAGCAAGACGGCAGGGGTGTGATAAAAACAAAGGGTGTCTCTGCCCATGGTAGCCTGCCTTTCAAGGGTGAGAATGCGATATCGTATATGTTTGACATTCTGCAGGATCTTTATGAAAGAGAAGATGAGTTTAAAAGATTTATAGAATTTTATAACAAACACATTGGCTATGATATATTTGGCAAAGGGTTGAATATCGCTTTTGAAGACCAGAAATCAGGGAAGCTTGTTTTGAACGCCGGCATGGTAAAAAAATTTGATGATAAAGTGGTGCTGACAGTTAATATTCGCTATCCGGTTGAGACAGTTTATGAAGAAATTGAAAAAGAGATACTAAATGTGATAAAAGATTACGATGTTGATTACAAACTAATTACAGACATGCCACCGCTTTATTTTGAAGAAGACCACTTTTTGATAAAGACACTGCTTGATGTATATAAGGAATTTACAGGGGATGATGGCAGACCACTTGTAATAGGTGGCGGTACGTATGCGAGGTGGGCGAAAAATGTGGTGGCGTTTGGACCCAACATGCCGGGGGACGAAGAGGTTGCACACCAGAAAGATGAGTATATAGCTGTTGACAGACTCTTGATGTGTGCAAAGATTTATGCAAATGCAATCTACAGGTTGGCTAAAAAAGATTAAGCAAAGAAAGAAGAGAGGCATTTTTTGCAGGCTTTCTTCAAGAAAGCAGCTATTTTTAGCCTCTCTTTTTTTTATTTAAAAGAAAATATTGGATCTTTTACTAATAATAATGGGTATTTTCCATGACATTTATTATTATACGAATATTAAATCTTCTTTGACAGTGAAACAAAATTTTTCTTTTCTCGTTGTATTAAATATAATAAAATTTTAGGTGTGTGATGAAAAAATATAGTTCAAAAGAGAGGTACGCTTGCAGAAGATGGATGAAAAAGAATTGGTTGAAAAAGCCAAGAATGATAAGAAATATTTTGAAAAGCTGTATGAGATGTACTTTGATAAAATATACTCTTACATATACTACAAAACATTTAATCATCCAATAACAGAGGATCTGACCAGTGAGACATTTATGAAAGTTTTAAAATCGCTGAACAAATTTGAATACAGAGAAAACCACTCTTTCTCAGCATGGATATTCAAAATTGCTCAGAATGTGGTAAATGATTATTACAGATCTAAAAAGGAGTATGTAGATATAGAGAAAATAACAAACAATCTGAGCATTAAAACACCCGAGGATGAACTTTTTGAGAAAATGGACAGAGACAGTTTGAGAAAAGCACTGTCCAAACTTACAAAAGATCAGCAGGAGGTTGTAATATTGCGTTATGGTGCGAACATGAAACTGAACGAAATAGCAAAGATTAAAAACAAGTCAGATGTTGCGATAAGAGCTCTATTTTTCAGGGCTATCCATTCTTTAAAGGAAATGCTTTTAAAAGAGGTGCATGAAAGTGAATGATGAAAAGCTTGACAATTTGTTTGAAGAGGCGTTCAGGGTAGAGTACAGGAAGGAGTTCAAAGAAGAGCTTAAAAATGTACTTCTTGAAGAATATGATAAAAGGAAAAAAGGTAGATTTTTTATTCGATTTTCAACAGCAGCTGCTGCGTGCCTTGTGCTGGGTATTTTACTTTTTTTAAGCTTTAAGCTTAACATAAAAGGAAATTTTGAAGTGACAAACACGTCTTTTGTAAAAAACGAAATAGAACAGGCATTGAATTTAAACCCGGCAAAAGATATTGAAAAACATGAAGAAAATTTTGCAGAGTCAAACCAGAAGGAAGATCCAAAAGATAAATCAACTTTACAGGGAAACAAAACTTCAAACCAGAACATTGAAAAAGGTAGCATACCTGAAGCTTCACAGGAAAACAGCAGAAGTCTCAACCGGGAGGACAATCAAAAAAATTACCAGAAACAGCAAAACAAAAAACCATCTACAAATAATTCAAGCGCAGAATCAAAAAAGAAAGCATCATTGGCTGTGAAAAATCAGGCTGTTAAGAATAATAGTTCTAAGCTCAGAACAGAAAAGAGTACAAAGAGCAAAGCTGTGGAAAATGCAAACACCAAAGATAAAAATGGTGATGTTGAAAGCAGCAGTATTGCAAAAAATCCTAAAAATGCTGACAGAGTCAATATAACATCTGTGCATGAGAATAGCAAAGTAATCAAAGAGGAGCCTTACGAGAAAGTAAATCAGCAAAAAAGCAAAATGATCTTTTTTGCCAGTCAGGTGTCTTCTTCAGTGTATGCGCTGAAAGAAAAGGTTCTGGAGTTAACAGAAGAAGATATTGCAGAAAGTTTGAGCAATTCCGTCTTTGCCGAAAATTACCAGCAGAACTTTCAAGATACCACTCTGGGTTCGGTTTATATAAATATTTACAATGACTACTGTTATTTTGAAGTTGTAAATAGCCAGGATTTGAAAGTTTTAGATGATATTCAGCAGGATGTTGAAAACAGAGTTTATACAGAAACAGAAAACATTTTAAAAGGGCTTGGACTTGAGAATTACAGTATTTCAGTTGTAAAAGAAGATGATATATACAGGGTAAATATAATTTTCTCCTACTCTGGCTATGAAATATATGACAGTCAAAGTTATATTGAATTTGACAGGTTTGGGAAAGTGAAAAATGGCAAAGTATACCTTAAAGTGTTTTTGCCATTCAAAGAGGTTGAGATATTTGACATACAAACTGCTGCAGAAGAATTCAAAAGAAGGTATAAGTTGGAAGATATAGATATGTCAAAGCTAAAGCTTGTGTACAAAAAACAGGGTGATGTTTATTTGCCTGTTTATATTTACATTAATGAAAACAAAATATACTGGTTGGAAAAGTAGAATTTAAAATGATATAATAAAATATACAAAATGTTTTTTACGGAGGTTTTGGTTATGAACCTTGATTTAAAAGAGAAAGTTTCTGAAAATGGCATTGTAATTGAGCTAAAAGGTGAGCTTGACATATTTTCTTCACCCACTTTGAAAGACAAGCTTTATACATTGATAGATACATCCTCTTCAGATGTTATTGTTGATATGAACGATGTCACTTACATTGACTCAACAGGTTTGGGTGTGTTTGTAGGTGCCCTGAAGAAGTCAAAACAAAAAGGAACCAATATAGTACTCAAAAACCTGAAACCAAATGTGAAAAAGGTGTTTACAATAACAGGGCTTGATAAAGTATTCAGAATTGAATGAGGAGGATTTTGCCCAATATGGACCAGATTATGTTAACAATCCCGTCAAAAGCTGAATATATTATAGTGGTAAGGCTTACTTTGTCTGGGATTGCTGCCCGCTGTGGATTTGATTTTGAAACAATTGAAGATTTGAAGATGGCAATTTCAGAGGTGTTCAATCTATTCAATATTGAAAAGATATCGGGGCAGATTGATATAATGTTTAAAATCGCCAGAGAATACCTGGAAATTGAGATAGACATTTTGGCAGATGAGATAAACCAGAATGAACTTGCTGAGGTTATTTTAAAGACTCTTATAGATGATATAGAGTTTGAAAAACTTCAAGACAAATACATTGTAAGACTTAAAAAATATCATCGAGGGGTCTGATTTGATGGTTGATGAGAAAAAAACAGTTAATATTGATGATGCTGAAATAGATAGACTCTTTGAAGAGTACCGGAAGACAAAAGATATCAATCTCAGAAATGAGCTTGTAAACAGGCATTTGCATATAGCAGAAATTGTGGCTAAAAAGTTTGTAAACAGAGGTATAGAATATGATGATCTGTACCAGGTTGCATGTGTTGCTCTTATAAACGCCGTTGAGAGGTTTGAGCCCAACAAGGGGTATAAATTTTCAAGTTTCGCAACACCTACTATTATGGGTGAAATCAAGCGCTACTTTAGAGACAGAGCATCGCTTATCAGACTTCCGCGAAGGATTTATGAAACCTCGAGTAAGATAAAACTTGCAACCGAAGAGCTATCAACAAAACTAAAACGTCCACCAAAGATTGAAGAGATTGCAGAGCATCTTGGTATGAGTATTGAAGAGGTTTTAGAGATTATGGAGGCATCTTCCAATTACCTTCCTCAATCGCTTGACCAGACAATGTACGAGGATGAAGAAATGACGCTGGGAGATGTTCTTGGTAAAACTGATGAAAATCTTGTTCAGATTGAAAATATTGAAGCAATAAAAATGGCATTGGATAAACTGAATCCTTTGGAGAGGGAATTTGTTCAAAAACGCTTTTTTGAGGGCAAAACGCAGCGTGAGATTGCTGATGAGCTGAAGGTATCACAGATGTACATTTCAAGACTTGAAAAGAAGATTTTGAAAAAACTCAGGGATTTTATTGAGGGGGTAAAGATGTCCATTTGACAATCCAAGATTTTTGTGCTATACTATTCTTGCTTGTAAATTGAAAGATGGTATGTGCCGAAGTGGTGGAACTGGCAGACGCGCTGGACTCAAAATCCAGTGGGGCTGACACCCCGTGCGGGTTCGACTCCCGCCTTCGGCACCATTTTGTTTTGGCAAAAGTAAAAGCCGTTGGCAGAGGAAAAAGCTAACGGCTTTTTTTATTTTGCTTTCTTCTGTCTTTAAATTTGTTAATAAAATTAGTTGAAAATGTCTAAATTAAAAATTAAAATATTGTTAAAGGTAATATAAAAATAAAGAAAGGAAAGGATAGGGCTTGGTATGGCATTTGGAACAGATATAGGAATTGATCTGGGTACAGCAACAGTTTTAGTTTATGTCAAAGGCAAAGGGATAGTTTTAAGAGAACCATCTGTTGTTGCAATAGAGCAGACGCGAAAGCAGATTCTGGCTGTTGGTGAAGAAGCAAGGAGAATGATAGGAAGAACACCGGGGAACATTGTAGCTGTAAGACCGCTCAGGGACGGTGTTATATCAGACTATGAGGTAACAGAGGCTATGCTCAAGTACTTCCTTGCAAAAGTTCTTGGCAGGCGGGTATTTTTCAAGCCGAGGGTTGTTGTATGTGTGCCTTCAGGCGTGACAGAGGTTGAAAAAAGAGCAGTGCTTGATGCCACATATGAAGCGGGTGCAAAGCAGACATTTTTAATTGAAGAGCCAATTGCGGCTGCGATTGGAGCAGGGCTGGATATCTCAAGACCGGTGGGTTGTATGGTAATAGACATAGGTGGCGGTACAACCGACATTGCAGTGATTTCGCTTGGCGGGGCAGTTGTAAGTGAGTCGATTAAGGTTGCGGGGGATAAATTTGATGAAGCAATTATCCGATATATAAGAAAGAAGCACAGTGTGGCGATTGGTGAAAGAACAGCTGAAGAGCTCAAGATAAACATAGGATGTGCATACAGAAAACCAAAAGTGGAGTCTATGGAAGTGAGAGGAAGGAGCTTGCTTACTGGTCTTCCAAAGACCATAACCGTCACATCGGATGAAATGTTACAGGCTTTAGAGGAGCCGGTATCAGCTATAGTTGAAGCTGTTCACAGGGTGCTTGAGAATACACCACCTGAACTTGCAGCAGATATTACATCAACAGGGATTGTCATGACAGGTGGTGGGAGCCTTCTGTGGGGTCTGGACAGG
The DNA here is from genome assembly GCF_026810225.1 of Caldicellulosiruptor morganii. Lineage (NCBI taxonomy): Bacteria > Bacillati > Bacillota > Caldicellulosiruptorales > Caldicellulosiruptoraceae > Caldicellulosiruptor > Caldicellulosiruptor morganii. The sequence continues at coordinate 245,694 of NZ_CP113865.1, forward strand.
TTGATTTCCGAAAAGACAGGTATTCCAACCAGAATTGCTGATGACCCGGTTTCATGTGTTGCGCTGGGTACAGGTAAGGCATTGGAATCGCTTGATATGTTAGAGTCAACCCTTATCAAAGACCCAAGAGTAAGGTAAAAAAGGGGTTTTTAAAAAGATGATTAGAGGTATTTATACATCTGCGTCAGGGATGATTTTGAATCAAAAACTTATGGATTTGACAGCCAACAATGTAGCAAATATCAGTACAACAGGATACAAAAGAGATATTGCACAGGTTGAGAGCTTTAGAAAAATGATGGCATATAGAATTTTTGATAGATTTTCAAACAGCATTGATAACGCAATAGGTTACATGTCACTTGGAGCAGATGTTTCAAGGATTGTGAGTGATTTTTCTCAGGGGCTTTACATAAAAACTGATGAGCCTTTGAATTTAGCAATAAGGGGAAGTGGATTTTTTACTGTAGAAAAGGTTGATTCCCTGACAGGTCAGGCGCAGGTTTACTATACAAGAAATGGTGCATTTACTGTCAATTCAAACCGGGAACTTGTGACTCTTGATGGTTTTCGTGTGCTTGGGGAAAACGGACCTGTGGTGCTGCAAAGTCAGGGACAAATCAGGATTGATGAACAGGGCAATGTCTATCAGGAAGGTAGATTGGTTGATAGGTTAAGGCTTGTAGATTTTCAGGACAAAAGTCTTTTGCGCAAAGTTGGGGATAATCTTTTTGAAGTAGATGCCCAGAATCAGCAGATAGCTTTTTCTGGTAGAGTTTTGCAGGGGTACTTAGAAGGTTCGAATGTTAACTCTGTTCAGGAAATGGTCAATATGATAAATGCTTTAAGGGCTTATGAGGCCAATCAGAAAGCTTTTATTACTCAGGATGAGACATTGCAGAAGGCTGTAAATGAAATAGCCAAAAAATAAAGATATGAAAAAGAAGATGGAGGATTGAGAGAAAAATGATGAGAGCACTGTATTCTGCGGCGCTGGGGATGAAAGCCCAGCAGACCAATGTTGATATTATTTCCAACAACCTTGCCAATGTTAACACGACTGCATTTAAGAAAGACAAGGCCGAGTTCAAAGACCTTTTGTATGAAACTTTGTCGCGTGCAGATGTTGTTGCAGGTGATGGCAAGCCAGTTAGTCTTCAAATAGGACATGGTGTGACAATAACTGCTATAACAAAGAGCTTTTCGGAGGGCAACTTAGAGAGGACTGAAAACCCGCTTGACCTGGCAATTCAGGGCGAAGGATTTTTTGTTGTGTCAACACCTAACGGTCCAAGATACACAAGAGATGGCAGCTTCAAGGTTTCAAATGTTGATGGACAGATAAAGCTTGTCACATCGGACGGATATCCTGTTCTGGCAGTAGGTGATACAGAGATTGTTCTTCCAGAGACAGCAATTTCCAGTATAACGATTGATGAGACAGGCAGGATTACATACAAGGATGCTGAAGGGCAGATACAGGATTCCGGGCTTAAGATAAAAATAGTAAAGTTTCTTAACCCGCAGGGGCTTTTAGCTGAGGGCAAGAACCTGTATGCGGTGTCGGCTGCCTCTGGTGAGCCGGTTTCTGAAGAGGAAACAGAAGGACCAAAGAGCAGGATTTTGCAAGGATTTTTGGAAATGTCAAATGTTCAGGTGGTTGACGAGATGGTAAAACTCATTATTGCTCAAAGGGCATATGAAATAAATTCCAAGGCGATTCAAACAGCCGATGATATGCTGTCTATGGCAAATAATCTCAAGAGATAATAAAATTTGATTTAAAAACAGGCAGGGTTGGATAATATGATAGGTGTTCAGGATTTAGGAAACAATACCGGGATGGCAGAGGCTATAAATAATGCAAATAGTAATTCATTAATAGATAAACTGGAAAAGGCTTATTCGGAAAAGGATAAGCAAAGATTAAAAGAAGCATGTGATGATTTTGAAGCTATTTTACTTTCTTCAATCTTCAAAGAAATGAAAAAATCAATCCCTGAAAGTGGACTTTTCGAAAAGAGTATTGCTGATGATATATTCAATGATATGTTTGTAGATGAGGTATCCAAAAAAGCTTCAAGTCAGGGTGGGGTAGGATTGTCAAAGCTGTTGTATGATTCCATATTAAGAAGAATCGAAAATGCATACAGGTTCAAAGATGAAAAGTAGTTTTTTGCTGAGCCGGTGAAATAGACCGGCTTTTATTTTTTATTGGCAATATTAGTTCTATCAGAGCCATTTGGAAAGTAACTTTTAATACCATTAATATTGTTATAATAATTGCAAAGCCATCAGTGGTATAATATTTAACTGTACATTATTTAACCTGATTTTTAAGGGGGAAAATGGCTTGTTACAGACATTTATAAGCAGCATTCAAGGAGTTTTAGTAATTTTATTTGTCTTAATTTTAGGATATTATTTGACAAAAATTGGCTGGTTTGATTCAAAAGTATCAGACCTATTTGCGAAGATTGTTGTAAATATTTCCCTCCCGCTTTATATGATTGCAAATCTGACCTCAACTTTTACAAAAGAGGAGCTTGAACATTCAGCAAGAGGGCTCTTGATTCCTTTTTTATCCATATTACTTTCTTATTGTGTGGCTACAGTGGTTGCAAGGTTTGCAAATGTAAAGATTTACAGAAGAGGGCTTTTTGCAGCTATATTTTCACTTTCTAATTCCATTTTTGTGGGTCTTCCGATGTCTCTGGCACTTTTTGGAGATGTTGCGACACCCTACACACTCCTTTATTACATGGCAAACACAACAATGTGGTGGACATTGGGAGTGTATGGTATTATACGTGACAACAAAAGCGAGAGGCATAGTGTTTTTAGTATAGACACTTTAAAACGCATATTCAATCCGCCTTTGATAGGATTTTTGATTGGAGTTGTACTTGTACTTTTGGGAATAAGACTGCCCAAGTTTGCATTTGACAGTTTTAAAATGGTAGGAGGGCTTACAACACCTCTTTCCATTTTCTGTATTGGCATAACAATGTATGAGATGGGTTTTAAAAGTTTTAAGTTTGACAGGGATTCTTTACTGGTCTTTTCTGGAAGGTTTCTGATCACTCCTTTTATAACATGGAGCTTATCTCATTTTATTCCTGTGCCCAAACTTATGAGAGATGTTTTTATAATAATGTCTGCTATGCCTGTTATGATTAACTCGGCAATAATTTCAAGAGTATATAATGGAGATTATGAATTTGCCACTGCTATGATTACATATTCTACACTGTTCTCGGTTGTTATAATGCCATTTTTAATGGTTTTAATTAAAATTATTTAGTTTTTTCTTGGAAGTAATAATGAATATAAAAGGATGGTTGTACAACCGAGGAAATACTTTTTACTTATCACTTGCCTTAACATTAGCACAATGTTGCAAAGGAAAAGATGTATACATATCTAATGGTCAGCAAATGTAGATTGTTATTTTTTATGTATGGTTATATAATAGATAAAGTAAAATAAAATCTACTGAAAAAGGAGGAGATTGATGGGAAGACTTTTTGGAACAGACGGTGTTCGGGGTATTGCAAATAAAGAGCTTACATGTGAGCTTGCGTTTGATCTGGGAAGAGCTGGTGCATATGTGCTCACCCAAACCAGACAAAAACCTAAAATCCTGATTGGCAAAGATACGAGAATCTCATGCGATATGCTTGAGGCTGCACTGTGTGCCGGGCTGACTTCTGTCGGAGCAGATGTGTATCTTGCAGGAGTTGTTACAACACCTGCTATAGCTCACCTGGTAAAATCGCACCGGTTTGATGCGGGAATTATGATTTCTGCATCGCACAATCCTTATGAGTTCAACGGTATTAAGTTTTTTAATTCACAGGGCTTCAAGCTTTCTGACCGGATTGAAGACAGGATTGAGGACATTATTTTGAACAAAAAGTGGGATGAAGTGCCACACGCTCAGTTTGATGCAATAGGCAGAGTAAATAAAGCTGAGCTTGAAAATGACTACAGGGGGTATCTAAAATCAACATTAAATGGTGCAAGCTTCAAGGGGATTAAAATTGTTATGGACTGTGCAAATGGTGCAGCTTATAAGATAGCTCCGGCGGTTTTTGAAGAACTTGGTGCAGAGGTTTTGGTGATAAACAACCAGCCGGATGGGACAAACATCAACAAAGAGTGTGGATCCACACATCTTGAGATGCTGAAGCAGGAGGTTGTGAAAAACAGGGCTGATTTTGGCATTGCGTATGATGGTGATGCGGACAGAACACTTTTTGTAGATGAAAATGGCGAGGTTGTTGACGGTGATAAGATTATGCTTCTTCTGGCAAAAGCTTTGAAGGATGAAGGGAAGCTAAAAAATAACACCCTGGTTGTAACAGTTATGAGCAACATGGGGCTTTTTGTTGCTGCAAAAGAGCTTGGGATAGATCTTGAGGTCACAAAAGTCGGAGACAGATATGTTCTTGAAAAGATGCTGGAAGGCGGATATTCAATTGGTGGTGAGCAGTCAGGGCACATAATACTTCTGGACTATGCAACAACAGGGGATGGGATTCTGACAAGTCTTCACCTGACAAAGCTAATATGTAAGACTAACAAAAAGCTTTCTGAGCTTGCAAAGATAATGAAAGTGTACCCCCAGGTGCTGGTAAATGCAAGAGTTGAAAACAGCAAAAAGGAGCTATACAAAGAAGATAGTGTTATAATGGATGCAATTGCAGCCTTAGAGCACAAGTTCAATGGAAAAGGAAGGGTTTTAATAAGACCATCTGGTACAGAACCTTTGATAAGGGTTATGATTGAGGGCGAGGACTATGATGAGATTAAAAAGGACGCCGAGGCTCTTGCAAAATTGATTGAATCAAGGCTTTCATGATAATCTTCTGAGTTTTGGGATGTAACTTATGGTCATCTTCACCTGACACTTTTTTATTTAAGCGCCAGGACCTCTGGAAGTTATAGCGCTGCTTTGTTTTGCGCATTTTTCCAGAGGTTGACGAGGACCGGGGAGGATCGAGGTTGTCGGCGGGTGCCCCGGCGGGGTTTTTGCCTTTTTCCTCGTAACTTTCTGCTACAAACCCCGGAAGGTAACTTCCAGGACAAAAGCAGAAAGAAAAAGGCTTAAGGCTTTTTTATTTGCTGCAGGTTTGTGGCAGCTTGGAAATTAAATATAAGGCTCAAGAGGAGGCAAAAAACAATGTGCGGAATTGTTGGTTATGTTGGTAATAGAAGCTGCGTTCCTATTTTACTTTCCGGGCTTAAAAAGCTTGAGTACAGGGGATATGACTCTGCCGGTGTGGCAGTTATTGATATAGATAACCAGAAGATTGATATAGTCAAGACAAAAGGAAGACTTGCTACTCTGGAAGAAAAGCTAAAAGAAAACCCCATTGAGGGTTTTGCCGGGATTGGTCACACAAGGTGGGCAACGCATGGTGAGCCATCCGATGAGAATTCGCACCCGCATATGAGCCAGAACGGCAGAATTGCAATTGTCCACAACGGGATTATAGAGAATTATTTAAAGTTAAAGGAATTTTTGATTAGAAAAGGTTTTGAATTTGCTTCTGAGACAGATACAGAGGTTGTTGCGCATCTTATTGAATATTATTATGATGGTGACATTGTGGATGCGTTTATAAAAACACTTGAGAAGATTCAGGGGTCATACGCTCTGGGAGTGCTTTGCCTTGACAAACCCGATATGATTCTGGCAGCAAGAAAAGACAGTCCTTTGATTGTTGGATTGGGTCAGGGTGAGAATTTCATTGCCTCGGACATTCCCGCAATTTTGGAGTACACAAGGGATACCTATATCCTTGAAGAGAATGAGATAGCAATTATCACAAAAGACAGGGTGGAGGTTATAAATCCCGAAAAGGAGCAGATTAAAAAAGATGTATTCCACGTTACATGGGATGTTTCATCAGCTGAAAAAGGTGGCTATGAGCACTTTATGATAAAGGAGATAATGGAGCAGCCAAAGGCGGTAAGGGACACGCTGACAGGCAGGCTTCCAGATAGCAGCTTTGAGGTAAACCTGGATGGCATAAAGATAGCAAAAGAGGATTTGCAGAAACTTCACAAAATATTTATAGTTGCATGTGGCACAGCATACCATGCAGGGATTGTGGGCAAATATGTGATTGAGAAGCTCACAAGAATACCTGTTGAGGTTGACATTGCAAGCGAGTTTCGCTACAAAGACCCCATTGTTGATGAGAATACCCTGACAATTGTGATTTCTCAGTCGGGTGAGACAATTGACACTCTTGTTGCAATGAGAGAGGCAAAGGCAAAAGGCTCAAGGACGCTTGGGATTGTAAACGTTGTTGGCTCATCCATAGCAAGAGAGGTGGATGATTGTCTGTATACATGGGCAGGGCCCGAGATTGCCGTTGCATCGACCAAGGCTTACACAACGCAGCTTATTTGCCTTTATCTTATTGCTCTTGACTTTGCAACAAAGCTTGGAACAATATCAAATGATGAGTTTGCAAAGATAAGAGATGAGATAAAAAGACTTCCTGAAAAAATAGAGTATGTCCTTACACACAAAGAGAATATTCAAAAGTATGCATCAGAGCATTTTAACGCAAAGGACATCTTCTATTTGGGTCGTGGCTTGGACTTTGCAGTTGCAATGGAAGGGTCACTCAAATTAAAAGAGATTTCATACATTCACTCAGAAGCATATGCAGCAGGTGAGCTAAAGCATGGAACAATTGCACTGATTGAAGATGGGACATTTGTAATTGCACTTGCAACACAGGAAAAGCTTTTTGAAAAGATGATAAGCAACATAAAAGAGGTAAAATCCCGTGGTGCAGTTGTGCTTTCTGTTGCGCAGGAGGGGAATACTGCCATAGAAGATGTGTCAGACCATGTTTTATATATTCCGAAGACACTTGACATCCTGGCACCTGTTTTGACGGTTGTGCCACTTCAGCTTTTTGCATACTACACAGCAGTGCAAAGAGGCTGCGATGTTGACAAACCAAGGAATTTGGCAAAGAGTGTGACTGTGGAGTAAGAGCAAGATAAAATAAAAGGGATAAGTGATAAAGCCTTGCTTATATAAAGGCTTTGCGCCACCTTATCCCTTTTTCTTTTTGCCATTGGACCTGACTATTCGTACAAACTTTTTTCACAAAAACAGAAGCTTGAATGTAAATTTTCAAAATGAATATAGCATATTTTACTTGGAATTCTTATACCTCCAGAAAGTGATATATATATATTTTATACTGAGTTAAGGCAGAGAAAATGGTCTTTAATTAACATAGTTAGGGGTTAGGGAAAAAAATTGTTTGTGGAGATTTATAAAATAACATAAATAATATTTATAATATTAATTTGGTTGTTAAATATTTCAAAGTTCTGAGTAAATATAACTGCTTACAAATTTAAATAAAAAACTAAAAGAAGCTTGATGAATTTTACAATATAGTATGCTATTATTAAAAAGAGGAGAATATATTTTGTGAGAAAGATTCATCAAATATGGGCTTTAGTGAGTCCAGCAATGCATAAGAAACTAAAAGAATATGCAGTTGAAAACCAAATAGCTTCTACCCGTGCAAAGATGATAATGTATATCAGTTACAGTTTTAGGTCTTACTAACTTTTGAAATATTATACATTCCAATTGAGGACGGGGAAGATGGTTAATATAAAAGTTTCCGATGCAGAACTCGAATATATCAAAAGCTTTACACAACGCTACAACGTGACAATCAGCCGATTGCTGAGAAACATAGTTTATACTTATTTCCAGAGCATAGAAAGGGAAAGATAGAAAGCGTAGTTTTATTAAGGCAAAATAATATTTAGGGAAGTGAAAAAGGAAATAGGGCAGAATAACGATGAAGTGTTAAACTTTGCTTCAACTCTTTGGGCAGCAGCTTATTTAACAGGTTGTATCTCTTTTTGAAGATGTTGCTTGATTGATAAGTATTTATTAGTAAAATATAGCAATTAAACCTATGACTTAATTTGACGCTCTATGAGTAAGTATTAGTTCTATATTTAAGAGAAACGCCAATAATTTAAAAGAGGTGGAATGTATGGGTATAAACAATAAAGTTTGTAAGATATTTGAATACCTTTTGGCAGTCAAGAATTTAAACGATATAGTAATTAGAAATATTGAGCAATATGATGAAGTAATCTGGCAAAAAGATTTGCCAGAGTATGAAGGGTGTTTTTTAAATGGCAGTGGCAAATATAAGGAAGCTTGGTTAGAAGTACATAAGCAGGAACTACCACCTGTTCCGCAATTACCTAAAATACTAAGTGATTGGGTGACATATTGTGCCGATCCAGAAAAAGAACCAGTAGTTAAGGAACAAATTCCTAAAAAAGATAAAGCAGATTATGAAAATTTCGAGGATGACCCTGAAAGAGTAAAGGTTTTTAAAGAATGGAAAGAAAATGTATGGATTCCCTGGAAGAACGAGGCTTTACCTAAAAAGAGAATTAAAAAATTATATACAAAATTGTTTGCAATACATCAAAGAATTCAACGTGAAGGAGAGGACGTTGAGCTTGCATGGGGGCATGGTATATTATTATGGAATGTTAACGGATTTAAGATTAAAAGGCCTGTTCTTGTAACACCATTAGAATTACAGTTTGATGCTAAAAATGGGATATTTATGTTGTTGCCAACAAGTAAAGGGACATATTTGGAAACTGATATGCTTAACAATATTGATTTACCATATATTAAAAGTTTGCAACAAATGGAACCTGAGATTCAGAATGCAGAAATAAATGTTTGGGATAAGGAATCAATAGAACCTATTTTAAAGGAGATAGTGCATACAATAAATCCTGGAGGTATATATTCAGATGAAGATTTTCCCCTCCAAAATATAAAGGAAGTTCCCGTAATTAGTTATTCGCCTGTCATATTTTTAAGGAAAACCAGTGGACGCATATGGCAGAAAGAATTGATTACGGTGATAGATAAAATAAGAAGCGATTATCCTATTCCTGAAACTATTAAAAGACTTGCTGTTGATGATTTAGAAGAATGTAAGAAAGAGGATGAGACAAATAATAATCAAGATAATTGGGAATCTATTGGAGAAAATTTACTATTTCCCCTTCCAGTAAATAATGAACAAAAATTGATTGCCAAGAAGTTGGCTAAAAGCCCTGGGGTAGTTGTTCAGGGACCACCTGGTACTGGGAAGAGTCATACAATTGCTAATTTAATTTGTCATTTGCTTGCACACGGAAAAAGAGTGTTAGTAACCAGTGAAAAAGAAAGGGCCTTGCGGGTTTTAAGAGATAAGATTCCAGAAGAAATTAGGCATTTGTGTGTAAGTGTGTTAGGAGGAGATTCTGCTTCTGTAAAGGAATTAGAGAGTTCAATAGAAAATATTACTGAAAATATCGATAGCTATGATCCTCAAATTTTGAAAAAGGAAGTAGAGAGGCTAAGGAATGAATTATACGAAACAAGGAAAAAGAAGACTCGATATCAAAATTTAATTAAACAGGCAGGCGAATTGGAAAGCAAAAAGGTTAGAATTGGTAATTGCGAAATGACTCCTTTAGAAATAGCAAAATGGCTGAAAGAAAATGCTAAACATAACTGGATGCCTGATTCTATAAAAATAGATCAAGAATGTCCTTTATCCGAAGCAGAGTTAAGGAAATTTTTTGAATTATCGGGGAAGTTACGAACCAGCGATAAAGAAAGCTTAGAAAAAAAGAGACCAAAAGTATCAGAATTACCTGATTCACATATATTCAATGAAAATGTATTAAAAATTAGGACGCTTGAGCAACAAATAACCGAAAAGTTTGATTATATAAAGGAATGGAATGTATCTCAAAATGTCTATGACCAAGTAGATGCATATAAACAAAAGATTTTGTCTATAATTAATGAACTAAAAGAGTTAAACCAACCTTGGATGCAGTTTATTATGAAGGATTCAATATCAGGTGGGGACAGCAAAAAATTATGGAAGGTACTTATTCAGGAAAGCCGAGATATTATTAAGCAAATAAAAAATCTTGATATGGAGTTAATAGAACATGAGATTGTTTTTTCTGAAGATATTGATCCAACAGTCGCAAAAGAAAACCTAAAGGTTTTAAGAGAGAAACTAAAAGGTGTTAGGCAAATGAGCTGGTTTTTTAAAAACATTACAGGTCGTAAATATATGTATTTAATGGATAAGAATAAAATATCTTTAGACGGGCATGAAATAAGAAATGAAAATGACGTTGGTATAGTTATCAAATATATAGAGAAAAATGAAATTAAGAACAAGTTAATATTGAAGTGGAATAATATAATGAAGGACATTGGAGGCCCCCAATTATCTGATTCAATACCAAGATTTTCTTTCTATGTAGAGGAACTTATAAATAAAATAGAAAAGGGGTTACAATGGGATGATAAAGTTGTAAAACCTTTGCAAGAATTTTTGAATGCCTTAGGTATCAAAGAGACACCTGCTTGGACTGATATAAAATGGTTTGAAAAACTTTATAATGGCATAGAAGTACCTGAATTAAAGAAAAAATTGAATGATGCCAATGAATTTTTTGAGAGTTTAAAAATTCTATTGATTGGTGGAAAGGAATCAAATAATGCTCATCCAAGCTGGATAAATCTTTTAAATGCATGTGAAGCAAAAGATACAGAGCTGTGGGATAAAGAATACTGGGAAGTTGTCCGTCTTGAAGGCTTAGAAGAGGATTATAATGTTTATTTAAACTTGAAAGACAGACTTGAAGAAATTGCACCCAAATGGGTAAAAATGATAATTGAGCAAGGTGGACAAGGTGAACCTTTAATTCCACCTGATGATTGGAAATTGGCATGGCAATGGAGACAGTGTGATACTTACCTGAAAGAGTTAGAAGAGAAAACTAATATAGAAAAATTTGAGGAATTGTTGAAGGAAGAAGAAAAAAATGAATCACATATTTTAAGGGAACTTGTCGCAAAATCTACGTGGCTTGCGCAAATTGAAAGAACTACATATGGGCAAAAGAAAAGTCTGCATGCGTTTGTGCAAGCAGTTAGGAAAGTTGGGAAAGGAACGGGTAAGTATGCTAATATGTACCGAAAAGAAGTGATGGAAGAAATGCAGATTTGCAAAGAAGCCATCCCAGTTTGGATAATGCCGATACAAAAAATAATCGAGAACATAAAGCTTACAAATGATTTATTTGATGTAATAATAGTAGACGAAAGCAGTCAGAGTAATCTATTTGCTTTATGTGCATTATTACGAGCAAAAAAAGCAGTGATAGTTGGAGATGATAATCAGATAAGTCCAGAAAGTATTGGTGTAAATGTCGGAGAAGTGCATCAACTTATTCAACATTATTTAGAGGGAATAGTGCCTCATGCCAGCAGATTTGAACTTACTACAAGCTTGTATGATATAGCAAATCAAATTTTAGAAAGCAAAGTTGTATTAAAAGAACATTTCAGGAGTGTTCCTGAAATAATACAATTTAGTAATGATTTTATGTATGGAGGGAAAATAATACCCTTAAGATTGCCAATGTCTCATGAAATATTTGAACCGCCTGTATCAGCAATATTTGTAGAGGAAGGATTTGTTGAAGAACATACTACTAATAAATTAATAAATAGACCTGAAGCAAAAGCAATAGTAAAACATATTGAAAAACTTTGTTCTGATCCAAAATATAATGGAAAGACAATGGGGGTTATTTCCCTTCAGGGAGATGCTCAAGCAGTACTTATTGAGGAACTTTTAAGAGAAGCAATTGGAGAAAAAGAGATGGTTGAAAGAAAGCTGATATGTGGGGATGCATATTTCTTCCAGGGTGATGAAAGAGATATAATTTTCCTATCAATGGTTATTGCACCGAATGTTAGGTTTAGAGCATTAACCAAACGTTCTGATTATCAAAGGTTTAATGTTGCGGCAAGCAGAGCAAGAGACCAAATGTTTTTATTTCATTCAGTGCAATTAGAGGATATAAATAATCCAGAATGTGCAAGATATCGTTTATTACAATATTGTCAAAATCCAAATAGAGTGCAACAAAAAATAGATGAAGTTAAACATTTATTTGAATCAAAGTTTGAGGAAGATGTTTACAGAATTATTTGTACACGTGGGTATAGAGTAATACCACAAGTAAAAGTTGCGAATTTGGGCAAACGGATTGATTTGGTTGTTGAAGGAATTCGCAATAGATTAGCTATTGAATGTGATGGAGATAAGTGGCATGGTATTGATAAATGGGAGGAGGATATAGAACGTCAACGTATTTTAGAAAGGGTTGGGTGGACATTTTGGCGTGTTCGAGGCAGTGAATTTTATAGGGATCCTGAAAAGGCTATGGCGTCTTTATGGAAAAAGTTAGATGAGATGGGAATTAAACCAATTGAATAAATGATCAAATTTTACTGTAGAAATGAATAAAAAATTTGCTTACTTAATCTGTATTGATATTACGAAGCTGTCTAAAAACAAAATATTAAAATTTTATTCCACAACATATAGAAAAATTAAATAAGTCAAAAAACTATATATCGTAAGAAAGGGGACTATCCAATTATCTTTTTGGATAGCCCTTAGCCACTTATTTAATTAGCTTTTTAAAAAAGTAAAGACAAATTTCACTTAACCTTTGCACTTAATGTTATCTTGGACTTTTTGTTAATATCGTTTGAGGTTATTGTTATATAGGCTGACTTTGTTCCCCTGGTTTTTGGCTTTAATATTACATTGAATGAAATCTTTTCCTTTGGCTTTAGAATTTTGTTTATTACTTTATTTGCCTCAAATGAAAATTCATCAGTATCAGTACCACCGATGGTTGCAGCTGAAATTTTCAGGTTTGCAGAACCTGAGTTAGATATTGTAATAGTCTTTTTATAGGTATTGCCGATGGATACTGTGCCGAAGTTAACATTTTTTTGCTTATGCTGATTATGCCTGAAGGATTTAATGCATTGCATATTAATTGTATCTGCAGGTGACTTTTTAAAGGGTCATTGGATGTTATGTTGAGTGTGGCTTTTTTCAGTCCTGCAGTTTTTGGATTGGCTATTATAACCAGCTGTTCTTTCTGCTTTGATTTTATAGATGTTAAAGTATTTTTCAGTTTGAAATCTGAGCTATTTGCCCCTGTAATTGAAATACTGTCTATTTTCAACATTCCAAGTCCATTGTTTGAAATATTAAGAACCAAACTTTGTGAGGAATTTGCTTTAACATTGCCAAAATTCAAAGTCTGCTTTTCAACCTGTATTTCCGGTCTTAATGAAATGGCAGTATTTATAGAAAAATCTGTTTTGACAGCAAAGTATTTTGTTATATCCATGCTTTTTGTGGTATTATATTTATAATTAAAATCACTTGGCCCGGCACCTTCAATTGTTTTAATTTCAACCTGTTTAATTTCAATATCATTTATTGGTTTTCCAACAAAAAACTCTCTGTTGTTGTTATCAACAAAATTTGCATCACCTGTTGAATTAACTACAGCAAGAGAATTATATCCAGTATAGCATAACATGTCTGAAGAAGGATTGAGAACTTTGAAAATTTCCCAGCTGCCATAGCTTTTTGCCCATTTTATATCCCCTTGTATAATTATTTTCGTAAGACACATCAAAAAAACTCTAATAAAATAACAACCAAAGTTTCGGTTAACATAAGATTTTGAGTCTCATCCTTAAAATAACGTCTCAAGTACTTCCTCTTTGAGAGGAAAGCAGCGCAAAGTCTCTTCCTGCTGCTTGTGGCTCCTATTCTTTAGCCACTTTAACGCTGGCCTCTTGCCAGCCATCCTAACTTTGATATAATTCTTTCTATCTGGGCATGGAATTTACCTGTACTCGCCCCCTGGGAACGGAACTTCCTTCCGTATACCCGTGAAAAAGATTATCATTCCATTCCAGGTAAGTCTAAACTATTTGGCTGGTTGAGGCCAGCTTAAATCCTAATCAAAGCTGGTTCCTCGCATCACGTGCAAGGTTGTATACTTACCTTTGCTCGGAATGGAAAACTCATGCCCTAATTCAATTTTAAAATCACTTGAACGGAGGTTTAATTGCTATGAATCTAAAACCTATTGCCGGGATTGATGTAGCCAAGTATTTCAGCGAAATGGTGATTATCTCTCCTACAAATGAAATAATCGCTCGCTTGACTATCCGTCACAATAATCCCTCCGACTTTGATAGGGCTATTGAAATCCTTAAAAAAGTTGAAGAGGATTTCGCAGCACGCCCTATCATCGTCATTTCAAGCCACAGGGCATTACCACAAAATCCTCTCCCGCTTCTTTACTTCTAATGGCTGGGATGTTTCAATTATCAATCCCATCCAATTCTGCCTCTATCAAAAATGCGGGAACAAGTCAAAGTAAAAAATGATAAAACTGATGCCCTGTGGATTGCATTAACTTTAAGACTTACTGACTCTACTGTAGTACAACCTTCATCTGAAATCCTCGACTGCTTGAAAAACCTATGCCGCCAGTATTACAACCTCAGTGATGAACTAACCTCTTACAAATACAGACTTACTTCTGTCGTCGATCAAATTATGCTCAATTTCAAAGAGATCTTCCCTGACATTTGTTCTAAAACATCCTTAGCTATACTTGAAAACTACCCAACTCCAACCGATATCTTAGGCGCTGACAGCGAAAAACTTATTTCCATCATTCAGCTAACCTCTAAAAAAAGCTATCAATGGGCCAAAGAAAAATATGAATTACTTGTCGCAAAAGCTAAACAGTTTCAACCTTTTTCTATATCAGACTTAGCAACTGTTACTATGCTTAAAGTCTATATTAACATGGTCCTGAATTTACAGCAGAATATCGACAAAATTTTTGAAGCCATAAATCAACTTGTTCAGCAATCTTCGCAATCTCAGCCTTCACTCATGGAAAATATTAACCTCCTTCAATCTATCCCCGGCATAGGTTTTCTATCCGCTGCAACTATCCTTGCTGAAATAGGTGATTTCGAAAAATTTTCAAAACCCAACAAGCTTGTTGCTTTCTTTGGTGTAGATCCTTCCGTAAATCAATCGGGGCAATTTGTTGGCACAAAAAATAAAATGTCTAAACGTGGTTCTAAAATCTTGCGAAGAATCTTATTTACAATTGCTCTTGCCAATATCAGAACAAAAAGAAATTCTAAACCTTGTAATCCTGTATTATTCGAATACTATCAGAAAAAGTGCCAACAAAAGCCCAAAAAAGTTGCATTAGGTGCTGTTATGAGAAAAATTATTTGTATTATCTTTGCTGTTATGCGCGATAAAAAACCTTTTGAACTTAGAACTCCAGAAGAACATATTCAAAAATACTTTAATAAAACTGCAGTTTGTAGTGCATAAACAATTGTTCTGTTTACGAAACATTAGTTAACAATAATACTACTCAGCCTCCATATGTTATGTCAACTTCTAATGGATGGCTTACCTTTTTGCGCCCTCTTTAAAGAATCTTATACCATAAAATGGTGTCAAAATTTTTTTAAAAAAACTCTTGACTTTAATTAGCTGGTCTTTTTCGGACACCTTTATGACTGTCATTCCAACAGAAGAATATCCGTTTTTTAAAGTAACAAAAGCACCATTATCCAAGGATGGGCAAATGTTGGTTGTAATACCTGATTCGGATTTTAAAAGCTTGCCCCAGATAACATTTCCATTGTCATCTATTTTGAATATAAAAGGCATCCGACTTTCTGTATCTCCGGCACATATAAAACCATCGTCTACCTGAATATATTTAATTTCGGTTATATTGAGGTTCTTTTTGGCTTCGGGATAGTAAAGATAATACGCTTTTGACCAGAGTAGACTCCTGTTTGCATCGTATCTTTTCAAAGTATCGAACCAGCCATTGTCTCTGTAATACATATTAGCTTGATAAATATAACTATTATCGTCCAATTTCTTAAAATATTTTCTGGTATACCAGCCTACTCCATCAACATTAAATTCACTTATAACATTGCCCTTGCTGTCAATATCAAGAGAAAAACCGGCTGTTACATTTTCGCTTGATACTCGCACAATGCCTGAGATTGATATTGAATTGTCTTCATTTTCAACGACGTTACATGGCCACGTCTGTTCATTGTTAGTTTCTCTGCCAAATGCCTTAAACCACCTTATATTTCCATTTGGTAGGATGTTAAGAGCTATTAGTTCTTCAGCGCCATCTTTGTTGTTAAAATTTGATTTTGAGTAATCGACCGCCAGATAGCTTTCATCGCTAAGCTCTATTACATTGGTAAATCGGTTGTGGACTGTAGCTAAGTCTTTTTTGAGCTCAAACATCTTTGCCCAGATGATTTTGCCATTTTCATCCACTTTTAAGATTGCAGGATGACACGCTCCAGTGTAAGGTGAAACGGTAATAGCCCCTACCAGTACAAAATTACCATCCGAGGTGTACATTGAGTTGTCTATGCCAAATCCTCCAAACCATTCTTTTACGGGTGTATTGAATTTTTCAGCAAAGGGGAAAAATTTGCTGTCAGCAAAAACAGAGGTAAAGCTGAGAAGTAATAAAGCAATAAGGAGTAGGAGAAAGATTCGTTTCATAATTTTTCATCCTTTCAAAATTGATTTATGTTTTTACTATAAGTCTAATGACAGATAAATTCAATAGTTTGAATATATTTGTCCATGACATTTAAATGACAAAAAGAGGGGATATAGAATTATGAGCAATTTGGGGAAGAAACTGGAGATTTTGATGAAGGTTTTGAATATTAAAACTTCAGATTTAGCAAGGTTTTTACACATTGATTCTTCTTTAATCAGTAAATGGAAGAATAATAAAAGAATCTTGCATCCGGATTCAGAACATGCTAAGCTACTGGTTGATTATTTGGTTAATAAAATAGATGATAGTAATATTCAAAAATTAAAATTTATTATTTCTGATATAGATGATATATCACCATCAACTGGCAAAATAATTTTTGAGTGGTTGTTTGATGACAGAGAGGATGTGGCAAGTGAATTTTCAATAATATACAATTCAAGCTTAAAAGCATGTTCTGTATATTATGGGAACGAAGGCAGAAAAGAAGCTGTTATTAGATTTTTGGGTGAAGGGAGAAAAATTAAACCAACTGAAATGCTACTTTTAAGCCAGGAAGATATGACATGGCTTTTGTCTGACAGCAAATTTTTAGAATGCTGGGAAGAATTGATGAGAGAAAATTTATATAACCAGCACAGGATTAAGATTGTTCATACAGTGGACAGAGATTTAAATAGTTTATCTACTATATATAGAAAGTGGATTAAATTATATTTTTGTGGAGATATTGTATCTTATTATTTACCTCACTATACTGATAATATTATTAAAATTTCTATATTTGTTCTGAAAGATTGTTCAGCTATATTATCAATGTCAGTACAAGACAGCAAGGATAGTATAACGTTTTATTTTGATGACAGAGAAACAGTGATTAATTTGCAAAAGATATTCAATAGTTATCTTAAAAGTTGCAGGAAATTGGTATACAAAATAAAAAACATAGATGAAAGAGATATATATGATACTATTTTAGAGAAAGCTTCTCCCGGGCTAAATTATTACTATATTGGGACAATACCATATTACCTGGATATCATCGAAACTAACAGAGATATAAAAGATAGAACTGCGCAGCATAAGATTATATTGTTTTTTGATAAACTAACTGATACGAAAGTTAAAAATGATATTTATGACAACAGAGCGATGTTTGAAGAAAAAGTAAAATCAAAAGATAATATCGCAGTAAAATTACTTATAGAGAAAATAATAAAAAAATTAAAAGAAGATAAAAATTTTCAGGTGGCACTGATTAAAAGTCAAGCACTGGATTTTGATGGTGAATTTTTTATTTCAGGTGATAATCTGGCACTGGTGTTTGGGACAGATGAAAAAACAAAACAGCCTGCCTATCTGGTATCTGAAGAACCCACAATTATAAATTCAATCATTCTCTCGATTGATAGAATATGGGAACAAATACCAAGAATAAATAGAGATAAAAAATGGGTAATAGAAAAATTAGAACTTTTATATAAAACTATATAAATTCCAGAAACCATCTGTTCTCATCACAAAAAAGATAAAGGACTTTTGAGCGGACAAGTATTTTATATCTTATGCCCTGTCCGCCAGATTTTAATGAGGCAGCATTTCTTTTTTCTATGATCTTATCAATTTCATACGTTTTCCCATCCAGCCAGACAAATGAGATGGGGGTAATTTCTCCTTCCTTTGAAAAGTGTGCATAAACATCTACAAATATTTTTCTCATTTTTTGAAAATCCACCCTTCCATTTTTATTTTTGAAAACAAATTTTACTTAAAGAATGCAACAGGGTGAATTTGGTTATGCAGTGGAATTTGGCAGGGTAGGTCGGTTTTGCTCAAAAGTATGGCCGGCAAAACTGCACTCTGTCCAAACCTTCTTCGAATTTTATCAATGGTTTTTTCAAGCTCTTCTAATTTGAGTTTTTCCATGCTGTTAAATTCAAGCTGATAGGGTGAGTTTGCACAAACAAGATCCAAAGCTCTTATGCCAAGAGACCTTATGGGGGTTTTAAAGTTCCAGTGTTTCTTGAATATTTCAAAAGCTTTCTGGAAAATTTCCCTTGCCAAAAAGGTGGGATTTTTTAGTTTTTCCTGCCTTGTTATTGAAAAAAGGGAGCTATCCCTTATCCATATCTGAACAGTGCAGCATTTTAAGTACTGCTGGCGAAGTCTCTGTGCAACAGATTCGGAGAGCATTCTGAGAACATATTCTGCGTCATTTAAACAGTTCAAATCCCTTGGCAGGGTTATGCTGTTGCCTATTCCTTTGACGTTATCTTCAAAAATTGGTGGAGTAACAGGGGTTGTGTCAAGCCCGTTTGCAAATATCCAGAGCACTTCTCCCCATTTGCCAAGAATTCTTTTAAGATATTCAGGCGAGCTTCTGGCAATATCACCTATTGTGTAAATTGCTATTGAACTGAGTTTTTTTTCTGTTGCACTGCCCACATACAAAAGGTCTTTTGCAGGCAGTGGCCATACAATTTGTTTAAAGTTTTCTTTTGTGATAACTGTTACAGCATCGGGCTTTTTATAATCGCTGCCAAGCTTTGCAAATACTTTGTTGAAAGAAACTCCGACAGATACCGTAAGGCCAAGTTCAGCCTTTATTCTTTCTTTGATTTCATAGGCAATTTTTCTGCCACTTCCTAAGATTTTTGTAGACTCTGTAACATCAAGCCAGCATTCATCAATTCCAAAAGGTTCTATCAAATCTGTATACTCGGAGTAAATCTGCTGCGCAAGCTTTGAAAAGCGGATATAAAGTGGGAAATTGGGTTTTAAAATTACAAGATTCGGGCATTTTTTGAGTGCCTGCCATATAACCTCACCTGTTTGGACACCATACGATTTTGCTATCTGATTTTTTGCAAGGACTATTCCGTGTCGAAGCTCACTTTCACCACAAACAGCAACAGGTTTGTTTTTTAGTTCAGGTTGATAAAGGCATTCAACCGAAGCATAGAAATTGTTAAGATCAACATGCAGAATCACCCTGCCCACTTTCTATCACCTATGCGAACATAAGTTTGTATATTATAGTATAACACCAAAAATGTGTTTGGTAAATAGAAATATTTCGCAAATTCAAAAAGTTATTCAGTTAGTATGAGGTGAAAACATATTTACAACACCTAATTCATTACAAAACAGATTTGTCATTTTGCTTGAAAAATTTTTATAAAAAAGTTATATTGTTGTTAAGAAGAAGAATAATAGTGAGCAAGAGTTTGGTTGGAGAACAGATAGAAAGATGAAATTTGGCATGAGAAAACCAAGTATAAGAAAAAGCATAGCCGCAAGGACAAGCGTCAAAATGTTTGTCAGGCGCAATTTGGATTTGAAAGCTACCGATAGGATCAAAATAGTGATTTTTCAAAACTAAAAGAATTAAAAGTGGTTCAGCAAACATTTTTTGCAGTTGATATAAGGATACTTGGATGATTCTTATATTCCTTGAATAGAAGAAGCTAAAGTCTTTTATAAATTAGCAGTATTTGACAAAGAATTTGTTATTATGAAAGTTGAAGTTTAAATCAAAGAATTATACAATAAGAGAGTGATTGTGACATTTTTACAGTTATTAACGACTATAACGGGAATAGCAAGAAATAATTATGGTGGACGCTTTATAAAACTCTTCACGAAGAGTTTCCATGCATCGCTTTTGATATTTTAATTATGACTGTAAAAAATTTGAAATTGAGAAACAAGTGGTTAACATACTTAGCCATGGAGTATTGATTGAGGGGGAAAAAATATGAATGACATTGTAAACAATTGGATTAAAAAGGCTCTTGAGGATTTAAAAGTTGCAGGGCATGAATCATCTTTCCTTTAATAGAATAAATTAGAGAGTTTCATAAGCTAACACTGTTAATCAAAAAATTTGATTATGAGAGACTAGAGTCTTGTGTCAAAGAAAATATTTGATACCTGTAAAAGCATAACAAAATATAAATAAAAGTTAATGGGAGAGATATAATGATGAGTTTTGATTTTAAACTTTTGGGTAAAAAAATTAGGCAAGCAAGAGAAAACATGTTAATAGAAAAGGAAGAAATTGCTAAGGCTTTAGGTTATTCAGTTACTGAGTATGATAAAATTGAAAATGGAGACATTAACGAAATTGACGGTGATGTAATTGTTATAATTTCACAAATATTGGGAAGAGATTTTAGATACTTTGTTTCTGAGGAATATAGTGCTGTAGAATTACAGATAAGAAAATTATTTAGACAAAATGGTACCCTAAATAAAAATGATAGAATTGCAATTCAGCAATTCGTAAGATTGTGTGAAGAAAAGAAAAACTTAGAAGAAATAATAGGAAGAAAAAAAGTGAATCCTGAAGATTATTCTCAATATTTTTCTTCGACTAAAAGTTACAAGGAACAAGGGATTATTGCTGCATATGCAGAAAGGAAGAGATTAGGTATAGAAGATGAGATATCTGATATATATAATCTTTTAAGACAGCAGAATATTCATATATTTAGGAAAAAACTAGATGATTCAAACATATCAGGTGTTTATATAAATCATCCATATGCAGGTCACTGTGTATTGATTAATTATTGTGAAGATGTTTACAGGCAAATTTTTTCGTTGGCACACGAGTATTGCCATGTATTATTTGATTCAAATGTGGGACAGGATGTTTCGTATATAAATAAAAACAACTCATTATTAGAAATAAGAGCCAATTATTTTGCAAGACATTTTTTATTGCCTGATACTGCATTAGAGAAATACAAGTTTAATTTTATGAATACTACCATTGATCAGATGATTAACATGGTTGTTTTTCTTTCCGAAAAATATAAAGTTAATCCTCAAGTAGTTATATATCGATTAGAGGAAAATAAATGTATTAGTTCAAAGACCAAGGAGACATTGTTAAGTAAGTTAAAGGTAATAAAAAGAAACATACAAAAAGTTGATCCTGAAAAAATAGAACTAAGCAAGCGAATAAAAAATAAATTTGAGGATTTGATTGAAAAAGGTATTTCATTAGAGTATCTTGAGTTAGTTAGATCTGCTTATCAGGGAAACTATATATCATTTGGCAAAGCAATGGAATCGTTAATGATTGGATTTGATGATGGCAAAACATTATTTGAATTATGGGATATTTATATGGAGGTTTGAATGATGAACGCGGTAATAGATACCAGCACGTTTATAAATATCAAGAACGCTTCATGTGAATGTATCCTTGATTATTTAAACTATAATTTATTAGCTACTATATACGTACTACAAGAAATAGATAAAGCTCATGAAGATACTAAAAAATTTTATGAAACTTTAAAGAGAAAAAATAAAATTCATCATGTAAAGTTAACAATTAATGATTTATTAGAAATGGCAAAAGTTCCACCACATAAGAAAAAAATTAGTGATGCTGAACTGTCATGTTTTGTAAAAGCAAAAAACTTAGGGACAAGAGCATTATGTGATGACAAAAAAGCGTTTAAATATGTTAGAAAATACATCCAGTTAAATGATGTTTTTGGTATAATAGATTTGATAAAAGATGCTTATTTAAAAAACTACATATGTGATGAAGATGTAAGAGAGTTCCAAAAAAGGTTAAATAATACAAAGTGCAGAGTTCCGGATAATTTATTAGAACAATTTGCAGCTGAAAAGTTAAAATGTCAAATGGAAAATAGTTAGAATAAAACTAGACAGAAAAACAGAATGGGAGGTATAGCTATGGGAGAAAAAGACATAATCTTTGAAGACAAACTGTGGAAGGCAGCTGATAAACTGAGAAAAAAGTGGAAGTTCATGAATATAAGTATGTTGTTCTTGGGTTGATTTTTCTTAGATATCTCTCTTTTGCCTTTGATGAAAAGAGAAGAGAATTAGAAAGAGATTTTGCAGATAAAGTTAGTGAATCTTATATTCCTTATGACAGTTTAAGAAAAGAAGCTTTAGAAGATAGAGATTATTATCTTTCAGATGGTGTTTTATATGTTCCTGAGGAAGCAAGGTGGGAATACTTTGTTGATAATGCAAATCAGCCAAATATAGGTGAGATTTTAGATAATGCTATTGAAATTCTGGAGAGGGAATATCCCAGACAACTGAAAGATGTTATACCAAAGATTTTTACCAGAATAAATCTTGACCATCACGATTTTGCCTATCTGATTAATCTTTTTACTAATATTGACTTTGGCAATGGACATAAGGCAAAAGATATATTTGGAAGAATATACGAATACTTTCTTGGTAAATTTGCAGAAGCAGAAGGCAAAAAGGGAGGAGAATTTTATACTCCCAGGTCTTTGACAAGACTTATTGTTGAAATTCTAGATGTGAAAGGTGGTAGAATTTTTGATCCTTGTTGTGGTAGCGGTGGATTTTTCATATCGGCAATAGAGAAGATGGAAAGAGAAGGTAGAGATAAAAATGCGTTGGCTATTTATGGACAAGAATCAAAACCAATGCCATGGCAAATTTGCAAGATGAATCTTGCCTTAAGAGGAGTAGAAGGAGATATAAAGATAGGTGATTCTTATCATGATGATAAGTTTTTTGACTTGAGAGCAGATTATGTGGTTTCTAATCCACCGTTTAATGACAGTGGCTGGGGAGCAGATAGAGTTAAGTCAGATGATCCAAGATTTAAGTATGGCATACCACCAGAAAACAATGGGAATTTTGCTTGGATACAACATTATATTTACCACCTGGCACAAAATGGAAAAGCAGGATTTGTTATGGCAAATGGAGCTTTATCAGGTGGGAATCAAGAAGGTGAGATAAGAAGGAAAATTATTGAAGATGATCTTGTGTATGGGATTGTGGCTTGTCCACCAAAGCTTTTTTATAACGTAAGCTTACCGGTCTCTTTGTGGTTTTTAATAAATGGTAAGCCGGAACACATGAAAGGGAAAGTCCTTTTTGTTTATGCTAAGAAAATGTTTAAGCCTATTTCAAGACGACAAGTGGTTTTTACCGATGAACATATAGAAAAGATTGCTCAAAAGTTCAAAATGTTTGAAAGAGGAGAAGATGAGGAAAAAATAAATGAAGTTGGTTTTGCAAAGGTTGCTACTTTGGAGGAGATAGCAAGAAATAATTATGTGTTGACTCCTGGAAGATATGTTGGAATTAAAGTTGATGAGGAAGATGAATCATTTGAAGAGAAAATGAAAACCTACTCTGAGGAACTGTCAAGGCTATTTAGGGAAGAAGAAGAGTTAACACAAAAGATTAAAGAAGTTTTTGATGCTTTAGGGTGGAGGTTATAAAATGGTTAAGTTTAGATGGGAGACAGAGTTTAAAGAAACTGAGATAGGAGAGATTCCTAATAATTGGGAAGTTGAAAATCTTGAAAGGGTAATTAAAAGTTTAGAGAGTGGAAATAGACCCAAAGGTGGTAAGTTGAACCATAATCCTAATGGAATTTTAAGCATTGGCGGTGAAAATATTTCATGGGATGGTGAATTGATTTTAGAGAATTGTCTCCGATTTGACAAAGAATTTTACGAAAAATCAAAAAAAGGAAAAATCGAAAAATTTGATATTTTACTTGTAAAAGATGGTGCAACCATTGGAAAATTAGCTTTTGTTAAAGATGTGCCTGAAGGAAAGGCTATGGTTAATGAGCATATTTTTTTGATAAAGACGGATCAGAACAAATATAATCCTAGGTTTCTCTATTATTACTTATTTTCGGAAGTTGGACAAACCTTAATTCAAAATACTATTAGTGGTAGTGCACAGGGCGGAATTAACAAAAAATTTATAAATTCAATAAAAGTTCCCAAACTTGAACTTTCTGAACAATCACGCATTGCTTCTATTTTATCATGGTTTGATGACCTTATAGAAAACAAGAAAAAACAAAATGAAATCTTAGAAAAAACTGCAATGGCTATTTTTAAAAGCTGGTTTGTTGATTTTGAACCATTTAAAGGTGAAGAGCTTGTTTTTAATGAGGAGTTGGGGAGAGAGATTCCTAAAGGGTGGGACGTTAAAGCAATAGGGAAAATAGCAGAAATCAGAAATGGTCTTTCTTATACTGGAAAGGAAAAGTTAGAAGAACCTGTAGAGGGAAGTTATATTTTTATCACACTTAACAATGCTGTTGAAGGCGGAGGATTTAAGCCTGTTTATGCTTGGATAAAAAGCAATAGAATAAAAGAGCATCACTTTATAAAAGAAGGAGATTTAATTATTCCTAATACAGAGCAGACAAAAGATGAAAGATTGCTGGGGAGTCCAGGAATTGTTTTTTTTCCGCCGGACTATGAGTTAGACAAAGGGGTTTATTCGATGGATATTGTAAGAATAATGCCGACTAAGTATTTTTATAAATATTATTTGTATCTCCATCTATATTTTACAAGGGAAGAAACAGCCACTTTCCACACTGGAACAAGCATTCTTCACTTTGATATCCGAAACTTCAAGAAAAACAAATTTATTCTAATTCCTCCCCAAGCTGTTTTAGAAAAGTTTAATAATCTCATTGAGCCACTATTTAAAAAGATAATTCTTAACCAAAAACAAATAATGACCTTAAAAAAGGTAAGGGATACCCTGTTACCTTTACTTGTATTTGGAAAATTGAGAGTGGAGGAGATATAGCCATGGAAGCCAGGCTTACGGAGGATTATCTTGTTGAACAATCGGCTATAAATTGGTTAAGGGAGATAGGTTATCTTTATATTGAAGGTTCAGCTTTAAGTCCTGAATCTGGAGAAAGAGACTCATACAGAGAAGTGGTTTTGAAAAACAGGTTTGTTCGGGCAATTAAAAAAATAAATCCATGGCTTGATGATAAGCAAGCAAACGAAGTTTATAAAAAAGTAATAGAGCTTGAACATCCAGATTTTATCATAAAAAGCAAACTTTTCTATGAAATGCTGGTTCACGGAGTTAAAATTAATATCAAAGATGGAAGAGAAGAAAAAACAAAAATTGCAAAGGTTATTGATTTTGAAAGACCAGAAAATAATGAATTTCTGGCTGCCAATCAATTTACAGTAGAGTATCAATACCAGAAAAATTTAACCAGAAGACCGGATTTGGTAATTTTTACAAATGGCCTACCTATAGCAGTGTTTGAATTCAAAAGCTTTAACGCAAATGAAACTGCAAAGGACGCTTTTTATGACCACAAAGAAAAGATGAAAGATATTCCACAACTATATATCTACGCTCAATTCGTTGTCGCAAGTGATGGTATGGAGACTAAATATGGTTCTCCTATGAGTGATTGGGAACGATTTTTTGTTTGGGAAGGGATAGACGATGATAACGATCTTGAAGTTTTAAGCAGTGAAGAAGGTATTTCCCTCTCTTTTATTCATAAAAAGACAAAAGCAAGGTATACAAGCCTTGAAGTTTTTATAAAAGGATTGATGCAAAAGGAAAGGTTATTAGAGTATATTGAAGATTTTATCTTCTATGAAAAATCTGGTGAAAGTTTTACAAAAAAAATAGCTATGTTCCATCAATTTTATGCGGTAAGAAAAGCGATTAGGAAAACAATAGAATGTGTCACAAAAGGAAACAAACCTGAAGAAAGAAGAGTAGGGGTTATTTGGCATACTCAGGGATCAGGAAAGTCGCTCACTATGTATTTTTATGCTCGTAAGGCTTTGAAATCAAAAGAACTCCAAAATCCAATTATTTTATTTGTTACAGATCGAAATGAACTTGATGATCAGCTTTATAAAATCTTTTCACATATGCCTATCGCAAAACAAGCTGAAAGTATAAATGATTTACAAGAGACAATAAAGACTATTGCAGGAGGAATTATCTTCACTACTATACAAAAGTTTGGCAGAAAAAATAATGAAGAATACCCATTTTTGACTGATAGAAAAAATGTAGTTGTAATTGCTGATGAAGCACACAGAAGCCAATATAGGGAATTGGCTATGAATTTGAGAAAAGCAATTCCAAATGCCTCGTTTATGGGATTTACTGCTACGCCTATCGAATTTGAGGATAGGGATACATACTTAGTCTTTGGAGAACCTGTAAGCATTTATTCAATGGATAAGGCAAGACGGCACAATGTAGTTGTCCCTATATATTATGAAGCAAGACTTGCAGAATTGCATTTGATGAATGAAGTAATTGATGAAGAGTTTGAGGAAATTACGGAAGATGTAATCAGAGACCCGGAGGTTAAAGAAAATATTAAAAGAAAGTTTGCCAAACTTGAAGAGATAATGCTTGCAGAGGAAAGAATAAAGAAGGTAGCAAAAGATATTGTTGATCATTTTAACAAAAGGAGAAATGAAATTGAAGGTAAAGGTCTTGTTGTTGCAATCTCAAGAAGAGTTGCTGTGAAGTTGTACAATGAAATTATAAAACAACCTAATTCACCTTCAACAGTTTTGGTTATGTCAGGCAACAAACAAAAAGATCCTGAGGAATATCATCCTCATATAAGAAATAATATTGAGCTTGAAGAGGTGGCCAATAATTTCAAGAATCCCGGCAAAGATCCCGTCTTAGCTATAGTAGTGGATATGTGGCTTACTGGTTTTGATGTTCCATGTTTACATACAATTTATTTTGATAAACCAATGAAAGGGTACTCTCTTATGCAGGCAATTGCTCGAGTAAATAGGGTTTTTAAAGATAAGCCCGGTGGGCTAATTGTAGACTACATCGGGATTGCAGACAATTTGAGAAAATCTCTTGGTATTTATGCATTTGAAAGAGTAGATGAAATACTTTCTGATATAACAATAATTATTAATCAACTCAAAGAGAAGCATGATATTGTATGTTCTATATTTCACGGTATTGATTTTAAAAATTGGAATAAACTTTCTTCAGAAGAACTTTCAAAACTTACTGTTATTTGTTATGAAAGAGTGACTAAAGACAAAGAAACTGAGAAGATGTTTATTAAAAACTTTGTAGCATTGAAAAAACTTTATGCTCTTGCAAGTCCACATCCTGAAGCGTATAAGATTAAGGATGACATAAAATTTTTTGAGATGATAAAGAAAATGATCGTTAAATATCAAACGGCAAGCATTAAGGAAGTCTCTAGGGATCTTGAATATGAAATGAGTCAGTTAATTTCAAAAAGCATTTCAGCGGAGGAACCAGTAGATATATTTACTCTGATGGAAAAAGAAAAGCCTGAAATTTCTATATTAGATGAGGACTTTCTGGTACAATTTAAAAATATGCAATATAAAAATTATGCCGCCCAGTTACTTGCTAAATTACTGAAAGATAAGATCACTTATAGGTATAAGAAAAATCCTTTTAGATATCGTGCATTTTATGAAATACTAAATAGTGTTATTGAAAGATACAATAAAAAGTTAATAACTGCTGCAGAAATAATTGACCTCTTAATTGAAATTGCTAAAGATTTTAAAAAAGCTGTTGAAAGTGGCATGGAATTAGATCTTTCGGAGGAAGAGCTTGCATTCTACGATCTTTTAAGCAAGGAAGGTAAAATCTTTGCCAACTCAAAAGAGATCAAAAGAATTGCAAAGCAGATAGTTAAAGAATTGGGTTATTATGTGAATATAGTGGACTGGAATAAAAAAGACAATATCAAAGCCAAGATAAAAAAGACAATAAAAACAATGCTTATCAGGTCTGAGCTTAATCTAAGTAATGTTTCATATAAAAAAATAGAACGTATTGTTGAGGAAGTTGTAGAACATGCAGAAAAGATTTATGGTATTGCAGCTTAATATAAATTGTTTATGTAAAACACAAGAAATTTCAAAAATTTAGATGGTCAATACAATTCTCTAATTTGATATTTATGCTTTCAAGTTTGTAAAAGCTAGGTAGAATTTAATTTGTTTTATTTTTAGGGGTGATTTGCGGTGAATCTCCAGCAAGGACAGATGAACTTATTGGACTTAGTTAAAAAGGCTTATAATGGTGAATGTATGCTACCCGATTTTCAAAGAAATTTTGTTTGGACAAGATATGACATTGAAGAGCTTATAAAATCACTTTTTCAAGGTATGTTTATAGGAACTTTTTTGATTTTAGAAACAAATCCTCAAAGTGTTCCTTTTAAGGTGATTTTTGTAGAAGGGGCAGAGAAAGTAAATCCCCAAATATGTGAACAACCCAGGATATTAATTTTAGATGGACAACAAAGACTTACATCTTTATTTTATGCTATATATAGTCCTGATATTCCTCTACGTAATTCTGAAAACCCTTATGCATTCTTTATTGATTTAGAAAAACTTGCTGAAGATAACATTGAAGGTGCAGTATTCAGCTGGTCAAAAAAATGGAGAGAGTTCAAGGAGATTGTTAATCAAAGTGGAGAATATAATCTTGAAGTTTTAAAGGCGAAAAAAATATTGCCATTGACAGTGTTTAAAGATATTCCGGAGTTCTATAGATTATGGTTTGGAGAGTATAAATTATTATTTAAAGACAATGAAGCAAATAAAATATTTGTTTATCTTGATAACATGATAAAATATAACATTTTTACTCTATCGCTTGGTATATCATACAATAGCAGACCAGATGAAATTGCTGCACTGTTTGAAAAAATCAATAGAAGTGGTGTAAAACTTTCCATTTATGATCTTCTTGTAGCAAGATTTTACAAGTTCATAAGACTTCGAGAAAAGTGGGAAGAAGTATTTGAAAATAGTGTTAATATTAAAAAACTTGCAGGAAGAATGGACAACACCACAGTCCCATATTCATTTATTCAAGCTCTTGCATTAGCGGCTGACAAAAACATCAGTTCGCGAGAGATGCTTAGGATAGATAATAACATTCTTTCAGACCAGAGTTGGGTCAAAGTGGTTGATATTGCAGAAAACAAGGTATTACCGTATTTGCTGCAGATAAATAACTTTGGAATAGTAGATTTTGAAAAGTGGTTACCATATTATCCTATTGTTACAATGATGATTGCTTTCTTCTTAAAGTTTGATCATCCTGACACAGATAAAATTGAAAAATGGTACTGGAGTGCAGTCTTTTCAGAACGATATTCAGGTTCTACCGAAACTGCTATGGCAAAAGACTTCAAAGAAGTATGTGCATGGTTTGACAATAATAATTTAATACCTGAGGTTGTAGAAAAGTTAAGAAATCAATTGGAGAGTAATGTGTATACTTTAAAAGAAGTTAGGAGAAAGGGAAGTTCAAAATATATCGGGATTTTCAATCTTTTATTTAAAAACGGAGCAAAGGATTTTTATTATCCTGAGAGCATTGCTTTTAACCAGCTTGATGACCATCATATTTTTCCAGTGAGCTTTTTGAAAGCAAAAGGTGTGGAGGTTGATGTTGACTCGGTTATGAACAGGACATTGATTTTTGAAAATACTAACAGAAGCATATCCCGTCGCAGTCCAGGTGATTATATAAGGAAGATGATTGAAATTGAAAAATCAAAAAATCTATCGGATCAAGAAGCAGAGCAAAAAGTGAAAGAGATATTAAAGGGTCATTTTATTGATGAAGAAATGTATTTATTGTTAAAAAACACTACTGATAATCTGACACCTTCGGAGATTAAAGAGAACTTTGAAAAATTTATAAATAAACGAGAAAAGTTAATTTTGAATGAGATAAAAAGGCTGATAGGATAAGCTAAAAATTTCAATAGAAGGCTGTATGTCATGAGATTTGAAAGGTATTGGGTACATATCGGATAAGTTAAATTAGAGGAGCTGCCAAAAGAGGTTTTGAATAATGAGCAAAGAAAAGATTGGCTGATGAGGGGGTGGGAGTTAGTTCTGGATAAATGAAATATTAATTCTGAGAGGTGTTTAGTTTGGGAAGGCAGATAACTGAAAGAGAAAATTTTTTAAAAAACGTGTTTGAAAAAAGAACAAGTTATAAGTTGGAAATTTGTGAGAATGATCCGCCTGATTTTATTGTCTATGAGAACGGGGAGAAAATTGCTTATATTGAAGCAACTTTGTTGGAATTGGAGAATTATAGTTTTTACAATTCAATGAGAGGTTTTAATAAAAAGTTAAAAGGATATATTCCTTCTGGTAAAATTTTAAAAATTGATTTTACGAGCTGTAAAGTTGCAGACCTTCAAGACTGTAAAGAAATAAAAAAGAGATATAAAGAAATGTTAGAAAAATTTTGCAAATTTTTCAAAAATCCTAATATAAAGCATATGAATTTAGAAGAATTGAATTTAATATTAAACGATATAGGAGATTGTTTAAACGGAATATGTAATAATTGTGTTAAAATAGAATTGAAGGAAAGTACAAATTCTAAAGGGACAGGAGAAGTTAAATTGTTGTTACCTTCTTTTATATTGAATGAGGCGAACAACAATTTAAAGGATTGGCTTGTAAAAGCAATTTGTAAAGCTTTGCATAAAAAATATGAGAAAAAATATCCATCAGATTTACCAATATGGATTTTGTTGGATATCAGTGATAACTTTTGCAGCTTCTTTTCAAATTTTGATTTTTCAAGTATAAATAAGGATGACATAGAAAGAGAGTTGTTTTGTTCAAAACAAATAGATATTAATAATGTATCTGAGAAATTCAGCAAGATTTTTTTGCATTGTAATGAAAATATTTACAAGATTAATATTAATGAAAATTTGCAGAACAAATAAAATATTAAACCTTGTACATTGAACAAATGTATGCCATAATTAAACCAAAAGTTAATTTTAAATCTGGAGCATGGTTCTGCAATGAGGGCTCAAATTACTTTTTTTCGCCAAAAAGTTGTTGCTATAGTGAAATAGGCGGGTGGGAAAAGGCAGATAATAAAGAGTTTACTTGAAAAGCTACCAAGCCATTTTTCCACATATTTTGAACTTTTCTTAAGTGGCAGAGCACTTTTGATAGAGCTTTATAATAGAGAAATTTTAAAGAATGCCATTGTTTCTGATATTAATCTTAAACTCATAAACCTTTACACTGTAATTAAATATTATCCGGATGAAGTAGTTTACTATATAAAAATTTGGATTTTAAGAATGTCGAAGATGATTACTACAAAGCAAGGGAGCTTTACAATTCTATTAAAAAAAATATAGATGCAATCGAAAATGAAAACTTACTCAAAGCAGCGTTATTGATCTATTTAAACAGACACTGTTACAATGGACTTTACAGAAGGGCCAAGTGCAAATCTGCCAATGCCTTAGCCCTTTTCCATTTTAATCTGCATTTCGTACCAGTCAACAAACTGCTTGGCTGTTCTTGCTGAGCGGCCGTTGTAGTTCATCTCCCACTGCAGGGCAAGCCTGTAAAGCTCTTCTGTAATTTCAATTCCCCTTTTCTTTGCAATTTCCTCAACAATTGCAAGGTATTCCTGCTGGGTTGGAGAGGTATATGTTACTATTATTCCGAACCTGTCAGCAAGAGAAAGTTTTTCTTCCAGGGTGTCTTTAAAGTGCACTTCATCGCTATAAAAGGTGTTTCTGTCATCAAATTTTTCTTTTACAAAATGTCTTCTGTTTGATGTTGCATATATTACAACATTCTGGGGCATTACTTCCAAAGATCCTTCCAAAATGGCTTTCAGTTTGGTGTAGTTTTCTTCTATGTCTTCAAAAGACAGATCATCTACAAAGGCTATAAACTTAAGTGGCACATCTCTTAATATTCTTATTAACTCCGGGAAGGTATAAAGCTGGTCTTTAAAAACTTCAACCATTCTTAAACCCATATGATAAAATTCATTTAAAATTGCCTTAACAGTTGAAGATTTACCACTTCCTCTGCTGCCATATAGCAGAATATTGTTGACTCTCTGACCTCTTAAAAATGCCAGAGTGTTTTCGACAACAATCTTTTTCTGCCTTTCAATGTTTACAAGATCATCAAGTCTTACTGGATCTAAATTCTCAATGCCGATAAGCTTTTCACCATCCCATGAAAAGCCTTTGTATCTTGCAAAAATCCCATAACCATTTTGTTTGTAAAATTCTATAAGATCTTCAATTAAACTGCTCCAGGGGGATACATTCAAAAACTTTTCAATGATGATTTTTATAAAATTATCATTGGCATTTTGCGGCATAGTATTTGTACCTTTGACATCCAGAAAACTTTCGGCTAAAAAATCGGGTATAGCAGAAGATTCTTTTAGATAATCTTCTATTTCTTTTGCAGAAAAATTTTAGATGAACTCAAGACAGTCCAAATCGCAGCTTGCAGCTTTTTCGATAAACTGGTCTATCATTGATTTACCGATAGCATTTGATGCTAATTTTGCAAAAGTATTTTCACCAAACAAAATCTTTTCGATAATGTATTCTTTCAGACTGCATCCTTTGCCCGCTTCTAAAAGATTATAGTAAAATGTACTGTACAGGTTTAAAACTTTTTTAAAATCCTGATTTTGGTCGTCAATGTGGCAAATAAGATTGTACAGACTTTTAAGCACCCTATCCTCAAGAAGGTTCCGGTAAACTTTTAGACTTTCGAAGCACAATCTGTAAATCTTTATTTTTTCACTCATATCTTACATTGTCTCCTTTGCTGTTTATTTTGACAAAGATGGTTTGGACGTTTGAAAAGTGAGTTACTAACAGGATATTATACTATTTTAAATTACCCTGTTTCAATTTCAAGCCAATTCTTGTTTAATAACTTCGCATAAAATTTGAACTTTTTTATAATACCGTTTTGCATATAATAAAAAATTGGCTACTTTTTGCAGTATAAAAAACAGATAGTGATTTGAAAGGAGGGCAGAGTGCTAAAAGGAAAAAAGTAAAAAGTTTTTAGAAGATTGAAAATAAAATATCAAAAGAAAGGATGTGATTTTTTGAGCCAGAACTGGTTGTTCGAAGAAGCAACAAGGCTGGCTCAGAAGTACGGATTTAGAGTGTATGAGGTTACACCCTGGGTTGTGAGAGTGAGAACTATCTGTGATGAATGGCTTATAGAATACAATGAATCTTCAACAAAACCGTTCTGTCTGCACCATTACAAACAAAAACCTCATCTTCAAAGAAAGTTCTACGATTTGCCTTTCTTATTCAAGTCCATTTGGCAGCATGACAGGTTTGTTTTAAACGGGCGCAGCACAGTTCCTGTCAGAATGTATTAAAATTCCTGCAAAAATTTAAAATAACATAGAAGAGAGGAGGTGAGTTTAATAAAATGTAGTTATTCTTTAAACAATTTGTAATTCGTATAAAATAACAGATTGTTTGATGTGGTATAATCAAGTTTGAAGGGGAGTGATGATTTGTATAACACATTTATTTTTATAACCGGGTTCGTAGGGGGCATTGCTGTTATTATTTTGTATCTAAAGTGGACTGCTACTAAGAGTTCACAAAGGACTTATATTAAGCTTGGGCCTGTTGCAAGGTCTTTTGATGAGCTAAAAGAAATGTTCATCTCTTCTAAAGAGGATGTGGAGAGCGAATTGCAAAACTACATAGAATTTTCTACAGTTGAGAGAGGGAAAAAGTTAGCCGAAAGGGTTTTTGCTCATATTACAGTGTGTCTGGGGATTCTTGCTTCACTTGAGAGATTCGGAGTGAATCCGAATAAAGTTTTGGAAGAGCTGAAAAATCAAAAAGGTTCTTGATTGATATGGTAGTAGAAAACAAGCATTTGTTACGCTTTTTATAGTATTTTTCTACAATTAACTTTTCATTCTGAATCCCAAAGTCGGGAGTTAAGTCTATGTAATTGTGTAAAGGATTGAGCCATTTCCCACCCTATGGTTAGAATAGAAATAGAAACAGAACAAAAATCTAACTGGAGGGATAGGAAATGGCTCAATACAATATTACCATAGACTCTGAAATTTTGCATTATCTTTTTGTAAAAGGAACAAAAGATGAAAAGTTAGCTAAATTATTAGAATCTGTACTTAATCAAATTTTAGCAGCTCAAGCTACTGAACAAGTTAAAGCTGAACCTTATAAAAGGACAGAAGAAAGACAGGATTATCGAAATGGTTATTATTCAAGAAGTTTAATTACCAGGGTAGGGACTCTTACTTTAAGAGTTCCAAGACTCCGTAATGGTAAATTTAGCACTGATCTTTTTGCTGGTTACCAGAGAAGTGAGCAGGCCCTTTTGTTAGCACTGATGGAGATGGTGGTAAATGGAGTATCTACCCGGAAAATCGAAGAAATCACTTATGAACTTTGTGGGACTGAATTTTCAAAATCTACAATTTCCGAGCTTTGTAAAAATCTCGATCCTATTATTACAGCGTGGAATTCAAGATCTTTAAAAGAAAAAAGCTTTCCCTTTGTTATAGTTGATGCAATAGTGATAAAAGTAAGAGAAGAGGGACGTGTTTGTCAACGCAGCGTATTAATTGCTGTAGGCATAAATGAAGATGGCTATAGAGAAGTATTAGGTCTTATGATAGGAGACAGTGAATCAGAAGAAAGCTGGGGTGAATTTTTTTCATGGCTGAAGCAAAGAGGGCTCCATGGAGTTGATTTAGTAGTTTCGGATCATCATAAGTAGCCTTGTACAAGCTATTTGTCGGCACTTCCAGGGAGCTACGTGGCAAAGGTGCCAAACACATTTTATGAGAAATATCCTTGATAAGTCTTCAAAGGCTTTACAAAGAGAATTACATGCCAAACTAAGAGCCATATTTGAAACACCAGATCCCTCAGCAGCAAGAATGCTATTAAATCAAGTATTAGATGAATATAAAGATACCGCTCCAAAAGCAATGGAGATTTTAGAAGAAGGATTTGAAGACGCAATAGCAGTTTTAGAACTTCCTGAGCCTTATCGAAGGAAACTTCGTACTACTAATATGTTAGAACGTCTAAATGAAGAAATTCGTCGTCGTGAAAGAGTTATAAGAATATTTCCAAACCGAGAGTCTGGTATTCGTTTAATAGGAGCTTTGTTAATGGAGCAGGATGAGAAATGGGCTTCAGGGAGGAAGTATTAAGAATATTGACAGAGTATTTCGAGAGGCAAAAAGGAATTATGGAAAAAGTGAAGGACAAGGTTGTTTCAATGAAATAACCTTTATTACCACCGTGAGTTTTTAATAACTGTTGGAGATCATTGGTGTCAAGGACAGTAGTATATCTTTCACGCAATGGTCGTAGGCAGTATAATGAATTGAACGGTGCTGATAAAGAAGGTCCATATTCTAACCAGAGGGATTTTACACAAAAATTTGGACTTGACCATTCTTTGTGAGAGGTTTTTATGTAAATAAAAGAGACTTTGAATCCATTTACAACTGTCATTTAAGTTTTTTCTCTTCGGATTTATGTTTGTTTTACTGGAGTGTAATTAAAGTTAAAAATGTAACTATTAGATTAATTTAAAAAATAACAAGTAATTCAGGGCAAATTTTTGTCTTTGACAAAAAACAAAATAATGCAAAATTTAGTGCAAAAAATTAAAAAAAAAACAATATTGTGAATTGAAATTTAAAACAGCAGTTATAAATTATAATTAAAGGTTTTTAAATGAAATATAATTAAAAAAGAAAGGGTGAGGAGATATGAACAGAAAATTACTAAAAAAGGAAAGACACAAAAGAATAGTGATTAGTGCTATTTTATTTTTACATTATTCTTGCTGAACCTTAATGATGTATTTGCAGAAAATATAGTTACTTATGTTGAACTTCCGGTTAAAAATGTAATGCAGGCATACTCAAAGTGGTGCTGGGCAGCAGGGAGCGAGTCGATATTGTACTATTGCAAAAACTATTTAGGTTTTGGGCGAGAGGCAACACAGTGGGATATAGTGAAATATATTTAGGGAAGCTATGTGAATAAAGGTGCATCTCTTTATGATATACAAAGAGCCCTTAGCTATTATGGTGTTGGTTCTTCACGCATGATACCAGTAAGTGGTTCTGTAATTTCATATGGGCAAATTGGACAGCAAATTGTGAATTATAGAAGTCCAATAGGATTAAAAATTACAGCAACAGTAAATCAAAATCATTTTGTTGTTTTAAATGGTATATGGCAATATTTTGACTCAAATGGATATCTACAAAATTTTATAATGGTTATGGATCCAGCTGAAGGTAAAGTAATTAGTATTGCTGATTCTGAGTTGAGGGATAACGACAATTACAAGGATTACATAGATGCGATAAGAGTATTTAGACCATAATGATTTAACAGGGGGGAATTAGAATGAAAAAGAATAAGGTATATATTGGTTTTGCAATGACCTTTTTATTGCTTTTCATTACGACATTTTCCTCTGCCAGAGCAGACTTTTCAGTCAAACACAATGATGAAACAAATGTACTTAGAAGGCAGGTTTCGGCAGAAGAGTGGCTCAAGTTATTTGTTAGTTGTTTTGTGAAAAATGGAGAAAAAGATTCACCTACGCTGCAATCGTTAAATGAAGTAACAAATATCAATGGACCGTATGACATTGAAAAATTTAAGTTGAGCAAAGAGTATGAATATTGCAGGGTATTTCATATTCCAACTGTAGTTAAGATAGCTGAAAATGGGCGTCCATATCATGTTATAAGAGATGAGGTAAAAGAGAAAGTTAAAAATTTGAGATTTAACTCCTGGAAAGATGTTTTTAACACTGAATTTGTAGACAATGGCTGGGCAAGAATTATATATTACGATAATATACCTGTTGGATACCTTCTTATCGAATGGAATGATGAAACGAATAATTATGTAGTGAATGATGGAGTGTTTGGTAATGATTCGCTGGGCAGGGCAGTAAATAATTTGGAAAAATATCTGGCACAGCAGGGCATTGAGAGTGATGTAAAAATTGTCAATATTGAAGAGATGAATTTGTACGCTGTATCAGGTGATGGAAATTGGTGGTGTGCCGGTGTAAAAGGTTACGAAAATTATATATGGGATTTTGGTATAATAAAAGATACATTGAATAAAAAACCAGCTCAAATTTTAAACGCGATAGAAGAAAGAAGTAGATTGATTAGAGAAGCACCTGAAAAGATGATGATTGGAGGAGGGGAAGACCCTTCAAACACATTATACTTTGCTGCTGCCAGAAGAGAAAGAGCGCAGAATACTATGATTGCAATATTTTTACTTCTGCTAACCGCTATTATTGTCATATGCTCAAAGTGGAAATTTTCCTATAAATATTTGTTTGGAAGACATCCCGGGAATAACAGAATATGAAATTATATTTGGAGTACGGCCAAAAACTCAGAGGAGGAGACTTATCAAGAATTTTGTGTATCCAATTCATAGCGTAAATTGAAAAGTTGTAAGATTTCGTAAGTATGGTGTTTAATAAGAGGTGCCCCATTTTTCCATTTACCTCGCTTAAAGTTCTCTCTTTGAAAGCAAATTTTTCAAGAATTTCTGTTGATTAAAAATATCCGCCCAATTTTATTCTTTTTTTTAATTATGCTATTTATGCCATCAAACTGCACAAGTAGCGTAAATATGCTTTCTAATTTCCTCAGGATATTTTATATGAGCAAAGTAATATTCAGCTTTATCTAAAAGTCCTTTTAAAAAGCGAGGATATTTTAGGTGTGTATTCATTGCAAAGTTGGTTAAAAGCAGAAACAGCTTTATCAATATCAGAAGAAGATAATCTTATTTTTTCTAATTCTTTATTGAATTTTGAGCTATCTTCTTTTGTCATATGTTGTTTTACGTTACGTTGTAGGTGGACAAAAGCAAATTCAAGGTCGGTATAAGGATAAGCGATTTTAACTGCATCTATGATACCAGGGAAGTCATCGCTTACAATTATTAAAACTTTTTTTAGTCCCCTTGAGATTAAATCTTCGAAAACTTTCATTCCTGTCAGCTTTGTTTTCTTTGCCAAAGAAGGTGTAAATCCCAAAGATATCTTTTTTACCTTCTAAATCGATGAAAAGAAACAACATAGGAGGTAGCCTGTTTAACTTTTAAGCTCACCCTGATTTCACAATGGTAGCCATCAATTGAAAAAAGCAAATGCATTTTCAGGTAGTTCTCTTTGTTTGAAAAGCTGAAGCTTACTTTTAAGGTCATTTTTAATTTTAATTATTTCCTCTTTTGAGTAAGGTAAGTTAAGACTTTTAAGGGGTTGAATTAGCAAACTTTCAGAGAAAGCCTATTTACAACCAAAGACAAAAGTAGATTGGTGTAAGATAAATCAACCCTCTTATATGGCTCAGGCAAGACAGATGGACGAAAATTACTGGTTCTTGTTCGTGGTACTGAGAGTTCGAGGTTACCTACTGGGGTTGAAAGCATGCGATCATAAAAGCCGCTAATTTTTATCATTCTGGTTTTTATCAAGGTAGATTTTTCGTTCTGATAACCAAATAGCAGTTTAACAAATGTTCTAAAAGCTTTTTAAGAGCTGGGCAATTAGGGTCATCTTGAGAGCAATACGTATTTAATACTTGCTTGGGTTGCCATGTTTTTAGCTGTTTCAAAAATGATATCTTTTTCCATTGTAATCGACCCCCTTTAATTTTTATTATACAGTAGACACAATTTTATTTTAACTCCCTTTGTTTTTTGGCATTTTTGTTAGAAAAGACATTGGAATTTAAATTAAGGGAAAAGGGAAAAGATATGAGTAGTGAGAAAATAAAGGAAGCAATAAATTCGATGAATTTTATGCAAATAGATGTAGAAGGGAAGAAGATTTTACTGAAGGCGAAGATAGAGCAAGAAGCGAAGGAAATATTGCAGGTTATGAAGATAGATATGCCAAAGAATTTGATGATGATAGAGGAAGCAATAGAAAAATATGGGGTAAAGAAATAGTGTAGTGACAAATTTCCCACTCTTTTATTTCCAATTCCAGTACTCTCAAGCTTTTTAAATTTCCAACTGACAAAGTCAAGAAGTATATGCTTGCTGAGTCTGGGTTTAAGTTCAAACAGATGGAATGGGATGAAATGTTCAAAAGTATTGATGATTACTTATTATTTCTGACACAGAAAAGGAGTGATTGAAACAGCGCTCCTTCTTTTTGTTGTAAGTTGTACCAGTATATAATGTTAGAAAAATTGCACTGGAAAATGTATACCCTTCGGTGGTAGATACATGAGAATTCCGAAAAATATTAATGGCGGAGAGAGAGGGATTTGAACCCTCGGTACCCCTTTTGGGGGTACACACGATTTCCAGTCGTGCGCCTTCGACCACTCGGCCATCTCTCCGCCTCTATTATTTTCACTCTATTAATTATAAACCAAACTTTAAGTTTTGGCAATGGTAATCGCCAGATTGCACTTGCCCTGTTTCAACAAATCTCTTTGGTGAGAATTAATAAGAAAAATAATCAAAATTGCGGATATAACATTGCATTTGCTGATATTTTCAAAGAAATTTCCCAAATCGCCTTCTTGACATATTTTAAAAAACAATCTATAATATTGACCCCCTCTATTTACAAAAAAAAAGAATAGTGATATAATAAATAATGTTTTAAAATGTAGTAAAATGGTGAAAAATAGCAATGTAGCTTCAAAATTTAATAATTTTTAAGAGGGGCAGTGATGTTAAGGTGGTCGATAGGGTGCACCTTCAGCAAATCAAAAAGGACATTGAAGCCCTCAAAGGCGAAAAAGTTCTTGTCCGTGCTAACAAAGGACGCAAAAAGATGATTGAAGTAGAAGGTATTTTAGAAAACACCTATTCAAACATATTTGTGGTCAGGTTTCCTGTTGACAGAGAATGCAAACAATTCAGGTGTGTGACCTATACTTACTCAGATCTTATAACTAATACAGTTGAAATAATACTTTGTAAAACAAACACAAAGGTAAATATTATGTAAAAACAGGTTTTTATCAAAGTTGCACAGAAAGATCTCATTCTTTGTAAGATGAAGATAAAATCAATTTTCCCTGTACGTTTTAATTATAACCAAAAAAACTGATTTGTCAACTGCTGAAATTAGAGTCTATTCTTATGCTGTGAGAATAGGCTCTTTTTTATTTTTATATTTTATATAAAAGGCTGCCTCAAAAAAGTGCTTTATATTTACCTTTCTGAGGCAGCTTCTTTTTTTGCTTTAAGACTTTACAGGGGATTTTTGGAGTATGAGATCTATACATCTGTTTACATCACCTGCACCGATTGTTGCGATAATATCTCCTTTCTGGGCTATTTCTAAAACAAACTCGGCTATCTTTTCAAACTGGCTTATATACTCACATTCAACCCCTGCTTCTTTCAATTTTTCATATAGATCTTTTGAGCAAATACCGTATACATTCTTTTCCCTTGCGGCATATACATCTGTTACAATAACCCTGTCAGCCATTGCCAGGCTATTAACAAATTCTGGCAAAAGACTTTTAAGTCTGCTGAAGGTATGCGGCTGGAATATTACAATAACCTGTCCTTCTGTTAATTTTTTCAGAGTGCTGATTGTTGCCTGAATCTCTGTCGGGTGATGTGCATAGTCATCGTAAAGAAGAATACCATCAAGGTTACCCATTTTCTCAAGTCTTCGTGATGCACCACAGAATTCAGAGATAGCTTCTTTTATGATTTCTGGATCAATCCCTAAAAGATAACAAACTGCAAAAGCAGCAAGGCTATTGTAAACATTGTGAAAACCTGGAATGTTAAGTTTAATATGTGAAAGTATTTTTGAATCCGCAGAGAGAATGTCAAATTCATAGTAGCCATTGCAGGAAGTTATATTGTCAGCCCAGAAATCTGTGGCTGTTTTGGTGGAAAAGTATATCACTTTTTGATTTAAATCTTTCAGGCTCAAAACTACATTATCATCGTCAAGATTTGCAACCACAAAACCATCTGGTGGAATTTTTTCTGCAAACCTCCTGAATGACTCTATGATTGAGTTGACATCTTTAAAATAGTCCAGATGGTCGTTGTCGATATTTAAAATTACGCCGATGGTTGGATTGAACATTAAAAAGCTGTCGACATATTCGCATGCCTCAGCAACCATATACTGGTTTGAACCAATACAGAAGTTTCCGCCAAGCTGCTTCACAAATGCTCCAACCAGGATTGTGGGGTTTAAAAGCGCTTTTTTAAGGATGTATCCTATCATTGATGTGGTTGTAGTTTTTCCATGTGTGCCGGCAACTGCAATGACGTTTTTATAATCTTTCATAAGCATTCCCAGAAACTCGGCTCTTTCATAAACTTTAAGCCCCATGCGCCTTGCTTTTACAAGTTCTGGATTGTCTTTTGCCACAGCCGCTGTATATATTACTGTTTCATCACCCTGTATGTGATTTTCATCATGACCTATATGAACATTAATACCATTTTCTCTCAACATCCTTGTGGTTTTGCTCTCTTGCATATCAGAACCTTCGACAATATGCCCCTGATTTTTAAGAATGAGCGCTATTGCACTCATAGATATTCCACCAATGCCGATCAAAAAGAACTTATCCATTCTTCGAAACTTACCTCCAAAAACAAAGATTTTACTGTCTTGAAATTCCCCTGCTATTTTATATTATACTTCTTTTTTGTTGCAATTGTTAAAATATTTTTAAATTTTCGAACGTTCGTATGATTTTTCTTTATATCATTCGATAATTATGATATAATTATTTTCAACATTTGGGCTTTTAATAGTGGAGGGGTGCAATTTACTATGGAAAAAGCGGGGAAAGCCGAAAGGCTTGTATATATTACAAATATATTAACACAAAATCCAATGAAAGTTTTTAGCTTGAGCTTTTTTTGTGAAAAGCTGAATTGTGCAAAATCAACTTTAAGTGAGGATATTGATCTTATTTCAAAGGTGTTTACTACAGCCGGTCAGGGCAGGCTTGAGACTATAAGCGGTGCTGCGGGCGGCGTTTATTACATTCCAGTCATGAAAAAAGAGGATGAAATAGAATTTTTACATTTTTTAAAAAATGAGCTTCAAAACCCCGAGAGGATTGTATCCGGCGGTTTTGTTTATATCAATGACATTGTATTTTCTCCTGAGATAATAAAAAAAGCAGCCAGGATTTTTTTGAGGCTTTTTTTAGAAAAGGAAATAGACTATATTGCAACTGTTGAAGCAAAAGGAATTGCCCTTGCGTCCTATGTTGCACAGTATTTCAATAAGCCTCTGGTTGTTGCACGAAGCGGAAGCAAATTCACAGAAGGCTCCACAGTAAATATTTCTTACATCTCCGGGACAACCGGCAAGATTGAAACAATGACAATGGCTAAAAAGGCTATAAAAAGGGGTTCAAAGGTTTTGTTTATAGATGATTTTATGCGCGGTGGAGGGACTGTCCGTGGTATGAAGGACCTGCTCGGTGAGTTTGACTCTTCACTTGTGGGAGTAGGTGTTTTGATTGCAACAAAGGATAAAAAGGGCATTGATATAGACTACAAAAGTCTTTTGATTCTGGAAAAGCTTGATGCGGAAAATAGGGAAATAGAGTTTTCTATAAATATGGATGCGATTTTATAAAGTTTATATAAAATGCAACAAATTTGAAGAAAAATTTGTCTAAAATATTAAAGGGAAAGATTGAGAAGTGTAGAATTATATTAAGTAAATACAGAAAAATTTAACATGGAGGATGGACTTTATGCAGGTGACAGATGTAAGGATTAGAAAGATTACCAATGAGGGGAGAATGAAGGCGATTGTATCTGTGACATTTGATAATTGTTTTGTTGTGCATGACATTAAGGTTATTGAAGGGCAAAATGGGTTGTTTATTGCAATGCCAAGCAGAAAAACACCTGAGGGAGAATTTAAAGACATTGCGCACCCAATTAATCAGG
Source organism: Caldicellulosiruptor morganii (assembly GCF_026810225.1). Classification (NCBI taxonomy): domain Bacteria; kingdom Bacillati; phylum Bacillota; order Caldicellulosiruptorales; family Caldicellulosiruptoraceae; genus Caldicellulosiruptor; species Caldicellulosiruptor morganii. The sequence continues at coordinate 288,916 of NZ_CP113865.1, forward strand.
AAACACGTGATATGGTACAAAAGGCGGTAATCGAAAAATATGAAGCTGTGATTTCAGCTGGAGAATAGATTATCATAAGGTGAATGGAAAGAAAAAGAAAAGGTTTCTACCCGTTTTTGATAAGCATAAATGAAAGGTAGAAACCTTTTTTATTTTACATAGGAAGTGTGATTATATTAATGCCTGGCACAAGATTTGTTATTATCCTTTTTTTCTGCCCGTTTTGAGGGAGGATAAAAGTAAAACCTCTTATGTCAAAAGTGTTTTTGTTATCAACAAGTAATGTTGATTTATCAATTGGAGAAATTATGACATTTTTGAGGGCAAGCTCATAGTCAATAAATTGCTTTACAGTTGGCACCCACAGAAGTTTTTTGGAAGAAAAATAAGCAACAAGCCTCAAACTATAGTCAAATTGAGGAGAAATATATACATTTTTATTTTTTGTTATAAAGAACTTATTTTTTTGCATGGGATGAGCAAAGTAGTCATGGATAATACAAACCCCGTTTTCATAAACAAATTTTTCAAGCTCGGACTTTGTCAGCATTGTAAGTAAATTTCTATATCTGACAGAATTCCACTGGTACAGAGAATCCCCTTCTCCGAAGTTGTAGTTTTTGAAAAAGATTTGAGGATGTTTGTTTGTCTGGCTGGGCTCAAGCATGTTAAGATGGCTGAGTTTCATATCAAGGTATGACCAGCAGTATTTATAGCCGTGCTTTAAAAACAGGTCGAATGTGTAATTTTTACTTGTCTTAATAGCACCTTCACTTTTCAAATCTCCACAGCGGGTGCCATCCGAAATGCTGTGGTCTATCCAGTCATCAAGTTTCAAATATGATGTAGCCTCAAGGGCTTTTTGAATAAGCTCGGGTGTGTTTTCTTTTGCAACAGGTGATGCAGTGTGCAGGACAACTTCCATTCCTTTTTTAGCAATAGATTCTATTAAACTTTTGTATTCAGGGTTGTCAAAGCCAGGTATTCCTTTTGTGGATTTGTAAAAAAATCCCCATGTTACTGGAATATTGTACCCAGCAAATCCTTTTTTCATGTATGAACTGTCTTTTGTATCTGTTGTTCCAAACATAACCGCTTTTATAATGGAAATCATATTTGAATCAGAATGATTTGAGAACACCAAAATACCTTTTCTGCCATCGGGTGCGCGTGACTTTATAGCATAAACAAAGTCGGATGGAAAGATAGAGTAAGCAAAGGACTTTTCAAAGCCTTTTCTAAAAAGCTGTGTTGTTGTCCATATATGTTCTTTATTTTTTCCAATGAGGAAATATTTGATATCTTCAGAATTTGAAAAAAACAGGTATACATCTGCTTTGTTTTTGAGATTGTATGTTTCGATAGAATCATAATTGCTGGCATAGCCAATTGAACAGCTTTCAAGTTTGAGATAAAAATCGGAAAGAGAATCTGTTACATATACAGGGTTTGTAAATTTAGAAAGTGAATAATCACGTTTTAAGATAAAAAGTGGCTTTGATTCAAACACAACCAGCGAATATTCCTTGAAAACCTGGTGGTCTATTTTTGCCTTTAAGGTCTCCTCAATATTTATAACATCCTCTGAAGAGGATAAGAATATTTTCCTGGTCACCTTTTGATAGTCATTTTCAAACTCCTGCTCTATCAGGTTGTTGTACTTTTCAACACGCCTGAGCAGGAATGTATACCTTGATGGTTTGATAAAACTTGCCCTGAAGTTTCTGAACTGTGCAGTTTGAATGCCGGTGTCGGTCTGTGAAATTTCGAAAGTTATATATTTTGCATCAACTGGCAAAGAAAAGGATGTCTTAAATGTTCCCCAGCCGGGCGAAAGCTTTATTTTTTCTGCCAGAGATAGTACTTTTGCTTTGCTTTGATTTAAAATTGATATTTCAAGATTGATATTTTCTTCTTTGCGATTTGAAGTTTTATAGTCCACTTTATAATCAAACTGCAAAGTGGCAGATTGATATTCGTCTTTTAAAGAAATATATGGTGAGGTAATTTTATAAAACACATTGATGGTATGAAAGTCAAGCTTTAAAATCCTGTTTTTTCCCTCTGTCAGGAACATAATATCAGAAGGTTCGCTTTTTTCAAACCTCCACGGTATGGTTTGATTTTCTATAAAGGGTATATCTTTCGTAAAACTTTCTTCTTTTTTAGGTGTGGAGGTATCAAAAAACTCCGGGGGTAGAATCCTGGCAACAAGCTGATTTCCTCTTGATATTTCAACTTCATTTCCTCTTGCTTCAATTTTGAAATGTGTCTTTTCAAGCTGTGTTTGCATACCTGCTGAGTATGCTGGCTTTGAAAAAAGTGCTGCCGCAATTACAACAAGCAAAAATTTTGCAAGCTTTCTCATCTTTTCTGAAGGTAGCTCCTTTCTTTTTTACGAAGTAGTTTCTGGATTATTATATGTGATATGTTGACAAAATTCAATTAAAAATCTTATTTGTTTTGTTTAATCAATTTGAGAATGTCAGATACAAACACAAATTTTATATTTTCACTTTGAGCATCTTTCAATGCTTCTTTAAACGCCTCAATGGTTGTAAGTCCACCTTCCTGACCCAAATGTCCTATTCCCACTGCAAAGCCTTTTTTCTTTGCAAGGTTGAAAAGAAGTTTAAAGCAGCAGTTTTTGGACCTCTTCTTCATCCATTCCTGCATCTTCAAATATTAAAGCTACATAGGCGGGGGTGAGGATGAGGTTTCAATTGTTTGTGGTTTTGGATTGTAGAATATATAAACAAGAGCAAGAACAATAAGACAGAATACAGCAAGCAAAGGGGAAAAAAGCTGGCTCAGCTTTGCTTTTTTGATAACAATAAGAATATGTCTTTTTATTTTCATGATTTTTCAAAAGATGTTGATCTTCTGATAATAAATTATTCATTTGAACACATTAATATACCGGAGCATTTTATTTTAAATTTTCAAAGAACTCTTCGAACTGCCGGGTTGATTCAATGGAATAATTTTTGTTGTATCTCACTTTGTTGTATTCCATAACCAGCTTTTCAATGATACTGCCGTTTGCAAATTCACCTTTTTTGATTATCATGCACATTTCAGAAGGAGTGAGTGTTGGTTTTAAGTTGTAGTTTTTCCTGAAATAGAAGTACTCCATTGCAACTTTAAAAATCATTCTTAGGCGCAGATTCAGATCAGGGATGTTTCTTATGTTTATCTTTCCAATTTTTTTCTTTTGCAGCCTGGTTTTTGGCGTGCGTTTTGCAAATATAAAGGTTTTGACATCGGTGTAATTTTGACCTCTTTCTACCATTTTGATGTTTGAAGTGGCTTTTCCCAGAAGAATAAGAAGATTTCTTATAAAATCACCGATTATATTTTTCAAAAGTCCGAGTGCTTTGTAAATCAAAAATCCAAGAATTCCAATTGTCAGAAGATGCCCGATTATGTCAAGTATTTGAGAAAGCAAGCTCTTTTTTGTACTCTTCATATTCCTGAGAAATTCAGAAAGACCATCCGCCGCATTTGATTCGGGCTTGGTTGGGGCAAGCAGTAGACTCAAAAATTCTATTATCTTCTTTATTATCGCAAAGATAAATCTTATTATCCTGAGAATGAAATCAACAATATATGGAGTGATTCCTTTGAACCTGAAAAGTAGAAGCAAAATTACAATAAACCCTATGCTCAAGAACATGTTTATAAAACTTATGCTTGTTGAAATGCTATTTGTCCTTCTGTATTTGCGGCTCAGTATATTTTCTAAATTTACCCTGTTAGAGAGATACACGCTTGTTATGAGAAAAATTATTGAATAGGTAGTGTATTGTTTTATAATATTATCTGGGACATTCATAAATTTTGAGAGTGCTCCAACAATTATGATTGTCCAGAGACCTGCTAAAATTGCTCCAAAGGAGATGCTGACTTCTTCCTTTTCGTAAATCAGATATGAGTGAATGTAAAGCCCCATGCAGAATATTTGACCTATGAGCATTTCAAAAATACCATAGGGTTTTAGCACAATCAAAGCATAGCCCTGGGGAATTATTATTATAAAGAGGATATTTAAAGCTTTCTCCCAGAGTCCTGTACTTCTTTTTTTGATAAGGTATGGAATTAACAAAAATAGAATGTTCATTACCAGGAATGATATAAATATATCAGATGGTATTCTGACCATAACAAGTGAAGAAAACATCATAAAAACCGGGAAAATAAGGCTTGTTATAGCAAAAAGATAGATATATTTTGTTATAAACTGGTTTGCATTTTCCAATTCAGTTCACTCCATATTTTTTACTGCTATAAATAATAGTATCACTAAAGACAGACCGAATAAACATGTTTTTTGACCTGCCCTCTGACAAAAAAATTCGAAAAAATTTGTTAAAAATTGATAAAGAAAAAGGGTGAAAAGTTGATGTATATATATAATGTAATGAGGAAACTGATAGATTATGTGAGTGCTATGGAAGACATTCCCATAGCAGCCGCGGTAATCAAAGATGGTGAGATAGTTAGTATACAAAAAAATGACAGTAAAAATGCCATATTCCATGCAGAGCTTCTTGCAATACTTGATGCCACATCCAAGCTTTCCACAAAGGACTTGAGAGGTTGCGAGATGGTTGTGACAAAAGAGCCCTGTCCAATGTGCATGGGTGCGATAGTTCTGAGCAAGATTAGCAGGCTTTATTTTGGAGCAAGGGACTTTAAGATGGGTGCTGCTGAGTCCTGCTTTAATCTTTCACATAATCCAAATCTGAATCATAAAGTGGAAGTAATAGGAGGAATATGTGAAGATGAGTGCAAAAGCCTTCTGAAAAGCTTTTTTGAAAAAAGAAGAGAGAAGGAGTAAGTTTCGATAGTGAAATGTGTGAAATTTTAGAGTTTTAAGGGTATATATTTAGTAGAAGAGATTTTCAGAGGATTGTACAAAGGTTTTTAAAAGGTGTGCAAAAGCAAATTGAAAGTTTGTTAGTGAAAAGCAGGAGCACATATTATCAAGAAAAAGAAAGGTTGCGAGGCAGAAATGGAGAATAAGTTCTTACAGCTTGTATTTTCTAGTGATCTTCAACTTATTAAAACAATTGAAAAGGAGATTCTTTCATTTTTGATAGCAGAGGCAGACTTGACTTCGGATGAGCTTCTGGAATTTAAACTTATTATAAACGAGCTTTTGATAAATGCTGTTGTCCATGGCAACAGGGAAGATAGGTCAAAAAGTGTGAGAGTAAAGGTAGGAATTGTTGACAAAAAGCTCAGTTACATTGTTGTTGAGGATGAAGGAGAAGGATTTAATTTAGAAAATATATTCAGAGAATATACACCTTATGTGGAAGACAATAGGGTGGAAAATTTGTATGAATTTGGACGCGGGCTGATGATTGTCTCCTCTCTCTGTGAAAGGGTAAAACAAAATCAGAAGGGCAATAAAATTGTTGCTTTGAGGAAGTTGAAAAAAGAGCATGTTATATGTGAAAATGCAAAATAAAAAAGTAATTGAGAAAAGATTGTTGGGGGACCGGGTTAAACAGGTCCCCTGTTTATTTGAAAATTTTTAAAGGAAGTTATGAAGAATTTTGTGTATTTATTTTGAATTTGATATTGCAATTCCTCAAAAAATTGAGTAGAATAATAGTAAGTTGACACACGAATCCACATAAAAGAATAGGTGATGAAAGATATGCTCTCTGCAACAAGAAGGCAGAAAATAAAAGAAATCTTGATGGAAAAAAAGAGTGTAACTGTCACAGAACTGTGTAATATATTCAACGTATCAGACGAGACTATTCGACGTGATCTTAAAAAGCTTGAACAGGAAGGGATAATCGAGAAGAATTACGGGGGAGCAATTCTAAAAGAAGGATTTGCAGTTGTTCCACCTATTTCTCAGAGGGCAAGAGAGTTTATACAGGAGAAAGAAAAGATAGCAAAAGAAGCGATAAAGAGAATTAAAGAAGGTATGATAATAATCTTAGACACGGGTACAACTACCCAGCAAATAGCAAGAAATTTAAAAACAGCTCAAAATATAACTGTAATTACCAATGGCGTGAACATTATCAATGAACTTGTATCAAACAGCAATATTAATCTTTTCCTGGTTGGCGGCAAAGTTAAAAATTCTAATTTTTCAACAGTTGGGCCGGAGGCGCAAAAGAGTTTTATGCAATTCAGTGCTGATATAGCATTCATTGGGACAAGTGGAATTTCGCTCGAAAAAGGGCTTACTACCTCTGACATATTTGAAGCAGAGGTTAAAAGAGCAATGATTGAAAGCAGTAAAGAGGTAGTAGTTGTTGCAGACAGCAGTAAGTTTTTAAAAAATGCCATGGTCTCGTTCTGCAGTTTGAACAGGGTTACAGAGATTATAACCTCGGGCGTGATTGACAGTGAACTTGCTGAAAAGTTTAGACAAAAAGGTGTGAAACTTACTATTGTATAAACATTTGAGTTTTTCTGAAAGGAGTAAAACAAATTCCATGGATAAAATTCTCACAATTGATATTGGGACAACAGCGTGCAAGGTGATAGTTTTTGATTTGCAGGGTAATATTTTAGCAAAGTCAAACAGAGAATATCCCACGTACACGCCACAGATTGAATGGGCTGAACAGGTGTGGAATGACTTGTGGGGCGAGTGCGTTGCTGATACAGAGTTGTGGACACAGCCAGAAAAATTTCGTATCGCCTGGGTTATGTGGAAGGGAAGGATAAATTTACAAAAGGAGAGGAGTAGAAAATGGAGAAAGAGCAAGTTTTGCAAAGGATTCACGAGAACGGGCTTGTTGTTGTAGTAAGAGCAGAGTCAAAGGACAAAGCACTCAGAATCACAGAGGCGTGTATAAAGGGTGGTGCTTCTGCAATTGAGATAACATTTACTGTTCCGGATGCAGACAGCATTATAAAAACCCTTACCTCAACCTATAGCGAGGATGAAATACTCATCGGTGCAGGGACAGTTCTGGATGCTGAGACAGCAAGGATTGCAATACTTGCCGGTGCCAAGTTTGTTGTGAGTCCCTATCTGAATGCAGATATGGTGAAACTTTGCAACAGATACAGAATAGCATCCATGCCCGGGGCTATGACCATTAAAGAGGTGGTTGAAGCATTGGAGTGCGGAGCAGACGTGGTGAAGATTTTCCCCGGTGAGCTTTTTGGACCCAAAATAATAAAGGCATACAGAGGACCAATACCGCAGGCAAGACTTATGCCAACCGGTGGAGTTGACCTTGATAATGTTGAGGAATGGATTAAAGCAGGGGCTTTTGCAGTTGGTGTTGGTGGAAATATAACAAAGTATGCGGCAAACGACCAGTACGATAAAGTACAGGAAGTTTGCAAACAGTTTGTTGAGAAAATAAACAGGGCAAAGGGGAAGGTATAGGATATGTTTGATGTGGTGGCATTTGGCGAGATAATGTTGAGACTATCTCCACCCGGGTATCAGCGAATTGTCCAGGCATCATCTTTTGATATAAATTTTGGCGGTGCTGAAGCAAATGTGGTTGTTGCCCTCTCCGGGTTGGGTGCAAAAACAGCATATGTTACTCTGCTTCCCCCAAATTCACTTGGCGACGCCACTGTGAATTATCTGAGGAAATTTGGTGTTGACACAGGTGCTATTGTGAGAAAGGGTAAAAGGCTCGGGATATACTTTCTTGAAAAAGGAGTTGGGCAAAGACCATCTTCTGTTGTATATGACAGGGCAGGTTCTGCAATAAATGAAGTTCAGACAGGGGATATAGATTGGGAGAGGATTTTATCCGGTACCAGGATATTCTTCTCAACAGGTATTACAGCGGCACTGTCTGGAAATGTCCTAAATGAGCTAAAGATTGCTTTCAAGCTCGCAAAACAAATGGGTGTGAAGGTTGCATTTGACATAAACTTCCGTTCAAAGCTTTGGAGCTATGACAAGGCGCATGAGGTAATCTCGCAGCTTATGCCATATGTTGATATATTGATTACAAATGAAGAGCATGTGAGAAGAGTGCTGAAGATTGAAGTTGAGCAAGAGTACTTTGAAGGGATTGACCTGAAAGAAGAAGGGCAAAAACTGTTGTTCAAAAGGTTAGAAGATGCATTCCCCGATTTGAAAAGGATAGTTCTGGCAGCAAGAAGGAGTATATCCTCTTCTAAAAACATATTCTTTGCTTATACAAAAGACACAGGTGGCAACATAGTCTTTTCTTCAAAGCGTGAGATAGAGATTATTGACAGGGTAGGAGGAGGAGATGCTTTCACTGCAGGTGTGCTTTATGGAATTCTGAATGACTTTTCTGAAAAGGAAATGCTTGAGCTATCAACGTACATGTGTGCATTGAAGCATACCATTGAAGGTGATGCTGCCTTTGTCACACTTGAAGAGGTAAAACAGGCGCTGTTGCAGGATGGACACGGCTTGATGAAAAGATAGAATTCTTTATTTTCAGGCTGTTTAAGATTCCAATTGATAAATGAAGAAAAACAGGGAGCTGCCGATCATCATTTTCGACAGCTCCCATTTTTTTTAAGACTGTTAATCTTCCGGTGGTTTGTACTTACCTGCAACAAGGTCTTCCAGATCTTTTAATACCTTTTGAACCTGTTCTTTTGCAATTACAAAATCAGACTTTCCATTTCGAACAACCATGTAAAAATCGTCGTTGTATGGTATATATTCCACTGTGTCAACTTTTTTATTGACAAGGTAGAACTTCATTGTGACTTCGGGTGTGCCTGCGGGGTTTTTGTCGTTTTCACCGTCAATTAGAAGACCAATGATTTCCTGATAGAATTTTTTGAAAGTATCTTCATCAATCTTCCTGCCATCCGCTTTAAAATTGTACTGGTATTCGTCGGATTCTTGTTCACTTGTGGCTTTTTTAATAAGCTTTTTGTCAAGTATAAGTGTGTGCTTCTTTTCTTTTGTAAATATATCAATCTTGTCAACATAATCGATATTTACTATATAGGCAAACTTTTCGATAAGATCAAAAGGCTTTACAGTATTCATGAAATCTATCTTGTAAGTTGACATTGTAAATACAACCTTTGAGTCAGCCATTTTACAGTAAACAGTTGAGTCATCTGCATTGTTGCCAACAAAAAGATGCAGAGTATTTTTATTGTCCTTTACAACAAGCTCTATTCTTGGCGACTGCAGTCCGTACTTGGGATTGTAAACATCATCCCCAACTATATCTTCAGGACTGAAATTTGGAACATTTTCAATGAACTCTGAAAACTTGTCACTTGCAACCCCAACCGGCTGGCTGTATGGTTGAACCAGAGTCAACAGCCTCACATAATACTTTGATTCATTGTCTTTTGAATTTGTCTCATCAACCTTTTTGATTTCAATTGTTGGCTGACCTTTCCTCACAAGCTTTACATACATAATATTTTGAGTGTCAATCTCGGGGATCTTAACGCTCAAAAGCTTCTGAGGTTTTATTGTAAAGTTTTCTGCATGATTTACCCACACAACATAAACCTTGGGATCACCTTTTTTCATCAGGTAATAAGCAGAGGATACTGGGGTTTCTGCCCCAAGATAGAATGTAACCTTTTTGCCGTCGCTGAGTGTTGCCTCCACAATGGATTTCGGGTTGTCAAGACCATATTTTTTGAGGTCTTTTGGGTTGCTATCAGCAATCTTTTCAGCTGACATCTGGGCACACGAAAATGCAATGTCATCAATTTTATCCTGGTCAAAATAAAGAGGGTTGTTTATTCCATTTACAATCCACTTGTCTTTGATCTTTTCAAGTACAAGGTGGATGCCATCGTGCTTAATATCTATCTTTGTAATCTTATTTCTATCAAAATTTGTTATGGTGACAGAGGCTGAAGAGGACTTTTTTTCTTCAGCCTCCTGTTTTTTCTTGTTCACATAGCTTACATAAAAGTATGCGCCAATTACAATAGCCAGAATCAAAAGTGCTGACACAATTGAAAAAAGTCTGTTTTTCTTTTTTCTCATAGATGTCTCCTCCTCAGCCATACAGTTAAGCCCAGTACCAGAATAACAATCGGTATTCCGACCACGGTTATTGCTGCCCAGACCATAGCCTGTGTTGCACTAATGTTGAGTCTGAAGGTTGTAAGATCCTTTGGTTGAATTTGCAGGGTATCTTTTTTATCCTGTAACCAGTTGAGAGCATTTACTACAAAGTTCAAATTCCCCGGAACATTTTTTGAAAATTGACTGTTCAGGAAAATGGCACTACCAACTATCACAATCTTTGCATCTCTTGGTCTGAGCTTGGCATTGAGTGCATCTGCCTTGTCAGTAATTGCAACAGCCAAAGTAAATGGGCCACTTTCATCGCCTTTTTCTTTAGAAAGCGAGGTTGAGTTTAAGTCCTTTCTGAGCCACGAATTTGATGTTGTTGTAAGAAGTTTTTCGATTGTGATTGTTCTTTTTTTAAACTTTGTCTCAACAATTGGCTGTGCACTTGGTATGAGCATGTACATGTTGTTGAGATCAATTGGGTTTACAATGTCGTGTGGTTCAAGTTTTGGCAGTATCCATACAGGGCTTCCTGCATTGTAGTTGTTATCTCCTTCCATGACAATTCCATGTTCGAGTCTAACACCTAAGCTCTCAAACAGGCTGTTGAAGTTTTTAAGCTCTTCTTTGAGTAAGTCCATCAAAAACATTGCACGCCCGCCACTGTTTATATAGTCTTTTAATTTTTTAAGCTCAATGTCCGAGATGTCCGTCTTTGGAGAGATTACTATCACAGCTGTTGCATCCTGAGGTACACTCTTTTCAGTAAGAAGATTCAAATCTCTTATCTCATAGTTTGCAGCCTCAATCTCGCTTGAGATACCAAGCCCGACAAGCGTGTCCTCTCCGTGCCCCTTTAGCTGGTACAGAACAGGGCTTTTGTCAGATGTAACATACAAAATTGCAGGTGTCAGTTTTTGCTCTATTGTAAGTCCGGTTACATTTGATTGACCCGTCTGCTCATTGTATGAATAGTCAACCATGTCATATCTGTTTATTACTCTAAACTTGTTACCACTTTCAACAATGAGCGAACCTTCGTCAATCCCTGTACCGCTTGTGTCATACTTTTTAACAAACCCTGGATTTTTATATGGGTCTATGTATTTGATTTTCACATGTGAGGATTTTTCAGCATATTTTTGAATGAATTCAGAAATTACAGGGTTTTCATTGCCAGTCGGGAAAAGGGCGTAGATTGTCACATCCTTTTTCAGATTTTTCAAAAGGTCAACTGTTGGTTTTGAGAGTGAGTAGAGTCTATTGTGTGTAAGGTCAAGCTTTGCTGGAATTTGACCGACAAGCAGGTTTAGAACTATTAAAATAGCCACCACAGAAGCAGTGAGCATAGCGGCGTATCCGCCATACTTAAACTTTCTTGTCTTAAATGAGCTTTTAATACTCTTTAAATCAAACTTCACCATTTCTTCCCCCTTTTTTAGCTCCATCTTCTTTTCTCAAGTACTCTTATTGTGAGGAATATAAACACAAATATAAAAGACAGATAGTAAACTATGGATGATAAATCCAGAAGACCGTTTGTAAATTTCTGGTATCTACTTAAAAGTGAAAACCATTTGAAAAATCTGACTATAGCGTTGTCGTAGAAATCTGGTTTTAAAATGTACACAGCAATAAATGCTCCTGCTCCTATCACTGCTGAGAATACGCTAATGATTATATTTCTTATGGTAAGGTAAATCCAAGCACTAACAAGTCCAACAAGAATAAGAACAAATACAAATCCTGCAACTCTATCTGTTGGAAGAGCACTTTCCAGCCAGTCTATAACCCATGTCAGAAGCAGGGCAGAAAATGTCACAACAGCTGCAATGAACTGATTGTCTGTCAGTGATGATATAAAAAGACCTATCGAGATAAATGAACAACCCAGCAGGAAAAATCCTATATATGCACCGAGGGTTTCTGCCACGGGAATATCACCGTAAAAAGAAAGTATTACAGGGTACAGTATGGTAACAGCAATGGTGATGACAAAAACACCAACAGCAGCCAAATACTTGCCAAGCACAATCTCGGTAAGTTTCAGTGGTGATGTTAAAAGGAGCTGGTCTGTCTTTGTTCTTGCCTCTTCGCTCAAAAGTCTCATTGTAAGCACTGGTACAACAACCAGAAATATAAATGTTATATTGCCAAGCACTGATGTATAGTTCGGGCTTGCCGGAAAAAGGTTTGACACAGCAAAGAAGAATCCTGAAATCAAAAGGAAAAATCCCATGAAAATATATCCTGTTGGTGTTGAAAAGTATATCTTTAATTCTTTTTTCAAGACTGCACTCATACAGCTTCAGCCTCCTTTTCTTCGGTTGTGAGCTGCAGGAATATCTCCTCAAGTGTGAGGTCCACTGCTCTCATCATCAAAATAGGAAGTTTTGCCTCACTCAGCGCATAGAATATATCTGCTCTTATATCCATGTCGTTTTCTGACTCCACAATAACCTCAACAGTATTTGGTTCTTTTGGTCCGATGAACTCTACATATTTTACGCCCGGCACCTTTTCAAGTATCCCATAAACTTTTTGCCTTTGCCCGAGAATTCTTAGCTGAACTTTGCTTCCGTGAACAAGTCTTTTGGACAAATTTTCTGGAGTGTCGCTTGCAACTATCCTTCCCTTGTTGATTATCAGAACTCTTTCGCAAACAGCACTTACCTCTGGCAGAATATGTGAACTCAGGATTATTGTATGTTCACTGCGAAGGTTTTTGATAACTGTCCTTATTTCAATTATCTGTTTCGGGTCAAGACCAATTGTCGGCTCATCCAGAATCAAAACAGGTGGGTTTCCAATCAAAGCCTGGGCAAGTCCAACTCTCTGCTTATAACCTTTGGAAAGATTTTTTATAAGCCTGTTTCTCACATGGGCAATGCCAACCATTTCCATTATCCTGTCCATGCTTCTTTTCTTCTCTTTTCTGTCCACCTTTTTGATATCGCTCACAAAATCAAGGTATTCCTGAACAGTCATATCAAGATAAAGCGGGGGATTTTCTGGCAGATACCCAATTCTTCTTTTAACTTCTTCGGGCTCTTCTAAGATGTCAAATCCATCAACATAGGCTGTTCCTTCTGTGGGTGATAAATAACCGGTTATGATGTTCATTGTGGTGGATTTCCCGGCACCGTTTGGTCCCAGAAAACCAACTATTTCCCCCTTTTGTACTTCAAATGAGATGTCGTGAATTGCATAGTGCTGTCCATATTTTTTTGTTAAGTGTTCAACCTTTATCAAAAAATATCCCTCCTCAGATTGACAAGTATATGAGTGTACAGTTTTAATTATAGTATAAACTATAACATAATGTGTGAACAATTTGTTAAGTCATTTTTTACTTGTATTTTTTTGTTTAAAAAAGCTCTCTGCAAATCCCAGAGAGCCTTTTTTGCTCTAAAGCTTCTTATGTACTTTTAAATTTTTGCACCTTTTAAAAATGCAATGTCCTGCATGTTTTTACCGCATACAGATTCAATTACTGTCAGATCCTTTTCAAGCTTTGCTATTTTTTGAGTATTCTCTTCGGCTTGTTTAAATAAAGCATCATGGTCTTTGCTGTTGTTTGCAATTACAGAGTTAAGTAAACCCTCCATCCTTGCAAGCTGATGGGTAAAATTATCATGTTCAGCTTTGTTTACCTGTGAAAGATGCTCTAATGCTTTTAGGATTTGGGTATTTTCTGAAACTTGAAGCTCTAACCTCTCAACCCTCTTTTCGAGACTATCAACTCTCTTTTCAAGTCTGTCAATCTTTTGGTCTACCGTTTCAACCTTTTTTAAGATAAGCTCTAAGATTTCTCTATCACTCATCTTTATCTCCTCACAAAAGTTAAAATACAACTCTTAGCTATAATTATAACTTACCTGATTGAAAAAATCTATTTACAAAAAATTAAAGAAAAACATACCCCAGGAAAATCAAGTATAAAACTCCGCCAAACAAAAGTGCAACCGGGTTTACAGATTTTTTGATTTTAACCCATAAAAGGTTCAAAAGAGCAGATACAAATGCCAGGATAGCAGAAACCATTGTTATACCTTTTAAATCCCAGGGTGTAAATATTATTCCAAAGACAACCGGGACAGATGACTGAAATACCATTGCACCCGTGATATTTCCAAGCGCAAGTGTGTCTTTTTTCTTTCCTATCCATATAACAGAATTTAGCTTCTCAGGAAGTTCTGTTGCAATAGGTGTTATGATAATTGAAAGTATCAGTGCAGGAACACCAATAATAGTTGCTACTTTCTGGACATAGTCGACAAACAGGTGGGCACCATAAATTATTAGAAGCAGTGAAAGAAGAAGCTGAGCCAGTATCCAGAAAAGATTATTAGGAAGTTTTAAGAACTTTGCAAAATAAAGCTCTTCTAATTCTTCTCCTTCGGTCTCTTCACTTTCGTCTGCAAGAGTCTTTTTGACATATATTATATAGGCTACAAACAAAATGATTGCTATTATTACTCTTATAGCCCTGTGATTGTGTATAAAAGTTGTCAAAACGGCAATACCATAGACAATGAGAAAATAGGTAAGGTCGCGTTCAAATACGCTCAGGTCGACGTTCATCTTCAAAGTTCTTTTCTTCAAAAGAGTATAGATTATTGTGGCAAGTCCGGTTATGAAAAATGCCAGTGTTCCGAGCATAAAAGGGGCACCGGCAATTGCACCAATGCCAACCTGATGAGAACTTTCCCCTCTGGCAAAAAGGATTGCAATGATGGGTATTATTGTTTCAGGCAAAGCAGTTCCAACAGCTGCCAGGATACTTCCCACCGCACCTTGACCCAAGTTCATTCTTTTGCCAAACCATTCAACTGCATTGGTAAAGAAAGTGCAACCAAAAAGTATTATAAATAAAGAAAAAATTAGCTTTATTACATATGTTACTGCCACCTTGGTCATCCCTTTCTGTATGTTGTTGCTTCAAGTCAATACTTTAATAAGAATACTACTTTGACACAAAAAGTGTCAAGTGAAGGCAAATTCTTAATCTTATCAAAAATTTATTCCCTATGAAAATGGCGTGTAAAGTATTTTACTACTTCCACAATAGGAATTATAGAAAGTGACGCTAAAATTATGATTGTCCACTGCTCAAAATTTAAAGATGTCAGCTTGAATAACTCTCTAAGCGGTGGAACTATTAGCACTACAACCTGAAGCAAGAACGAAGCTATAAAAGCAAGGTTTAGGTATATGTTAGAAAACACTCCCATTTTAAATAGCGAGTTGATGTTTGAACGCACATTGTATGCATGAGTTAGCTGTATAAGGCTCAATACCATGAAAGTCATAGTGATGGCAGTTTTGTGGTCATATAACTTGTTTCCAATAAAGAAGACAAATAATGTTATAAAACCTTTTAAAAAGCCCTGATACAGGATTGAAAAGCCAAGGCCACCAGCAAATATATTTTCTGAAGTTTTCTTTGGTTTTCTCTTCATTACGTCACTTTCTGCTTTTTCCATGCCAAGTGCCAAAGCTGGGAAAGTGTCAGTCACAAGGTTTACCCAGAGAATGTGAATTGGATACAATACTACCCAGTTTAAAAGTGTTGCAAAGAACAGTGTTGCAACTTCTCCGATATTTGATGAAAGCAAAAATTGAATGGTTTTTCGTATATTGTCATAAATCTTTCTTCCTTCTTCAACAGCAGCAACAATTGTTGCAAAGTTATCATCTGCTAAGATAACATCAGATACATTCTTTGTTACATCTGTTCCTGTTATTCCCATGCCAATTCCAATATCAGCTGCCTTCAGGGCAGGTGCATCGTTTACTCCATCACCTGTCATAGCAACTATTTTACCATGACTTTTCCATGCCTTAACAATTCTTAATTTGTGCTCTGGAGACACTCTTGCGTAAACTTTTACCTCTTTTACTTTTTCCTTTAGTTGCTGGTCATCTAATTTTTCAATTTCACTGCCTGTCAAAACCTGTGAAAGTTCTTCTTTGCTTGTATCAATTATCTTTAATTCTTTTGCAATTGCTACAGCTGTGTCTTTATGGTCTCCTGTTATCATCACAGGTGTGATACCTGCCTGGTAACATACCTCAACTGCATTGTAGGCTTCTGGGCGTGGTGGGTCTATCATTCCAACAAGTCCTATGAAGATGAGATTGTCTTCAATAGCGTTTTTGTCCTCTAACTCATTTTTATTGATTTCTTTATATGCAAAAGCTAAAACTCTAAGTGCATTGGAGGACATTTCTTTGTTTGACTGCAAGATTTTGTTGTGCATATTTTCGTCAAGAGGTAGTATTTCATCATTTACCATTATGAATTTACATTTATTGATTATTACATCCACAGCTCCCTTGGAAAGCACAAAAAGTCTTTCGTCATTTCTTATCTCATGCACAGTTGTCATCATTTTCCTGACAGAATCAAAAGGTATTTCATAAACTCGCTTTAGCAATTTCTCAATTGCATTTTTGTTAAAGCCTTTTTCAAAAGCAAATTTTACCAGAGCAATTTCAGTAGGGTCGCCAATAAAGTGAGGATGTTTATTAATCAAATCCATTTTCACATCGTTACAAAGTGTCATTATGTGAAGTAAAGTCTTT
Source organism: Caldicellulosiruptor morganii (assembly GCF_026810225.1). Taxonomy (NCBI): domain Bacteria; kingdom Bacillati; phylum Bacillota; order Caldicellulosiruptorales; family Caldicellulosiruptoraceae; genus Caldicellulosiruptor; species Caldicellulosiruptor morganii. The sequence goes on from NZ_CP113865.1 coordinate 305,489, forward strand.
GTTGTATTATCTTCATGTTCAAAGTTCTCAACCAGATTATTATTGCAATAAATTTTTACAACATTCATCTTATTTTGAGTTAATGTCCCGGTTTTGTCAGAACAGATAACTTCTACCCTTCCTAAGGTTTCAATTGAAGATAATCTTCTTATGATAGCATTTCGTTTTGCCATTTTTTGAACGCCAATTGCAAGGACAATTGTCACAACAGCAGGAAGTCCTTCAGGAATTGCAGCAACAGCTAAAGACACAGCTGTTAAAAACATTTCAAACGTTTCTCTACCATAAAGAAGTCCGGTTACAAAAACAATAAAGGCAATTGCCAGTATTCCAAATGTGAGATATTTTCCAATTTCTTCTAACTTTTCATGCAAAGGAGTTTTGGTATCAATTGTGGACTGGATATTTACAAAGTTTGCAATTTTGCCTATCTCTGTTCTCATTCCTGTTGCAACAACCACACCTTTTCCTCGACCATACGTTACAGTTGTTCCCATGAAAGCCATATTAGTCCTTTCTGCAAGAGGAGTTGACTCATCAAGAACACTATTTGCCTCTTTTTCAACAGGGACAGATTCGCCAGTTAAAGCTGACTCATCAACCTTGAGATTTGTGCTTTCAATAAGTCTTAAATCTGCAGGGACGATATCCCCCGCTTCAATCTCAATTATATCTCCAACTACTATTTCGTCAGTTCTGATTTGCATCAAATGTCCGTCTCTGTAGACTTTTGCATATGGCATATTAAGTTTTTTGAGCGCATCTATTGCTTTTTCAGCTTTCAGCTCTTGCGCGACTCCAAAGACTGCGTTGATGAGTAAAACTGCTACAATGATTACAGCGTCTGCCGCCTCGCCAAGAAGGATTGATATAATTGCAGCAGCAATGAGTACAAATACCATCACGTTTTTGAACTGTTCCAAGAAAAGAAGAAATATTGACTTCTTTTTTCCTTCTTCGATTACATTCTTTCCATACACTTTAAGCCTTTGTTCAGCTTCTTCAGTAGAAAGCCCATTTAAATTGGTTTTAAGATTTTCCAAAATTGTTTCTGTATTCTTTGAGTGAAAATTAAAAATGTTTTGGTTCAAGTTTGAATTCCCCCTCCTCGTGAGTATTTTATTGGAGTCTTTAGTTTTTAGAAGCTCCCCATCAGAAACTATTTTGGTTTTAAAAATATCTTTTTAGAAGACAAATAAAAAAGACTTTTAACATGTGATGTAAATTATCACATGTTAAAAGTCTCGCACACCCTTTTTTTGGGCCCCTATCCCCAGAAAAAGACCTTTATGAAAGTCTTTCCCGAGATTGTTGAGGACAGGGCTTTATGGTGCTACTCCCTTTTAACATAAAGGAAATAGCAATATTTAGTTTCACATTGTATTCTACCCCATGAGAATAAAATTTTCAAGCCATAGTTTCAGAATTTTAGAAAAAAGCTTATTTAATGCAGTTTGCCGTAAATGAGCTAAAAGCAGTTTTGCGTCAGGTTCAACTCTTAGTGCCAGTTGACGGACTGTAAGTGAGGAGATTTACAGGTGCTGCTTTTTCACAGTTCATACTGATGTCCTTTTCGCTTTTTGCCCATAAGAGGACTTTCCAGCCAGAACATTGTTGTGTCTTCTAAAGCCTCCACAATTTCATGAAAGTCGCCCATCTTTGTCCAGAGCATGTCACCTTTTTCGAGTATGTATTCCCTGTCTTCTGAAATTACTTTCAATTTTCCTTCAAGCACAAAGTAGTACTCATCGCAGTCGTGTGTATGTCTCTCTACAATGTTTTTCTGTCCTTTTTTATAATAAGCAATTCCCCACGAGGAAAATCCCGGGTCACCAAACAATGATGGCTGACTGCTCATATTTCGCTTTGGCATTTTCTCACCCCAAAAAATTCATTTTTACTCTCTGATGTGTTATATTAAATTCCAACCGGTAATCATTGCAATAAGTAAACATTCTAAAAATCCTTCGCTTAAAATTTCCACATATAAAATTTTACAAAGTCTGCATCTGATTTGCAAGTTTTTTATTTTCAACTTGCAAAAAGTGAAAAAATTATCTCAAATTATTATTGAAGATTTTAAAAATTGCTGCTATAATTAAACTTAACCCTATTGTATACATGTATTAATATTGTTTTTTGCATGCAAGAATTTAACAGAATTTTGTAAAAACTATGATACAGATAAAAATTACAATTAATATACAGGAGGTATAAAAATTGCTAAGAGAAGGGCAAGTCAGGATTCCGTCGGGTTGTGCTATATCCGGGTTTATTAACAAAAAAGGTGTGAGGATTTCGGGCACAGATATCATAAATTCCATTGCCATTATGAAAGAAAGAGGTAATGGGCTTGGCGGTGGGTTTGCAGCATATGGAATCTATCCTGACAGAAAAGACTGGTACGCTTTTCACCTGTTCTTTGATGACATAAAGGCAAAAGAGGATACAGAGCATTTTCTGAACCAGAACTTTGAGGTTTTGGAAGGTGAAGTGATTCCAACAAGAAAGGTTTCAAGCATTCAAAACGCTCCGATTGTGTGGCGATACTTTGTAAAGCCTCTTGAGAAAAGGTTGAGAGATACCGAAAAGACAGAAGAGGACTTTGTTGTTGACAGTGTCATGTTCATAAACAGTCAAATTGAGGGTGCATATGTATTTTCAAGCGGCAAGAACATGGGAGCATTCAAAGGGGTTGGATATCCTGAAGATATAGGAGAGTTTTTCAGGATTGATGAATACAAGGCATATATCTGGACAGCACATTCAAGATTTCCAACAAACACACCTGGCTGGTGGGGCGGTGCACACCCGTTTACACTGCTTGACTGGTCAATTGTCCACAACGGTGAGATTTCATCATATGGGACAAATTATAGATACTTAGAGATGTTTGGATACAGATGCACACTCAGAACAGACACAGAGGTCATGGCGTACCTTTTTGACCTGCTTTTAAGAAAGCACAAACTTCCTGTGGAGATTGCAGCAAAAGCACTGGCAGCACCGTTCTGGAGTGTGATAGACAGGCAAAGCGAAGAGGAAAGAGAAAAACTGAGAGCAATTAGAGCTGTGTATCAATCATGTCTTGTAAACGGACCATTCTCTATCATTTTGGGATTTTCAAATGGAATATTGGCATTGAATGATAGGATAAAACTAAGACCACTTGTTGCAGCACAAAAAGGCGACTTTGTTTATGTTGCGTCAGAAGAGTCGGCTATCAGGGAGATTTGCAAAGACCTTGATAGGGTCTGGATGCCAAAGGGTGGCGAAGCTGTTTATGTTACTCTTGACGAAGGGGTGATAGTATGATTTCGCTGTATGAAAACGAGTTTGAGGTTGTAAGGGATGAGCTAAAGTGCATTCGTTGTAAAGTGTGTGTAAGACAGTGCGCAAACGAAGTTCACGAATATGATGAAGAGGAAGACAGGGTTGTTGCAGATTCTTCAAAGTGTGTTGCATGCCACAGATGTGTTGTTATGTGCCCGACAAAAGCTCTTACAATCAAAAAGACAGAAAATGCATTCAAAGAGAATGCTAACTGGACACCTTCATATATAAATGAGATATACAAACAGGCAGAGACAGGTGGAATACTTTTGACCGGTATGGGCAATGACAAGCCAATACCAATTTACTGGGATAGGCTCCTGATAAACGCATCCCAGGTTACAAATCCATCAATTGACCCGCTGAGAGAACCTATGGAGCTCAAAACCTTCATTGGTAGAAAGCCTGATAAACTTGAGTTCGATGAAAACGGCAACCTTAAAACAAAGCTTCCACCACAGCTTGAATTGGAAGTACCTATTATGTTTTCTGCGATGTCATTTGGTTCAATATCGCTCAATGCGTGCGAGTCTCTGGCAGCGGCAGCGGTTGATGTGGGAACATACTGGAATACAGGTGAAGGTGGACTTCATCAAAAGCTTTACAAATACAAAGAAAGAGCAATAGTTCAGTGCGCATCGGGAAGATTTGGTGTTGATGTTGATTATCTGAACGCAGGTGCAGCAATTGAGATAAAGATAGGTCAGGGTGCAAAGCCGGGAATTGGCGGACACCTTCCCGGTGAGAAGGTTGGTGAAGAGGTATCAAGAACGAGAATGATTCCAGTTGGCTCTGACGCAATCTCACCGGCACCGCACCATGATATTTATTCAATTGAAGACTTAAGACAGCTTATCTTCGCACTGAAAGAAGCCACAAACTACACAAAACCGGTTGGTGTCAAGATTGCAGCTGTGCACAACGTTGCAGCCATTGCATCTGGGATTGCAAGGGCAGGGGCTGACTTTATCACAATAGACGGTGTAAGGGGCGGAACAGGAGCAGCACCACTTAGAATAAGAGACAATGTTGGTATACCCATTGAGCTGGCACTGGCAGCGGTTGACTCAAGACTTCGAGAAGAAGGGATCAGAAATCAGGTTTCAATAATTGTTGCAGGTTCAATCAGAAACAGCGCGGATGTTGTAAAGGCTATTGCACTTGGTGCTGATGCAGTTTATATTGGAACAGCAGCGCTGATTTCCTTAGGGTGCCATGTTTGCCAGAAGTGCCACACCGGAAAGTGCAACTGGGGTATTGCAACACAGGACCCTGTTCTGGTAAAAAGGCTAAATCCAGAAATTGGGGCTAAAAGAGCTGCAAATCTGCTCCGTGCATGGTCACATGAGATAAAAGAGATGCTGGGATTGATGGGAATAAATGCTCTGGAGAGCTTGAGAGGAAATAGACTTATGCTTCGAGCAGTTGGGCTTACAGAAAAAGAGATGGAGATTCTTGGTGTAAAGCATGCAGGAGAGGGGGTCTAAAAAGGTGGCAAAGAAGATATTTCCAAAAGAAGAGGTGTGTGTGGGCTGCCATTTGTGCGAGGTCTACTGTGTGTATGCCCATTCTAAATACAAAAAGCCAACTGTGAAGGCCCATGAGCTTGTAAAACTTTACAACAAGTACAAAGATTCAAAACCAACTCCAAGGATTTTGGTTGAAGAAAAAAGTGGTGAGTGGACAACATTTGCACTGCAATGCAGACATTGCGACGATGCCCCCTGTACAAAAGCTTGTATCACAGGTGCTATGAAAAAGCTTGAAGACGGAAGAGTCATCTGCGATGAGGAAAAGTGTGTCGGGTGCTGGTCATGTATAATGGCATGTCCGCACGGGGCAGTAAGGCGTGGGGAGAACAAAAAAGCAGCATCTAAATGTGATTTGTGCTTAGAACTTGGGGAGCCTGCGTGCGTCAAGAACTGCCCGAACGAGGCACTTGTAATCAAAGAGGTGTGAAAAAGGGGGAAATGAAGCAAGATGAGATATGTTATAATAGGAAACTCTGTTGCGGCCTGTGGCTGTATTGAGGCGATAAGAAAAGTAGATCTCCAAAACCCTATTGTTGTAATCTCAGATGAAAAGTACAGGGTGTATTCAAGACCGCTTATTTCATACTATCTTGGTGGAAAAGTTGACGAGAACAAGATGTATATAAGGGATGAGGATTATTACGAAAAGAACAAGGTAGAAGCAATCCTTGGCAAAAGAGCTGTCTCAGTTGACTTCAAAAACAAAGAGGTTGTGCTTGATGATGGAAGTAAAGTAAAATACGATAAGCTCCTTATTGCAACAGGTGGGAAGCCTTTCGTGCCACCTACAAAAGGATTTGAACTAAAAAATGTCTTTACATTTATCAAGTTTGACGATGTAAAGGCCATAGATGTGGCTATCAAGAATGGTGCAAAAAAGGCAACAGTTATTGGTGCGGGACTTTCTGGTCTTAAAGCAGCAGAGGCGCTTATCAAAAGGGGCTTAGAGGTTACAGTTGTTGAGCTTGCAAACAGGATTTTGGGCTCTATCTTGGATTTAGAGGCATCAAAGATAGTTCAGGATGAACTGGAAAAACACGGGATTGTTTTTAAGCTTGAAACATCTGTTGATGAGATAATTGGGGATGGCAAGGTTGAAAAAGTAAAGCTGAAAAATGGTGAGGTTTTAGATACCGACATAGTTGTGTTTGCCATAGGTGTTGTTCCAAACATTGACTTTTTGAAAGGGACAGAGCTCAAAATCAACCGTGGAATTGTTGTAGATGATCATATGAGGACAAACATTGAAGATGTATATGCAGCAGGTGACTGCGCAGAGGGGTATGACTGCGTCTATCAGCAGCAAAGAGTAATTCCTATTTGGCCAAATGCGTACAATCAGGGCGAGACTGCAGGTTATAATATGGCAGGAGTTGAAAAGACATTTGACAGAGGCTTTCCAATGAACTCTATAGGATTTTTTGATGTGCATATGATAACAGCAGGAATTGTTATGCCAAACTCAGATGATATAGAGGTTCTTGTAAAGCATGATAAGGAAAAAAATAGCTATAGAAAGATTTACATCAAAAACGGTAGTGTTTTAGGATTTATGTTTATAAACTCAATTGACAGAGCTGGTATGATAACAAACATGATAAAAGAAGATTTGAATGTAGAAAGCATAAAGCACAGACTCCTTGACGATGACTTTGGATACTTAGATTTGCCAAAAGAGCTGAGGCAAGAAAAGATTTTAGGGGGTGCAAAAGCTTAAAATGGCAGATAAGCAAAAGCTTACTATAGATGCGAAGGGAGTACACTACAAAGAACTAAATGAGATGATTGAAAATGCCCTAAATGAGGGGTATAAAGAGATAGATTTGATAAACGTAAACGGGCAGCGCTATATAGGTGATGGGTTGACTTTCCCAGACAGAAAACTTAACATCTATGGCACCCCTGGCAATGATATGGCTGCATTCATGAACGGGCTTACAATAGAGGTTTTTGCAAACGGTCAAGATGGTATTGGAAATACCATGAACGCAGGCAAAATCATAGTCCATGGCTCAGCAGGGGATATTATAGGCTATGGTATGCGCGGTGGCGAGATTTTTATAAAAGGGGATGTTGGCTACAGGGTTGGTATTCATATGAAAGAATACCAAGATAAGATTCCTGTATTAGTTGTTGGTGGTAAGGCAGGAGATTTCTTAGGGGAGTACATGGCAGGAGGAAGAATTATTGTACTTGGTCTTACTTTAAAGGAAGATGAGGAGATAACAGGGCTTTATTGTGGAACTGGTATGCACGGTGGAATTATGTATTTAAGAGGTCAACTTCAACCATATCAGCTGGGAAAAGAAGTGAAAATAGTTGATATGGAAGAAGAGGATTATAAGTTTATAGACAAATACGTAACAGAGTTTGTAAAATACTTTGGCTACAGCAAAGAGTTTATAATGTCAAAGCCGTTTTATAAGCTAATTCCATACAACAAGCGTCCTTACGGCAAGTTGTATGCTTATTAATAAAAAAATTTTTTAGGTGGCCAGTGGTAATTTTGTTTTTGCCATTGGCCGATTTATATTATTTTTCTCAAAATAGGGGGTTTTGCTTTTGGATATTGAAAAGATTTTATTTGAAATGATAAAATACTTTAAAGCGGACGTGCGAAGAATAAACCATGCAATAAAGGTATTATCATTTGCAAGGCTGATTGGCAAAATGGAAGGGTTAGATGAAAGTAAGCAGCAGATTTTAGAAATAGCAGCTGTGTTGCATGACATTGGCATAAAGGTTTGTGAACAGAAATATGGTTCTACTGCTGGGCATTTTCAAGAAATAGAAGGTCCAGAGGTTGCAAAAGGTATTTTAGATGGCTTTGATATAGACCAAAAGACATTAGAAAGGGTTCTTTTTTTAATTGGAAATCATCATTCATACCACAAGATAGATGACATAGACTTTCAGATTTTGATTGAGGCTGATTTTATTGTAAATATCTACGAAGATGGGATATCAAAAGATGCTATAAAGGTAATCAAGGAAAAATACTTTAAGACAAAAACAGGCACAGCGCTTCTTGAAACTATGTTTGAGGTGTAAGGAAAAGCCTTAAAGTAGTAAGTTTGGTAGCACGGTCAACAGCTAAAAAAGTGCGTGTTGGCCTTTTTCCCATTTGCTAAGAGGGTATGTGGTTTGACAAAATAAACTAAAAAGGAACCCCATACCTAATTTAAGTCAAGAATTTTTTTGGAAAATTTTTAAAGACAAAGCATGGTAATTTTAAAAACACCAATTTTATTATTTTTCACTTTTCTTATTGAGATATTTTTGATAGAATCAGATAGACGTGGGCTTAATAAGATCATTTCCAATCCAATTTTAGAGAAGTAGTGGAAGGGGATTTTGTGGTAATGCCCTGCTGAATTGTATTACAACTACAAGGGCTGCTGCAAAATCCTTTTTAACTTTTTCAAGCATATCAACAGCTTTTTTAAATCTAAAAAACTTTGATATTTAATTTGCACTCGAGCAATTATCTGTCAATAAGATGAGATGATAACCGTTTCGCTGAAGTTTTTAGCAATGGCAAAACCTGCGATAGGTCTTTCGGTCATTTGTGTTATGCCATTCTTCTTAGGTTGCTAAATTACCATTTTACAATTAGATTTAGTTAGAAGTACTCCATTCTATCCAGAGGTAAGCAAATAACCTTACTCAAAAATAGCCAATGATATAACGAAGTTGGTTCTTTATACAAGCCATTGACACAAAATTCTTTAGAGCGTAAAATATATAGCATGCAAAATATTCTTATACGAAATATTTTAAAACTAAATGTTGAAAGAGGCGCGAAGATGGATGATATAAGCAAAGGGCTTAAGATAATTGAGCTTGTAAAGGAAATAATGAAGATAACAAAGAAAATAGCGAGGCACCAGTTTGACCAATTTGACATCACAGCACCTCAGGGGATGCTGTTGGGGCAGCTGATTCGCCATGGAAAGATGAAGGTGAGCGATTTGAGCAGAAAACTGGGGCTATCGAACAGCACTGTCTCAGGAATAATTGACAGGCTTGAAAAGCAGGGGATGGTTCAGAGAATAAGGAGTCAAGAAGACAGAAGAGTTGTGTATGTTGATGTCACACCAAAGTTCAAAGATGCTTTTGAGAAAAATTTTAAGGATATGGAGAAGAGGTTTGAAGAAATACTCAACAGGGCAGACGAAAAAGAGATAGATACAATATTAAATGGCCTTGAAACCTTAAAAAAGGTTTTAGATAGGTATGTGCACAAATAAACTTTGTTTACAGCAGCTATTTTAGCTAAAAATCCAAAAACTAAACAAAGAAGGTGAGCTATCTTGACAAAACTGGCAAAGTACTTAAAACCGTATGTCTTCCTGCTCTTTATGGCCATCTTTTTTGTAATTGTTCAGGCAATGAGTGATTTGTCCTTGCCAGACTATATGTCAGATATTGTCAACAAAGGTATCCAGCAAGGTGGTATAGTAAATGCAGTACCTGAAGCTATAAGAAAGACGCAGATGGATAAACTTTTGCTCTTTGTGTCAGATAAAGACAAGGAAAGAATTTTGAATGATTACAAACTAATTGATAGATCAAGTAGTGAGTATGAAAAGTATTTGAAGAAATACCCAATTTTATCCAAAGAAGCTGTATATGTATTGAAAAAAGTTGACAAAAAAGAAATAGATAAGCTAAATATACCCATGGCAAAAGCACTTTTGGCAGTGGCAGGGATTGAAAAGGCAAAAGCAAATGCAAAAAATGGCGTAATTGAATTTAATGGCAAACAAATACCAGCAAACATAGACATTTTCATGCTTTTGAGCCAGCTTCCAAATGATCAGCTTCTTAAAATCAGAGAAGAGTTAAACAAAAAGTTTTCCTCTTTAGGCGATAACATGGTGGTGCAGGCAGCAGCTGCTGTGATTAAAGATGAGTATAAAAAGATTGGAATTGACACAGGAGCTCTTCAGACAAGATATATACTACGCGTAGGGCTTTTGATGCTTCTGATTACTCTTTTGAGTGCGTTTTCTACTGTGATGGTTGCATTTTTTGGCTCAAAGGTTGCAGCTGGTGTTGCAAGAGACTTAAGGAAAGACCTTTTTACAAAAGTAGAGAGCTTTTCAATTGCTGAATTTGACAAGTTTTCAACAGCTTCTTTGATAACAAGAACAACAAACGACATTGCTCAGATACAGATGCTTCTTGTAATTATGATAAGATTGGTATTTTATGCGCCTGTGATGGGGGTTGGAGGAGTATTTAGAGCACTTAGCAAGAGCCATTCGATGTCGTGGATTATAGCTTTGGCAGTTATAATTCTTTTAGGGCTTATAGCTGTGCTTTACAAAGTTGCAATGCCAAAGTTTTTGCTTATGCAAAAGTTGATTGACAGGCTAAATTTGGTTGCTCGCGAGAACTTATCTGGCATTATGGTGGTCAGAGCTTTTAATAGCGAAAAGTTTGAAGAGGAGAGATTTGACAGGGCAAATCAGGACCTTACCAAAGTAGGCCTTTTCGTAAATAGAAGCATGGCAGTTATGTTCCCTACTATGATGCTTGTTTTGAACGGAGTTACTCTTTTGATTGTATGGGTAGGGGCTCACCAGATTCAAAACTCAAGTATGCAAGTTGGAGACATGCTTGCGTTCATGCAGTACGCTATACAGATTATATTTGCTTTTTTGATGCTATCTGCCCTGTTTATTATGATACCAAGAGCTTCTGTATCTGTACAGCGTATTGCTGAGGTGCTATCAACAGAGCCTTCTGTAAAAGACCCTGAAAATCCGAAAAGCTTTGATGAAAGCAAAAAAGGCATGATTGAGTTTAGAAATGTTTCTTTCAAATATCCCGGTGCAGAGGAGTATGTTTTAAAGAACATTAGCTTTACAATTTTACCCGGCCAAACAGTTGGTATCATTGGAAGAACGGGCTCAGGAAAAAGTACACTTGTAAATTTAATTTTGAGATTTTATGATGCAACAGAAGGTCAGGTCTTAGTTGATGGAGTAGATGTAAGAGAAGTTAGGCAAGAAGACTTGAGAAAGAGAATAGGATATGTTCCGCAAAAGAGCTGGCTTTTTAGTGGAACTATAAAATCTAATCTCAAATACGGCAGGGATGACGCAACAGACCAAGAGATTGTAGAGGCAGCAGAGATTGCACAGGCGCTTGAGTTTATCAATGAAAAGCCCAACAAGTTTGATACTGAAATTGCTCAAGGTGGGACAAATGTCTCAGGTGGACAGAAACAAAGACTTTCTATTGCAAGAGCTCTTGTTAAAAAACCTGAGATTTACATCTTTGATGAGAGCTTTTCAGCCCTTGACTTTAGAACAGAACTTGCTTTGAGAAGAAAACTCAGAGAAAAGCTAAAAGACAGTACAGTTATTATGGTTTCGCAAAGGGTTGCAACAATGATGTATGCTGACCAGATAATAGTGTTAGATGATGGTGAGCTTGTTGGCATAGGAAAGCACGAAGAACTTTTAAAAACTTGTCCAACTTACAGAGAAATAGCACTATCACAGCTGCCAGAGGAGGAATTGTTAGCATGAGTGGAGGCAGAGAAACACAACAAAGAAGTGTGCATGGGATAAGACCTCGAAGGGGTATGGGCCATGGACCGCGTGGTTTTGTCCCCGGTGAGAAAGCAAAAGATTTTAAGGGGACTATGAAAAAACTTATAAGGTATTTGTCTACCTATAAGATTTCTCTCATAACTGTGCTGGTTTTGGCAATTTTGAGTACCTCATTTTCGATTGCAGGACCCAAGATTTTGTCAAAGGCAATTACAAAGATCTTTGAAGGTATAATGAACAGAATAACCGGGCAGGGCAGCGGCATAGATTTTGAATATATTGGAAAGATTTTAATTATCCTACTTGTACTGTACGGGCTCAGCAGCATTTTTGGGTATTTACAAGGATGGATAATGTCTGGTGTGTCGATGAAAATCACATATAGATTTAGAAAAGAAATTTCAGAGAAGATAAATAGACTCCCTTTGAAGTATTTCGAAAGCACCAACCAAGGCGAGATTTTATCGAGGATTACAAATGACGTTGATACAATTACACAAACACTTAATCAGAGCATGACACAGATAATTACCTCTGTGACAATGGTCCTTGGTGTGCTTGTGATGATGATCAGTATTAACTGGCTAATGACCTTGGTTGCACTTTTGATCATACCTGCATCTTCAATTATCATTGCCTTTATTATCAAATACTCTCAGAAATATTTTAGACAGCAGCAAGATTATTTAGGACATTTAAATGGGCATATAGAGGAAATGTATGGTGGGCATCATATTGTCAAGGCGTTTAATGGCGAGAAAAAGAGTATTGAAAAGTTTGATAGCCTTAACAATACATTGTACAATGCTGCTTGGAAGTCGCAGTTTTTGACAGGTGTAATGATGCCGCTTATGAACGTCATAGGCAATTTAGGATATGTAGTGGTAACCATTTTGGGCAGCTGGCTTGTTATAAAAAATGCAATTGAGATTGGAGATATTCAGGCATTTATACAGTACATCAGGTCATTTACACAGCCGATTGCCCAGATTGCAAATATCTCAAACATTTTGCAGCAGACTGCTGCGTGTGCTGAGAGAGTGTTTGAGTTTTTAGAAGAAGAGGAAGAAGTGCCAGATACGCCAAAACAGATTGATCTTGAGGATATAAAAGGTGAAATTGAGTTTAGGAACGTCAGGTTTGGCTACAGACCAGACAAGATTGTTATAAACAATTTCTCTGCAAAGATAAAAGCAGGGCAAAAGGTGGCAATTGTTGGACCAACTGGTGCTGGCAAGACTACCATTGTAAAGCTTCTTATGCGGTTTTACGATGTAAATGATGGTGCAATTTTGATTGACGGACATGATATAAGAGAATTTTCGCGAAAAGACCTGCGATCTTTATTTGGTATGGTTTTGCAAGACACATGGCTTTACAATGGAACTATTAAAGAGAATATAAAATACGGAAAGCCAGATAGCACAGACGAAGAAGTGATAAGAGCAGCAAAGCTTGCCCACATTGACCACTTTATAAGGACACTCCCACAAGGGTACGACACAGTGTTAAATGAGGAGACTACGAATATATCTCAAGGTCAAAAACAGCTTTTGACAATTGCACGTGCTATCTTGAAAAATCCAAAAATTCTTATACTTGACGAAGCAACAAGCTCTGTTGACACACTCACAGAAATCCAGATACAAAAGGCCATGGACAATTTAATGAAAGGAAGAACATCCTTTATAATAGCGCACAGGCTCTCTACAATAAGAGATGCTGATTTGATACTTGTCATGGACCATGGCGACATAGTAGAACAAGGTACACACCAGGAGCTTCTCAAAAAAGGCGGATTTTACGCAAAACTTTACTATAGCCAATTTGAAAAAGAAGAGATGGCAAGTTAACAAACAAAAGATGCCTAAACAAAAGTCCTGGGGGCAGATCCCAGGACTTTTTTCTTGATTAGACACTTTTTGCCTTCAACTATTTAGAGCTTTTTTGTATAAATTTGGTGTAACTCCAAATTTGTTTTTAAATTCTTTAATAAAATGAGAAATATTTTCATATCCTATGTCATAACATACATCGGTAACATTTTCAAATTTCAATAACTCTTTTGCTTTATTAAGTTTTAAATCTTTGATGTATTCTTTTGGAGACTTCCCTGTGAACTTTTTAAAATACCTGGTAAATTCATATTCTTTCATATTAAATTCTTTTGCAATATCTGAGATCTTTAATCTGCGCAAATAATTGTTATTTATATAATCCAAGATATGATATATTTCTGAATTTTTATCGTTTATTATCTTCTCAGCACCTCTGTATTTGAAGATATCATATACAAACTCTTGAGTATATAAATCAAGGAGAAACTCTCTGTTGACCTTTCTGCTGAAGAATGTATCAACAATCTTTTTGTATGTCTGTGTCAAATCTGGGCTATACTTCCCTACAAAAAATATGTTATTGACATTGCCAAGTTCATAAGGTTCAAACTCTATTTTTAGCTTGCTCAAAACGTGGTTTATTAAATAGCTGTCTATTTCTATAACCAATGCTTTAGTTTTTTCTTCAATTTCTAATTTAACTCTTGAATAAGGCGGCAATATTACAAAACTGTTACTATCATACTTGAATTTTTCAGACTCATTTATTTCCACATATTTATCTCCTTGTAGAATACTGCAAAATCTCAGATAGTTTTTTGATGAATAACTTGCTCTTATATAATTATCGAAATCATAGTAAAATACTCTAACATGTTCTGACTCCAAAACAGATGTTGGTGTTAAGTCACTTACCATCTCTGTACCCCCGGCAAAAATGAAATATTATTTGCAAAAAAGAATTAGAAGAAGAGAAAAAGTGCATGTTAAAATTATAACAACATTTGCAGCAGATGTGGAGGGGTAAATGTGAAAACATATAGATTTTACATGCCACCTATTAGCTTGATGGGAAGAGGATGTTTGAAAGATGTTGGGCAAGAAATCAAAGCTTTAGGTTATAAAAAAGCACTGATTGTAACAGATAAAGCATTAGTGAAAATTGGTTTGGTTAAAAAAGTTACTGATATGTTAGATGAAGCAAATATAAATTATGTAATATTTGATGAAACAAAACCCAATCCAACAGTAAAGAATGTTGAAGATGGTTTGAAAATGTTAAAAGATAATAATTGCGACTTTTTAATATCAATTGGAGGCGGTTCACCACATGATTGTGCCAAAGGTATAGGACTTGTTGCAACTAACGGAGGTTCAATAAAGGACTATGAAGGGGTAAACAAATCACAAAAACCGATGCTTCCTCTTGTTGCTATCAATACAACTGCAGGAACAGGCAGTGAAGTGACAAGGTTTGCAATTATCACTGATGAGGATAGACATGTAAAGATGGCAATAGTTGACTGGCATGTGACACCGCTAATTGCTGTAAATGACCCAGAGCTTATGATTGAAATGCCAAAGTCGCTGACTGCTGCAACTGGAATGGATGCGTTAACGCATGCAATCGAAGCGTATCTATCCACAGATGCAACACCGGTTACAGATGCTTCAGCCTTGATGGCAATTGAATTGATTTTCAAATATCTGAAGAAAGCTGTTGAAAATGGCAATGATATTGAAGCAAGCGAAAAAATGCCTATGCTGAGTATTTGGCAGGAGTTGCATTTAACAATGCGGGTTTGGGCTATGTTCATGCAATGGCACATCAATTAGGAGGATTTTATGATTTGCCACATGGAGTGTGCAATGCAGTATTATTACCACATGTTTTGGCATACAACTTAAAGGTAGTTCCACATAGATTTATTGACATTGCAAAAGCAATGGGGATTGATGTGCAAGGAGCTTCGGCTGAGAAAGCCGGTGAAATGGTAATTGAGAGCATTAAGGCTTTGTCAAAAGAAATAGGTATACCGTCAGGTTTGAAGGAATTGGGTGTAAAAGATGAAGATATAAGGATTTTAGCTGAAAATGCTTTAAAAGATGCTTGTGGTTTGACAAATCCAAGGCAAGCTACTGTAGAAGAGATAATGGAAATTTATAAATCGGCATTTTAAAAAATTTTACCAAAACTAAGAGGCTCTCTCAAAATAGTAATTTTCAATGGCCAAAATCAAGCATTTGATAGTATTAAATGGCAATATTAAGCTATGCAGTAAAAAACAAGAGGGTTGGCTGACAATTTTGCCCCAACCCTCTATTATTATCTTCGCTAACCTTTCTATGTTATAGGCAATACAAACCAAACTCTACTTTAGCTTCACACCCTTCAAGCCACTGAGCAGGAAACTCCTAAATCCCTTATTATTCTTTATTATCCCAAATACTGTCTCAACTTCTATCTTCCTTCTGCTGTAAATCTCTTTGCCCACTTCGCTCAAAAGTCTTTCTCTTACTTCATTCTTTAACTTCTCCAATCTTGGCCTTATCCTAAATCTCTTCTTCCATCTCTTGCCTCTGTAACATTTATCTCTGTACTCACATCCATTGCATATATCCTCACATTGATATATCTTCTCCCAACTTACAAATCCCCTCTCATTTACATCTACCCTCGGATATAAGTATTTTACCTTCTTACCAGCAGGACAAATATATGCATCTTCAGAGGCAATATACTCCCAATTCCTGCTATTGAACTTGTCCTTCTTAAATTTCCTTGGCTGCTCTAAGTTAAATGTGTTATACTTAAATAGAACTATTGATGCCACGTTTTTTCAAATGAAGGTAGTTTCAATCAAGCCCATAGCCACTGTCTGCTACAATGTTCTTTGGCTTGTGAGCTGTTATCTTTTCCACAAGCTCAAGATGTTCTTTTAAACACATGTAGCCGTGGGGCTTTGGTGGATGCTAAAACCTATGACAAATCGGTTCTGTGTGCCGATTTGTACATTATACCCGGCTTTTAATTCCCGTTTTTCATACGGTCATCCTTCAGCCTCATAAACGTGGCATCATTGTCTGTTTTAGAAAAACTGTTCCTGCCATTTAAAATTGCCTCATTAATTTTCATACTTTTTGAGCCTGAAAACACAATCATTTTTCAATACCTTTACCAGCTTCTTTACTCTTTTTTCTTTTCTCTTGCTTTTAAACTCAGCCTACTCAAGTTTTTGGTTTATTTGCTCAATCTTTTCTTCTAACTGCTTGCTATCATAGTAAATTTCTAACTTTACACCCAAATCTCTCAATGCTTTGTCTTCCTTTTCATTTATTTTTTCAATCTCTTCAATTATGTTTTTCACTTTCTCTCTTAACTTCTTTTCGAAAGTTCTTGTACTTTTAGCCCAAACAAATGAATACTTGTTTGCATTAGCTTCAGGTTTTGTCCTATCAAGATAGTAATAATCGAAGTTTACATACCCTAACTGTACAAGAAGTTTAACCACCTGAGCAAAAATATTTTCAATTGTCTCTCCTAAAATTTCTTTTTTAAATCTGTTGATAGTTCTAAAATCAGGGACTTGATACTTTGAGAGCCACATAAAAGTAATATTTTCTTGTAAAGCCTGAGCTATTTTTCTTGATGAATAAATACCTTGTATGTAAAGCGTATATTAAAACTTTTAATAACATTAGTGGATGGTAACTACTTGTACCACCGCCTTTGTACCTTTCTATTATGGTGGATATATCTATGATTTTATCAATTACTCTGACCAGATGATTTTGAGGTATAAAAGCTTCTGGGTCGATAGGCGTCAAATTATGGGCTGTAATTTTTGAAGACAACTTTATCATGTTTACGAGCCAAGGGTTATCACCTCACATTATTATTTATGGTATATTACATCATAAATATATCGTATTGTAAAAATATCAAAATTAAAAGGAGCTGCCCAATTATCATTTTGGACAGCCCCTTATTTTTTTTAACTCTGGTTCATATAAAGTTAAGTTTGGACTTAAATCCTACGATAGTAGCAACTTTGTCTTATTCTAAACTCAAGAAAATCAAAGCAATTTTAAGCTATTTTAAGAAAAACGTAATTTTAGCTCAAAAATTGGCGAAATATCGTCTAAAAAAAGGAAAAAACGTGATTGACAGTGTGAAAAAGTATAAGATAAAATTTGCATAAAAATTCCAAGAAGAAGTTTACAGAAAATATAGTTTGCGCATAAGACACACTAAATAAGATAATAAAGAAACGATCACACTAAAAAATCAAGTGGGATGAAGAAATGAGAAGTAGATACTATTGTGTAAAGCAGCATGATATAACGGACTGTGCGGCAGCAAGTCTTGCGACAATTTGTTTGCAATATGGGAAAGAGGTATCAATAGCCAAAATAAGGGAAATAGCAGGGACAGACAGGTTTGGGACAACGGCATATGGAGTTGTAAAGGCGGCAAAGGAGCTTGGATTTGAAGCAAAAGCAGTTCGGGCAGAAACTAAAGAAGCAATATTTGAGAAAATACCACTTCAGTGCATAGCGCATGTGCTGGTAGATGGTAAGTTGTTTCATTATGTTGTAATACATGAAATTGGTAAAGAAAAGATAGTGATAGCAGACCCGGCGAAAGGGATTGTGAAGTTAAAGCCTGAGGAGTTTTTTGAGATATGGACAGGCATTTTGATACTTCTTGTACCAAATGAGAGGTTCAAGAAAGGAAAACAAGAAGGAGTTTTGAAAAAGTTTTTTAAGCTATTAAGTCCGCAGAAGGGCTTGATATTGAATATTTTTGCAGTATCTATTGTATATACCTTACTTGGGATAGGGGCAGCGTTTTATTACAAGTTTTTGATGGATGATGTAATACCAAATCTGTTGAAGAATACTCTTCATGTTATAGCAGCAGGTGCAATACTGATTACGATATTTAAGGTGATATTAGGAGCATTCAGGGTAAGGCTTTTGATACATTTGAGCCAAAGATTGGATATTAGATTAATGCTGGGGTATTATGAACATGTAATTAAGCTTCTGATGAGTTTTTTTGGTAGCAGAAAGATAGGAGAGATAATTTCGAGGTTTATGGATGCGTCAAAGATAAGGGATGCGGTATCAGGTGCAACGCTAACACTTATGATAGACAGCGCAATGGCGGTGGCAGGCGCAACTGTTTTGTATTTGCAAAATTCCACGCTGTTTTTCATAGCCTTTGTAATGGTTTTGTTATATGCAGCAGTAGTGCTTGGATTTAACAGGGCATTGAGGGAAGCGAACAGGCAGGAGATGGAAGACAATGCAATTTTGACGTCATATTTGGTAGAGTCACTGAATGGGATAGAGGTAGTAAAGGCATTTAATATAGAAGAGGATGTGAATTTTAAGACAGAGAGCAAGTTTGTAAAGCTTTTAAAGGATGTTTTCAAGGTAGCGAACCTAAACAATTTGCAAAGTAATATAAGCAGTGGAATAGCAGCGGTAGGTGTTATGGTAATACTGTGGGCAGGAGCACACAAAGTAATAAATGGGCAGATGAGCATAGGAGAGTTATTTACATTCAATGCACTGCTTGCATACTTTGTAGACCCGATAAAGAACTTGATAGGATTGCAGCCAATGCTGCAGACGGCGATAGTTGCAGCCGAAAGGCTTAGTGGAGACTTGTCAAGAATTTTGTGTTTCCAATTTATAACGCAAGTAGTAAAGTTGGGTTATATTATTGATGCATTTTTTAATAGTGGGAACTCCATTTTTCCATTTTGTGCATTGTAAGTTCTCTCGCTGCAAGTAAATATTAATTTCTAAGACTTCAACAGACTGAAAGTATCCACCTGAATTTTCTTCTAGCCTTCTCAATCATGCTGTTTACACATAAAGCGGCGTTTGTGGTAAGAATATGCTTCCTTAATTCTTCAGGGTATTTCATATGGGCAAGATAAAACTCTGCTTTTTCTGATATTGCAGCAATAAAATCGAGGATATTTTGAAAGATACTCGTTGCAAAGTTCTTTAAATTTAAATACTTATCAATCGAAATCAGAAGTTTAGAATTTTGATTTTGTCTAAACTCTTATTAAAAGTTGGAGCGTCTTCTTTTGTCATATGTTTTCTGATATTACGTTGTAGGTGGACAAAAGCAAACTTAAGATCAGCAAGAGGGTAAGCAAGTTTGACAGCATCTATAATACCAGGGAAGTCATCACTTATGACAATTAGAATCTCTTTTAGTCCTATTGTAATTAAGTCGTCAAATACTTTCATCCAATCAGCCTTGTTTTCTTTGCCGAAGAAAGAACAGAATACCAAAGATATTTTTTTACTTTTCTTGAGTCAATACCGAGGACAACATAACAAGTAACATATTTGCCCTTAGAATTATCCTTAACTTCACTTCTGAATAACCGTCGATGATTAAGAACAAAAGCACATGTAGAGAATTTTCTTTGTTTAAATAATTGAAGTTCATTTTTAAGGTCTTCTTTAATTTTTAGGATTTCGTTTTTGTAATCAAGAAGATTTAAATTTTTCAAAGTTTGAACAAGAGAATACTCAAGAGTACCCGTTGACGTACTCATGACATAAGAAGGTAAGTAGATGAACTATCAACTCTTTTGTAGCGGTCAGGGAGGATAGAAGGGCAAAAATTCAAAAGTAACGTGTGCGAGGGACAGAAATTTCAAGACTGCCTACAGGTGTTGCAAGTTTTACTTCAATAAAAACCATTGCCTTTGTCATTGTCATTTTTAGCAAGGGCTACTTATTTTTCGATAACAAAAGGCAATCGAGCAGGTTTTACTTTTAGCTGTTTTAAAGCTGGGCGGTTAGGCTCGTCGCAAGAAACAATACATATTTAATACTTGTTCTACAGCTATATTTTTAGCAGTTTCGTAAATTTCGTTTTTATTCATTTTCATGCCCCCTTGTATAATTATTTTCGTAAGACACATCAAAAAAATTCTAATAAAATAACAACCAAAGTTTCGGTTAACATAAGATTTTGAGTCTCATCCTTAAAATAACATCTCAAATACTACCTCTTTGAGAGGAAAGCAGCGCAAAGTCTCTTCCTGCTGCTTGTGGCTTCTAATCTTTAGCCACTTTAACGCTGGCCTCTTGCCAGCCATTCTAACTTTGATATAATTCTTTCTATCTGGGCATGGAATTTACCTGTACGCGCCCCCTGGGAACGGAACTTCTTTCCGTATACCCGTGAAAAAGATTATTATTCCATTCCAGGTAAGTCTAAACTATTTGGCTGGTTGAGGCCAGCTTAGATCCTAATCAAAGCTGGTTCCTCGCATCACGTGCAAGGTTGTATACTTACCTTTGCTCGGAATGGAAAACTCATGCCCTAATTCAATTTCAAAATCACTTGCAGGGAGGTTTAATTGCTATGAATCTAAAACCTATTGCCGGGATTGATGTAGCCAAGTATTTCAGCGAAATGGTGATTATATCTCCTACAAATGAAATAATTGCCCGCTTGACTATCCGTCACAATAATCCCTCTGATTTTGATAGGGCTATTGAAATCCTTAAAAAAGTTGAAGAGGATTTCGCAGCACGCCCTATCATCGTCATGGAAGCCACAGGGCATTACCACAAAATCCTCTCCCGCTTCTTTACTTCTAATGGCTGGGATGTTTCAATTATCAATCCCATCCAATCTAATTCTATCAAAAATGCGGGAGTTAGAAAAGTAAAAAATGATAAAACCGATGCCCTGTGGATTGCATTAACTTTTAGACTTACTGACTCTACTGTAGTACAACCTTCATCTGAAATCCTCGACTGCTTGAAAAACCTATGCCGCCAGTATTACAACCTCAGTGATGAACTAACCTCTTACAAATACAGACTTACTTCTGTCGTCGATCAAATTATGCTCAATTTCAAAGAGGTCTTCCCTGACATTTGTTCTAAAACATCCTTGGCTATACTTGAAAACTACCCAACTCCAACCGATATCTTAGGCGCTGACAGCGAAAAACTTATTTCCATCATTCAGCTAACCTCTAAAAAAAGCTATCAATGGGCCAAAGAAAAATATGAATTACTTGTCGCAAAAGCTAAACAGTTTCAACCTTTTTCTATATCAGACTTAGCAACTGTTACTATGCTTAAAGTCTATATTAACATGGTCCTGAATTTACAGCAGAATATCGACAAAATTTTTGAAGCCATAAATCAACTTGTTCAGCAATCTTCGCAATCTCAGCCTTCACTCATGGAAAATATTAACCTCCTTCAATCTATCCCCGGCATAGGTTTTCTATCCGCTGCAACTATCCTTGCTGAAATAGGTGATTTCGAAAAATTTTCAAAACCCAACAAGCTTGTTGCTTTCTTTGGTGTAGATCCTTCCGTAAATCAATCGGGGCAATTTGTTGGCACAAAAAATAAAATGTCTAAACGTGGTTCTAAAATCTTGCGAAGAATCTTATTTACAATTGCTCTTGCCAATATCAGAACAAAAAGAAATTCTAAACCTTGTAATCCTGTATTATTCGAATACTATCAGAAAAAGTGCCAACAAAAGCCCAAAAAAGTTGCATTAGGTGCTGTTATGAGAAAAATTATTTGTATTATCTTTGCTGTTATGCGCGATAAAAAACCTTTTGAACTTAGAACTCCAGAAGAACATATTCAAAAATACTTTAATAAAACTGCAGTTTGTAGTGCATAAACAATTGTTCTGTTTACGAAACATTAGTTAACAATAACACTACTCAGCCTCCATATGTTATGTCAACTTCTAATGGATGGCTTACCTTTTTGCGCCCTCTTTAAAGAATCTTATACCATAAAATGGTGTCAAAATTTTTTAAAAAAACTCTTGACTTTAATTAGCTGGTCTTTGATGATTGTTTCAATACTAATTATACAGTGGGCACAATTTTATTTTAACCCCCTCAAGAGAAGTAGGAAATTAATTCTTAAAAGATATAAGAAGCTTAAGCCTGAGCAGAGAGAAGAATTAGAAGTAATGTTTTTATATGCACCGGAATTAAGGATAGCTCACAGATTGAAGGAAGAATTTAACGAAGTATTAGGAAGTAAGACATGTGATGAAGTAAAGGAGAAGCTCAAGAAATGGATAGAGATAGTAGAGGCAAGTAATTTAGAAGAATTCCAAAGATGTGTACAGGTATTTAGAAATTGGTTTTCAGAAATAGTGGAATCATTTGATGTGCCGTATACAAATAGTTTGACAGAAGGATTTAACAACAAGATAAAGGTGTTAAAGAGGAAGGCATATGGATTTAGGAATTTTGAAAGGTTTAGGAAGAGGATACTGTATTGTTGTACAGACTAAGAATATGGTAGAGGTAAATATTTAAAAGTTTCCATTTTTAATAAGCGATAGAAGTTGTTGATGAGTTTTTACAATCAAATAGTTATAATTGTTATTGATGTAATTAAATGCATGCTTAATTAAACTGAAAGGTGAGCATTCAGAACACCCACCCCAACTCTTGACAAAGGGCCTAAATTTTAGAAATTATGGTATTAACTGTTTTAGTTTTTGTCGAAATTTATTTATGATTCAAATCATTAAAATTAGCTTTCATAACTAATTTTGATATAGCTTAATAAACTAATTCTCTGAAAACTGAGCTTAAATACTTAGATATTATTATACAATGCTTTAAACAAATAGCTCTAAAATGTTCCATAAATAACAATAAAATACATATGATTCTAATCTTAAAAATATATAACAGTTAATAGTAACAAGTGTTGAACTCAAAAATATAAGCGGTAAATGAACTGCGTCTAATAATAAAGATTTAAAAAAAATGTGGCCTGGACTGAACCCTTTTATTTCAAAAACATCGGAGGTGATAAATGAATGAATAGTAAAATTTTTATTAATCCTATACCTATTACCATGGATGAGGTCTACAATGCTTCTTTATCACATTTGGAAATGGAGTCACCGTCTCATGTGGGTGGAGGAATAATTGCAATAGCAATTGTTGCATGCGGTGGTAAATTGGGTTCGGCCACAATAGTTACTGCAGGTACTACTATAGTAACAGTTGCTGCCTAATTATATTGTAATCTTTATTGAAATCTTTTTACTCTATGTATTTATTTTTATAATTTAGGTTTTATGAAGGTTCAGTCCAGGTCTGAATTTAAAGAAGTGAGGGGAGAAACTATGAGTAAAGAACAAATCATAAAATATAAATATGCCGAAGAGAAAAAAATAATACCACTTCCAAACGACGATATTATTATTTTAGATGTTTCATCGCCCAACTGGTTAAAAACATCAATTACAGGAAAATATTTATTAGAAGAAATGAAAGAACCTAAAACAATAGATGAATTAACTGCTAAAATATCTCAGGTTTACGGCTTACCAATAGACGTAGTTAAGCCTATTATTCGTGAGACTGTAGAAAAATTTTATGAAACAGGTGTTGTTATAAGGATAGATAAAGACAACAAATTTACTTCGAGGGAAAAGCAGAAAATTGAATCATTAGGACTACAACAAATATGGATTAATGTAACATATGCCTGTAATTTAAATTGTTCTCATT
The DNA here is from genome assembly GCF_026810225.1 of Caldicellulosiruptor morganii. NCBI lineage: Bacteria > Bacillati > Bacillota > Caldicellulosiruptorales > Caldicellulosiruptoraceae > Caldicellulosiruptor > Caldicellulosiruptor morganii. The sequence continues at coordinate 329,326 of NZ_CP113865.1, forward strand.
GTTTTGCACGTATGAAAGGAGATACAGGCTTTATACCTGCTAATGATTTAATTCGTATATTTAAAGAAGCTCAAAGCTTGGGAGTTCAGGAGATAGTGATATCTGGGGGCGAACCAACACTCCATCCTGAATTAGAAAATATATTAAGAGAAGCAAGAAAAATAGGTGATTGGAAGATTAAGTTGATAACTAATGGATACTTATCTGGTAATCCTGAAAATGAAAGAAAAATAAAATCTCTTTGTAACTACGTTGATGATATCCAGGTTTCTTTTGATGGGATAAAACCTGAAACTCATGATGCTATTAGAGGGAAAGGTTCTTTTGAAAAAGCGTATCGATTTATGTTTTTATTGTCAGAAGTTGAAAGCATTAAAACAGGTATTTCATTTACGCCATTACCAAAAAATATAAATGAGATTCCAAAATTATTTAATTTTGCAATTCAAGTTAAAGCAACTTATATACACTTAAATCGGCCTAAGTATCCCCTTAATACTTTGGCTTTTCCGTCATTAGACTTATTCATGTCACAACAATTTGCTGAAGAAGCTTTTACTGCTTATGATAAACTTGTACAAGAATTCTATAAATCCTTCGAGGATATGAGAAATCTTAATGTTAGACTTCCAATTATCGATACAAGTTTTGATCCAGCTTCTGAATTACTAAGCCCACTTAAAAAAGAAAGGTGTAGTGCTGGTATATTGACAATTGCAATTGATCCAAAGGGAGATGTATTTCCTTGTGCTGCCTTAATGAGAAGAGAAATGTTATATTTTGGCAATGTTTTTGAGGAAGGACTTGAAAAGATTTATAAAAGAGGACGCGATAAAATGATAGAGTTATTTTCAGTTGAAAAAAATGATAAATGCAAAGAATGTTTGTTTCGATATTTCTGTGGTGGTGGATGTAGAGCAACTGCCAAGGATTTGAAGGAATGTGATTATTTATGTGATATATTCCAAAAGCGCTTTATAGATTTTTGGAAAAGGATTTCTCTGCCTGTAATAAGAACTTATGCAAATAAGATTTACGAAACAAGAGAAGGAGGTATAAAAAGATTGACATGTTAGAAAAAAGACAATTAATTATGCAAAATATTACAACAGAACAACCGCTGAACGGCTGTATTAGAATAGTTAACAGTGAATATGAAATTTATCTTGGTACTCTCCAGGGATTGATTTGGAGAAAAATAAGTGAAAATGGACAATTGACAATAGGAGAACTTTATCAACTATTAATTTCAGAAAACATTAATATCAGCTATGATGAATTAGTAGAAGTAGTATCTGTGTTTTTGCGTTATGGTTTGGTTGTAATACGAGATGAATTATGGTAATATGGGGGGAAGAATAATGACGCGGTCACATGTTATATTAATTCAAGCCTGCAAATTCTCATTAATTACTGAAAAGTACAAAGAAAGGTATCCTTATCCACCTTTTGGATTGATTTGCCTTGCTAATATATTGAAGATGAATGGATATGATGTAACTATTATAGACTTATACTTAGAGCCACTAAGCAAAAGAGAATTTGTTAAAAAACTTACACAAAGTAAAAGACCATTATTAATCGGTATATCAAGCTATACTGATTCTATTCTAGATGCTTATAAAATAGCTGAAACTGCCAAAGAAATTTATTATGATGTTCCAATAATTATGGGCGGTCCCCATGTTAGTTTTATGTTTGAAGAAGTTATGAAAGATTGCTATGCTGTAGACTTTTGTTGCTTAGGAGAAGGTGAACCTGTTTTAGTTGAATTATTAGAGTATCTACAGTATGGAGTTCCAAATTTAAAAGATATATATGGACTTGTGTACCGTAACAGTTTAGGACAATGTATTGCTAATCCTAAAAGAGGCTTTATAGATTCTCTTGATATTATGCCTTTTCCATGGTTTTCTGAAAAGGTCCAATCTATAATTAGAGAAGGAGAAGGTTTTGTTTTTGTATCCAGCCGAGGGTGTCCTGGAGAATGTATTTTTTGTGCTTCGAGAGCTCTATCGGGTCCAAAATATCGCTGCCACTCAGCTGAGTGGTTAGCAAGTCTTATCTATTACTATTACAAACTTTTATCCTTTAAAATGTTTGGACCTTTAGATGATACTTTTACAGCTAATCGAATAAGGTTGAAAAAGTTTTTAAGTTATTTAAAAATTTTAGAAATTAACATTCCTTGGTCGTGTAAGAGTAGAGTTGATGTTATTGATGGAGAATTGGTGGAGATATTGTATAAATCAAAATGCATATCTGTTCATATTGGTGTAGAAAGTGGCGATGATGAAGTTCTTAAATCTATTGAAAAAAGGATAACTGTAGAAAAAGTATTAAAAGCAATTACACTATTAGCTTCAAAAGGTATTCGTGCAGAATGTTCTTTTATTATTGGTCATCCAAGTGATACATTAGAATCTATTGAAAGAACCCTTATTTTAGCTGACAAATTTAGATAAATGTGGTGTAGCAATATCTGTGATGGGAATTTGCACTCCTTTTCCTGGTACGAAAATATGGAATAGACTTAAACTGTATGAACTACAATATGGATTGAAAATTCATACATATAATTGGCGTTTATATGATTTAGGAACGCCTATCTTCAGTACTAATAATTTTACATTAGATGATTTAAGGAGGGCATTTTTTTATTTTAACTATTTAAGAAAAACAGGACAAATATTACCATTGTTGACTAAGTACAATCATAGTAACTACATTAAAATGATTGATGATTATTTAAGTATAATCCATAAAATTAGAAGTACAAATGAAGATGAGGTGAATCAGAAAAATGATGTATGAGTTTCTTGTTGGCTTTCGTGTTGTTTTAAGATGTCAAAACAATTTAACATTTGCAGGTATATTAAAAGATATTATTGTAAAGGACGATAAAAAATATGTTTGGATAGTAACCGATGAGATATCACAATTTGGGATTCTTTGCCCTGTAGACTTTATTTATGAAATGATAAAAGTACCTATTTAAATCTTTTTAAAGGAGAAAAGGAAAACATGATAGAATATTTATATTATGTGATTATTATATTATCTCTATGGGCTGTATTACCCCTATTGTTTATGTTGTTGATTTCTATGTTAGCATATTTTTTCAAGAAAAATGATTTTATAATTAGACGTATTATGAAAATTGGATTAGGTCTTGGAAAGGAAAATGATGATGGAATCCAGATGCAAGTGAAGCATTTTGATTGTGGAAAGGCAGTTTTAAGCCAGATTTTAATGGATTTTGAGCTTTTTCATGCTGATTTATCATTGCCAGAACCTAGTTCAATGAAAGATATTGTTGAAGTTGCCTCAAAGCATGGTTGCTTAGCTTACGGTTATAGTGAAGCAACACTCACGCTAATTGAAGAGAGTATTAAAAGGAATGGCAAAGTTATGACACTTTTAAAAATTTATTATCCATTTGAGGGGTGGTGGGTAAAACCTACCAAATTAATGTTAAAAGTGCTATGTGGGAAAGAAGATTTGTATCATTGGGTTATGATAGAGAAAATACACGAGAAATATATTTACATTATTGATCCTTATTTCGGTAAAATAAAATTGTCAAGATATTCTTTTGAAGATTGTTGGACAAAAAAAGTTATTTTTATTTATAATCCACTTACTCGTAGCAAAACTATTGCAAAAAGAGGGGAGGATAACATATGTATCCCATAGAAACTATAGAGCTTACAAAGATTTATCGCAAAACTTCTCAAGGGATTGAAGGAATAGAAAAGATAAGTCTTAAGCTTTCAGAGGGACAGATACTGTCGTTGTTAGGACCTAATGGTGCAGGAAAAACTACTTTCATTAAAATAATTACTTCACAAATATTACCTGACAGTGGTGAAGTATTTATTTATGGAAATCCACTTTGCAAAATAATTAAAGAATCTCAAATTTTAATTCGACAACAAATTGGATATTTGCCAGAAACGCCGTTTTTCTACGCCAAATTAACAGGTTGGGAATTTGCAAGATTTATGGAGAGTATATATAATTGTCCTTTAGAAGAAGGTGGTAGTTTAAGTTTTCATAGTATCGCAGACGCTTTTAATTTGACTTCTCACTTAAATAAATTAATAGCTTCTTATTCGCAAGGCATGTTACGTAAACTTGTTCTTTGTTTTGCAATAACTTTTGGCAAAAAAATTATTATTCTTGATGAACCTTCAAACGGTTTAGATCCTGATAGTTATTTGACATTAAAAGATATCTTGCGCGAATGTAGAGCTCAGAAAAGAGCTATTTTGCTTTCTACACATCATTTATCTTTAGCCCAAGAGATTGCAGATGAAATTGCAATATTTCATCAGGGGCATATAAAATGTAAAGTAAAAAACGATGGTTCAGTAGAAGTATTATACAAAAAAATAATTCACGAGGTGAAAAATATAGAATGAAGCTATATAAAGCTTTTTTTTCTTCTGCTTTTATACGCGCTGTTCGAACAATAGGTATACCATTAAATTGTGAGTGTTCTAAAAAAAGAATCTTACTGAGTATTTTTACTTTGGCTTTAGGGATACTATTTTTTATTTTGAGTTTACATTACGTGCCAGAGTCTTTTAAAATTTATCTTCCTTCTTTATTGATTGAAAAGTGGCTTGCTATTGTAATTTTTACTATTGGAGTTGGTAACTTAATTGGTCTTTTAAAATTTGAGTATGGAGAACGAGAAGAAATCATGTTTATGCTATCGTTACCTATATCACGTCAGTTCATTGTTAATTGGAAAATAACAACTCAGATACTAGAATTTTGTATAATTATGCTAATACTGCTGTTATTTGTTGTTCCATGGGGCAGTGAGGCTATAAAGTGGGAAATTTTTTGTGTCCAATGGTTTGTTCTTTTTCTTCTTACGATAGCTAGTCTAATGTGGGGCATGGTAGTTTCTGCATTAATAGCTAAAAAAATAACCAATGAACTATTGCGAAAAGTAGTAACTTATGGATTAGTGTTATTTTTCTTTGTGATGTCGATAATAGCAGTTTTACACATTGATACAAGTTTTATTTTTAAGCTATACAATAATGCGTGGTATTGGATAGCAACTACTAATCTTCTATTAGTGTTGGTAGCATTATCGATAAAGGCGACATGTACTTACTTTTCTGCATTTTTTGAAATTTTAAATATTTCTAATAGTCGCACAGAAACTAGAAATTATGGTAAAAATAAATGGGGCAGTTTTATGACTGCAACAGCTAAAAAGGATTGTCTTTACTACTTAAGAGAAATAGATCAATTAATTCAAATGTTAATTATATTTGTTATTATAATAATTTCATTATCGAAATTCTCTTGGTTTGAAAAATATAGCATTTTGCTTATATTGTTGTGTCTTCCATACAGTTTTTCCGGGATAATTACATTACATTTGATTGGCAGAGATGGGGTAGCTTTAAACTTAATTAAGATGCTGAGAGGTACATTAAAAAATTATTATTTAATGCGAACTGTACTGTCTTATATTTTCGTCTTAATACCGACGTTGATATCCTATATTTTTCTATCAATTCTTTTCTATAAAGAAGGATTTTATATCCAAAATATATTGTTGATATTATTATTTAGTTTTATTTTTGTTATGTTAGCAATGGGTATCTCAGTTCTATTTCTACAAAAGAAAAATGGAAATATATACCTTCAAAAAAGAGGTGTTTCTGTGTTAGGGGAAATTTTTTATTGGGTTGTAGGAATTGTTTTGCCTATAGCATTAACTCGATGGGCAAACAATGGATATAAGATAAGTAATGTTCCATTGGGGTTTATTGTGATAGCAATAGTTACCATAGTTACAATAATTAGTATTTTTATAGTTGGTTATCTCTACATTGATAAGGTAAATGATTAATTGTAGGACAACTCGCTGTAATTTTATATGAGCGTTCTTGCAATGAACGAAAATAATTGAAAATGAAGTGTAATTCAGATTTGCATGAAGGAGATACCTCCTGATAAAATTCAGAATGTAAGTTGGACAACTTATGACAAAATACAACAAAGGAGGTACCCTCGTCATTGTGATTCTTAGCAAGGTAGTTTGACCTTTTCAATAACGCATAGCAACTGAGCACGGTTTTCTAAAAGTTGTTTCAAAACTAATTAGGATGAGTTAAAGACCAACAGGATGAAGTGAACAGAAAGCTGAAGTGATGGTAAGGCTATTGAGCTTGAAATATAACGGTGTAAATTTGAAATTTGAAAGAAGCATATAAAAAAATTTGTAGCAATGGAAGGAAATAATATAAAATATTGGACGAAATTGTAAAAAAACGTAAAGATGATAAAAAAGCAAATTAAGGAAACATGGGATAATGTACCAATTTTAGCAAGAGGAAAAGTTAATTTGACGTTTGGAATACTAAAAGGTTTAAGCATTGGGAGATTTCTTAAATGCAGTCTTATTTTTGTAAAAAATTTCTCTACAAACACTTGACACTATCAAAAAGCTCCCTCCTCTTGGTAGAAGAGAAAAAATGATGTAGAATATAAGGTTGAAAAAACTAAAAAAGAAAAGGAAAAACAAACCAAAGGAGGGAGCAAAATGACTAAAAATATTGTATCAAAAATAGAAGAACTTTTAAAGACTTTTGAGGACGGATTAGAGAAGATAGTGCGAAGGGAGAAAGATTTAACAGAATATTCAATTGAGCTCAAGAAGCAATTGGACCAGATAGGTAAGGAGATGATAGAGGAGGCATGTAAATTTATAGAGGAATCAGCAAAAGAAAACGAAGAGAGGAAGAAGAGGTATGAGGTTGTAAGGAAAGACAAGAGAAGTTTAAAGACAATATTTGGGGATATTGAATATGAGAGGACGTATTATAAGGAGAGACTTGTCAAGAATTTTGTGTTTCCATTTCATAGCGTATATTGTAGAGCTGTAATATATTGTAACTACATTTTTTAAGAATAGGTACTCCGTTTTTCCACTTGCCCCGACGCAAGTTTTCTCTTTGTAAATATATGTTTATCTCTAAAACTTCTACAGATTGAAAATAACCACCGGAGTTTATTCTTATCTTTTCAATCATACTGTTTACGCTTTCTACAGCATTAGTAGTATAAATGTACTTTCTTAAATCTTCAGGATACCTCATATGTGCAAGATAGAACTCTGCTTTTTCGCAAATACCTTTTATGAATCGAGGATATTTTGAGGAGTATTGCTCACAAAGAAGTTTGAACTTTGAAATAGCTTCGTCAAAATCAGCAGAGGAAGTTCTTAGTTTATCAAGCTCTTTGTTGAAAACGGAAGCATCATCTTTTGCCATATGTTTTCTGACATTGCGTTGAAGGTGAACAAAACATAGTTGATGGTCGGCAAGGGGATAAGCGAGTCTAACAGCATCGATAATGCCTGGAAAATCATCGCTTACAACTATTAAGACTTTTTTAAGACCTCTTGTAATTAAGTCGTCAAAGACTCTCATCCAATCGGCTTTGTTTTCTTTGCCGAAGAAAGTGTAGATACCGAAGATATCTTTTTTGCCTTCTAAATCAATGCCAAGCACGACATAGCAAGTAGCTTGTTTAACTTTTGAGTTATCTTTAATTTCGCAATGGTAACCGTCAATGATAAGAGCAAAAGCACTTTCAGGAAGTTCTCTTTGTTTGAAAAGTTGAAGCTCGTTTTTAAGATCGTTTTTGATTTTTTCGATTTCGTCTTCAGAATAAGGCAGATTCATGCTTTTAAGAGTTTGGACAAGAGAACTTTCTGAGTAACCATTGGCGACTAAAGACATGAGCAGGTCAGTGTATGAGCTGTCAACCCTTTTGTAGCGGTCAGGGAGAATGGAAGGTCGAAAGTTACCAGAGCGTGTGCGAGGAACAGAAATTTCAAGGCTGCCAACAGGTGTTGCAAGTTTTCTGCCGTAAAAACCATTGCCTTTATCGTTTTCGTTTTTAGCAAGGTAAACAGTTCTTTCTGATAACATAAAGCAATCGAGCAAGTTTTCCAAAAGCTGTTTTAAAGCTGGGCGAGTAGGATCATCTTTGGAGCAATACATATTTAATACTTGCTCGATAGCCATATTTTTAGCGGTTTCAAAAATTTCATTTTTCTCCATAATCGTGAGCCCCCCTTTGGTGATTATTTCAACACTAATTATACAGTGGACACAATTTTATTTTAACTCCCAGAGCAACCAAAAGAGAGTTAGAGACAGCTCACTGGTTTACAATTGCTTCTGCCATTGATATGGACTACAGAAAGCTTTTGATTGCACTTTTAGACCAAGGCACAGAGCTATTCTCTTCAATCTTTATAAAGAACCTCAAAGCTGGGAATAACAGAGAAGCTTCTCAGTGTTTAAGAACTCTTATCTTGCTTGAGTACTTAAAAGAGTGTATACACAATGAAGGTATTGAGAATCTGGTAGAGCTCAGATATCCACCATTGGAGGAAGAACTCAAGTTTTGGCAGGACAAAGGATTCACAATTCCAAAGGACATATTTCTAAAATCTAAGTCAGAAAGCGAGGCGGTTTATCAATGATAACAATTGAGAAAACTCAAACAAATGATGTATTTGAAAAAGTCTTTTCACAGCTAACAGTTGACCTTGTAAGCTATAGGTCTAATGAAATTTTAAAAGACCAAGAGTATTTGAAGACAACAGGACAAATTGATATCCTTGAGGCAAAGCTCAAAGAACTGATGAGTGATGAAGCAAAGAAAATTTATGAAGAGATTGAAGAGCTCCAGAGCTATTTATGTGCCATCTATGAACTTCACGGTTATAAGCAAGGGCTCAAAGATGGTGCAAAGCTGACAGTAAAGCTTTTGGCAGAATGAAACAGCAGATTCATGAGCCGATAGGTTTTCAGCCTGTCGGCTCTAAGGTATAAAATTTAGCCGTGTTAAGGAGGATTAAAGGCAATGAAAGTTAATCCTGTTTTGTACCTTAAAGCTGCCAAGAGATTGAGCTCAAACTTTGTGCGTGGCAATCAATTAGGCTTAATACCTGAAGAAGAAATTAAAGAAATCTCACCAAAGATTGCATATTATCTTTTGAAGTATGTAATTACTAAACCAGAACCTGAGTTTATAACAAAAGGAGAGGTTAACGCTGAACTTTCGCTCCATTGGACTATACTACAATTCTTTTCTCAGATGACACCAGGGCAGTTTATGAATATTTTCCCTATCAAGAAATTTTACAAAGGTCACAAATATGGCATTAAAGACTACTACACAACAAAAGCAATGCTCAGCAAAGTTGATATGAACAGTCCTATTGGTGACAAGGTTATTGATTTTTTATGGGATTATGTCAACGACGACATAGAAGAATTTCTTGTAAGATACATGGTCACAATCAGCAATTTAAGAAGATTTGAAGGCAAACCAACTATTGCCGAGGAGATAGCAAAAGAGCTTGGAGTTAAAACTTATAGGTTATATCAAGACAGCCAAGGCAAAAAGTTTTTATTTGACGAACAAACAGGTAAAACAATAAGAGTAAGGGAAAGGCCAAAACATTTGAAAATTATCAAAGGCAGACGGTATGGGGATGTTTAAAATTTTGCTCAAGTTTAACAGACCGTGCGGGCCAGCTTTGCGCATGCAAACTTCCCTTTATTTCGCAAAAGGGGTATCCTTATTTGGGGATACCTTTTTTGTTGCAAACACATAGCAAGACTATGACAAAATTCGACATAAAAGCTTTGCAGATGGTATAATCATTGTAGGAACATAAGTTTGAGGTGATTTCAAAATGCCATACTATGACTGGGAAAGTTTAAAACGTGAGTTTATGCTTGGGGAGTTTAAGACTCTCAAAGAGTTTGCAGAAGCCAAAAATATAAGCTATGGATTTTTGAGAAACAGAGCAAAAGGTTGGACTCAGGAGAAAAGACAACTTAGCAAAACCAAGAATCAGCTTGTGGTTGAAAAAACTCTACAAAAGCAAATAGAAAAAGCAAGCGACTACAATACTTTGCACGTTAAGTTTTGGGACAGACTTCTTGATTTGGTGTGGCAGGCTTTGCATGATGAGAAAACCATCAAAACCAAGGATGGCAAAATAAACATTTATGCACTTGAAAAACTGGCTTTGGTGGTTGAGAGGGTGCAGAAAGGACAGAGGCTTGCTCTTGGACTTGATGATAAAAAGGACACTGGCAACGAGGAACTACTCCAGAGGATGAGAGAGATTGTTCAAGCAATTAATGAGGTAAATGACGTTACTGTTTTGAACTAAGCTGCAAAGGAGTGATTACAACAAATGCAGCAAACAGCTTTACCGCAGCTTACAGAATCCCAGAGACAGCTTCTAATTGTCGACAACTTAAAGCTTGTGTATCATGTTGCAAATAAATTTATGCCATGTCCAAAAGGCTATTACTATGAAGTGGAGGACCTTGTCAGTGAAGGCTATATTGGTCTTGTTGTTGCAGCAAAGAACTATGACCCTACCAAAGGCAGTTTTTCTACTTATGCTTGTAAGGTGATTGAGAGCAAGATAAAAAGAAGCTTGCCAAAATACAAGTTATCTTGTGCCATCTCTTTGGACAGTCCAGTATCAAAAGAACCAGAAGAAGATACATCTACAGTTGCAGATACAATATCAGATGGTTATTCAGTTGAAAAAGAAGTAATTAGAAAAGACACTATTGATAAACTGCAAAGGTATTTTGATACCTTGACTGATGAGGAAAAAGAGAGGGTTTTATATTACATCTCCACAGGAAAGAATCCACCTGCAAGTGATAAGGTGTTCAAAAAAGCAAGAAGAAAGATAATAGCCAAGATGAGACAAGAACAGTTTGAGGCAGACCTTGACGACTTGACAGTGTTTATATCCTGCCCAGCTGTGCACATAGCAAGTGGTAGTAATTTTGGCTATTCACCAGTTGAGGCAACTGTTATTGATAGAGAGGAGAAAAGAAAACAGCTTGAGGTTTTGTCTACAATACCACAGCTCAGCAAGCTTAGGGTTTTAAAACAACAAGGTGAACAGGACAGAATCAAACTTCTTGCTGCCAAGTGGGAAGTAGAAGAGTTTATTGAACGCAACTGGGATAATCTCACAGTCTATAATGTAAGACTTCTTAAAGATTACTTTGTATTTTGTCTTTCACATCTTTCGATGGTACAAAAGTATGGCAGCAAGTACAGAGAACAATTAAAAAGAGTGGTCAAAAAGTTAGCTTTGTAAAAATTTTTCTTGCGAAAAAAGCGAAAAAAGTCTTGAGAATAGGAATATCAAGGTTTTTAGTATACCTACTTTTTTCGCAGCTATTGCGAAAAAAGTCCAGAAAAAACCTAAAAACCTTGTGGCGACTGAATTACAACCTTGCGAAAAAAGTGCGAAAAAAGTCCATATACCCTATAGGGGGTATATAAGCTTCTGTATATCCCCCCACCTTGACAAGTAGGCAAGCCATCTTGAGACCGGCGGGCCCAGCTTCAAAAACCTGCACTCCACACGCACACGAGGGGGGTTAAACAAAAAGGGCTAAAAACAAACAAAGTTTTGTATTTTGGCTTAAAAAGTCTAAAATAATTTTAAAATTGCTTAAAAACAAATAAATCAGCAAATGCAAAATGGCTAAAATATTTAAATATGATAAGCAAAAACTTTTGTAAGATTACAAAAGGAAATGTCCCATTTTGACACATTTTAACCACCCTCTAAAGACCAGCAAAGCGTTGTAAACTCTAACGTGGAAGGTATTTAGGACTTTAAGAGTGTGACATTTGGTGAGGTGTACCCTATTTTGTGGTGCCTTGCAAGGGTGCAGCAAATTACTGCATCACAAACATTGACTGCATTTCCATTTTTACCGTGGCTTATAAGCCATATCTGAGTGGCAGGTCGTACTTTTATCCCTCACGTCTCTTTTGCGTGTTGTAGAAGCTTTTAAAATGCTTTGAGAAGGTTGTCAAACGTGTCAAATGCAAAGTTTAGCGTGACAGGTTGACAAATTAACAGAGCTGATTTTGACCGCAGCGGTTAAAGTGTAACAAGCTTAACAACCAGCAAGAAAAGATTAACAGGTTAACAGTTTTAAATTGTCAAGAAGTGTCAAATTATTTTGTAAACGCTGTCTTGTGTTAAGAAATGTCAAACTAAGCTACAGCTTTGACCTCTCTTTAAAGCTTATCAACCTTGGCACATCTCAAAATGGCAGTTATTCAAGTTTAACAGCCGATGAAATTCGTTGTCTGTTTTCTGCCAAGCAGACGAAATTTGTATATTTGGACATGCTAACAAATGCTAACCTTTGGAGAACACTCTACAAAAGGTATTCTAACTTTGAACATCATAAATACAGGGCGAACTATTCGGAGATTTCGGAGTCCCTAAAAAAAGAACAACATAACAAATTGCAGTTTTTGCAGACCATTAAATGGTGACTTCCTAACTTGGAAAGCCACTTTAAAAGGGTAGGGTATTATAAATCTCTGCAGTTTTTCAGTCAGGACCAGCGCGCTGGGCTTTGCATATGCAACCGCAAGTTTTCAATGTTTTTTGGAGCTTGTCTGTTCTTTGCAGGCTTGAGTTTGAACTCCAGAATCTTGAGAAAAAGCTACTTAGTAAAACTTAAGGTTTGTTAAGGTTTTGAATTTGATAAAACTTGAGAAAGCTTGAGGTTCACAAATTATTGGTCAAGATTTTACTACAGCTACACTACAGCTACCGGAATAAAAAAATGTATTTTTTATTGAGCTGGAATAAATTTTCAAAGTCTTGTAATTAAGACGTATCAAGTTGTTTGAGATTTGTTAAAGTTTGTAAAATGATATCTCCTCAATCTTCTAATCCGTAGGTCAGGGGTTCGAATCCTCTTGGGCGCGCCATTTGTTTTTGAGAGTTTTGATGGTTGGAATAGTATTATAAACATTTTATTTGATGATTATCTTTCAGCTATCTAAGAGACTGCAAAAATTTAGGGTAACTGCTCTGCTATCGTAGGTGCAGTTACCCTTTATATTTTGTTTGCTAAAATACGTGATTTAATTTACAGCATTATAATAAACTTAAACGAAAATGAAATATTTATACCTCTTTAGTTGTGGCAGCCCATGTTTTTTTCATAGCTCATACTGATGGCCTTTTCGCTTTTTGCCCATAAGAGGACCTTCCAGCCAGAACATTGTTGTGTCTTCTAAAGCCTCCACAATTTCATGAAAGTCGCCCATCTTTGTCCAGAGCATGTCACCTTTTTCGAGTATGTATTCCCTGTCTTCTGAAATTACTTTCAATTTTCCTTCAAGCACAAAGTAGTACTCATCGCAGTCGTGTGTGTGTGTCTTTCTACAATGTTCTTCTGTCCTTTTTTATAACAGGCCATTCCCCACGAGGAAAATCCCGGGTCACCAAACAATGATGGCTGACTGCTCATATTTCGCTTTGGCATTTTCTCACCCCAAAAAATTCATTTTTACTCTCTGATGTGTTATATTAAATTCCAACCGGTAATCATTGCAATAAGTAAACATTCTAAAAATCCTTCGCTTAAAATTTCCACATATAAAATTTTACAAAGTCTGCATCTGATTTGCAAGTTTTTTATTTTCAACTTGCAAAAAGTGAAAAAATTATCTCAAATTATTATTGAAGATTTTAAAAATTGCTGCTATAATTAAACTTAACCCTATTGTATACATGTATTAATATTGTTTTTTGCATGCAAGAATTTAACAGAATTTTGTAAAAACTATGATACAGATAAAAATTACAATTAATATACAGGAGGTATAAAAATTGCTAAGAGAAGGGCAAGTCAGGATTCCGTCGGGTTGTGCTATATCCGGGTTTATTAACAAAAAAGGTGTGAGGATTTCGGGCACAGATATCATAAATTCCATTGCCATTATGAAAGAAAGAGGTAATGGGCTTGGCGGTGGGTTTGCAGCATATGGAATCTATCCTGACAGAAAAGACTGGTACGCTTTTCACCTGTTCTTTGATGACATAAAGGCAAAAGAGGATACAGAGCATTTTCTGAACCAGAACTTTGAGGTTTTGGAAGGTGAAGTGATTCCAACAAGAAAGGTTTCAAGCATTCAAAACGCTCCGATTGTGTGGCGATACTTTGTAAAGCCTCTTGAGAAAAGGTTGAGAGATACCGAAAAGACAGAAGAGGACTTTGTTGTTGACAGTGTCATGTTCATAAACAGTCAAATTGAGGGTGCATATGTATTTTCAAGCGGCAAGAACATGGGAGCATTCAAAGGGGTTGGATATCCTGAAGATATAGGAGAGTTTTTCAGGATTGATGAATACAAGGCATATATCTGGACAGCACATTCAAGATTTCCAACAAACACACCTGGCTGGTGGGGCGGTGCACACCCGTTTACACTGCTTGACTGGTCAATTGTCCACAACGGTGAGATTTCATCATATGGGACAAATTATAGATACTTAGAGATGTTTGGATACAGATGCACACTCAGAACAGACACAGAGGTCATGGCATACCTTTTTGATCTGCTTTTAAGAAAGCACAAACTTCCTGTTGAGATTGCAGCAAAAGCACTGGCAGCACCGTTCTGGAGTGTGATAGACAGGCAAAGCGAAGAGGAAAGAGAAAAACTGAGAGCAATTAGAGCTGTGTATCAATCATGCCTTGTAAACGGTCCATTTTCTATCATTTTGGGATTTTCAAATGGAATATTGGCATTGAATGATAGGATAAAGCTAAGACCACTTGTTGCAGCACAAAAAGGCGACTTTGTTTATGTTGCATCAGAGGAGTCGGCTATCAGGGAGATTTGCAAAGACCTTGATAGGGTCTGGATGCCCAAGGGTGGCGAAGCTGTTTATGTTACTCTTGATGAAGGGGTGATAGTATGATTTCGCTATATGAAAACGAATTTGAGGTCGTAAGGGACGAGCTAAAGTGTATTCGCTGTAAAGTATGTGTGAGACAGTGCGCAAACGAAGTTCATGAATATGATGAAGAGGAAGACAGGGTTGTTGCAGATTCTTCAAAGTGTGTTGCATGCCACAGATGTGTTGTTATGTGCCCGACAAAAGCACTTACAATCAAAAAGACAGAAAATGCATTCAAGGAGAATGCTAACTGGACAGCAGCTTATATAAATGAAATCTACAAACAGGCAGAGACAGGTGGAATACTTTTGACCGGTATGGGCAATGACAAGCCAATACCAATTTACTGGGATAGGCTCCTGATAAACGCATCCCAGGTTACAAATCCATCAATTGACCCGCTGAGAGAGCCAATGGAGCTCAAAACCTTTATTGGTAGAAAGCCTGATAAGCTTGAGTTCGATGAAAACGGCAACCTTAAAACAAAGCTTCCACCACAGCTTGAATTAGAGGTACCTATTATGTTTTCTGCGATGTCATTTGGTTCAATATCGCTCAATGCTTGCGAGTCTTTGGCAGCGGCAGCAGTTGAGGTAGGGACATACTGGAATACAGGTGAAGGTGGACTTCATCAAAAGCTTTACAAATACAAAGAAAGAGCAATAGTTCAGTGCGCATCGGGAAGATTTGGTGTTGATGTTGACTATCTGAACGCAGGTGCAGCAATTGAGATAAAGATAGGTCAGGGTGCAAAGCCGGGAATTGGCGGGCACCTTCCTGGTGAGAAGGTTGGTGAAGAGGTATCAAGAACGAGAATGATTCCAGTTGGCTCTGACGCAATCTCACCGGCACCGCACCATGATATTTATTCAATTGAAGACTTAAGACAGCTCATTTTTGCTCTAAAAGAGGCGACAAACTACACAAAACCGGTTGGTGTCAAGATTGCAGCTGTGCACAACGTTGCAGCCATTGCATCTGGGATTGCAAGAGCAGGGGCTGACTTTATCACAATAGACGGTGTAAGGGGCGGAACAGGAGCAGCACCGCTTAGAATAAGAGACAATGTTGGTATACCTATTGAGCTGGCACTGGCAGCGGTTGACTCAAGACTTCGAGAAGAAGGGATCAGGAATCAGGTTTCAATAATTGTTGCAGGTTCAATCAGAAACAGCGCGGATGTTGTAAAGGCTATTGCACTTGGTGCCGATGCAGTCTATATTGGAACAGCAGCGCTGATTTCCTTAGGGTGCCATGTTTGCCAGAAGTGCCACACCGGAAAGTGCAACTGGGGTATTGCAACACAGGACCCTGTTCTGGTAAAAAGGCTAAATCCAGAAATTGGGGCTAAAAGAGCTGCAAACCTGCTCCGTGCATGGTCACATGAGATAAAAGAGATGCTGGGATTGATGGGAATAAATGCTCTGGAGAGCTTGAGAGGAAATAGACTTATGCTTCGAGCAGTTGGGCTTACAGAAAAAGAGATGGAGATTCTTGGTGTAAAGCATGCAGGAGAGACAAACGGTAAAATGTCAAGAGGGTTTTTAAGAAAAATTTTTTAGATTATTAGGCGAAAAAAGGCAATAAAATACCTGGCCGCACAGCATGGTAAAATTTAACTGGCAGCTTGTTCAGAGAAAATTATTAAACTAAAAATTTGAGATTAACTAAGTATTGTAAACATCACCTCTTTCTTGATATATTTGACCTTTGCTGAGCATTGCAAAGATCAGAGGAATTAAGCGTCTTGCGGTGAGGACGAGGGCACGTTTATGCTGGTGTTTGGTAACCTCTGAGAACTTCTTGTTGTAGAAAGCTTTGTAGCGTACTGTGTGCACCCTTACACAGTTAGCAGCTTCAACAAGATAGTATCTCAGGTATTGGTTACCACACTTAGCTAATGAGACATCTTGGGCATTGAAATTGCCTGACTGATATTGAGTCCAAACCAGGCCAGAGTATTTAGCTAAAGCAGCTTCATTTTTGAAGCGCTTGATATCACCGATTTCAGCGATGATGCCGGCTGCGAGAACGTCACCTATGCCAGGAACGGTTGTTAATGTTTGAGAGAAAGCTTTAAGAAGTTTTGAGATTTCTTTGTCAAGTTTTTTGAGTTGTTCTTGCATAAATCTAATGTTTTCAAGTGTCATAGACAAAGCTAAATCATTTGCCTCAGCCAACAGAGGATGTAATCTAAAGGAGCGATTAGCAGCAGTTTTAAGTATTTCAGCAATTTTATTAACATCTGAGAGTCTATTGTTGCCGTTATCGGATACGAATTTAATTAAGTCTTCTAAAGGCATAGAAGCGATATCATCAGGTGTAAAGTTTTCGATGATAGCGCAAGATGCCTTACCGAAGATATCTGAAAATGGGCACTCTTGAGAATAAGTAGAGAATTTAAGGTATATGAGATTGAGAGCTCTGTTTTTTTCGCGAGTTAGATTATGAACAAGGTGGTAGCGCATTCTGGTAAGGCGTTGCAGTGCAGCAAATTTAAAATCTGGCAAAGGTGTTGGATTTAGTTTACTGAACCTGACACATTCAGCAATAACGATAGCGTCAATATTATCTGTCTTAGGCAAGAAAGTGTAGATTTTTTTAAATCCTTTGACGATGCTTGGGTTAAGTACGTAGAAGGTTGGTTTGTAAGGTAGTAGTTCAGAAGAAGAAGCAAGATGAAGGTGAAGATGCCATGTGTAATGTGAAGTTGCTTCCATGCCAAACTTAATACAGGATAGATTATACTGGCTGAGACAATCAATAACTCTTTTGATTAATTCGTTAGCGCCTTCTTGATTGTTAGGCAAGGAAAAAGGTTTTTTAATCAAGTGATTACCGGCATCATCGATGAAGAAGATAGAATTTGACTGACTACTGATATCAATGCCCACGATTAATGTATTAGGCAATTTAAAAGCCTCCTTTCTAAAGTGTGGTGTTAGGAAAAGAGTTAAGCCCTTTATCCCTGGGGATTACATGTAATGCAGCCTCGCCGATATTAGAGCTACGGAGCAGTTTACAGGGTGCACACATCTGATATGCTCAAATCAGATGTGGTAAACTGACCATGCACAGCAAACGAGTAAACATTACTCATGTAATCCTTTGGGGTTCAGTCTCTCACAAGCTGTGGCGTGCAGTTATCAAAGCACGTCCAGCAGGGGGTGACAAAAAATATCCAACAAACTAAAATCAGGCTTAACTTTTTTCTGATTTTAGTTTACCAAAGATAAAGGGCAAATTTAAGCTGTAGCAGTCAATTTTAATATTCAATTTTTAAGAAGTGAGTGTTTTAAGAATGGGAATTTATTTTAATGAATTTCCAGTAATCAATTGGTACTAATAATTTAATGTACCAATTGAGATATGAATTTTTTATTGATTTGATAATCATATTATACGAGGGGGTTTAAAGAGGTGGCAAAGAAGATATTCCCGAAAGAAGAGGTATGTGTGGGCTGCCATTTATGTGAGGTTTACTGCGTTTATGCCCACTCAAAGTACAAAAAACCAACAGCCAAAGCGCATGAGCTTGTAAAACTTTATAACAAACACAAGGATACAAAACCAACTCCGAGGATTTTGGTTGAAGAAAAGAGTGGAGAGTGGACCACGTTTGCACTGCAGTGCAGACATTGCGACGATGCCCCCTGTACAAAAGCTTGTATCACAGGTGCTATGAAAAAGCTTGAAGATGGAAGAGTCATCTGCGATGAAGAAAAGTGCGTGGGGTGCTGGTCATGTATAATGGCATGTCCGCACGGGGCAGTAAGGCGCGGGGAGAACAAAAAGGCTGCATCCAAGTGTGATTTGTGCTTAGAGCTTGGAGAGCCTGCATGTGTCAAAAACTGCCCGAACGATGCGCTTGTAATCAAAGAGGTGTAAAAAAAGGGGGAAATGGGACAGGATGAGATACGTTATAATAGGAAATTCTGTTGCAGCCTGTGGCTGTATTGAGGCAATAAGAAAGGTTGATACTCAAAATCCGATTGTTGTGATTTCGGATGAGAGGTACAGGGTATATTCAAGACCGCTCATTTCGTATTATCTTGCTGGAAAAGTTGATGAAAGCAAGATGTATATAAGAGATGAGGATTATTATGAAAAGCACAAGGTAGAAACACTGCTTGGCAAAAGAGCAATCTCGGTGGACTTTAAGAATAAAGAAGTTATACTTGATGATGAAAGCAAGATAAAGTACGACAGGCTCCTTATCGCAACAGGTGGAAAGCCTTTTGTGCCGCCGACAAAAGGGTTTGAACTCAAAAATGTGTTCACGTTTATAAAGTTTGACGATGTCAAAGCTATTGATGAGGCAATAAAAGGTGGAGCAAAAAAGGCTGTGGTCATTGGTGCAGGTCTTTCGGGACTCAAGGCAGCAGAAGCACTTGTCAAAAGGGGTTTAGAGGTTACTGTTGTTGAACTTGCCAACAGGATTTTGGGCTCTATCCTGGATTTGGAAGCATCGAAGATAGTTCAGGCAGAGCTTGAAAAGCATGGAATTGTTTTTAAGCTTGAGACATCTGTTGATGAGATAATGGGTGCTGACAGGGTGGAAAGGGTAAGGCTAAAAAACGGTGAGGTTCTGGATAGTGACATTGTTGTGTTTGCCATAGGTGTTGTACCAAACATAGACTTTTTGAAAGGGACAGAGCTTAAAATCAACCGTGGAATTGTGGTGGATGATCATATGAGGACAAATATCGAGGATGTGTATGCAGCAGGTGACTGCGCAGAAGGGTATGACTTTGTGTTTGAGCAGCAAAGGGTAATTCCTATCTGGTCAAATGCGTACAATCAGGGCGAGACAGCAGGCTATAACATGGCAGGGGTTGAAAAGACCTTTGACAGAGGCTTTCCAATGAATTCTATAGGGTTTTTTGATGTGCACATGATAACAGCAGGAATTGTCATGCCAAACTCGGATGATATAGAGGTTCTTGTAAAGCATGATAGGGAGAAGAATGCTTATAGAAAGATTTATATCAAAAACGGTCGTGTTTTGGGATTTATGTTTATAAACTCAATTGACAGAGCAGGCATGATAACAAACATGATAAAAGAAGGTTTGAATGTTGAAAGTATAAAGCACAGACTGCTTGACGAAGACTTTGGATATCTGGACCTGCCAAAAGAACTCAGACAGGAGAAGATTTCAGGGGGTGCAAAAGCTTAAAATGGGAGCAAAACAAAAGCTTACAATAGATGCAAAAGGCATACATTACAAAGAGCTAAATGAGATGATTGAAAATGCGCTGAATGAGGGGTATAAAGAGATTGATTTGATAAATGTAAACGGTCAGCGCTATATAGGTGATGGGCTGACATTCCCGGATAGAAAACTCAATATCTATGGCACCCCGGGCAATGATATGGCAGCTTTTATGAACGGGCTTACAATAGAGGTTTTTGCCAATGGTCAGGACGGTATAGGAAATACAATGAATGCAGGGAAAATCATAGTCCACGGCTCGGCGGGTGACATTCTGGGCTATGGTATGCGCGGTGGCGAGATATTTATCAAAGGCGATGTTGGCTACAGAGTGGGCATTCACATGAAGGAGTATATGGATAAAATACCTGTGCTTGTTGTTGGTGGCAAGGCAGGCGACTTTTTGGGTGAGTATATGGCGGGTGGAAGAATTATTGTTCTTGGGCTGACCTTGAAAGAGGATGAGGAGATAACAGGGCTTTACTGTGGCACCGGCATGCACGGTGGAATTATGTATTTGAGAGGAAAGCTCGAGACATATCAGCTTGGGAAAGAGGTTAAGATAGTTGATATGGAAGAGGAGGATTACAAGTTTATTGACAGATATGTAACAGAATTTGTTAAATACTTTGGTTACAGCAAAGAGTTTATAATGTCAAAGCCGTTTTACAAGCTAATTCCGTACAACAAACGCCCCTATGGAAAACTTTATGCTTATTAATTTAAAGGGATTGGAAAGTGGTCAGTGGTAAAGTCTACCATTGACCGCTTTATATTATTTTTTTCAAAAAGAGGGGGGTTTTGCTTCTGGATATTGAAAGGGTTTTGTTTGAAATGATAAAATACTTTAAAACAGATTTTTGATAGCAGTTTGGCAGCATGGTCAACAGCAAAAGTGCGTGTTGACCCTGAAAAAAATAAAATAATGTAGTATGGTAGGAGGGAAGTAGATATGGACTTTTTACTGAGTATTTTGCCAATTTTACTTGTCCTTGTGCTTCTTGTCTTTATGAAAAAGACTGCAGACTTTGCAGGGCTTGTTGGATGGCTTGCAACTGCCATCATTGCAATCTTTTATTTTCACACCTCATTTGATGTTGTTTTAAAATCTTCCATTATGGAATTTCTGGCAGCACTTCCTGTGTCTCTGGTTGTTGTCACTTCAATTTTGCAGCTAAATGTCATGGAATCTGCCGGTGCTATGAAAAGAATTATTGTGTTTATAAAAGGGCTTGCTAAGGATGACAGGGTATTTCAGGCGCTTATTTTAAACGTCGGTTTTGGGACATTTCTGGCAGCAACCGGTGCAATACCAGTGACAGTGCTTCCACCCATTTTGATTGGGCTCGGGTATTCGACGTTTGCTGCAATTGCCCTGTCTGCAGTCGGATTTGATGCGCTCTGTACATATGCGCTGCTTGGCACACCGCTTGTTGTGTTTTCTCAAATTGCAAATGTTGATTTGATAACAGCGGCAAGGTATTTTCTGCCATTTGTTGGAGTGGTGTCATTTACAATCTCGCTTGCAATGCTTTTTATAATCGGCAATAGCAGGTTTGTCAAAAGAGGTTTTATCCCTGCTATAATAGTGGGTCTGACATCGTATGCAGCTGCAGAGCTTGCAATTCTGGTAAAAGCACCGGTTATAACAGGTATTTTTGCAGGGATTTTGATAATGGTTGTGATGATGCTGGTTTTAAAACTTATGGGCAAAAAGGTGTATGACTCAAGTCATTTTACAGATGAAGACAGACAGATTGAAAAGTCAATGGGTATTTTAAAGGCTGTATCCCCCTGGATTTTGCTGGTTTTGTTTATCCTTGTGACAAATTTAATAACTCCAATCAGAGAATTTCTTTACACCGGGTTTTCAATGCCGGTTGAAGTGATGAAAGGTCCTAAGATAAAACCAATTTTCACAAGGGTTTTGTGGCAGTCATACACATGGATTTTGATTTCAACAATAATTTCTATGTTCATATTTAAGATGGATAAAAAGGCACTTAAAAATGCCTGGGACAAGACAAAATCAAGAATACCAAAAACTTTCTGGTCATCGACAGTGTTTTTCTTAATGGCATATGTGATGATGTACTCTGGATATCAAAAAACAGCAGCCGGCTATGATCTTTTGAACAGGGCGCACAACATAGTATATGTCCTGGCAGAGTACTCAGCAAAAGGATTTAAAGGTGCATATGCCTTCATAGCTCCTTACCTTGGCATTCTGGGTGGATTTATAACCGGGACAGAAACCTCAACAGTTGCGATGTTTGCAAAGTATACAATTGAGACATCAAAACTTCTGGGGCTTTCACCACTTTTGATGGTGGCAGCTGTTGCATTTGGTGGCGGGCTTGCCTCCGGGATCTCACCGTCAAAGCTTCAGAATGCTGCAGCTGCAATTGATGCGATTGGTGAAGAGTCAAAGGTGCTGAGAACAACCCTTGTAATTTCACTCATAATGGCATTTATCGCAGGGATTATAAGCTTTTTGCTCAGAGGCTATGTAATCTGAAAAGTTAATTTAAGCATTTGAAGGAGGCTTATCCTCATGGATGTAGCCTCTTTTTTTATGTTTTTTTGACAAATTTCATATGACAAATGTCACTGCACAAAGGATTCTTTTGGATTTATAATACACTTAAAAAGTTTGAATGTTGAGGAGTAGATAAAATGGATGTGGTAAAAGTAGAAAACTTGGTAAAAAGATATAAAGACACACTGGCACTTGACAACCTGAGTCTTACTGTTAAAGAGGGAGAGATTTTTGGCATTCTGGGTCCAAACGGTGCAGGCAAAACCACGCTTATAAACTGTATCTTAGGACTTTTGCCATATGACAGCGGCAAAATAACCATATTTGACCGCGCAATGGATATAAACCGGGCAAACCTTAAAAGCCAGATAGGGCTTGTTCCTCAGGACATTGCACTTTATTCAAATTTGACTGTCCAGGAGAATCTAACATTTTTTGGTTCACTTTATAATCTAAAAGGCAATATTTTAAAAGAGAGGATTGACTGGGCGCTTGAATTTGTAATGCTCTCTGACATGAGAAATGTCAGGGTAAAAAATCTGTCCGGCGGTATGAAAAGAAGGCTCAATATAGCCTGCTCTATTTTGCACAAACCCAGACTTCTCATAATGGATGAGCCAACAGTCGGAATTGATGCGAACTCAAGAAGGCTTATTCTTGACTCGGTAAAAAAATTGAACAAAGAAGGAACAACAATTATATATACATCACATTATATAGAGGAAGTAGAGGAAATATGCAGCTTTATTTCTATTATCAACAGAGGAAGGGTTTTAGTGAGTGGCACAAAGGAAAAATTGCAGGATATGGTTTCAGAGGATAATCTAATTGTAATAAAGGTGGAAGAGCTTTTCTGGAATGTGGTGGATAAACTCAAAAGCATAAGAGGGGTTAAAGAGGTTTTGACAAAGGACAGGCAGATAACTATTACAGCAGGCAAAAGAGAAGCAGACATAAAAGATATAGTAAATGCAGTTTCAGAAGGTTCCAGAATCATTTCAATGGAGTTTAAAAAGCCCACGCTTGAAATGGTGTATTTAACAATTGTTGGAAATAATATTAAGGAAGAGGGAGATGAAAAGTAGAAATGAATGTTTTTATAAAATCAATTTGGATTGGTATACTGGAAAATATCAGAGACCGCAAGACAACAGTACTTTTGTTTATATTTCCGCTTTTAATTATACTTATCCTTGGAAATGCGCTGTCAGGCTTTTTTGAAAAACATGATATAGAAAAGACAAAGATCATTTACCAGAAGCCTGATTTTAAGGTTTATAAATCAGCCGAAGTTGTGAGCTGGTTTGAAAAATTTCTTCAATCAGAAAATTTTAGAAGATATTTTGATGTTGAATTTACAGGCTCGGATGGTGAAACAAAAAGGCTATTTCAAAATAAAAGCATTTGTGCATATATTCAGATAGTCAAAAGTGCTTCTTCTGAGGATGAAATCCTGTTCAAAGTAACCACAAAAGAATGGTCACCCGGGGTTTCTCTTCTAAATTCAATGTTGCAAACATTTATTGACCATTCAAAGCTATATTTTGTAACACCATCAGGAGAAGCTGCACATCTTCAGCCTCAGAAAATTTCAGGATTGCCATTTGAAGTGGAAGCAATTGCTTTGAATAAAGGACAGTATCCCCGCGCAATTGACTACTATGCAATAACCATGCTTGTGATGATTGTAATATATTCAATTTTTTCGGCTGTGTTTGTTATTGAATCTGACAGCAGCCAGAAGACATCTGTAAGACTTATGATAAGTCCTGCAAATTTGAATGCTGTATTTTTGGGAAGGGCAACAGGAGGTTTTATTTTTGTATATTTGCAAAGTTTCCTGATTGTGCTTTTTTCCAGAATCTTTTTCAATGTAAACTGGGGCAGCAATTTGCCACTTGTGCTTTTAATAATCTTTTTATACCAGGTGCTAATTTACACAGCGGGTATCCTGCTGAGAAGCCTTGTTAAGAGGATGGAGATTATAAACGCTCTTGTTTACACATTTGCAACAGCCACAACATTTGTTATTGGTGGGTATGTTAGGTTTTTCACAGACTCAGAGTGGCTGATGAAGCTAAGATCTGTTTTCCCAAACTATATTGCCCAGACTCTTCTTTTCACAGCAGTGTATGATAAAGCAAATACAGTGTATATAAAATACGGGCTTGTTTGGCTATCTGCTGCCGAAGTTTTTCTTTTGCTTGCGTGTATAGTAATTATAGGGAGGAGAAAAAGATGGCTATTTTGAAACTGAATCTGAAAAGGCTTTTGAAAGATCCTGTAAATCTTTTCTTTGTTATTTTAATTCCGGTTTTTACGCTGATTGCAATAAGCTTTTTTTCAATTGGTCAGCAGCAAAAGCTTCAAATTGGCATTGTCATGGAAGAGAATGATTTAGTGGCGGATTTAATTAAGAAGGATCTTTCAAAGTTCAGTAACGTAACAAAGATTGACAGCAGGAAAATCAGATATGAACTTATTTTCAACAGCCTTGACTGTGTGGTTGAAATGCCCAAAAATTTAACAGAAAGTATATATAAAGGCAAAAAGTTTACCCTTAGAATACATTCATTTTCCAAAACAGGATATTACATTCAGATTAAAAATAGAATAGAGACTGCCCTTTCTATTTACTGGCAGCTTGCAAGAGATTCTAAATCAAAAGAGGAGTTTTTAAACAAAGTAAAAAAGTTTTCGAATGTTGGCATAGATTTGAGCATCAATAGTTCAGAAGAAAATGGTATAAAAAATAAAATAGGGTTTATACTTGGCTTTTTTGTGCTTTCACTTCTGTCTATCTGCTTAAACTCAACAGCTGTAATATTGAAAGACAAAGAAGAGGGGGCACTTGTCAGGATATTTACTTCCACTGTAAAACCAAAAAGTTATGTGGTGCAGGTAATTGTTGCAGTTGTCCTGGTTGCTCTTTTCCAGGTAGGGTTGTATTTTGGTATAGCAAAAATGGTATTCAAAAAGGACATTGTGATAAATTTAAAAGACTTTGCCATTGTCGTTTCTGGATGTGTTTTGCTTTTTGTCAGTCTCTCTATGGGGATTATAACCTTTATAAAAGACAAAAGACAGCTTTCGGTTTTGATGCCGGTTGTGGTGACAGTTCTGCCCATGCTGGGTGGATGTTACTGGCCGCTTGATATTATGCCCGCCTTTATGCAAAAGATTTCTCTGCTTGTCCCCACAACATATGTTATGAATGTGTTAAAAGAGATTTTAGTATCAGGAAAAGGGATTTTGGATATAAAACTTGACTTGATAATTATAGCTTTGTTCTCGTCCATTTTTATTTTGAGCAGTATTAAAGGATTTTCAAAAAATGTTCTTGGAAGAATGTAAAATTGGTGTAAAATAGAAGTTGTAAAAAGTCTTTTGAGGATAAATAAGATATGTGGACAAGAATGGCTGCTTTTTTATGGGTTTTGTCAGAGATTTATAAAAAAAATTCAGGTAAACAATTTATTTTATTCTTTTTGACATTTGTTGCACTTGAACTTTTAAAGGATATTTTAAAGAGTCAAAAAAATGCAAAAATTCTTATAATATCTTTTCAGACTTTGCTGCTATTTATTGCTATTAATAAAGTTTCTCCACTTTTTTACCCTTTTTTATCTTTATGTGCAATGGAGCTTCTTATTACCCTTAACATAGCTTATTTTGTTCTTTTTGCTCTGCTCTGTTTTCTTTTTATTCCAGGGGAATATTGTATTGATTTTGCTGTATTTACATTTTTGATTGGAGTTTCTTTTCTATTTGAAGTTAACTTTGCCGAAAAAAGCAGAATGGCAAATATTCAGATCGATACAGAAAGAAGACTTCGGTATCAATTGGAAGAGGTAAAACAAAGGCTTGTCAGTTCTCAAAAGGAAGTTGAAAGGCTGTCTGTTTTAAAAGAAAGAGAGAGAATAGCAAGAGACCTTCATGACAGTCTTGGGCATACTTTATCTGCACTGAATATTCAGCTAAATGCACTTTATAAAATGGTTGAAAAGAGCAGGGATATAAATTTCACAAAGGATGAGCTTTTAAAGAAAATAGATGGGCTTTGCAGAAAGCTTTGTTTTGCAATTGAACTTGTGCGAAAAACTGTGTATGAGTTAAAGCCGGAAAGTAATCTTTTGCTTGATGAAATAGAGAAAACAATATCTTCTTTTGAGTTTTGCAGGGTTGTTTATAATATAAATAAGAAAACTTCAAACATTCCTTCCTATTACTTAGAGAACTTTCTTGCAATTGTAAAGGAAGCACTGACAAATATATGTCGACATTCTGATGCGACAGAAGTTGTAATTAATTTGGATTTGACAGAAAGGTATGCAAGGCTTTATATCAAAGACAATGGCACAAAAAAGGGAGATATAAAAGAAGGAATGGGGCTTTTTTCTATGAGGGCAAGAGCTCTTCAGATGGGTGGGACCATTAATATAGACAGCAGCGATGGTTTTATGATAGTGGTGTTTGTGCCTTTTGCAGCAAAATCAGAACTTTTGGGGAAGTGAAAAGATGACAAAGGTCTTGATTGTGGATGACGATGTTTTGATTTTGGATGGGCTAAAAGTTATTCTGGAGCTTGAGGGGTTTGAAGTTGTGGGGCTTGCCAGAAACGCAAAAGAGGCATATGAGATGTGCCAGAGCCATAAGCCCGATGTTGTTTTGATGGATATAAGAATGCCGGTTGAAGATGGTATAAGCGGCACAAAGAACATAAAAGCAGACTTTCCTGAAACAAAGGTGATAATTCTCACAACATTTAAGGATGATGAATTTATAAAAGGGGCTATTTCGTATGGAGCTGATGGATATATATTGAAAAGCTCCTCTGCAGATCACCTTGTTGAGTCAATCAGAGCGGTTTTGCAGGACAAGTTTGTGCTTGACAGAGAGATTGCAAGTGCCCTGCCACGCTTTTTAAACCAGGATGAGAGTAAAACCTGTCTGGAGAAATTTGATTTAACAGAGAGGGAAAAAGAGATTATAAAGCTTGTTGCAGAGGGATTTTCAAACAGGGATATAGCAAAAGCCCTCTTTTTGACAGAGGGCACGGTTAGAAATTACATATCGATTTTGCTTGAAAAATTGAACCTGGAGAACAGAACCCAGCTTGCGGTGTTTTATTACAAATCCAAAATTTTTGAATAAAACAAAAATCCAAAGAAGTCTTAAGCCTTTGAGTTTAAAAAACTAATTTGTCTGTTTTTCGGCTGTATTTTCTCTTAACCTTTTCATTTCTTCTTTTGCTTTGTTAGCCTCTTTGCGGATGTATTCAATAAATTCCTCTCTGGTCATATCTTTTGTTTCTTCATATATCTTTTCTCTAATCTTATGCAACTCCTTCATAGCACTTGTTTCTTTCATTATTTATCACTCTCCTTCTAATATCATATTCGGTGATACTAACTGAATTTCTTTATACCCTAAATTTTCACTTTATACTAATCCAAAAACAAAACCATTTATAAGCATAACCAGCTGAATATAGTGTCAAAATTTTTGGTTGAATAAAAGAATTGAAATTGATATAATTAACTTAAAATAGTTTAAAAAAGTAACAAGTAAATATGGTTAAATTATTTTTAGCCCAACTTGAAACCGATTTCTAAACTGGTTTCAAAAGATGTTTCATTTTTTCTACCCCCGGCACAAAAAATAATATTACAGCCTGTAATTTTGGAGGTGTTTTTAGGTGTCTATTGAAAAAAGGGTAAACAAGCTTCTCCAGAAGATGACTGTTGAGGAAAAAGTTTATCAGCTTACAAGCGTTCTTATCAAAGATGTTCTGGAAGACAACAGATTTTCGCCGGAGAAAGCAAAACAAACAATCCCTCATGGAATTGGGCAGATAACACGTGTTGCAGGTGCGAGCAATTTTGCGCCTGAGGATGCTGCAAAAACAGCAAATGAAATCCAGAAATTCTTGATTGAAAACACACGCCTTGGAATTCCAGCAATGATTCATGAAGAGTCATGTTCAGGTTTTATGGCGAAAGGTGCAACTGTTTTTCCGCAGAGTATTGGTGTTGCCTGCACATTTGACAATGAAATTGTTGAGGAGCTTGCAAAGGTAATAAGAACACAGATGAAGGCAACAGGTAGCCATCAGGCTCTGGCACCATTGATTGATGTTGCAAGAGATGCACGCTGGGGAAGGGTTGAGGAGACATTTGGTGAAGACCCGTACCTTGTTGCCAATATGGCAGTTTGCTATGTAAGAGGAATTCAGGGCGATGACATCAAAGATGGAATAATCGCAACAGGTAAGCACTTTGTTGGGTATGCCATGTCAGAGGGGGGCATGAACTGGGCACCTGTGCACATACCCGAAAGAGAACTGAGAGAGGTATACCTTTATCCATTTGAGGTTGCTGTGAAGGTTGCTGGCTTGAAATCCATCATGCCGGCTTATCATGAAATTGATGGAATACCCTGCCACGCAAACAGAAAACTTCTTACCGACATTGCGAGGAACGAATGGGGCTTTGATGGAATTTTTGTTTCTGACTACAGCGGTGTGAAAAATCTTTTGGACTACCACAGGTCCGTAAAGACTTATGAAGAAGCGGCTGCACTTTCGCTCTGGGCAGGGCTTGACATTGAACTTCCAAGGATAGAATGCTTTACAGAGGAGTTTATCAAAGCTTTAAAAGAAGGCAGGTTTGACATGGCGCTGGTTGATGCAGCGGTTAAAAGAGTACTGGAGATGAAGTTCAGACTTGGACTTTTCGACAATCCATATATCAAAACAGAAGGTATTGTTGAGCTTTTTGACAACAAGCAGCAAAGAGAGCTTGCAAGAAAGGTTGCACAGGAGTCAATTGTGCTTCTGAAGAATGACAATATACTTCCGCTTTCGAAAAACCTCAGGAAGGTTGCAGTAATAGGACCAAATGCTAACTCGGTGAGAAATCTTCTGGGTGACTATTCATATCCGGCACATATTTCAACCACAGAGATGTTCTTTATGAAAGATGAAGTGGACTTAGGCGATGAAGATGAGTTTGTAAAGAAGGTTATAAATATCAAATCGGTCTTTGAGGCTGTGAAAGAAAAGGTATCCAATTTGACCGAAGTTGTGTATGCAAAAGGTTGTGACGTAAATTCAACTGACAGGTCGGGATTTGATGAGGCTAAAAAAGCAGCCAAAGGCGCAGATGTTGTGATTGTTGTTGTCGGTGACAAAGCAGGACTCAGGCTTGACTGCACATCCGGTGAGTCAAGGGATAGAGCGTCTTTAAGACTTCCGGGTGTTCAGGAGGATTTAGTAAAAGAGATTGTCAGTGTGAATCCGAACACAGTGGTTGTTCTGGTAAATGGAAGACCTGTTGCACTTGATTGGATTTTGGAGAATGTAAAAGCTGTTGTTGAGGCATGGTTCCCGGGCGAAGAAGGGGCAGAGGCTATATGCGATGTCCTGTTTGGGGATTACAATCCGGGTGGCAAACTTGCAATTTCCTTCCCGCGTGATGTTGGTCAGGTTCCTGTTTACTATGGGCACAAACCATCCGGCGGCAAATCATGCTGGCACGGGGATTATGTTGAGATGTCTTCAAAACCGCTTTTACCGTTTGGCTTTGGTCTTTCATACACAACCTTTGAGTACAGGAATCTCTCAATTGAAAAAGAAAAGATTGGTATGGATGAGAGCATAAAAGTATCTGTCGAAATTGAGAACACAGGAAAATATGAAGGAGATGAGATTGTACAACTTTATACAAGAAAAGAGGAATATCTTGTTACAAGACCTGTTAAAGAGCTGAAAGGTTATAAAAGAGTTCATCTAAAACCGGGTGAGAAGAAAAAGGTTGTATTTGAACTCCATCCTGACCTGTTTGCCTTTTATGACTATGATATGAACAGGGTTGTAACACCGGGTATTGTTGAGGTTATGATAGGTGCATCCTCCGAAGATATTAAATTTACAGGTTCTTTTGAAATAACAGGTAGCAGGAAGGATGCAACAAAGATCAAGCACTACTTCAGCAGGGTGCTTTGCGAGTAGATTTTCGGGCAATCAGCAATTACAAAGGGGCTTTATGCCTTAAAATTTCAGGTATAAAGCCCCTTTTTCTTGTTTTGTTCAATAAAAAGAATGCTGATCTTCTGTAACATTTCAAAGTTCCTTTTAATTTCACAAAGATTTTTGAAAATGAGATAGAAATATATAAATCAACTACCATTTTATCAAAAACATAGCAAGAAGATTCCATCTTCTAAAAGATGGAGATGAATTGCTGATAAAATATGATATAATATTCACAAGGTGATGTTAAATGTACAAGACACAAAAAAATCATATAAGATGTGATAAGAAAACATACAAGCTTTTGCGAAAGCTCTGTCACTTTTCTAAAAACCTGTACAACTATGCTCTGTATCACGTAAGACAGCACTATTTTCAAACCCATGAACATCTGCGATATGAAAATGTATATCACATTGTAAAAGACAACGAAAACTACAGACTTTTGCCCTCACAGGTTGCCCAGCAGACTCTTATTTCGGTGGATGAATCTTTTAAATCTTTTTTGAGCTTGTTGAAAGCCAAAAAGGAAGGAAAGATAAAAGAGAAAGTTTTAATGCCAAAGTATCTGCCCAAGGATGGGATGTACCAGATAGTTTTTCCAAAAGACCAGTTCAAGATAGAAGATAAGAAAGTGAGACTGAGTCTTGGCAGAAACTTTTCAAAGGAGTTTGGAATAAGATACTTATATTTTGATTTGCCAAAAAACATTGCAGGAAAAAAGATTAAGGAAGTCAGGATAATACCAAGATACCATGGGAAGTGGTTTGAGATTGAGTATGTGTATGAGGAAAAGGAGCAGGATTATGACCTTGACAAAAACAGGTATTTGGCAATAGACCTGGGGTTAAACAACTTTGCAGCGCTTACGGATACCATTGGGACTGCCTTTTTGATAGAGGGCAGGTTTTTAAAATCAGTCAACCGATGGTATAACAAGGAAAAAGCAAGACTGCAAAGTGTATACTCCAAACAGGGAATCAAATATGGTTCAAAACTTGCTCAAATTTCTCTTAAAAGACAGCATATAGTTGAGAACTTTTTAAATCAGGCTGTAAACGTTGTAGTTAAGCACTGTCTGGAAAATAAAATAGGAATAGTTGTTGTGGGTAATATGAAAGAGATAAAGAAGGAGATAGATCTGGGGAAGGTGAACAATCAGAACTTTGTTGGGATACCGTACAAGAAGTTTAAGAGAAAATTAGAAGCAAAGTGCAGGTTATATGGGATAGAGTATGTGGAGGTAGAGGAAAGCTACACATCACAGCGGTGCAGCAGATGTGGGGTGGTTGACAAGAGTAACAGAAAGCACAGGGGCTTGTATGTGTGCAAGAAATGTGGGAATGTATTGAATGCGGATATAAATGGGGCGATAAACATACTTTTAAAGGTAGCTGGTGAGTCTGCGATAAAGCAGATAATCAGTAGTGGGTGTGTAAACCATCCTGTGAGAATAAGGGTAGCATAAAAAGCTGCCAAACTTCTCACAAAAGCCTTCACCTCTTCAGGTGGATGGTAGTTCACTGTTGAAAGGAGAGTTATTTATGGAAAAAATACTTGTAAACTTAAATACACTTCCTTTTTTTATGGCAATGTCAAAAAAGCTTTCCATTTCAAAATCAAACCTTTTGAAGTTGATTGCCGCTTTCTGTATGCTAATTGACCACATTGGTTATTTGTATTTTCCCAATATTATCCTTTTCAGAATAATCGGGCGCATAGCATTTCCCATATTTGCATATCAGGTGGCAGCCGGATTTAAATTTACATCAAATAAAGTTAAGTATCTGCAAAGACTTTTTATCTTTGCGCTCATCTCACAGCTGCCTTTTTCTCTTATGACACAGGATTTTGTAGAGCTAAATGTAATTGCCACATTTTTCTTTGCCGCACTGAGCCTGTTTTTTATCCAAAAAAGATGGTATATCCTAACCATTATACCGATTGCAATTTCGTATTTTGTTCCAATGGACTATGGAATTTACGGTGTTCTGACCGTTTTGTGTTTTTACCTGTTTTTTGACATTTCCATTTTGCAGCTGCTGTTGTTTTGCATCCTCACATGGTTTGAGGTGCATATGATTGGTTGGTCTGTTCAGTTCTATTCAATATTATCGGTGGTTTTAATAATTGTAATCAGAATGCTGCCAGCAGATTTCAACCTGAAACTTAACAAGTACTTTTTCTACTGGTTCTATCCTGTTCATATGCTGATTCTTGTTTTGATAGGGAAGATATTTTAAAATGTTTTTCAAAGATTTGTAATTTTGAATGTTGACAAAATGTGATAAGATTTTAAGTGGGGATAAATTATTAAATTCAAGGAGAACAGAGGCTGTTATGAATATTGAAGAGGTTAAAAAAACTATAGTAGAATTTCTGAATGAAAAGATCTCTCCATGGCTTGTTATTCTATTTGGTTCTATAATCAAGGAGAATTTTAGACCAGATAGTGATATTGACATTGCATATTTTTCTGACATTGATATTGATAATTACGAAAGATTTTTAATAGCCCAGGAGCTTGCAAATATCTTAAACAGGGATGTTGATCTGATTGATTTGAAAAAAGCATCTGCTGTTTTTAAGACACAGATCATTTCAACAGGTGAGGTTATTTTCTGTTCGGATGAAACCAGGAAAATGTACTTTTTTATGAGAACATACAAAGAATACGCACTTTTGAATGAGGAAAGAGAGGTTGTATTAAAAAGCCTTTTTGAAGGGAGCAATAATTCATATGATAGATGATGTGATAATAAACAAGATACAAATTATTGAAAGGTGTCTCAAAAGAATTAATGATGTGTATGAAAATAATCCTGAAAATTTGCTTGATTTTACAAAGCAAGATTCTATTGTGCTCAACATCCAGAGAGCTTGTGAGGCTACAATAGACATTGCAATGCATATTTGTGCGAAATTCAAACTGGGTGTTCCACAGAATAGCCGTGAAGCATTTGAGTTTTTAATAAAAAATAGTATCATAGATGAAAAGTTAGGAAGTAGAATGAAAGCAATGGTGGGGTTTAGAAATATTATTGTTCATGACTATCAATCAATAGATCTGAGGATATTGCAAAGTATTATTGAAAAAAACCTGACTGATTTTTTGAAGTTCAAAGATGCAGTTTTAAATTTTATAAAAAGATTATGATAAAAAGGGGCTGAAAATTCAAAAAGATGCTAAACATAAAAGGAAAACTCTTTTTGGCACCGATGGCCGGGTTTACATACAAGACATTTAGAAGTCTTTGTAGCAGATTTGGTGCAGATGTTACCATAACAGAGATGGTGAGCGCAAAGGCAATCACCATGGGAAGCCAGAAAACAAAAGATCTTATTTCATTTTCTGATGATGAAAAGATAAAAGGTGTTCAAATTTTTGGAAGCGACCCGAGCACAATGGCTGAGGCAGTGAAGATCATTCAGGATGAGTTTGAATATGACTTTATTGACATAAACATGGGCTGCCCTGT
The DNA here is from genome assembly GCF_026810225.1 of Caldicellulosiruptor morganii. NCBI lineage: Bacteria > Bacillati > Bacillota > Caldicellulosiruptorales > Caldicellulosiruptoraceae > Caldicellulosiruptor > Caldicellulosiruptor morganii. The sequence continues at coordinate 363,409 of NZ_CP113865.1, forward strand.
TCCCAAGGTTGTAAAAAGCGGAGAGGGAAGCGCACTTATGAAAAATCCTTCTCTGGCAGCAAAGATAGTACAGGAGGTTGCAAAGGTTAGCAGAAAGCCTGTTTCTGTAAAGATTCGAAAAGGATTTGATGAAGGAGATGCAAATGCACCCGAGTTTGCATATATAATGCAGGAAAGCGGGGCAAGCTTTGTTACAGTTCATGGCAGAACGCGTTCTCAGATGTATTCAGGGAAGGCTGACTGGGAAATAATAGGAAAGGTAAAAGAAAGGCTCAGGATTCCTGTTGTAGCAAATGGCGATATAGTAGATTTTGAGTCGGCAAAAAGGGCATATGAAATGACAGGAGCTGATGGTATCATGATAGGAAGAGCAGCTCTTGGCAACCCCTGGGTGTTTCTTCAGATAAAAGAAGGGTTTGAAAATGGGCAGATTACAACAATGGTATTACCACACCAGAAAATCAAAGTTGCAATTGAATTTTTTAAAGATCTTTGTGCTGAAAAAGGTGAAAAGATGGCGGTGCTTGAAGCAAGAAAGCATCTTGGTTTTTTTGTAAAAGGGATTGAGAATGCAGCAAAAATAAGGGATAGAATTAACAGAATCAGCAGGGCAGAGGATTTGATTGGTTATCTTGAAAATCTCAGCATTGAGCTTGAGCAAAAGGCAAAGATGCTCGATAACAATATTGAAGCAGAAATTTTTTAAAAATCTTTTTAACTGACAAAAATAAGAGGGTGGCTGACTTGAAAAAGGTGAAAATAGCTTTTTTGATAGCCCTGGTATGTATTTTGAATATCTTAACGCCCGCAAAAGTGAAGGCTTATGCAGAATATACAGCAAATTCTGATTATAACAGGATGCTCAAAAACACCGCTTGTGTTGAGCTTCCTCAAAATCCTGTTTCCAAAAAGTCGCTTTTGTTTCTGTCTGCACTTGGATTTTTTAGTTCGACAAATAAAGCGGTCATTAAACCTTCAGATATTCTCACAAAAGAAGAGGCGCTTTCTATAATCTTAAACTCTGCAGGCAGGCAGCAGGATGCTTTTGTGAGAGCAGAAAAGCTGGAGCAGAAAAGACCATCCGGGTCAAAGCTTGTAAAGCCATACAATTACCTTTATCTGGGCTACATACAGCTTGCATATGACCTGAAAATAATCTCTAAAAAAGAGTATCAGGACGCAATGGCACAGGTTCAGCCGGGCTTTAAAGAACACCAGAAAATGACAGAAGACCTTATTAAAAAGAACAATGAAATTGTTTCAAAAGCTGTTTATGAAGGAAGACCATATTCATATGATGACCTTGTGTTTGTAAGGTCGGCTCCTGCAACAAGACAGGAAGTCTGTCGCTGGGTTGTTCTGACATTCAGAATACCCCAGAGCTATGAAAATTTAGCAAGGCTTTATCCTGACTATGATAAAATTGATAGCAAATTTCTTTCTTCAATAAATACTCTACTTAAAAATGGAGCTATTGTTGGAAGGTCTGATGGGTATCTTCACCCTGACGATTACATAACTTATGAGGAGATAGGCTTCATTTTATACAATCTTAAAGACTATATTCTAAAAGCAAACGGTCTTAAAAAAGAGGCTGCTGAGATAAATGGTATTCAAAGATATCCTGATAAAATGGTTATAACCTGCGAAAATGACTCCGGGGATGACATCAGTATACTGCTTTTCCCACCCAAACAGGACTTTGTTGTAATAACCGACCAGAAAGCAGCTTTGGCCTCTTTGTTGCAGCAGGGCGATTATGTTGAGCTTTATGTAAACAATAAAAACCAGGTGGTGCTGGCTGAGGTTTTATCAAAAGCCGGCACAGTTTCAGCAAAAGGAGTAATTACAAAAATTGATTCCAAAAAGAACACCATTCAAATAAAACTTTCGGACGGTAAGATTTATAATCTTCAGGTATCACCAAAAGCCACAATTTATGATACAAGATTACAAAAAATGGTAAAACTTTCAGATTTGTCGGCAGGGAATATGGTTGAGGCTACTTTTAAAAAGGAAAGGCTTGATAGCTTGATTATTCTGTCCTACCAGGACCAGGATATAAACCGGGTGCAAGGGACCATTTCTCTTATATCAAATGACAGGATTATTTTAAACACAAATGGGAAACCCGTGTCATTTTTACTGTCACCCGATACAGTCTACATTGACAGAGGAGACTTTACGCGTGTCCTTTCCAGAAATGACTTTTATCAGGGTATGAAGGTTCTGGTTGGGCAGTATTGTGGCTATGCACAGTATATTAGCACTACCTTTGATGAGAGGGCAGAAGATGTGGCTTACGGTATACTTTATGAGATTGATGCAAACTTAAGTTATGTGGAGATATACAATCAGGACGGTGTGAAAAAAAGTTACAGGTTTTCAAAAAAACTTGGGCTTAAAGTGATAAAGGATGGCAGAGCAGCTTCTTTAAATGATCTTTCACAGGGCGATATAGTGTATCTCTATTTTAACGGTGATTTTATAAGATCCATAACAGCAAGAACCAACAGTCAAACAAAGATTGCTAAAATTGAGAATCTTAAAAAAGATCCATTGACCGGGGTGCCGCAGAAGATATATCTCAATATTGATGGCAGGGTGTATGGTCCTTATGATCTGGGGGATGATGTTGAGGTTGTAAAAGATGGTAGAAAGGCAGGATTGAAGGACCTTTCTCCGGGTCAGTTTGTAAAGGTTACAGGGTCGTTTTTCGGGATGTCTGCCAATATTAAGAAGATTGAAATTTCGACAAATGAGTATGTGAAAAATATCTATCTTGCTAAGGTATCAATTATTGGTGGAGATCTGTATTTATCGGATGTCTCAATCCTGAGAAACAACAAATTTGAAAAGCTGTATGATTACCGAAGGTTTAAAATTCCATCTGATGCGGTGTTTGTGGTGGATGGGAAAAGACAGAGTGGCAATTTTTCTTTGCAAAACTTTTCGGCGGTGGTGATTACAAAAGACAGGTTTTCACAGGAAGTGCCTGGTATGATTTTTGCGCTCTCAAAAGGGGCATATTCTGCAGTATATGGTGAGATTACAGGGAAAAGCGCTGATGCTGTTTTTCTTCAGGGTGAGTGGTACAATCTAAACCAGAACTCCTGCATTGTTTCAAATGGGCTTTTATCAAATGCCTCTTTGAAGAGCGGGGATGAGATAATAGCTGTGACAGATGGTAAAAATCTGATTGTTGCAAAGTACAGGGAAGCAGTCTCAAAGCCAATCATTGTAAGGGGAGAAGTTCTTGAGATCTCAGATCTTGAATATATAAAACTTAAAAACTATGTGTACCTTGACAAACAAAATGGATGGCAGTTTGTGTCAACACCTGTTGTGTTCTCATATGATACACAGACAGTTTTCTGTGATGTCTATGGGCTGAACAGCCCAAAGGATATCCCAGGACTTCTTAACAAAAGCGTGTATATTGTCCATGATGGAAAATACGCAAAGACCATTATAGATGCAAGCTTTGGTGGATATATAGTGGTTGGGACGGTTGGCAAAAATGGGCAGCTTGTAAATCCCCAGTATCATGACATGATTACAAAGACATGGAATAAAATAACCACAAATCCTGTTCTGGACCTGTCAGGTGCGGTTTTGATAGATGCATCCGGTGAGATTGCACAGGTTTTGCCGCAATATGGCGATGAGGTGATACTGCTTGTTTCTCAAAGCGATTTTGATTTGAACAAGGCTACTTTAAAACCCTCGGTTGTGATTGTGAACTATTAAAGTAGATTCTTCAAAAGTGCTTTTTTGAAGGGGGCATAGCGTTTGATTAAAAAGTGTTCGGGTTTGATGGCTTTATTTTTGCTTTTTCTAATTTTTCAAGTCACATACGCCGAAGAGGGGTACCTGGGGTACGAAGGCGGAATATCTTCATATAAAGAGGCTGACCCGAAAAAGACAAAGATAGATTATTATGAGTACTCGTTTATAACAGGTCAGCCGGTTTTGCTTTCGGGTACACTTGATGCAAAGATTAAAACTGCTGCCAATGCAGAGACAATCTCATATACATATGATTTAAAAGACTCAAGCGGCAGGATTGTGGTAAAAAGAACTGTCAGTATCAAAGGGAGCTTGACAAAACTTCCAAATGGTAGTATAACAAAGGAGTATACTTTGAGTGGCTACAAAGAGACACTGACAGTCAACGGCACAGTATACAACCTTCAGAATTACTCATTTTCAAAAGCAACAGCGGTGGACACCAACCCTGCTGTTAATTTTTATCAGGGCGAATGGAATCTTGTAAAGGTTTATGATGGTGGCTTAAAGGTTACAATTGAAGGCGAGAACTATGGCTATGATGGCTTCTGGGGAAGCGGGGAGTTTCAAAAAGTTAAACAGACGGTTGAAACACCTTCGTGGTTCGGGGTGGTAAATCAAAATATTGCGCTTGTGCAGAAAACTCTTGTTGAGTTTAAAGAAAATACCACGCCTTCAAGCATAACCGGAGCGTATGTTTTAAAATCAAAGGTTGAGGGCAATCTTGATATAACCTATGACATGCCTCTATTTACCAGAAACGGTGAAGTGCTGACCAGAAGAAATAATGGCAGGGTTCAAAAGAATGTGGAAAAGTCACCAATTATCAAGATGGCTGTTATTCCAAGTCTTCCCAGGATTAAAGGGTATGAATATGAAGAGGCGATAAATACATGCTTTGCTTTCAATGGGTTTGACAGCAAAGATGACTTTGTTCCAACCGAATATATAACAAGGGCGCAGTTTTCAAAGCTTTTGCTTGATACTTTGAACATCTACAGCAATTATTACAACCCGCGAAGTGTGCAGAAAAAGTCAATCTACAAAGATGTTCCTCTGAACCACAGGTATTATGGCTACATATACGCAGCCACAAAAACAGGGCTTATGAGAGGAAAGTCAGCAGACTATTTCAAACCGGAGGATTATATTACTCGTGCTGAGGCGGCAGTTATAATTGCCAAAGCTTTGGGGTTTGACAAGAAGATAACCTCACCGATTACCCAGACAGATTATCTGGACGATAGCAGCATTCCCATATGGGCAAAGGATGCGGTCCAGATTCTCAAAGATACCAGAATCATGGTGGGGAGTAGCGAGAACAATTTTATGCCAGGTCAGAAGCTTACAAAAGGCACTGCTGCCAATATAGTTTTCAATCTTATAAACTATTTGAGAGATGGTCTTGCCCAGCAGTATCTTAATATGAGTGGTTTTCATGAGTAAAATCTATTAAAATAACAGAGAATCGGTAGTGGAGGTAGAAAATTATGAATAGAAACAAAAAGTTCAAAGTTATTGCCATTGTGATTGTTCTTTCTCTGTTGATTTCGGTGCCTGTTTATTCCCAGTTTTTTATAATCTCAAATGACTATCCAACAGACCAGCAGATGGAATATATCAAAAAGGTTCTGCAGGTTGCAAAAGATTACCACATTGGTAAATACAGCTATGATGACCTGATAGACATGATGTTTGCGGGGCTTTTCAAAAGCCTTGACAAGTACTCTGAGTACATGAAACCTCAGCAGGCAAAAGATTTTACTGAGAGTGTCAATGGTGAGTTTTCGGGGATAGGTGTTCAGATAGAAAAGCAGGATGACTATATCGTAATAACCGGTGTGTTTGACGGCACGCCTGCGAAAGAGGCAGGACTTAAAGTGGGTGATAAAATTATTGCAGCAGATGGCAAAAGCCTTGTTGGTAAGACAACAGACGATGCTGTAAAACTTATAAGAGGTCAGGAAGGCACAACTGTTGTTATAGACATTTTAAGAGATGGCAAAACTTACAGATTTTCTATTGTTCGTCGAAAAATCAAAATTCCTGTTGTTGAATACAAGGTGTTAGAGAACAACATAGGTTATATTAAGCTTACGCAGTTTACACAGGGTTGCTCCGATGAGGTCAAAAAAGTGCTTAGCGAGTTTGACAAAAAAGGAATAAAGAATATTATATTTGACATTCGTAACAATCGGGGTGGACTTTTGGATGAAGTTGTCAAGATGTGCAAGTTCTTTGTACCGGAAGGACCAATTGTTACTATTGAATACAATACATTCAAAGATGAATATAAATCTGATAATAAAAATCCAAAGTACAGGCTTGCGGTGCTCACAAATGAATCAAGTGCCTCTGCATCAGAGATATTTGCACAGGCTATTAAAGACACCAAAGTGGGAGTTGTAATTGGCACAAAGACATATGGAAAAGGAACTGTACAGACAATGATTTATCTTCCCGAGACAGACACCAAAAAAGGATATATGGCAAAGGTGACTGTTGCTAAATACAAATCGCCATCTGGCTACTATGTAGATGGCAAAGGTGTTATACCCGATATTGAGGTGCAGGATGACTCGCTTGCGCAGTTTGGACCTGACAAAATTTTGAGCCTGAGTGCGACGAAAAAATTCAAAAAAGGCGATATGGATTTGGAGGTGCTTGCTGCTCAGCAAAGGCTTTACTACCTTGGATATTTGAAAAACTGGACGGGTAGAATGGATGATGAAACGGTAAATGCTGTAAAGAAATTTCAGAAAGACAATAAGCTCTACCCATACGGTGTTCTTGATATAACCACACAGAAAAAGATCAATGAAAGGTTTGCAGAATTTTTGAAATCAAAATATGTAGACAAGCAGCTTCAAAGGGCTGTTAGGTATTTTAAAGAAGGAAGATAGTTCCAGAGAGAATTTTAAAATAATACAAAAAAGGACTTTTCTGTATAGTATTTATATGGAAAGGTCCTTTTTTTTTGTTTAAATAAATGTTACACCTGCGGGGGCAAGTGGTAAGTATGATGTATAAGGAGGTTTTTTGTAAAAACGATAAAGGAGAAGAGAGTTTGATGATTGTAAAAAAGATTCTTGTTGCCTCAGAAAATGAGTATATCAGAAAAGTGATTATAAATCAGTTTGAAAACTCTTTGAATATGACATATAAATACATATTTTATCAGGCACAGGATGGGCAAGAAGCACTAGATATTATTGGAACAAACGAGGTTCACCTGGTCATCATGGATGTTGATTTACCAAAAATCAATGGTTTTGAAGTTTTGCGCACTGTAAAGCAGAGTTCTTTGAAAGCATTTATACCGTTTATTATTCTGACAGACAATACTCACAGAACCACAAGGCAAAAGGCTTATGAACTTGGAGCTGTTGGTATTATTCAAAAACCTTTTGCAGCAAAAGAGGTTTACCTACTTACAAACTCTCTTTTAAAAACGCAGGATGAATATCTGCATATAAATGAAGTGTTGAATCTTTTGGAATTTTTGAAGAATATTATAACTTATAAAAATTATGAGATTGTTCCCGAACTGCTTGATAAGTTTTTGAGTGGCTATTTTGTCTCGTATCAGTTTTGCGCACTGAAGTTAAAAAGTGAACCCGAGGTATTTTATAACAATGGATTTGACAGGTCAGAAATTGCAGAGATTTTGAACAGGCTCAATGATATTGGCTATCTAAAAAAACAGTATACTGTCATTGAAATTCCTGAAAATGGCACATTAAATCTTTTGATTTTCAAGGTGATTAGCAATGACAAAAGATTTGTTATTTTAAAGGAGTTATTAAATATCTGGAGTGATATAAATTGATAGGAGAGATTAGTTTTGTAATTCTGACGGTTGCAGTACTGGTTGTGATATTACTTTTACTTTCTGCAGGATTGATTTTGTACAAATTTTTTAACAATTTAAAAGAAAAAAAAGAAGCATTGCTTGTGGATAGGTACAAAAATGAAATCCTGAGTATACTTGTCGGTAAATCAGCTGAACCTAAAATTTTTCAGAACTTTGATATTTTAACAGATGTTATATACCAGTATTTTGGGTGGATAGCCGGTGAAGAAAAAGAGAAACTGCACAGAGAATTAGAAAAGATTGGCTATACTGAGGCACTGATAGATGCCGTAAAAATGACAGGCGAAGGCAGCTTAAAAGCTTGAACATACATTTTGCAAGAAGTCTCCATCTTCTGTAAGATGGAGATAAATTGCGATTGATAAATAATTAGTTTCGGTATATAATATAACTGGTGATAACAATGAAGTTTGATACTAATAAGCATTCAGTGTTTCTATTATACTATCATTTGGTTTTGGTAACAAAATATAGAAGAGATGTAATAGATGATAGAATTTCAAACAGATTGAAAGAAATTTTTGAGTATATTCAACCAAATTACAACATAACCCTGATTGAGTGGAATCATGATAAAGACCACATTAATGTTTTATTCAAGGCAACTCCTACAACACCGCTTTCTAAGTTCATAAATGCTTATAAAAGTTCCTCATCAAGGCTTATAAAAAAAGAATTTCCTGAAATTAAACAAAAACTCTGGAAGGAGTATTTTTGGTCAAGAAGTTATTGCCTTATTACAAGTGGTGGTGCTCCAGTTGAAGTAGTAAAAAAGTATATCGAAAGCCAGGGTGAAAAAAGAAAATGCTGAAAGCATACAAGTATCGTATATATCCGAACAAAGACCAAAAAGAATTTTTTGAAAAGACCTTTGGCTGTTGCAGATTTGTATGGAACAGGATGCTGGAAGAAAAGCTTGAAGCATTAAGACATGGCAAAAAGATTCCAAGGATAACTCCAGCAAAGTACAAAAAGCAGCATCCTTTTCTAAAAGAAGTTGATAGTCTTGCTCTTGCAAATGTTCAGCTTCAGCAAGAAAAAGCATTTAAGAATCATTTCAAAAATCCCAAACATTTTAAACTTCCGAAGTTCAAGAGGAAGAAAGACAAACAGTCGTACACCACAAATAATCAGAAACCTAAAAATGGAAGAGAGACAATCAGGGTGGATTTTGAAAAAGGGCTTTTGCACCTGCCGAAGATAAAAAGTGGAATAAAAGCGGAATTTCACAGAAGATTTGAGGGGAGGATAAAATTAGCAACAGTTGTTAAAACCAAAGCAGGCAGGTATTATGTGAGCATACTTGTAGATGTGGATGACCCGAGGAATAAAGTTAAAGAGCCACAGAATTTTGTTTGTGGAATAGATTTGGGTTTGAAGAGTTTTGCAACAGTTGTAAATGATAAGAAATGTTTGAAGATAGAATATCCGAGGTATCTAATCAAAGCTGAAAAGAAGCTTAAAAGGTTACAGAGGCAGCTTGCGAGAAAGGAAAGAGGTTCTAAAAATTGGGAGAAAGCAAGAGGAAAGCTTGCAAAAGAGCATGAGTATGTAAAAAATGCAAGAGAAGATTTTTTGCACAAGTTATCGAAAGCCATCATAGACGAGAGCCAAGTCGTGGTGGTTGAAAGTTTGAATGTAAATGGGTTGTCAAGGACAAAGCTTTCGAAGTATGTTCTGGACAGCAGCTTTGCAAAGTTTATAGATTTTCTGAAGTACAAGGCAGAGTGGTATGGAAGGGAAATAATAGAAGCAGATATGACATTTCCATCGTCAAAAATGTGCAGCAAGTGTGGACATGTTTATAAAGAGTTGGAATTGAAAGATAGGGTATGGAGATGTCCTGAATGTGGAGAAGTTCATGACAGGGACGAGAACGCAGGAAAGAACTTGAGGGACTATGGATATAGACGTATAAGAGGTAAATAGGGTGGGGACCACCCGAATTTACGCCTGTGAAGACCTGGACCTCTACCATCATGGATAAGACAATGGTGGCAAGTCTGGTCGATGAAGCAGGAAGCCTCCACCTCTTCAGGTGGATGGTAGTTCACTAGCCTCGGGTGCTTTTGCTGCTTTCAATAAAAATGAGGTTATAAGAGCAGGTGGCTTTTCTACAAAGACAGTGGGAGAAGATATGGAGATTGTTGTAAAATTGAGGAGAAATTCGTACAAAAATGGCACGCCAGGTGATGTTGAGTTTATCCCCGACCCTATAGTCTGGACTCAATGTCCTGAAACTTTAAAGGATCTTTCAAAGCAGCGAAGAAGATGGCAGAGAGGACTTACACAGGTCATATTTACGCACAAATATCTTTTGTTCAATCCAAGATATGGCATATTAGGACTTTTTGCAATGCCTTACCAGTTTATATTTGAATTTCTGGGACCTTTTGTTGAGATGCTGGGATATATAATAGTGCCTGTTGCCTATATTTTTAAGTTAATCAATCTAAGAGCAGCTCTTTTTTTCCTCACAGTTGAAATCATCTATGGAATAGCAATCTCAATACTTTCGCTTTTGATAGGAGAGTTTTCAGAAAGAAAGTACAGAAATTGGAAAGACTTTGGCATTCTGATGCTGATAGCAATTCTTGAAAACTTTGGATACAGACAGCTAACAGTGATCTACAGGATTTTGGGAACATTTGATGCTTTATTTAATAAGAAAGGCTGGGCAAAGCCGGCAAGGAAAAGGTTGTGATAAACTGATGCATGGAATTTATTATATGTTAATTTTGTGAGACTTGTGGGTATAAATAAATTGAAAATTAATCAAAAAAGGGGGTTCAAAGAACATGCCACAGATAGAATGGCTTGACCAGTACTCGGTGGGAGTTGAGTCAATAGACAGCCAGCACAAAGAGCTATTTGAAAGAGTAAACAGGCTTCTTTCGGCATGTAGCCAGGGTGAAGGCAAGAAAGTGCTTCCTGAGGTTCTGGATTTTCTGGGTGACTATGTTGTTTTTCACTTTTCAACAGAAGAGAAGTACATGAAGGAGTATCTGTATCCTGATTATTTGGCACACAAAAAAGAGCATGATAGCTTTGTTGAGACTTACAAAAAGTTTAGAGAAGAGATAGACAAAGAAGGGGCGGGGATTGCGGCTGTTGTAAAGACAAACAGGCTCGTTGTTGACTGGCTTAAAAATCATATACTCGGGACAGACAGAAAACTTGGAAACTTTCTGAAGGAAAAGATGAAATAGATAAAAAGATTCAAATAGCAGAGGGCACCTTTTAAGAGGGTGCTTTTATTTTTTTAAAAATGATGTAGAATATAAACGTCAAAAAGTTCAGGGGAAAGGGGAAAATAGATTTGGTGAAAGTTGGGGATGAGTTTCAGGTTAAAATAGAGGCGCTCAATCATCAGGCTCAGGGTATAGCTAAGCTTGATGGGTATGTTTTGTTTGTTGACCATGTACTTCTGGATGAAGTTCTGAAGGTGAGGATAGTAGAGGCAAAGAAGGAATATGCAAGGGCGGAGATTGTAGAGATTATTGAAAAAAGCCCTTACAGAAAAGAACCGGAGTGCCCGGTTTATTACCGGTGCGGTGGATGTCATCTGATGCATACAACCTATGAAAATCAGCTTGAGATAAAGAGAATGCTTGTTGAGGATGCATTCAGAAGGATAGGCAAGCTGAGCCCAAAAATAAACCATCCGATTGGTATGGAAAATCCTTTCAGGTACAGAAACAAGGTGCAGTTTCCTGTTGGCAGAGATGAAAAAGGTGTGAAGATAGGTTTTTACAAAAAGATGACACATGAGATTGTTCCAACAGACTTTTGTCTTATTCAGCATGAAGACAGCGACAAAGTTTTAAGTGTGATGAAAGAGGTAATAAAAAAATATGGGATTGAAATTTACGACGAAAGACTTCACAAAGGTGTGATAAGACACATAATGGTAAGAAGATCATTTGCATTTGACCAGATGATGATTGTGCTTGTCTGTACCAGGATGCCGGATAGAATAGAAGAAATAAAAGAGGAACTGATAAAAAGCTTTCCCAATCTCAAATCGCTCTATGTGAATATAAACAGTAAAAAAACAAATGTGATTCTGGGCGAAAAGGATATTCTGGTTTGGGGAAGTCCCGCTATTTCTGATAAAATTGGCAATCTGTTGTTTGAAATATCACCGGAGTCATTTTTTCAGGTAAATACAGTTCAAACAGAAAAGCTTTACAATCAGGTGGTGAGGTATTTAACTGAAGTTGGTGGAAGGGTGGTTTTTGATCTTTACTCGGGCATTGGGACAATCTCTATGTTCGTTGCACCCTACTGTGAAAAGGTTTATGCTATAGAAATTGTTAAGCAGGCTGTTGAGGATGCAATTAAAAGCAGCATTGAGAATAAAATTGCGAATGTTGAGTTCATACATGCTGATGCAGAAAAAAAGATGAAAGAACTCATTGAAAACGATATTATCCCCGACACTGTAATAGTCGACCCGCCACGAAAAGGCTGCGAGAAAGAACTTCTGGAAAGCATAATATCAGCGGGTGTGAAAAATTTCATTTATGTTTCATGCAACCCTTCCACACTCGCAAGAGATGCAAGAATATTAACAGATGGCGGATATGAACTTCTAAAAGTGCAGCCGGTGGACATGTTTCCTCAGACATACCATGTTGAAAATGTGGTACTGTTTAAAAGAGATTGATTGAGGTGAGGAAAAATATGATTGAGAAGTTTTATACAGGATACTATAACTCTCCGTTAGGTTTGATTAAAGTGGTGACAGACGAGGCATATGTTTTGAGAGTTGATTTTGTTTCTCAAAAGGATGACAGGGAAGAAGAAAACCTGCTTGTCTGTGAAGCAATTTCACAGCTTGATGAGTATTTTAAAGGCAAGAGAAAAGAATTTGATTTGAGGCTTTTTTTCAAAGGCACAGAGTTTCAAAAACGGGTGTGGGAAGAGCTGATGAAGGTAGGGTATGGGAAGGTGATTTCATACAGCGAACTTGCAGGGCGCATAGGGAGAAAAGATGCGACAAGGGCTGTTGCAAATGCAGTCGGTAAAAACCCAATTGCTATAATTGTTCCATGTCACAGGGTTATAAAGGCTGATGGTAAGCTTGGTGGATACAGTGCCGGGGCTCATAAAAAAATATGGCTTTTGGAGCACGAAGGTGCAAAGCTTCTCCAAAAGCCATAATTGACTTTTATGAGTTTTCTTTTATAAATTTCTGGTAAAAATAGAAGCTGTCTTTTTTGATTCTTTTCTGGGTGCTGTAATCAATGTAAACAAGTCCAAATCTCTTTGTATACCCCATTGCCCACTCTAAATTGTCCATAAAAGACCAGATAAAATAGCCCCGCAAATCCACACCGTTTTCCATTGCCTTTCTTGCTGATTCAAAGTGCTGTTTTAGATACTCCACTCTCTTCTGGTCATGAACCTTTCCATCTTCTACCTTGTCATTGTAAGCAGCACCGTTTTCTGTTATATAAATTGGAATTTGCGGATAGGTTTCTTTAATCCACATCAGAAGGTCAAAAAGTCCTTGCGGGAACACTTCCCAGCCCGTCTCGGTGTATTCTCCTGCAGGATGTTCCCATCTTACCGGGAATATCCATGAAGAGTTTTCATCGTAAAGCCTGACTGCACGTGTGTAGTAGTTGATGCCAAGAAAATCAGGGAAGATAAAGTTCTCCTTTACTTCCTGCTGCATTATTTCAGCTTTGCGGCTCTCCAAGAAGTCTTTTTGAACAAGGTAATCAAAAAGCTCTTGAGGGTAGCTTCCTTTGAGAACAGGGTCTGTGAAAAGCTGGTTGTCAAGCATACCGCTAAGATTTACCATTTCTCTTTCTATCTGGCTGACCTCATATCCAAGCCGCTCTGTTTGAAGATATATGGGAGTCAAATTCAATGTGATTCCCACATCAGCATCTATATTGCTTTGCTTTACAGCTCTTACAACCTTAAAGTGAGAAAGCATAATGTTGTGCACAACATCCATTGCAACTTTAAAATCTTTTATTCCCGGTGCGTGGACGCCGTAAAAGTGGCCCAGAAAAGAAATACAGTAGGGTTCATTGAATGTTATCCACTTTTTAACTTTATCTTTATAGCGGTTTATAAGAAGCATAGCATATTCAAAGTAATAATTTACAATTTCCCTGTTTGCCCAGCCACCAATGTCCTGTAGCTTTTGAGGAAGGTCCCAGTGATACAGAGTTATAACCGGCTCAATACCATTTTCAATGAGCTTATTTATAAGCCTGTCATAAAAATCAAGACCTTTCTCATTAACAGCACCAAAACCTTCCGGGAAGATTCTTGTCCATGCAATTGAAAATCTGTATGCCTTGAGTCCCAGTTCTTTCATAAGAAGCACATCTTCTTCAAACCTGTGATAATGGTCACAGGCAACATCGCCGGTGTGCCCGTACAGAATATTTCCTTTTTGATGAGTGAACCTATCCCAGATTGATTCACCTTTTCCATCTTCATTCCATGCACCTTCAATCTGGTATGAAGCTGTTGCAGCACCCCACAAAAATCCTTTTGGAAAGCTCATATTTGAAAACCTCCCTTAGCAAAAAACTTTTTGTTGTGAAATCAATTACACTCATATCAAAATATATTGCCATATAAAATTGGAGTGTGCAAATAAAAATTTTAAATGAATATTTCAAAATTTTTATACGTTTTTTACTATAAGGTGTTTTAGAAATAAAACAAAAAAAGACACACCACTTTTAAAAAAGAAGCGGTGTGTCTTTTCTTTTTTTGTATGGCTTTGTTCTTTTGAATAAAAATTATTTCCCCATTACAACTTCAACTACATTTTGGTCGATGAGCAATTCAGCTGGAATTAGACTGCCCTCAATCTCTTTTCCATTTACCAGTATCTTTTTAACACCTTTTGAAATATGATCTGGATTTGAAACCTTAATGGAGAGTCTTTTTCCTCTGAAAACTCTCTCAACTTCAAAACCGTCCCACTGCTGTGGGATACATGGGTCAATAATAAGCCCTTTATAGTGAGGTCTTATTCCAAGGATATACTGTGTTGCTGCCGAAAATGCCCATGTAGCAGTCCCTGTCAGCCATGGATTTCGTGCTCTGCCAAAATAATAGGGATGTTCTTTTCCGGTGATGAACTGGGAGTAAACATACGGCTCTGCTGTGTAGATTTCAGCAATATCATTTTTGCTTGCAGGAAGGAAGGACATATAGTACTCAAAAGCATAGTCACCCCGTCCAAGGATGGCTTCTGCAATTATTACCCACGTATTTGCATGGCAGAAAATAGCTGCATTTTCTTTTAATCCCGGTGGGAATGATGTAACAGCTCCAACCTCGACTATATAATCAACATAGGCCGGCCAGTTTTTGACACAGCCATGCTCTGTTGCGAGGTATTTTTTGACGCTGTCCATTGCCATTTTACCCTTTTCATCAACAAAAGCACCCGAAAATACTGACCATGACTGAGAATTCAGGAAAATCTTGCTCTGCTCACTTTCTTTTGACCCGAGTTTCTTGCCGCTTGCTAAATATCCTCTTACAAACCACTCGCCATCCCACGTGTACTCTTCCATTGCCTTTTTAATCTCATTCTTATAAGCTTTATACTTTTCAGCATCATCATATTTTCCAGTATACTCGGCAAGTTCTATAAACTCGGATAAAGCCTTGTAATAGAGCTGGGTTGACCATGTACTCTCGCCACCGTCCTTGAGATTGATACAGTCATTCCAGTCAGCGGCAAGACCGAGCAAAAGACCATGTTTCCCCCTGTTGTTCCATGAAAACTCCAAAGCCTGTTTTAAGTGATCATAAACAGAGGCGCTTGACCTGTCTGCATATTCAACCACTTCATCCAGGATAGAAAAATCGCCCGTTTCTTTTATATAGTGTGGCACAGCAATCAAAAGCCACAGATGGTCATCCGAATAGATTCTCTCACGTGGTGGTATATTGTGTTCTCCCTGGGACCATGTGAGAGGCTGAAAATGATGCATTGCATATCCTTCGGACAGCTGCGCTTTCAGAAGCTCAATTAGCCTTTTTCTCACCTCTTGCGGGATTGAATGCACAACACCCAGAATGTCCTGTGAAGAATCTCTAAAGCCAAGCCCATCTCTTCCGCCAGCCTCGATAAATGATGCAGACCTTGACCAGTTGAAAGTTGTGTGACACTGATACTGATTCCAGATGTTCAGCATCAGATTCATCTTTTCATTAGGTGTTGAGCATTTGAACTTGCCAAGTCTTTCATTCCAGTAGTTTTGAACTCTTTCAAATTCTTTTTCAATGTTCTCTTTTGAATCAAACAATCTTTTGTATTCTTTTCCTTCCCTGTATGCATCTCCAACACCCAGCACAAAGACCAGATACTCTTCCTGACCGGGCTCAAGTTCTACTTTCACCTGAGTTGCAGCGCAGGGGTTTCCGCCTATTGCAATTGAGCCAAAACACCTGCCATTTTGGATGGCTTCGGGGTTGGCTTCACTGTTATATGGACCTATAAAGACATCTCTGTCTGTGTCAAAACTTTCTATCTTTTTGTTTGTGCATGTGAAAAATGCTTTTGGCTCGTATGGGCTCCAGAGTTTAATTGAGTAGTCCACTATTTCATCTTCTCTGTTGTAACCCATTCTGCAGGTGTAAAGAATATATTGAAAATCCATCATGTCAAGCATAGAATTCCACAGGCAGAACTCGGTATAGGTGAATACTGAAAGTTCTTTTTTCTCACCCGACTCGTTTTTAATTTTAACTTCCCAGATTTCAATTGGCTTGTCCACCGGTACGAATATTTTCAAAGATGATGAGATGTCATTGTATTTACTTTCAAATATTGAATATCCAAGTCCATGCCGACAAACACTTCTGAACTTCTCAAGAGACTTTCCAACAGGCTGCCAGCTTATTGACCAGAAATCCCCTGTAGTTTCATCTTTTAGATAAACATATCTTCCAGGTCTGTCCATTGGAATGCTGTTAAATCTAAAACGGGTCACTCTCCCAAGCTTGGGGGATTTGTAAAAGGAATAGCCCGAAGCATTGTTTGAGATTATAAGGCAGTAGTCGCTTGTGCCCAGATAGTTTACCCATGAAGTGGGTGTTCTGGGATTTGTTATCACATACTCTCTATTTTGAGAATCAAAATATCCATAATTCATAAAAGATTCCCTCCCTGACTTTTTTATCCCATTGTGACCTCAACAATGTGCTCTTTGCCATCCGAAAAGGCTGGTATTAAATTTGAAGGCAGCTCTTTGCCATCAACCACAACTTTTTTGATGCCTTTTGAAACACCATCGGGGTTTTTAACCTGTATATTGTAAAGTGCATTTCTGAACACTCTTTTTACAGTAAATTCTTTCCACTGCGGTGGTATGCATGGGTCTATCAAAAGTCCATCATAGTCCGGGCGAATGCCCAGAATCCACTGTGTCATTGCGACAAAATTCCATGCTGCAGAGCCGGTGAGCCATGAATTTTTAGCCTCGCCCGGTTTGTATGCATCTTTGCCGGCAATCATCTGACAGTAAACATATGGTTCAAGCCTGTGCACATCGCTTATCTCTTCCCTGTATGACGGAGCAATCTTTGACCAGTATTCAAACGCTCTGTCGCCTCTTCCAACAATGCATTCTGCTATCATAATCCACGGGTTGTTGTGACAGAAAACAGCAGCATTTTCCTTATAGCCGGGCGGATAGCTTGTAATCTCACCAAGGTGAATTTTGTACTCTGTGAATGCTGGCTGAACAAGCACAATTCCGTGTTCTGTGTCAAGGTATTTTTTAACAGAATCAAGTGCAGAGATAGCCTTTCCATCTTCAAGCCCGATCTGAGCCATTACACAGAAGCCCTGCGTTTCAATAAATATCTTTCCTTCATCATTTTCCTTGCTTCCAACCTTATTTCCAAAGTAGTCATAGGCCCTCAAAAACCATTCGCCGTCATATCCATAGTTCAGTATTGCCTCTTTCATCTTTTCTATGTGATGCTGCGCATCTTTTGAAATATCATTTTTGCCCAGCCTTTCGCAGATTTTCACAAATTCCTTTCCAACATACACAAACATCCCTGCTATCATGACAGACTCTGCGGTTTTGCCATCCTTGTTGTCGCATGTCTGGAACGACTCATCGGGGTTTGTTGAGAATGCGTTTAAGTTCAAACAGTCATTCCAGTCAGCTCTGCCTATGAGCGGAAGTCCATGCGGACCCAAGTTGTTTACAACATGGTAGAATGCTCTTTTCAGGTGTTCAAACATGGAATCCGCCTTTTGCGGATCATTTTCAAAAGGCACAATCTCATCAAGAATGGACCAGTCACCCGTTTCTTTTATGTAGTGGGCGGTTGAGAGTATGAGCCAGAGCGGATCATCATTGAAATTTCCGCCTATTTCGTTGTTTCCTCTTTTTGTAAGAGGCTGATACTGGTGATATGCACCGCCATCTTCAAGCTGTGTTGCTGCTAAGTCCAGAATTCTCTCTCTTGCCCTTTCCGGAATCTGATGGACAAAGCCCAAAATGTCCTGGTTTGAGTCTCTAAAGCCCATTCCTCTGCCAATACCCGACTCAAAGTACGATGCACTTCTGGAAAGGTTGAATGTCACCATGCACTGATACTGATTCCATATGTTTACCATTCTATCTACCTTGTCTATACCTGTGGATACATTGAATTTGTTCAGAAGTTCATCCCAGAAGACTTTCAAAGCTTCAAATGCCTTTTTGACATCTTCTGGCTTTTTGAATTTTTCTATCATTTCATAAGCCTTTTCTTTGTTTATGACACCTTTTTTAACCCATTTTTTATCCTGCGGGTTTTCTACATAGCCGAGCACAAACACAAGCTCTTTTGCCTCGCCCGGCTGCAAAGAGATTCTTATCATGTGCGAGGCTACAGGCGACCAGCCATGAGCTTCTGAATTAAAACTTTTTCCGTTTTCAACTGCCAGTGGTGCGTCAAAGCCTCTGTAAAGCCCCAGGAAAGTGTCTCTGTCTGTGTCAAAGCCGTCAATTGGAACATTTACAGAATAAAAAGAATAATGATTTCTGCGCTCTCTGTACTCTGTTTTGTGGTAAATGACAGAGCCTTCTATCTCAACCTCACCTGTGCTCAGGTTTCTCTGGAAGTTTGTCATATCATCAAGTGCGTTCCAGAGGCAAAACTCAATCAGTGAAAAGAGTGTCAAATCCTTTGGTTGGGATGATTTGTTGGTTATCTTAAGATAATGTATTTCACAGTTTTCATCGACAGGCACAAAAAATGTTTGATCAACTTCAACGCCATTTCTTCTTCCTGTTATGATTGTATAGCCAAGACCATGACGGCATTCGTAAAACTCAAGATCCTTTCTTGTTGGCATCCATGAAGGTGACCAGAAATCTTCTCCATCTTTTATATAAAAGTACCTTCCACCCATATCAAGCGGAACATTGTTGTATCGGAATCTTGTTATCCTTCTTAGCCTTGCATCTTTATAAAAACAATAACCACCTGCATGGTTTGAGATTAAAGCAAGAAAGTCTTTCATACCAAGGTAGTTAATCCACGGGAAAGGGGTAAGTGGAGTTGTTATAACATACTCTCTTTTCTGGTCATCAAAATAGCCAAATTTCAAAGCTCTCAATCTCCCTTCTTTTTGCATACTGTGGTTTTGCATTTTTGCCTATATAAAAATTATACCTTTTGTCTACAATCAATCTTTTAATTATTTTGCCCTAATTTTGCACTATTTTGCTCTAAAAGCTCTGACAGGTTTGAAAACGGTATAGATTTTGGATATTAATTATCGGCAGAAATTGTGATATACTCAATTATGAATGGGTAATTTAAAGATTTATGCGAAAAGTAGAAAGGGAGAAGAGGTTTGAAAAAGAGAGTGTGGATTTTAAACCACTACGCAATTCCACCCACAATAGGGGGAATCACACGACATTTTGACTATGCAAAGGAGCTTGTAAAAAGAGGATATGATGTGACTATTTTTGCCTCAAGTTTTGACCACAAGCAAAGAGTTGAGATGTTGGAAAAAGGCTCAAAGTTTAAAATAGAAGACTACAGCGGTGTAGGGTTCGTCTGGATAAAGACAACTCCATACAAGAAAAACGACCTCAAAAGGGTTATAAATATACTTTCATTTGCAAAAAATCTTTATTTTATTGCGAAGAATTTTGAAAAACCCGATACAATTATAGCATCCTCTTTTCATCCTCTCACATGGGTTGTGGGGTACTGGCTTTCCAAAAAGAAAAAGGCGGATTTTGTGGCAGAGGTAAGAGACCTGTGGCCACAGAGTGGAATTGACCTTGGTGCTTTCAAAGAAGGAAGCCTGATAGTCAGGCTTTTACGAAGGCTTGAGAAATTCATATACACAAAAGCAAAGTATGTGATAACAGTCCTGCCAAAGGCAGATGAGTATATTCAAAGCTTGGGAATAAGCAAAGAAAAGATTGTACATATTTCGAATGGTTGTGATGTTGAGAGATTTGATTCCTTAAAAGATAGTGTGCCGGAGGAGGTAAAGAAGATTTTGGATGAGCATGAAGGGTATTTCAAAGCTTGCTATTTAGGTGCGCTCGGGAAGGCCAATGCAATGGAAACAATAATTGAGGCTGCTAAATATGTGCAGGAAAAAGTAGATGACAGGATACATTTTCTGATAATAGGGGATGGACCTGAAAAAGAGAAACTTGAAAGAATGGCAAAAGAGCTCAATCTTGCAAATGTATTTTTTTATGATCCAGTATCAAAGCTATCTGTGCCAGGCTTACTTGAGCGAGTTGACATAACACTTGTTTCTATGCACAATCTAAAAGTTTACAGGTTTGGAATTTCACTTAATAAGCTTTTTGACTATTTGTGTGCTGCAAAACCAATTGTTTTTGCAGGCAATGTTGCAAATGACATTGTTAAGGACTCGGGTGCTGGAATTTCCTGTGATGCCTATGACTCAAAGGGCTTTGCTGAAGGGATTATAAAGCTCTATGAGATGAGCGAGGATGAGAGAAAGAGAATGGGGCAAAAGGGAAGAGAGTATGTGGAGAAATATCATGACATTAAAAAACTTGCAGACAGACTGGAACAAATTATAAATGGAGATGGTAATTGATGAGGTCGTATATAAAAAGCTATCACAAGCTCAGCAAGTTATTTGTTGTGGTGATGGACCTTTTGCTGATTCATGCAGGGTATATCCTGGCATATATCATAAAGTTCAATTTTACATTTCCGAAGAAAAACTTTATGCCATACTATACGTTGATTCCGCAAATAACTCTATTTGCTCTTGTGCTTTTGAATATCTACGGGCTTTACACAATCACAATGAAAACAATAAGCGAGATAGCATTTTCAATGGCTCTGGCACTTATGCTGTTGCAATTTTTAACAGTTGTTTCTACCTTCTTTTACAGGCACTTTGCCTTTCCAAGAAGTATATTCATAATTGCATTTTTTATCCAGTTTTTGCTGCTTGTAAGCTGGAGAGGGCTTGTTTTATATGTCTTCAAAAGAGTGCAGGGTGTAAAGCATGTGATGGTAATAGGTTATATGCCAAAGGCACAGGAGTTTGCTCAAAAGCTTCAAAACATATCAAAAGGGTGGATTGATGTAAAATATGTTCTGGAGCCCCAAACTGCTGAAGATCTTGTACAGTATATAAAACTGGTTGATACAATCTATCTTTATTCAAAAATGGATGAGAATTTGAAAAGCGAGATTGTTAAAAAGGCAATAGAGTTCAAAAAGCACATTTTCATTGCGCCCGACTTCAGGGACATTCTGGTATCGCGCGCAAGGGTGATTCAGTTTGACGATGTTGCAACACTTTCAATCGAGCAGCCGGAGCTTACATCCGAGCAAAAGCTAATTAAAAGAGTGTGCGATGTTCTCCTTGCCTCTGTTGCGCTGGTTGTTTCTTTTCCTATTATGATTCTGATTGCAATTGCTATAAAACTTGATTCTGAAGGACCGGTAATCTACAGACAAAAAAGGGTTACAGAAGGCGAAAGGGAATTTTATGTTCTGAAGTTCAGGACAATGGTAAAGGATGCTGAGAAGATGACAGGACCTGTCCTGGCAACCGAGAATGACCCGAGGATAACAAGGGTGGGGCGGTTTTTACGTGCAACAAGGCTTGATGAGCTTCCTCAGCTTATAAATATTCTAAAAGGTGAGATGAGCTTTATTGGACCACGACCCGAGCGCCCGTACTTTGTTGAGCAGTTTAAAAAACAGTATCCTGAGTATTCTCTTCGCCACAATGTAAAGGCAGGGCTAACAGGGCTTGCCCAGGTTTACGGCAAGTATGCAACAAGCCCGGAAGATAAGCTAAGGCTTGATCTGATATATATAAAAAATTACTCTGTGTTTCTGGATATTAAGATTTTGCTTCTGACTTTAAAGACAATCTTTACAAAAGAGGCGGCAGAGGGGGTAAAAAGCCAGAAACAATAAGTAAGTTTAAACTTTAAAAATTATACTCTTTGTTCTGTTCAGAAAAGCCTTGAGAAATCAGAGCTTTTTTGTTTTGTTTCAATAAGCATCTGGCAAAATGTAAAATACCAATAATTACAATGAACATAGATAAATTACATAAAAAGGCTGAGAGTCAAAATGTTATTGAAATACACAGGAATTTGAAACATGTTAAGTGCCCTCGCTGTAATACTTTAATGATTTTAATGTAGTTAAGGATTATATACATTGGGTGAAAGATTCTACTGGGAAGGTAGCCTAAACTGAGCTATTAATAGAATCCTCGCATCTTAAAAGGCGGGGGAGAATGTCAAGGTTAACCTAAAAAATTTTTCTCTATAGGGTAATATAAAGATGAAAAATTAGGGTATAAAGCTATTAAGAGAAAACTATATCAGTAAGTAGTCATAGCCAATTTATGGGATTGTGATGAATAGCTATTTATTCTTTCTTTAACCGGGTGAGAAGGGCAAACTTGACAACACCGGTTTTGAGTAATATACTGAAATGTAGGAAGTTTGAGAAAAAAAGGAGGGGAAAGTGATATGCTTGGGTTTTACAACAAAAGCTTAAAAATGAGAATTGCTGTTTTGTTTGGGCTTATTGTTTTAATTGGCTGCCTTATTTTATTTTTTATAAGCAAGAATCAAGCTGGCAAAGCATTAGAGGCAGAAGCAAAGGAGGCAATGCTGAAAGTTGCAAAACAGCTTGCTGAGACACAAAACAGTAGAATACAAGCCAGATTTTATATTATTGAATTGATAGCTAACAGAAATATAATAAGAGGAATTTGGGGCGACCGGGAGGCAACATTGGAAGAAAAAATAAACGTCATTAAAAGCGAGGCAAAAAGAGGCAAAAGCCTGGGATTTAAACAATTTGGCATCGCAGATAAACAAGGTAATGCTTTTTTATCAGATGGAAGCAAAGCAAATATTTCGGACAGGGAATATTTTAAAAAAGCTCTATTGGGCAAAACGGTGGTTTCAAGCAGCATCATCAACAAAGTAGATAACTCAGTAGTATTTGTCTATGCAACACCAATTCGACATTATAAAACAAATGAAATAATAGGTGTGCTGTTTGGAGTAATTGATGGAACTAAGTTCAGCGATCTTGTAGGAAGCGTAACTTACGCCAAAACCGGTTATGCCTTTGCAGTAGACGCTACAGGAAAAACTATTGCGCATAAAGAAATAGAGCGAGTATTAAAACAAGAAAATATTATAGATTTAGCAAAACAAGACCAATCTTTAGTTCCTTTGGCTAATATTGTTTCTAAAATGACTAAAGGCGAAGAAGGAATTGGCGAATATACCTTTAAAGGTGTAAGAAACATCATTGCTTATTCACCTATAGGTTCTACTGGCTGGTCTATTGCAGTTGTAGCCCCTGCTTCTGAAATATTGGCAAGAGCATCGGGGCTTAGAAAATTCATGCTGATCACATCAATTATAATAATCATTATTGCAGTACTTTTAATACTTTTATTTGCAAGAAGTATTACAGCGCCGCTGATACTTGCTGTAAATCATTTGGGGGTAATTGCAAACGGTGATTTTACAATGCCTGTTCCAGAGATTTACCTTAAGCGTAAAGATGAGATAGGACTGCTGGCAAAGGCGATAGATAAGCTGCAGGCAGATATAAAACCGCTACTTGCAATTTGAAAGATGGAGTAGGGATACTTTCTACCAATTCAGAAAGTTTAACTTCGGTATCAGAAGAGATTGCAGCTTCATCAAGTGAAGTTGCAAAAGCTATACAGCAAGTTGCCCAGGGAGCAAGCGAGCAGGTAAATTCTGTTCAGAAAGTGGTAGAGTTGTTTGATTTGATGGCACAGAATTTGGAAAGAGTATATACAATGTTCAATAGTATAAAGGAAAACAGTCAGAATGCATCCAGGTTGGCCGAAAAAGGTAAGAAAGAGATGGATTTACTTATAACATTTATTAGGAGTGTCAGAGATATATTCAACACTTTGGTTGAAAAGATTAAAAACTTGTCAGGCTCAATTGCTCAGGTTGACGAAATCATAAATGTTATGAATGGAATTGCAGACCAGACAAATCTTTTAGCACTCAACGCAGCGATAGAGGCAGCGAGGGCTGGTAGTGCAGGACGAGGATTTGCAGTTGTGGCAGAGGAAGTGAGAAAACTTGCAAACGAATCAAGAGCATCTTCAGATAAAATTAAAGCAATTTTAACCAGTGTTATAGCTGATACAAATGAAGTTGTTCAGGCATCTAATGAAGTTACTGTGAATATAACAGCTCAATTAGAAAATGTTGAAAAGACTGTTGCTGCATTTGATGCTATAATAGAGGCCATTTCATCCGCTGTACCTCAGATAGAAGAAACATACAAGCAAGTTGAAGGTGTAATGAAGCAAAAGGATACAGCTATAGGGCATTTAGAGAGTGTAAGTACAGTAGCAGAGGAGAATTCAGCAGCTTCAGAAGAGGTATCAGCATCGGTTGAAGAGCTGGCAGCTACAACTGAAGAAATTGCAACATCAGCACAGCAGATAATGGAAGTTGCAAAGAATTTAAAAACACAAGTAGAGAAATTTAAGATTTAAGATGAAGCAATAGTTTCAAACGTTGCGATCATAATTATTTAGGTATTTAAAAGAGCGTACAGATGTGTTTAATATTATTCTTAGCAACCATAGTGAAAACCTCCTGTATGTTTGGTTTAGTTACGTATATCATACATGATTTTCACTATGGTTGCTATATTTTTTACCTGTTGCATTTAACAGGCTTTTTCAAAATTAAATTCAAAGACATGGTCAAGTCCAAATTTTTGTGTAAAATCCCTCTGGTTAGAATATGGATCGTCTTTATCAGCACCGTTCAATTCATTGTACTGCCTACGACCATTGGTGTGAAGGATATGCTACGCCGGGCTTTCGCCTGTTCTTGACACCAATGGTCTTAAGCAGTTATTAAAAACTAACGATGGTGATAAAGGTTATTTTATTGAAATAACCTTATCCTCCACTCTTTCCATAATTCTTTTTTGCCACTCGAAATACTCAGTCAATATTCTTAATACTTCCTCCCTGAAGCCCATTTCTCATCCTGTTCCATTAACAAAGCTCCTATTAAACGAATACCAGACTCTCGGTTTGGAAATATTCTTATAACTCTTTCACGACGACGAATTTCTTCATTTAACCGTTCTGACATATTAGTAGTACGAAGTTTCCTTCGATAAGGCTCAGGAAGTTCTAAAACTGCTATTGCGTCTTCAAACCCTTCTTCTAAAATCTCCATTGCTTTTGGAGCTTTATCTCTATATTCATCTAATACTTGATTTAATAGCATTCTTGCTGCTGAGGGATCTGGTGCTTCAAATATGGCTCTTAGTTTGGCATGTAATTCTCTTTGTAAAGCCTTTGGAGACTTATCAAGGATATTTCTCATAAAATGTGTTTGGCACCTTTGCCACGTAGCTCCCTGGAAGTGCCGACAAATAGCTTGTACAAGGCTACTTATGATGGTCCGAAACTACTAAATCAACTCCAATAAAGCCCTCTTTGCTTCAGCCATGAAAAGAATTCACTTAAAGCTTTCTTCTGATTCACTGTCTCCTATCATAAGACCTAATACTTCTCTATAGCCATCTTCATTTATGCCTACAGCAATTAATACGCTGCGTTGACGAACACGTCCCTCTTCTCTTACTTTTATCACTATTGCATCAACTATAACAAAGGGAAAGCTTTTTTCTTTTAAAGGTCTTGAATTCCACGCTGTAATAATAGGATCGAGATTTTTGCAAAGCTCGGAAATTGTAGATTTTGAAAATTCAGTTCCACAAAGTTCATAAGTGATTTCTTCGATTTTCCGGGTAGATACTCCATTAACCACCATCTCCATTAGTGCTAACAAAAGAGCCTGCTCACTTCTCTGGTAACCAGCAAAAAGATCAGTGCTAAATTTACCATTACGAAGTCGTGGAACTCTCAAAGTAAGAGTCCCTACCCTGGTAACTAAACTTCTTGAATAATAACCATTACGATAATCCTGTCTTTCTTCTGTCCTTTCATAAGGTTCAGCTTTAACTTGTTCAGTAGCTTGAGCTGCTAAAATTTGATTAAGTACAGATTCTAATAATTTAGCTAACTTTTCATCTTTTGTTCCTTTTACAAAAAGGTAATGCAAAATTTCAGAGTCTATGGTAATATTGTATTGAGCCATTTCCTATCCCTCCAGTTAGATTTTTGTTCTGTTTCTATTTCTATTCTAACCAGAGGGTGGGAAATGGCTCAACCCCTTTTTACACAATTATATAGACTTAACTCTAAAAACATCTTCATAAATTAAATAAATCCATTTTATTTTCGTTTTCAATATTATATCTTGAGATTTTCCAAAAGCAGCATTAAGTCCACCAATAACTATACCTGTTAATATAAACACTATAACAATGATTTTAAGTAATAATACTTTTCTATTGGAGTTATTCTTCATTTTTTCCTTCAACCTTCTTCCTTACATTTTTTAATATGCTGGCAAGTACTTCATCTGCTAAATTAAGCATAGATTCATCAACTCCTTCTAATACTAAGTCGCTCCATTCTTTAAGAATATCGGTAAAAATCAGTTTGAATTTTTTTGCTTTATCAGTTAATAAAAAAATATATGATCTGCTATCCGCAGAATTTTTCTGGCGTAAAACATAATCTTTTTTTTCTAGAGACTGCATTATTCTTGTCATCACACTTTTATCGTAGTGAAGTTCATTTACTATTTGTTCTTGAGTTCTACCTTCTTGTCCATATAGAGATAATAATACAAGTCCTTCTGCTGCATTTAATCCATACTTTTTTAAAGAATTTTTTAAAAATAATTTAAAATATTTATCAATTATAAGCATATGTCTACCAATAGAAGTATATTTTATTTTCATAATATCCTCCCAAAAATAGTTACTTTTGCAATTATATTATCATTTATTAGTTGTAAAAGCAACTATATATATATCCCGGAGATTTCCGGATTAACCCTCGAAGTTTGGACAAAATCTCTCTAAATCTACGAATATCTTAAAATATCATTTTAAATTACATTATCATTAATTGGTTTTGCATATATTAATCGGTTGCCCTTTACATTGAGACTCGAAAGGCTATGTTCCATTACCTTGAATGCCACCATATAAGGCCAGTCAAAACCAAGGCCACCATGCCTGGTCTCAATGTAAAGGTTACGCTTTGCCAACCTTACTATAGACTATAGATATATAGCCATGCTTTCAATTTCCTTACCTTTATTTAGTTCATAAAATATTTCTGGTGCTTTATATTTTAAGCTGGAGTGAAGCCTTTTTGTATTGTAGCGCTTCATAAACCTTGCAACTTCAGCATAGGCATGTTCAAAACTACAAAACTCGTGGATTCCTAAGCATTCATCCTCAAAAATTCTGTGAAATGCTTCTATATGGGCATTTTTATTAGGAGTCCTGCAAGGAATTCTTTCATGGTATATATTTATTTCATTGCAGCTTTCCTCAAAAAGGTTACTTGTAAACTGAGGTCCATTATCAGTTCTTATTACTGGTTTTACATCAGCACTATAGAGCTCCCTTTTTAAAAGACAGCGCTTCAAAAGTCTTACAGCATCTGTGCTTTCGCACCTGTAGCAATTTGAATTAAGTGCAATTATGTGTTATAATACTTTTAAAAAAGGTTATATTTTAAATATCAGGGTGAGTAAAAATGGAAGGAGATAAAATTAAAAAATTTGAAGAATTTTTTACAAATTCCTTTAGGGATGGAAAAGTAGTAAGAGAATTGAGGTTATCTTCTGATGAAGTAGAATACATTAAGAAAAGATATCCAAATGTTACAGTATCTAAATTGAGTGGGTTTGAAAATAATAAAGATAAAAATTGGTATACAGTTAAATTAGGCTTATAAATTTTTACTTATGAATAATAGAATAATAGAATTACATTAGAAAGTAGGTTGTGAGATATGGAACATAGGAATAAAGCAGTTGTACTTGGAGCAAATTATTATATTGGACTTAGTGTTATTAGATGCCTTGGGAGTGAAGGTGTTAAAGTAGCAGCAGTTGATTATTCTAAAAAAGGTACATATGGATTTTATTCTAAATATTGTTCAGAGATTTTAGTAGGTCCACACTATAAGGAAAAACCAGAGGAGTTCTTGCAGTTTTTAATAGACTATGCAAAAAAGCAAGAACATCCTCCTGTACTATTCCCTTGTGCAGACCCATATGTAGAGTTTGTTGATAAACATTTAGATGTTTTAAGACAATACTATTTAATCCACAATATTGAGCAGGGTTTATATACTAAATTAATGAACAAAGGGACTTTAAGGGATTTAGCGATAGAACATGGAGTTAGAGTTCCAGAAACAATAAGTGTTGATGAAGAAAACTTTGTTGAAAAAGTTGAAGAACAAATTAAGTATCCCTGTTTAGTAAAGCCTGTGGATTCACATACCTTCGTTTCGATATTTAGAAGAAAGCTTTTTAAGGTTTATAACAGAGAAGAGCTACTCTCCTGTGTTCAAAAAGCGAAAGAGGCAAATACTGAAGTTATAATTCAAAGAATTATAAAGGGTTTTGATGACTGTATGTATACCTTTGATGCTTATTTAAACAAAGATTCAAAGGTAACACACTGGGTTACGTGCCAAAAGATGCGTCAATATCCAATAAACTATGGTGCTTCAGTGTATACAAAACAAAAATATGTGCCAGAGCTTTATGATATAGGAGCAAAGTTTTTAGAAGGAGTAAAGTTTAAGGGATTTGCTGAAATAGAATTTAAAAAGGATGAAGAAACAGGTAATTTCTACTTAATTGAAGTTAATGTTCGAACAACAAACTTAAATAATTTATTATACAAAGTTGGAATTAACATGCCCTACATTGCGTATAGGGATTTAACAGGCAATCCACTTCCAAATGATGCGGTTACCTGGGATACAAATAGGGCATTTTGGTATGCATATGAAGATATTTTGGCAATAAAAGAATATATACGAACAAAACAATTAACGCTATCTCAAGTTATTGCCTCCTTTTTTAGACCAAAGGCCTATGCTATTTGGGATGTTAAAGACCCAAAACCATTCTTTGTATTTTTAAATTCAAAAATATCAAGGGTTTTTGAAAAGATATCTAAAAAAGGTTAAAAATTTTGTTTGTTGAGAGGGGAGCAAGATGGTTAAATTACACGATTTAATAAAATGCCTTGATGAAGTAGAAATAAGAAATGATAAAAATGTTGATATAAAAGGTATAGCATACAATTCAAAAAACGTTTTACCTGGAGATTTGTTTGTATGTATAAAAGGATATAAAACAGATGGTCATAAATATATTTTAGATGCTGTTACAAATGGGGCAGTTGCACTTGTTGTTGAAGAATTCCAAGATGGATGGACTATACCACAAATTAAAGTAAAGAATAGCAGAGAGGCTCTATCAAGATTAAGTGATAAGTTCTATGGTAGTCCTTCCCAAAAAATTAAGGTGATAGGTGTAACAGCAACTAACGGTAAGACAAGCACAACTTTTATGACCAATGCAGTTTTAGAAAATAACGGTTTTAAAACAGGTCTTATAGGAACAGTTGCTGTTAAATATGGAAACACTTTAATACCTGCAAGTTTAACAACTCCAGAATCATTAGACCTACATAGATATTTTGATAAAATGTATAAAGAAGGGGTTACCCATGTAACTATGGAGGTGTCCTCTTCAGCACTTGATTTAAAACGAGTAAATGATGTTGATTTTGATATTGTTGTTTTCAATAATATAAGTAGAGAACATATAGATCTTCACGGTTCCTTTGAAGAGTACTTTAGAGTAAAATCAAGCCTTATAACTAATGCAAAGGAAAATAAATTTGCAATATTAAATTTAGATTGCCCTTATGTTGCTTCTCTTGTGGATAAAACAAAGGCAAAGGTTATAACTTACGGGGTTGAAAATCCAAATGGGCATATTTATTGTAAAAACTTAGACCTTTCAACAGGAAGAGCAAAGTTTACAGTTGAAATAAGAAAAGAGTTTAGAGGAGAAGATATTCTATACACACCAACCTCCTTTGATATAGAACTTAAAACTCCAGGATACCATTCTGTTTACAATGCCATGGTTGCAATAACTGTAGGATTAATATGTGGTGTTCCAGTTGATGTAATAAAGGATGCCTTATTAAAGTTTGGTGGTGTAGAGAGACGTTTTGAAATAATATATGAAGAAGATTTTAAAATAATAGATGATCATTTTGCAAACCCAGGAAATATTGATGTAACTTTAGAGACACTACAAAAGATGAAGTATAATAATTTAAAATTAGTTTATGCTATAAGAGGTAATAGAGGGCCTATAGTTAATAGAGAAAATGCAGAAACAATTGTAAAATGGGCATCTAAGTTAGGTTTAAAGGAAATAATAGCAACGTTAAGTAGATCTCATACAACAGAGAAGGATAAGGTTCAAGAGGAAGAGGTAAGAGTATTTAAGGAAGTTATGACTAAAGCAGGCATAAATGTTATTTTATACGATGAACTATATGATGCAGTAAAACACGCAATAAAAGAAGTAGGGAAAGATGATGTTATACTTCTTGCAGGTTGTCAAGGTATGGACTATGGAGCAAAGGTTGCACTTGAAATTATAAGAGAATTAAATCCTAATATAGACACAGCAAAGTTATTTAAACCATTACAAAACAGAGTTGCAGGTGTATAAACAAAAAATATGCAGTATCAAGAAAGAAGGGAAAAAAGGATGAATGACAAGATTATAGGAATAATTGGAGGTATGGGACCAGAAGCGACCGCAGATTTATTTATGAAAATAATACAAAAAACAAAGGTGGAAAAGGATCAAGATCATTTTAGAATTATAATAGATAACAACCCTAAAATACCAGATAGAACAAAGGCAATATTATATGGTGGGGAAAGTCCAGTAGAAGAGCTTATAAAAACTGCAAAAAACCTTGAAAAAGCAGGTGTTGATGTTGCTTGCATTCCATGCATGACATCCCATTATTTCATACAAGAAATACAAAAGAGCGTATCATACCCAATAATAAATGCCTTTGAGGTAGTAAGAAAACATATAATTAAGCATTATCCAAATGTTAAAAAAATTGGGGTTTTAGCAACTACAGGTACTGTAAAAATGGGTATGTATGAAAAATATCTTGAGTTTGCAAAGGTTATATATCCTTCATCAACAATTCAAGAGGAGAAGGTGATGGAGGCGATATATGGAGAGAAGGGAATAAAAAGAGGTGTTAAAAATGAAATACCATTAAATTTATTGAGGGATGCAGCAAAACATCTGATTTCTCAAGGAGCAGAGCTTATAATACTTGGATGTACTGAAATAGGGTTAGTATTAAAACAAGAACACGTTGAGGTTCCTGTGATTGATCCGATGGATGTTTTGGCAGATGAACTCATAAAGTACCACCCAGGTGAAGGTGAATAGAACCATTTTTATCCATATATAGGGGACATCTTAAAAATTATATAATCTATAAATTGTTTAGTTATTGGCAAATGTGTATTAAAGTTTTTTTCGAATTGCCTAAAAAATGCAATTTTAAATTAAGTACTTCAATTTTTGATAGCTTATTTCATAAACTATCAAAAAACGACAACACATTGTAGCAACAATCCCCATCTTAATTGTGATAAAATACAATTGAGATGGGGTGATTTTTGTGGACAAATATATACTAATGAAGGAAGTAGAAAAATTAGGCTCTTTGTCAAGTAGTGGGGTGGGTATTCTGAATGCCCACCTTTTTAGTTTTTTCAAGCATACATTAAATGTTATACATACCTATTATAGGTAAGCTACTGCAAAAAACCAATACCACACCCGCCCACTCATATAGTGGGTTTTTAAATATTCAAACTTTTCAACTTATCTACCACAACTGTACAAAATCCTCTTCCTGAATCTCTCAAAATTCCTGTATCCAAATCCATTCCTTTTTAGTACCTTTATTTTGTTGTTAAAACCCTCTGTCATACTATTAGTATACGGAACATCAAATGCATTTACTATCTCAGAAAACCAGCTCCTAAAAACCTTTACACATCTCATAAATTCAGAAAGTCCACTTTGCTCTGCTTTCTCTATCCACTTTTTTAGTTTAAGTTTCGCTTCTTCAGAATTACTGCTCTTTAACACTCTCTTAAATTCTTCTTTGAGTTGATGGGCTTTCCTCAAATCTTGGCTGCAGAAAAACATTACTTCTAATTCTTCTCTTTGCTCAGGTTCAAGTTCTTCATAACTCTTCAATAATAACTTCCTGCTCCTTTTAAAATACTTCCTCAAATTACTTCCTAATTCCTTTTGTACCCTTTTCCTCACATTTTCTAAAGCCCAATAAACGTATCGGGTAAAATGAAATTTGTCTATCACTATTTTAGCATTTTTAAAATACGTTTTTGCTACCTCTACAAATGGTCTCCACATATCACAGATAAAATATTTTACTTTATCTCTACCTTTCAGCCTCTTAAAATACTCAATTAAAATATTTTGCTTTCTATCTCTCAAAATCTCGATTATTTGCCCTTTTACAGGATCTACAATTATACATTGATATTTTGCTCCACCTGCATTACCTTTAAACTCGTCTACACATATTGCTTCAGAAGAAAACTCATCTAGAGTTTGACCTGGGTTTACTTTATCAAACAATCTCATAACTGTTGTCACTGAAACATTTGTGTGTTTTGCTATTTCTTTCATACTTGTTAAACTTCCAAGTTGACTTATAATATATGCTGCAAGTCTATTTGTCATCCTTTGAGATTTGCCTAAAAAACTTATGTGTTCAAAAAACTTCTTCCCACATGCTTTGCAGACATATCTTCTCTTTCTTATAATCAAATATGTTTTCTTGCCCATTATAGGTACGTCTTTTACCTTCTGTGTGTGATAATCATGTACCTTACTTGTAATATTACCACATTTAGGACATTTGTGGGGCTTTTGTTCCTGACTTATGTGAAGTTCTATTTCACTTTCATTCTCATTCATTTGGTGAAGAATAATATCTTTAGATTTTAAAAGTTCAGTGATATAATTAGATTTGATTTTTCCCTTTTCCCCCACCCCAATATTTATTATAGAGCCACCAAACAAAAAAGCCCTGATTTCTCAAGGCTTTTATTCATTGTATCATTGTGTTGTTCAAATTTGGTGGAGGCGGGGGGATTTGAACCCCCGTCCGAAGGCATCGAACCCCAAACTTCTCCGGGTGCAGTCAGTGTACTTAAACTCTCGGGAAGAAAACGCCCACTGACAGGCTTTTTCTTCCCCAGCCTGAGATTGGTCCCAAAAGTAAGGCTCAGGCCACCTTACTTTCGGTGCCCCACGTGGGTTGGCGCCCGACTCGGAGGTCGTGGGCACCTCCGGCGGACGTTAGCTGCGCTTTAGGCAGCTAAAGCGAGTTCAGCTTTGTCTGCAGTTATTTTTCTTCCCGGTTTTTTATAGTGGCACCGAGAAAACCACTACCCGCTATTTGGAATCCGACTGCCCCCGTCGAATTCCAAAACACGCCCCCTACTTTTGTTATTTTTATCTTAGATATTCTTTCATCTTCTTTTTTATCTCAAGTTCGGCGTCTCTTTTTGCGATTGCCTCACGCTTGTCGTAAAGTTTTTTACCTTTTGCAACTGCAAGCTCTACTTTTATTTTACCTCTTTTGATGTAAATCTTCAATGGGATTAAAGTGTAACCCTTTTGCTGAACATAACCTGCAAGCCTGTTTATCTCATGCCTGTGCAAAAGAAGTCTTCTATCTCTCATAGGATCAACATTGAAGATGTTGCCTTTTTCATAGGGGCTTATGTGCATGTTGTAAAGAAAAACTTCTCCGTCTTCAACCCTTGCAAAGCTATCTTTTAAATTTACATGACCAAGGCGCACAGACTTTACTTCAGTGCCTTTTAGTTCAATTCCTGCTTCGATTGTCTCTTCAATAAAGTAATCATGATATGCTTTGCGGTTTGTTGCAATGACTTTTATATCATCTTGTTTGCTTTGATTTTTCTGGGACATAGCACCTTCAGCTCCTGCAAATTATTTCTGTATGGCAACATTTTATTATAATACGATTTTGTTCAAAAATCAATACTTTGTTTTGCCATCTCCTCGAACAGGTGTAAAGATATTTAACAAAGCGAAAGAGTGTGCAAGAACTTTCATCCCAAAATTTCCATTATCTCCTCTTTTGTAAGCTTTGTTGCAAATGCCTGGTTTGCTTCAATTAAACTGTCAAATAAATCTTTCTTTTTTTGCTGCAGCTGAAGTATTTTTTCCTCTATTGAATTTTTTGCTATAATCTTGAACGACTGGACAACATTTTTCTGACCCAGCCTGTGTGCTCTTGCTGTTGCCTGACTTTCAACGGCAGGATTCCACCATGCATCAAAATGAATAACAACGTCCGCGCCGGTTATGTTAAGTCCAAATCCACCAGCCTTTAGTGAAAGAAGGAAGACTTTTCTCTCACCGCTATTAAACCTGTTTACCATCTCAACTCTGTCTTCGGCTTTTGTTGCACCATCTAAATAGAAGTATTCGATTTTTTCTTTATCAAGCACCTTCTGGATAATAGATAGCATTGATGTCCACTGTGAATATATAATTACCCTGTGCCCGCTTTCTATACTGTCTTGCAAAAGCTCTTTCAGTGCTTCCAGCTTGCCCGAGCCACCTTTGTAATCTTCAAAGACAAGCTTCGGATGGCAGCAAATCTGTCTCAGTCTTGTTAGCAACGAGAGTATTTTTATTTGACTCTTTTCAAATCCCACAGAGTCTATTTCTTTTTCAATTTCCTCCTTAGCTGAAGCTAAAAACTGTTTGTATATTTTTTCCTGTTCAGGGTTCATTGCAACCTGTACTGTTGTTTCTATTAGCTCCGGAAGTTCATTTAACACATCCTGCTTTACTCTTCTTAAAACAAACGGTTTTATGAGCTTTTTCAGTTTTTCCAGAGCAATATTATTTCCATTGTAAATTGGTGTCATAAAACGGTCAATAAATTTATCTGCACTTCCAAAATATCCAGGAAGTATAAAGTCAAAGATTGACCACAGCTCCATAAGATTATTTTCTATTGGTGTACCTGTCAGTGCAAATTTGGAATCTGCAGAGATTTCTTTTACCGCCAGCTTTATCTGGGATGAAGGATTTTTAATGTACTGTGCTTCATCTAGGATACATACACTAAAATAAATATCCCTGTAAAGTTCCACATCTTTTCTGAAAAGAGCATATGATGTAATTACAATATCATACTCTGGTATCTTTTCTATGGCTTTTTTGCGCTTTGCAGGTGTTGAGTCAATGATTAAAGCTTTCAAGCCTGGAGCAAATTTATCAATCTCCTGTTTCCAGTTATAAATGAGCGATGTTGGCACAATAATAAGCACCGGTTTATTTATTTTTTGCCTGTTGGCAAGAATAAATCCAAGAACCTGAACTGTTTTGCCAAGCCCCATATCGTCAGCCAGAATCCCACCAAGACCATTTTCATATAAAGATGATAACCATTTTATTCCAATTTTTTGATATTCTCTTAACACATCCTGAAGCTCAAGCGGAATCTGGATATCTATTTCTTTTATATTTTCTATCTTTTCAATAATACTTTTAACGCTTTCTATTCCTTTTGTTTGAATTCCACTTTCATCCAGAAGTTTTGTTATTGCCACTGCTTCGGGCAAAGATAGTCTGGCTTTTTCTTTTATAACCTGTCCTATGTCGGATGCAGACTCTATAAACGAGGATAGCTTTCTTATCTTTGGATTTTCAAAAATCAAAATAGAACCATCTTTGAGTTTGTAATATTTTTTCTTTTTCTTGATTGCATCAAGGATATTTTTCAATTCTGTGCTGTCAAGCTCATCGCTTTCAAACCAGAAGTCAACAGAGTATCCGGAGTGTTTGAAACAGGGAATGATTTTTATATCTTTTTTTATCTTCAATTTCTTAAAATCTTCAGAATAGTAGACATCAGCTATTTTTTGAACCTGCAATATTCCTTCAGATAAAAATTCCATGAACATATCCGGATCAACACATTCATATTCAAATTCTTCATCAGATTCTATTTCATAAAACCCGTGAGCAAATAAAATGCTCTGAAGCTGAAATAAACCGAGATAATCAAACAGTGGAACCTTTTTTGTCTTTGAAGCAGTATCAAGCATTTCATCCATTCCACCGATTTTTGCAACAAACCTTTCGTTTTCAATCTCCAAGTATAGTTTGGGTTTGATAACATGGTCTTCCAGTATAAATTTTTTGAGTGCCGGGTCTATTTCCAATTCAAAATGTTGTTTCAAATATAAGTAGTATTTATTAATAAAGTCAAGAAAGTTTTCAAGTGTAAAAGGTATAAATTTTATGTGTATTTTTGTGAAATTTTTATCGATTGTTCTGTTTGTCTCTTCTACCTTTTTTATAATTGTAGAAATTATTCTCTGTTCTGGTGTCAGTTTATAAAGAATACCGTTTGAGATAAAAAAGCTCCCATCGCTGTATACTAATTTTCGGTTTTTAATATCTATTAAATCAGTGTAGAGCCTTATCTGATTGTCTTCAAATTTGAAAGCAATTTTGGGTTTTACCTGTGCAGAAAGATTTATTTTTACTTTGTCAGAAAGGTAATAGTTTGCCAAAAATGAGTCAATTGCAATAAAAATCTCTTCATTGTCAAAGATTTCAATTATTTCATTTGCAATTTTTGCAGGAATGAATAAAGTGCTTTTTTCCTCACCCGGGTTGGTAATTTCAATGTATTTTGCAAGAAGTTCTAAAAGCTTCTTATCTTTTTCACTGAAAAAGTGATAAGAGGGATTGAATACAAAATATTTGCCAAACTCCACAGGCAGTTTTTGTTCATATGCTCTCAAAAATTCCGGTATATCCGAAATTACATAGTCTC
Source organism: Caldicellulosiruptor morganii (assembly GCF_026810225.1). Lineage (NCBI taxonomy): Bacteria > Bacillati > Bacillota > Caldicellulosiruptorales > Caldicellulosiruptoraceae > Caldicellulosiruptor > Caldicellulosiruptor morganii. The sequence goes on from NZ_CP113865.1 coordinate 400,520, forward strand.
TGTTTATATTTGAAGCTTTTATCTTGAGTTTAAGTGATACTATGTCTTTCTCGGAAGAACCAAAGTATTTTTCAAGAAATACATTTGGAGTTTCTTTTTTAAAGTTATTGAGTGTATATTGAATAATATTTTCTTCCATATTGCCTGATATATATTCATAAAGATGGGAAAACATAGATGTTTGGCTGTAAGAATTCTTGCTGATTATTTCTTTTAAAATCTGATTCATTTTTTCCTGAATATTTTCAAAACTATCCAAAACATATTTTCCATCTGCAAAAGCCTTCAGAACAGCAATTGTGTGGCGGCAGAAGTCTTCAGCCTGAACAAAGTCTTCGATGTCAAGTCCTTCTTCATCAAAAATAACATCTTCAAAGCTGCAAGTGCACATTGCAAGTATATCTATATTCTTAATTTCAACGTTACCAAAAAAATCCTGAGGCATGTATGGAGGCAATTCAAAGCTTATAGAAATTAAAAAATGGTTTTTGCCCTCTGATACATATGCAAAAATTAAACTTTTTTCTTTATCATAATGAATGTCTTCTTGTTTGATTTTTCGCGCAAGATCAATTCCCTTTTCAAAAGCTTTTCTGTTTTTTGCTAAGTACGCAAGCTCTGACTCTGTGAGAAACTGGACTATTGTTTGATAATCAAGCTGAGCTGACATCAATTTTCACATCCTTTTTTTGGGTGGTTCGAAAATATAAAAACTTTCTCTCAATTAATTTTATCAAAAAATAAGGTGTATTCAATAACCCGGATTAATAGATATAGATAAAAATAAATTTCCAGTTGGTTTAAAAAAGTTGCATTTGATATTACAAATTCATATCAATTATTTGCACAGAGCACAGATGATAGTAAAGCCCTTTTTTAGAAAACAGCTCTTCATGTGTACCTGTTTCCACAATCTCTCCATCTTTCAAAACGATAATCTTATCTGCCTTTTTTACAGTGGACAGTCTGTGTGCAATGATTAAAATTGTCCTTGTTCCTGCAAGGTTGTTTATTGCTTTTTGAATCTCATTTTCAGTCTCTGTGTCAACAGATGAGGTTGCCTCATCTAAGATGAGTATTGGTGCATTTTTTAAAACAGCTCTTGCAATTGCAAGGCGCTGCTTTTGACCTCCGGAAAGCTTTACTCCTCTTTCACCGATTACTGTGTAGTAGCCCTGTGGAAGGTTTTGAATAAAGTCGTGCGCACATGCAATTTTTGCAGCCTGGATTATCTCATCCATGGTAGCATTTTCTTTACCGTATGCTATGTTTTGAGCAACAATGCCATTGAACAAAAACACATCCTGCATTACCATGCTGATATTTTCATGCAGGGATTTTAAAGTGACATCCCTTATATCAATATCATCAATTTTAATAGCACCCGAGTCTGGGTCATAAAAGCGGTTTAAAAGATACATGATGGTAGTTTTTCCAACACCGGTAGGTCCAACAAACGCAACCATCTGCCCGGGTTTTATCTCAAATGAGATATTTTTTAAAACCTGAACCTCCGGGTTGTAGGAAAAGGAGACGTTTTCGAATGTAATTTTGCCTTTAACATTCTTTAGCTCCATAGCACCTGGCTTTTCTTTTATCTGTGGCTCTGTTTGCAAAATCTCAAAAACTCTCTCGGCACCCGCTAAAGCCTGCTGAACGTTTTCAATAACCTGGGAAAGCTGGGTCACTGGCTGATAGAACATGCTAAGATACAGAATAAATCCAACAATGTCTTGCACGGGGACTTTTCCGCCAAGAGCCATAAGTCCACCAACTGAAACTACTATCACTGTCCCAACAGAGCTTAGAAAGCTCACAGTTGGATGAAACACTGCCGAGAGCTTGAGCGCACTCAAAAGTGCGTTGATGTGTCTGTAAACCTTTTCTTTTATTTTTGCAAGTTCCTTTTCCTGCTTGTTAAAAATCTGTATTTCACGAATACCGGAGAGATTGTCCTGCAGGTCAGCATTCAAGTCTGCCAGTGCTCTTTGGGCTTCTCTGAAGTTTGGCAAAATCTTCTTTGCAAAAACTGTGCCGCTCAAAACCAAAAATGGTATGGGAATTAAAGATAGCGCAGCAAGCACAGGGTTTATTATAAAAAGGATGCACGCAACACCGAGGATTATAAGAGAATTTGTAAACAGGTCTGGCACCGCATGGGCAATCAGAACTTCAAAGTTTGCGGTATCGTTTACAACCCTTGACATGAGCTGCCCTGTCTGTTTGTCCACAAAATATCCAAAAGAAAGCCTTTGTAGCTTGTCATAAACTAAGGTTCTCATATAAGCAACCAGATTCCATGCCGCATAGTGTGAAAGATAGCTATTTAAAAACTGAAACACAATCCTTAAAATATAAGATAAAATCAGTATTAAAGAAATGTTAATTATCATCCTTTTTGCATCTGGGTACTTGCTAATATTTGTGATTATTCCTGTCAGGTCTCTCACAAGCCATGGTCCAAGAAGGTTTAGTGCTGTGATTGCAAGCATGCTGATACCAGAGATAACAAGATACTTCCAGTACGGTCTTGCTATTTTAACAAGTTTTATCAAATACCCCATTCAATCATCTCCCTAAAAAAACTTACTCAATAATTTCAAAAAGCCCGAATCCCTGAGAATTTTTTGAACCAAGTCCGCAGTAGTATGCAACTTCCATTATTTTTGGGTCTGCCTCAATTGCGTAAAAACCAAGCCAGCCTTTTACAGGCGTCTTTTTAAAAAGCATGGGTTTAAAGTGAATTTTTTCTTCAATCTTCAGTGGCTTTAAATCAAATATGAAGTTTTTTTCATCAAAGTCTTTTATTAAAAGTTTGCATTTTTTCATCAGGTTTTGAGAGATGAGGTTATAAAACTCATCCTCAAAAGGAGTAAAAAAGTGTTTGTATTCTGAACCTTCCTTTCTGATTGTTTTATATGCACACATGGGAGATAGCATTTTTATTTTGTGAAAACCTGAGAATTTTGGCTTTTTAAGTATGGTGGCAGATGTCACCTGCAGTATATTATCTTTTAGAAGAATTTTGTTTTTCTTCAAAAGTCCAGTTGAAAACTTTGTGATAAAATCCTCAACAGGTGAGGAGACTGTAAGTGAAACCTTTTTGTCAAAGACTATCTTTTTGTTTGCATCATCACCAGCAATTTTAAATGGTCCTTCTAAGCGAGAAAATGAAAAGAGCTTGAAGTTTTTCAAATCAACTTCATAACCCTTATCATGTAAAAATGTAGCATAGATTTTATCGTCAATAGTATTGTATATCATGGACTGAACAAAGTAGTTGTAATGGATGGGAAGTTCTACTGGGTTTTGTGATTCAAACTCTACTTTTATTCTCATGGCAAATCCCTCTTTCGAATTCTTTGGTATATAAAAATATTTTAACACCAAAAACGCCTTATGGACATGCTTCTTTTCAAACTTAGGTATATCAGAATTTTAAAATATCTTTAAGTTTTTTAAGAAAATATGGATAACAGAATTTCTCAGTAATATTATAATCTTAAACTACAAAAAATAAACGAAAGGGTGAAATGAAAAATGCCAATATTTTTCAACCCGCAGACAGGCATGTTTTTCATAGAAGCAAAGAACACAAGCTATGTAATAAAACTTTTCAAGGGAAAGTTTTTGTCACATGTTTACTGGGGCAAAAAAACAAAAGAGTTTGAGTGGACAGATTTTGATGTGACAGGAGGAAGAGCATTTGGTGCAACGCCCGACCCAAATGACAAGACATATTCATTTGATACAATGCTTTTAGAATACCCTGCGTATGGCAACTCAGATTTCAGACATCCTGCATATCAAATTCAGCAGGAAGATGGCTCTCGTATTACAAACCTTGTTTACAGAACTCACAGAATCTATGATGGAAAGCCAAAACTTAAAGGTCTTCCGGCAACATATGTTGAGTCACCTGATGAGGCTCAAACACTGGAGATTGAACTTTATGATGACTTGATTGATTTGAGAGTTACACTGATATATACAGCTTTCAGGGATTTTGATGCATTAACAAGAAGCGTAAGGTTTGAAAACTGCGGCAGGCAAAATCTCAAAATCCTTCGGGCAATGAGCGCCTGTGTTGACTTTCCGCAAAGCGACTTTGACCTTCTTCATCTCTGGGGTTCATGGGCAAGGGAAAGGTATATTGAGAGAACTTCTCTTATCCACGGAATGCAGGTGATTGATAGCACAAGAGGGGAAAGCTCGCATCAGCACAATCCATTTATAGCGCTTTTGTCAAAGGATGCAACAGAAAAACATGGCGATGTGTATAGCTTTTCGCTTGTCTACAGCGGAAACTTTGCAGCAATTGTTGAAAGGGACCAGTATGATCTGCTAAGGGTTACAATGGGTATAAATCCTTTTGAATTTGCGTGGTTATTAAAGCCGGGCGAGGTTTTCCAAACACCCGAGGTTGTAATGGTTTACTCTGATGAGGGCTTGGGAGGAATGTCGCGCACATACCACAGGCTTTACAGAAAAAGGCTTTGCAGGGGTGCATATAGGGATAAGAGAAGACCCATTCTGATAAACAGCTGGGAGGCTACATATTTCAACTTCAACGAAGAAAAACTTCTTACTCTGGCAAAGGAAGCAAAAAAACTTGGGATTGAGCTATTTGTGCTTGATGATGGCTGGTTTGGCAAAAGAGATGATGATACAAGCTCTTTGGGCGACTGGTTTGTTGACAGAAGAAAGCTTCCAAACGGCCTGGATGGACTTGGCAAAAAACTGAATGAGATGGGGCTCAAATTCGGGCTCTGGTTTGAACCTGAGATGGTCTCACCTGATAGCGAACTTTACAGAAAACATCCGGACTGGTGCATACAGGTGCGAGGAAGAACTTTAACACAGTGCAGAAACCAGTATGTTCTTGACATCACAAGAGAAGATGTCAGGGCAGAAGTTTTGAGGATGATGAAGGAGATTTTAAAAACAGCTCCAATTGAGTATATAAAATGGGACATGAACAGACCCCTAACAGAGGTAGGGTCATTGAATTTGCCGCCTGAGCAGCAACAGGAGGTTTTCCACAGGTATGTGCTTGGGCTTTATAAGATGATGGAAGAGCTTACCTCTGAGTTTCCACACATTCTATTTGAAGGCTGTTCTGGCGGTGGTGGCAGGTTTGACCCCGGGATTTTGTACTACATGCCACAGATCTGGACAAGTGATGATACAGATGCAATTGAGAGGCTTAAAATCCAGTTTGGAACAAGCATAGTGTATCCAGCATCCACAATGGGTGCGCATGTGTCAATTGTTCCCAATCATCAGGTTGGAAGGATAACACCAATGAAGACAAGAGGAATTGTAGCGCTTTCAGGCTGTTTTGGATATGAGCTTGATTTGACAAGGCTTTCACAGGAGGACAAAGAAGAGATTAAAAAACAAATTGAGCTTTACAAAAGAATCTGGCATATAGTATTTAAAGGTGATTTGTACAGGCTGATTTCTCCATTTGAAGAAAATGCAGCTGCCTGGATGTTTGTAACAGAGGACAAGAAAGAAGCAGCTGTGTTTTATGTGAATATACTGGGTGAGCCAAATCCGCCAATAAAAAGACTCAAGCTTGACGGGCTTGATCCTGATATGAAATATATGATTGAAGGCGATGAAAAAATCAGGTTTGGAGATGAGCTTATGAACATTGGAATAATGATTCCACCTGCCTGGGGCGATTTTAATTCGCATATGTGGATTTTAAAAGCGGTTGATTGGAACTAAAATTGGTAGTATAATTGTAAAAAAGCAGGAAAGTGTGATTTTTATGATAAGGAAGCTTTCAAATGATGACTTTGAGACTCTTATGAACTTTGTCCGAAAGGAAAAGGAGTGGAATATTTTTATAATAGGTGATGTAATCAGCTATGGGTTTGATTCACCGGTTGTTGAGGTCTGGGGAGAATTTGATGTTGTATCCGGGAATTTAAAGGCAGTTCTTCTTCGCTATAGAAGAGATTTGATTTTTTATTCAGACTGCGATGATTGGGATGTCGATGCGTTTTGCAACATAGTACTCACAACAAAATGCAAAGTTTTATCAGGCAAAAAAGTGGCTATTTACCCGTTTTTAAAAGCATTGAATGTCATGCAGAAAAGAGAGCAGCTTTTTATGCGTTTTGATGGCAGTGTGGATAAGGAAAAATTAAAACTTTCACAGGAGGAACTTGAAAAGGTTAAGATTATAAATAAAGACAACCTGGAAGAAAACCTTGAAAAGCTTGAACTGATTGTATATTTGTATCAGTCTATCGAAGAGTTTTTGAATCCTTCAACATTCGAGCAGCTCAAGCAGGATGTTTCTTTGGGAAGAAGCAGGATATACTATATAGAAGAAGATGGTTTAGTTGTTTCATCTGCGCGAACAGCTGCAGAACTACCGGATATGGCAATGGTTTTAAGCGTTTGCACAATGCATGAGTACAGGTCAAGAGGATATGCTACTATTTGCATGAAAAAACTTTGCAGTGATCTGACAGAAGAGAACAAATCGCTTTGCCTGTTTTGTGACAACCCCAAGGCTGCCAATATATACAGAAAAATTGGTTTTCAGCAGATTGGAACATGGGTAACCCTGGGATTATAGAATATTTGTTTATAAAAAACTTGACCACCTGTAATTTTGCAGGTGGTTTTTATTTTTTAAATTTTTTGGTTGAAATTATATAAACTTAGTGATAAAATGTAACAGAGTAAAAAAGACTTCAAAATTCTAAATAAAAAAAGCGCAGTGATATTCTTATGAAAAATTATTTTTTGTCGGAACAGTAGGTGAGCAAACTATGAAAAAGTTTGTTATCTTTTCAGTAGTTTTTTTGAGTTTAATCTTAGCTCCCATCTTATTTACAATTTTTTCGTTTAGTCTTTTATCAAGAATATAGCAAGAAGACTCCATCTTCTGTAAGATGGAGATAAATTGCGATTGATAAATAATTAGTTTCGGTGTATAATAGAGCTGGTGATAACAATGAAGTTTGATACTAATAAACATTCAGTATTTCTACTATACTACCATTTGGTTTTGGTAACAAAATATAGAAGAGATGTAATAGATGATAGAATTTCAAAAAGATTGAAAGAAATTTTTGAGTATATTCAACCAAATTACAACATAACCCTGATTGAGTGGAATCATGATAAAGACCACATTCATGTTTTATTCAAGGCAACTCCTACAACACCGCTTTCTAAGTTCATAAATGCTTATAAAAGTGCCTCATCAAGACTTATAAAAAAAGAATTTCCTGAAATTAAACAAAAACTCTGGAAGGAGTATTTTTGGTCAAGAAGTTATTGTCTTATTACAAGTAGTGGTGCTCCAGTTGAAGTAATTAAAAGGTATATTGAAAGCCAGGGTGAAAAAAGAAAATGCTGAAAGCATACAAGTATCGTATATATCCGAACAAGGAGCAAAAAGAATTTTTTGAAAAGACCTTTGGCTGTTGCAGATTTGTATGGAACATGATGCTGGAAGAAAAGCTTGAAGCATTAAGACAGGAAAGGAATATTCCAAGGATAACTCCAGCAAAGTACAAAAAGCAGCATCCTTTTCTAAGAGAAGTTGATAGTCTTGCTCTTGCAAATGTTCAGCTTCAGCAAGAGAAAGCATTTAAGAATCATTTCAAAAATTCCAAACATTTTAGACTTCCGAAGTTCAAGAGGAAGAAAGATAAACAGTCATATACGACAAATAATCAGAAGACTAAAAATGGAAGTGAGACAATCAGGGTGGATTTTGAAAAAGGGCTTTTGTACCTGCCGAAGATAAAAAGTGGAATAAAAGCGGAATTTCACAGAAGATTTGAGGGGAGGATAAAATCAGCAACAGTTGTTAAAACCAAAGCAGGCAGGTATTATGTGAGCATACTTGTAGATGTGGATGACCCGAGGAATAAAGTTAAAGAGCCACAGAATTTTATTTGTGGGATAGACCTGGGTTTGAAAAGTTTTGCAACAGTTGTAAATGATAAGAAGTGTTTTAAGATTGAATATCCAAGGTATCTAATCAAAGCTGAAAAGAAGCTTAAAAGATTACAGAGGCAGCTTGCAAGGAAGGAAAAAGGTTCTAAAAATTGGGAGAAAGCAAGAGAAAGGCTTGCAAAAGAGCATGAGTATGTAAAAAATGCAAGAGAAGATTTTTTACACAAGTTATCGAAAGCCATCATAGATGAGAGCCAAGTCGTGGTGGTTGAGAGTTTGAATGTAAATGGGTTGTCAAGGACAAAGCTTTCGAAGCATGTTCTGGACAGCAGCTTTGCAAAGTTTATAGATTTTCTGAAGTACAAGGCAGAGTGGTATGGAAGGGAAATAATAGAAGCAGATATGACATTTCCATCGTCAAAAATGTGCAGCAAGTGTGGACATGTTTATAAAGAGTTGGAATTGAAAGATAGGGTATGGAGATGTCCTGAATGTGGAGAAGTTCATGACAGGGACGAGAACGCAGGAAAGAACTTAAGAGACTATGGATATAGATGTATAAAGAGGTAAATAGGGTGGGGACCACCCGAATTTACGCCTGTGAAGATCTGGACCTCTACCACCATGGATAAGACCATGGTGGCAAGTCTGGTCGATGAAGCAGGAAGCCTCCACCTCTTCAGGTAGATGGTAGTTCACAGATAGAAATGCTTTCTTTAGCGACAGAAGATGCTGTAAGAAGAGCAAAACAGATTGCAAAGAGCACAGGAAGTAGCGTTGAAAGACTAAAATCTGCTTCTATGGGTGTTTTTCAGATAACTCCGCTTTATTCAACTGAGGTTAGTGACTATGGAATAAATGATACAACATCAATAGATAAAGAAATAACTGCTGTTGTGAACTGTGAGTTTATAATAAAATAAATGACAAAAAAGCCCCTTTCAATTTTCTGGGAAGGTTGGAAGGGGTTTTAATACTCAAACTCAATCCCGAACGGTTTTAATGCTCTTGGCAAAATTCCGTGGACATACGCAATCATGATGCCATAGTTTGTAATAGGCACACCCTGTTTTTTGGCAATTTCTATTCTGTAGAGCATTTCTCTTCGTGTTATCATGCAACCACCACAGTGGACAATCAGTGCATACTTTGCCAGATCCTTCGGGTAGTTGTAGCCGGACACCCATTCAAACTCTATATCAAAGCCGGCTATCTGACGCAGCCATCTTGGAATTTTCACAGTCCCGATGTCATCAGACTGCCTGTGGTGTGTACAAGCCTCTGCAATCAAAACTTTGTCACCTGGCTTTAACTTTTTGATCTTTTTCACACCCTCAACAAACTCAATCAAATCCCCTTTGTATCTTGCAAACAGGATTGAAAAAGATGTAAGGGGAATGTCAGGTGGTGTGTCCGCATCAACCTTTAAAAAAGCCTGCGAATCTGTAATTACAATTGCAGGTTTTTTTCCAAGATTCTCGATGGTTTCTTTAAGCTCATATTCCTTTGTCACAATTGCAATTGCGTCAGAATCCAGAATATCTCTTATTGTCTGCTGCTGTGGCAAAATCAATCTTCCCTTTGGGGCTGCCTTGTCAATGGGCACAACCAAAACAGCAAAGTCCCCCGGGTTTATCAAATCTCCCACTATTCGCAAATCCTCTCCAACATCCGGTACAAGCTTTGAAAGTGCATTTTTTAGCTCATCAATTCCTTTTAAGGTAGCACATGACACAGCCAAAAACGGCATTTGCAGGGTTGATTGCAAAAATGCAAGTTTTTCCTTATAGTTTGGGTCTTTGTCAATCTTATTCAGAACACCAATCTTTGGTACTTTTTTCTCATCAAAAAGTTTTGCAAGCTGCTTTTCATAGGTCAAATCATCAATGTCGGATACCACAAGTATTGCAATGTCTGTCTTGTTCAAAACCTCAAGAGTCTTTTCAACCCGGAGCCTGCCAAGCATGCCTTCATCGTCAATTCCTGCTGTGTCAATCAAAACAACAGGCCCGAGTGGCAAAATCTCCATTGATTTGTAAACAGGGTCGGTTGTGGTTCCCGGCATGTCAGATACAATTGCAATTGGCTGGTTTGTTATGGCATTGATTAAGCTTGACTTACCTGCGTTTCTCTTGCCAAATATAGCTATGTGAAGCCTTTCACTGCGCGGTGTTGTGTTCATCTTAAAAGTCAGTCCTTTCCGTAAGATTTCATTCTTTAAACTTTATAAACTCAAAAGGATTCAAAAGCTCTTGTGCTTCTTTTTCATCCATAATATTTAGCTCTTTAACAACATCTATTATTTGCTTGCTCTCCAAAGTAGCCTTTTTTGCAATTTCTGCTGCCTTGTCATATCCAATCTTGTCAATTAAAGAAGCTGCAATAGCAGGAGTCTTTTTTGCGTACTCTAAACACTTCTCTTTATTTGCTGTTATTCCATCTATACACTGCTGCCTAAAGATTTTAATACCGTTTTTGAGAATTTTGAGACTCTCAAGAAGATTGTTTGCAATCAAAGGCAAAAAGGCATTCAGTTCAAGCTGACCAGCCTGTGCTGCTAAGGTTATTGCAAAGTCGTTTGCCATCACCTGAAAAGCTATTGTGTTTATAAGCTCTGGTATAACAGGATTCACCTTTCCTGGCATTATACTTGAGCCTGCTTGAACAGCTGGCAGATTTATTTCGTTTAGTCCTGTATTTGGTCCAGAAGAAAGAAGACGCAAATCGTTTGCAATCTTTGAAAGATTTACCGCTAAGGCTTTCAAAAGGCCAGAGCATTCAACGAAAACATCTGCATTTTGTGTTGCATCCATGAGATAATCTGATCGTGCAAGGCCGATTTTGGTAAGGTTTCTTAGTATTTCTATCACTTTGAAAATGTATTTCAAAGGTGCGTTGACTCCTGTGCCAACAGCAGTTGCACCAAGATTGACAACTCTCAGGCGCTCTTCAACCTTGTATAGTCTCCATCTGTCGCGCGATATTGCCTGGGCATATGCACCAAACTCCTGACCAAGTGTTACAGGCAGGGCATCTTGCAGCTGTGTTCTTCCTGCCTTTATTACATCCTCAAATTCATGTTCTTTTCTCTGGAGGCTTTTTTGAAGTTCTGCACATTCTTCAGAAAGTTCTCTTACATTCCAAATTGTGGCAATTCGCAGGGCTGTAGGGTATACATCGTTTGTTGACTGTGACATATTAACATGGTTGATTGGATGAATTATATCATACTCACCTGGTTTTCTTCCAATGTGAATTAAGGCTATATTTGCAATAACCTCATTTACATTCATATTTGTAGATGTTCCAGCACCGCCCTGGAATCTATCTACAATGAACTGGTCATCATATTTTCCTGCTAAAATCTCATCACATGCAAAAACAATTGCATCTTTGATTTTTTCATCCAAAAGACCAACTTCATGATTTGCAATTGCACATGCTTTTTTGACCATAACAAGTGCTTTTATCAAGTCTTTGTCAATGCTCTTTCCAGAGACATTGAAATTAGCAAAAGCGCGCTTTGTATGAATGCCATAAAGCTCAGAATCAGAAAGCTCTATGCTACCCAAAAAATCTTTTTCTATTCTTGACATTGCTGTATATCTCTCCTGATTAAGTGTATTTTAAAATTGTCCTATATTAATCAACATCAAATATTATATCATATCGGTGAGAATTCAGGTGAAAAAGACACAATTTTAAAAGTACTTTCTTTAATTGCGGAATTTTAAAGCTTTGTGAGAGGTTTTTATGTCCAGTAAAGCTAAATTTAAATCAGTTCACAACAGTCATTTCAGGTGATTTTTCCCTTTGGAATTATGTTTGTTTTGTTAGTGTGTAATTAGAGTGCAAAAAATATAGTAATTGGTTTAGTTTAAAAACAGAAAATAGTCCAGGGTAAATTTTTATCTTTGACAAGACAAAATAATGCAAAACTAAGTGCAGAATATTGCAAAAAAAAACAATATTGTGAATTGAAATTTAAAACAAAAGCTATATATTACAATTAAAGCCTCTTGCCTGAAAGTAGAGTTAAAAAAGGGGAGAGAATTTGATGTTGGGGATATTGATTTGAGAAGGATAATGGTTTGAATTAATTTATTAGTGTTTAGATTTCCTTCTAAGAGAGTATATACTTTATATAACTATATTTTACATTACCTATAAAAAAATAAGGTCTTTCAAAATTTTATAAAATTTAGTAATATTAGTTTTGGGTGGGGTTGTTCATACTTTATTTTGGAGGTATTCTTATGAAAGTGATATGGAATTTGACGAGACTGTGCAACTGGAATTGTGTGATTTGTTGTGTCGATGCTGTTCATGTAAGTAACAAACAAATACCAGAGATTTAAAAAAGATTGATTTTAAATGGGAAGGAATTAACATTCGAAGAAAAAGTGAAAATAGTTAACGATTTATATAATAGTGGTATAAACTCAATTGATTTTTCAGGTGGAAATCTGCTTTTAATAAATGATAATATTAAATTACTTCAATATGCTGCTTCTAAATTTTCAAAAGATTGTTTATCTATAAGTATACCAGGGAATAATTTAAATTCTTAATTAATCTGCAATTTAAAGGATTATGTATCTAAAGTTGAATTTACGTTAGATAATGTAGAAGGTGACAAGGATGGTTCAAGACCAAATGGATTTGTTGAGTTGGCAAAGAATGCAATAAAATTGTGTGTAAAAGAAAATATCACTGTATGTGTTAGTACAGTGCTTAAAAAAAGTAATGTTTCACCTAAGAACTTGAGTAAAATTTATTACTTTTTAATTGAAAATGGTGTAGAAGAATGGGAAATATTGCGCTTTTACCAGGTAGGAAGAGCAGCGAATATTTATGCTCTAAATCCTGATGATAATGAACTTAAAGAGGCAATTAAGTACATAGATGAACTCAAAAAGGAAAATATTATACAAATTTCATATCAGCATTCTTTAAAAAACAAAATTTACGGAAATGTTAAGTGTAATGCTTTAAGTCATTCAATAGGTATATTTGCTGATGGAACAGTTAGTGCATGTGCTTGGGCACTTGGATATAATGGTAGGCCAATTGATGAAAATTTTGTATTGGGAAAGATGCCAGAAAAAAGCTTGAAAGATATTATTGAGAGTGATAAAGCATTAAAATGGAATAGTAATAAGCTAAAAAATTCTGCTTCAATATGTCAGCTTGATAAAATTATGCTGAATAATCTGTATTTCACTAAATAGGAAAAGGTGTACGAGGATAAAATGCAAGCTATAAGATGTAAAACAATTCTTACTAAAAGTAAGTTACCAAGTGTTGATTACTGCTATAATGTTTATATTGGATGTACCCATGCATGCCAATACTGTTACGCAGAATTTATGAAAAAATTTACAGGACATATTAATGATGAATGGGGTCAATTTGTTGACTACAAAGAAAATGCTTTAGAGATACTTGAGAAAGAAATTAAAAAGGTTAAAAAGAACGAAAAAGTATTATTGGGAAGTGTTACCGATTCCTACCAACCGATAGAAAAGAAACTTCTTTTGACAAGGAAAAGTCTCGAAATATTTTTAAAGAATAAAACACATATTTCTATTTTAACCAAATCAGCTTTAGTTTTAAGAGATATTGACATACTATCATGTTACGACAAGTGTGAAGTAGGTATAAGCTGTGGTTTTTTAGATAAGAATGTTTATCAAATTTTGGAACCACGTGCTAGCAATCCTTATGAAAGAATAATGGTCCTCAGAGAATTGAAACGTGCAGGAATAAGAACATATTTATTCATAAGTCCAATAATTCCTTTTATCAGTGATATAGAATCTATTTTTTCTTTAGCAGGGGACAGTATTGATTTTGCAATGGCTGAAGTATTAAATACAAAGTGTAACAATATTAATAAATTAAGAAGTATATTAGAAAAATTAGTTGGATACGAAAAATCTTTGAAAATACTGAAACTTTGTAAAGATAAAGAATATTTATCGACGATTCAAGATAAATTTGAAGCCTTATGTAGAACTTATAAAGTCGAAAATAAAGGATTTTTTGCTCATAAGAATTAAGCAATATGAAAACATTATAGTATATAAGAGGCAAAAAGATGGTAAAAGATTGTTTATTCTTTCTGGTAAAGTTTAGTTCATATATGCCAATGGTATTATTACCGTTATTTATATATAAAGAATTTAATAACGTGTTTTTAATTGGTATTTCGTTAGCGTTGTGGAGGATGTTGTCATATTACAAATGTAACGTTATTCATAAAACATTACAGAAGTATATTGTTAGAGCAAGTTTGATATTAATTTTAATAGTAGACTTGTTATATCCTGTAAATCTAAAATATAATGTATTACTTTTAATCTTTATTTCTTCTTTATTGTCTTCGTATCTGAGAGTAGAGCCTGCCTGTTTAAGAGAGAATGCGTTAACTAATTTTATATTCATAGTGAGTGGAATGATAGCTGCTGGTTTAATAATGTATAATTTACGCTTCCTAAGTTTTTACTTCAACATTCTTAATATTGCATTATTGTTAGTTGGTAGAATTTCTCCATTTGAAAAAATAAAAAGATGTTCATTTAAAGTATTTAAGTATGATTTAATAACTGTATTTCTTCATAATTTCATTTACTATTTTTTTATTTTTTCTATTCCACTTATTATGTTTGAGTTAACTGGAAGTTATTATATAACTGGAGTAGCTGTTTCATTTAATTGGATGTTATTTATACCCAAATATTACATAATTAATTTTTTAAAAAAATACATGGATATAAGATATATAATAGCAGTTGGTTTTCTGATTTCATCTTCTTTGTTTGTTATAATAGCAGCATATATAAAAAGTCAAATAATTATTCTATGTAGTTTGCTATTTCATGGGATAAGTGGAGGGATTTCGGAAGGTTTTTGGGACATAGAATATATTAGAAAAGAAACGACTTGCTATTGGGATACATGGAAGGTCGGTGGAATTTTAGGAGGAATTACAGGAAGTTTTATAGTTTATTATTTGGGTTTTGAAAAATTATTTTTTATTAGTGCCTTATTAGCTTTTATTTGTGCAACTATAAATTTTTATTTGGCTATTGAATCACAATTTAGCCGTTTGCAAAATGGTTGGTGATTGAAGGTAACAGATGCCAATACTAACATGAAATACTATCAAGATACAAAAAGAAAAGCAAAATGACAACCAAATATTATCAATGCAAACAAAAATAATCAGCAACAAACATATGACAAAAATTAACAATATCAAAAAAGACAATAGTATCCTAAGCCTTCTAGCTTCTTGGCTTTAGAAGGTTAAGTAAAAAACAAAGTCACAAATTTTTGGTAGATTAATGATTTAAGAAAAATTGTAGTTTTAAGCGATAAGTTTTTTGAGTTTGTTAAGCTTTTTGATAGTTAATTTAGAACAATAGAGTTTGATATTGTGAGCAAGGATAAACAAAAGTGAGTAAGTAATTGCAGAGAGTAAAAAATCAGAGAAGATAGAAATATGGTCATAAGTACAGATGACATCGGAGCCCATATAGGATTTTAGGTGATAAATAGTCTGCTCTACAGCGACACGTTTATTGTAGAGGTCTAAAAACTCTTGAGAATTTCTGTTGATACCTGGGGAAGAGCGAAAATCGTCAGGGTAAGTGTAGAACATTCTGCCAGATTTAGAGTTAGTACAAGGTTGAGGGCAAGAGCAAATGCGTTTGCCGTCTTTATAACAAGACATGGGGCAGACCCATTTAAGACGCACAGAACGATTTTTACCCTGACATTTGCCTTCAGGTTTAAAAGGTTGATTGAACTTTTTGCAGATAGGGACACCATCTTCAGATATAACGATATTAGGGTCTGAAGTAGGTGTAGTATTTTTAGAGGCTCTTGGATTTAGAGGGATAATGATTTTGGAGAAGTTGAAAGTGTTTTTTAAAGTTGAGTAGATGTTATGTGCATCCAAGGCACTGTCAGCGATGAAAGTGGAGAAATTTTTGGGAATGTAAGAGAATAGAGTTTCGAGCGAAGGAAATAAAGCTTTAGAGTCAGAGATAGCCTTTGCTTCTTGAGGGTCAGAAGAAGGAGAGTCAGAGTTAAACAGAGGTACTAAAGCCAAAGGAATACCGAGAGCATTGGTAATGACAGCGAATTTTAAAGCCCAGCAGAAATGGCCATTTACGAACATAAGACGGATATTAGAATTAGCATTAGCAGTTTTAGGCAAGGAAGAATAAACAAGAGAGTAGATTTTATCAGAGGACAGCTCAGGGTTAGCTTTTGAGGTATTTTTCAAGAGAGATTGAATGAATTTAGGGTTATTTTCACGGACCTTTGGGACAATACCGGTTGTATCGAAGATTAAGATTGAAGCAAGTTCAGGGGATTGCCTAAGAGAAATATTGTGTGCATGGATAGAGATATTTTGAAAAAGTTTATGGATTTCGTTGTTGAAGATTTTTCTGAAGCGAGAGAAGGTTGAAATAGAGGGAACATTACCATTTAAGTTACAGAATGAACGAAGTTCATAGGAGTTAAGAAGCACAGCGCGGAGCTGAGTAAGAGTATTGAGTTTGAGTAATTTTTGGACAAAAAAGCAAAGGAGCATAGATTCTAAGGAGAAGCATCTATGCTTACCAAAGTATTTGTAGTAGGCATTGTAGAAAGAAGAAGGTATGTAGTCTGATAAGTTGATGAATTTATTGAACAAGCCCAAGAGGCTTTCAGGCTTGTAGAGAGCCGAAGCCTTTAGGTGGGAGAATAGATCGAGGAAAGAAAGTTGTTTAGGTTTGTTGTTGAACATTTTGGACCCCCTCCTCATAGTAGAAAATTTGTTTTATATAATCATATTTTACTACAACTATGAGGAGGGTGACCAGACTTTTTCGAATCTTTATAAAGCTTGATAACGCTCATATTGAGCGTTTCTGCAAAAGGCTAATTGAATCACAATTGGAAAGGAGGGATGCAAAATAATTATTATTATGGAAAATGTTGTAAAAACATATAGGGTTCAACAAAGGGGAAAAAGCATCATTGGGGTTGTAAAGAGTTTTTTTACAAAAAATTACAAAGAAATAAATGCGGTTAACAATTTGAGCCTTACTATTAATAAGGGAGAACTTGTAGGATATATTGGAGTAAATGGTGCGGGGAAATCTACAACCATAAAGATGTTGGTGGGAATTTTAGCACCAACAAAAGGCAAAATAAGTGTTTTAGGGAAGGACCCACATAAACATAGAAGAGAAATTGCCAAAAGGATAGGAGTTGTTTTTGGACAACGTTCTCAATTGATTTGGGATCTTCCACCAATTGATACTTTCGATCTTTTTTCAAAGATTTATGAGATACCTAAGGAGGAATACCGAAGCAGATTGAAGTACTTAGTAGAACATATGGGAATAGAAGATATCGTTCATGTACCTGTTAGGAAATTGAGCCTTGGGCAAAGAATGTGTTGTGAAATTGTGGCCTCGCTATTACATAACCCTGAAATACTTTTCCTTGATGAACCGACGATTGGACTTGATATATTTAACAAAGAAAAGGTAAGAAATTTTATTAAAAAATTAAACGAAGAACTCGGGACTACAGTGATTTTAACATCACATGATTTATCTGATATTGAAAATTTATGCAGGAGAATTATAATTATCGACAAAGGTTCAATTATTTTTGATGGGACACTTGAAGATTTAAAAACGAAATATGGAACTAAAAGTACTATTAAAATTGAACTAATTGAAAAAAGTAAACCTGTAAACTTTGACTGTAATGATATTAAAGTTGAGATAGATTATAACAATAATTTTCTTTATATCAGATACAGCAAGAGAATGTATAGGACCACCGATTTGATAAATCTCGTTATACAAAATTTAGATGGTATCAAAGATATATCAATTATTGATAACAACCTTGAAGATATTGTCAAAGAAATTTATTTAAATAAGCATCGGAGGGATTAAATTGAATTTAAAGTATAAATTTGAAAAATGTTTTTATATTTCATATTATGCATTCAAGCAATCATCCACATATTGGATGAATAATTTTTTAAGTATGTTAAGTTCTATTATATTTATTGCAATTGTATATTACATGTGGACAGCTGTATATTCATCTACTGATAATTTCAATTTTATTGCACTGAATAAAACCACAACATATGTATGTGTGATAACCATTATAAATCAAATAATAAGTAGAAATACTGAAATGGAAATTGGAGCAAAAGTAATTAGTGGAAATATATCGATAGATTTAATTAGACCAATAAATTTTTTTGGTTATTTATTTTTTAACAGAGTTGGTGTTGTTTTTTTTAATTTTGTTTTTTCAATCATTCCATTAATCTTTACTGCAAAGGTTATTTTCAAAATTGACATTATAAAAGATATTTTCACATTAGTAATAACTATAACAAGTGTTTTATTATCATTTATACTTGTGTATATGTTTGAATTTTTAGTTGGATTAGTAAGTTTTTGGACAACCCAGGTATTTGGGGTATCCATTTTAAAATCCTCGTTGATAAATTTACTTGCTGGTTTAACTGTGCCACTTACATTTTATCCTGAGTCGATTCAGAAAATATTAATTAATCTTCCATTTCAAGCAATGTATAATATACCTGCTTCTATATACTCTGGTCTGACTTATAGAGTAAATGTATTCCAACATTTGCTAATAGTATTAGGTATAAATAGTGTTGCAAAATATTTACTAGAACAGATAATATGGATTTTTATCTTTTCTCTTATAACATTTTTATGTTGGAGGATAGTAAATAAAAAAATAGTAATTCAGGGAGGTTAACTCAGAAATGCCTAAATTGTTGTTATTGTATGGAAGTTACTTTAAAGTTAATATAAAAAAACTTGTCGAATATAAAGGTGATTTTATTTTCAACTTAATTTCAGTACTTGTATGGGTTAGTATAGGACTTATTAATATAGGAATAATTTTTGATAAACTCCAATCGTTAAAAGGTTGGAGTTTGCCTGAAATTAGTTTGCTTTACGGCATGTGGTCTTTAACATTTGCAATGTACAACGCTTTTGGAAATGGGATTTTGGATATTGAAAACCATATAGTTACAGGAAGTATGGATGTATTATTAACAAAACCTATAAGTCCTCTTTTTCAAATAGTATGTTCAAGAATCAACACAATGGGTGTAGGATTTCTTGTGTTCGGAGTTGTTGTTATGATAATTTCAGCGTATAATATAAATTACACTTGGAATGTTTTAAAAATTTTGTATTTAATAGTAACCTCAATAACTGGAGGACTACTTATATTTGCTACATATTTGATTTTGGGAAGTTTGGCTTTTTGGTTGTTACATTCAACATCAGCTATACGCATAGGATATGACATTCACAAATTTGCACAATATCCTCTTAGTATTTATGGAGATGGAATTAAAATCATATTAGTAACCATATTTCCGTATGCGTTTACAAATTATTATCCTATAGCATTTTTACTGGGTAAAGTACCAGTATTTTACGGTATTTTGTCTCCCATATTTTGTATTATAATTTTTATTTTGTCTTTAAGAATATGGCGTTTGGGACTGAAAAGATATGAAGGAACTGGTTCGTAATTAAGACAAACAGCAAATTAGTTCAAAAATTTCTAAAAGACTTCTTTATATAATCAAATTCATCAGTAACAATTAAATCAAAAATTCGATAGGCACCAATATAGTTTAAGATTACATAAAGATAAATATTTAAATTGAAATATGTGGAGGTGAAATATATTGATAGATTATAATGATTTTTATAACTTGGTTTGCAATATTGTTAGAGAAAACCACTTTAACAATATAGTCAGCATTTACTCTTATGGAAGTATATCACAAGGAAACTTTGAAAAAAAAATATAGTGATGCTGACTTATGGTTCATAATAGAATGTAAATCTATACAAGAAAGAATAAGTTTAGTAAAAGAAATGTCAGCTATAATTGATTGTGAAATAAAAAAATATTTGGATAAAGTTCATAATGTAAAAAAAGAGAGAAAGTATCACTACCATGGTAGTTTATTTTTTACAGAAATTGAATTTGAAAAATATTATAACTCTTATCCTACAAGAGTCATATACCCAATAAAAAAGAAAATTTGGAAATTAATTTACGGAAAAGACTTACTTGAAAAGGTTGAAATTCCTGATCGCAAAACATGCGTCAAACATTTACAATACGATTTTGAAGTTTTTGTTCATGAATTTAATAAATTGTCTTTTTCTAGTAATACAAGAAACATGATAAAATATTTTTTAAGAGCTATACAAACGGTTATTTGGATTTTAAAGGATATATATTTGCCTAGTATAGATGAAGTTCTTGAAAAAGCTGATGTAATTCTCAGTGATGATAAACTATTACCTTATGTAATAAAAAAAATCAAATACGTAAAAAGCATTAGTTATAAGTTATCAGGAGTCGAATATCTAGAGTTGTTTTTGAATTGCAGCACACTTCTCGAAATATATGGAAAAAAAATAAATTGTTATGTTTGCAAGAGTGGTTATTCTCTGTTAGACATAAATAAATTTATAGAAACAACCATATGGGGCTGTTTAGCGTGGGATATGGCTTGTCTGATTAGCGGATGGTGTAACATGATAAATAAAAAATCTAAAATGACATTGTTAGAATTTCTTGAAGGAGATGGTTATAAAAGTAGGATGCAGTATTTTAACTATATAATAACAAGAAAACTAAGAGCAGAAGAAGTAAATTTATCAGTATGGGAAATGCCAGCAATGAGGAGTAGGATATTAAATCCTATTCAGATAAATAAAGACATATGCAAAGATATACTTGATATACCAGCGTATATGTTTTTAATTGAGGAACATATGAACAACATTATAAACAAAAAGTTCTCAAAAATGAATATTAGTCAGTTAATTGAATATGCAGAGAAAAAATATATACCAGCTGTTTATGAAGTATTTGAAAGGCTTCTTAGAACCGACTAATACAAAATCAAATTATGTAATGAAGTACTAATAAGTTTCAAGAAATAAACTTTTAAGCTTATTTTGTATTTTTTGTTTACAATGAGTCCTTAGAATATTTTATCAATATTAAAACGTTCTATTCTATTTAACAAAACTTTAACTATCGATAAAGTAAGGAAATTCTAAAGTTAAACAAACTACTTGTTATGTTGTCTTCGGTATCAACTCAAGAAAGGTAAAAAAGATATCTTCCTTGGTATATACACTTTCTTATGCTACCCAAAAAGTCTTTGTCAATTCTTGGCATAGCTTTATTCTCTCCTGATTAAATATGAATTATCTTTTTCATCAACATAAAATATTATATCATACCAAAAATAGTCCCTGATAAAAAAGATACATTTTTAAATACATTATTTTTATAAAAATTATGTTATGTGCATTTTTTTGATGTTTTATGTAAATAAATTTTTGCAAATTAGGATTCAAAAAATTAAAAAAAACAATTTTACACATTAAAAATCAGAAACCATAAATATCAAATTATACGCAGAAGTTTAATTGATAAGAAATGATAGAGTAAAAATGGAATCAAAACTTTTTAAAACAAGAAAGAACCAAAAAATAGCAATTTCAACAGTGGTACTGCTGAGTGTGTTTTTTCTAAGTATTTTTAGTGTACGTGCAGAAAACACAATTACGTATGTTAGTCTTCCGGTTAAATTGGTACAGCAAGCATATTCAAACTGGTGCTGGGCAGCAGGAAGTGAGTCTATACTTTGCTATTGTAAAAACTATTTAGGTTTTGGGAAAGAGGCAACACAATGGGATATAGTTAGATATATCTATGGAAGTTATGTAAATAAAGGTGCTTTACTTTCTGATATACAAAGAGCGCTCAGCTATTATGGTGTTGGTTCTTCGCGCATGATACCAATCAGTGGCTGGATAATTTCATATGGGCAAATTGCAGAGCAAATTGTAAATTATAAAAGTCCAATTAGGATCAGTAATTACAGCAACAGTAAGTCAAAATCATTTTGTTGTTTTAAATGGTATATGGCAATATTTTGACTCAAATGGATATCTACAAAATTATATAATGATTATGGATCCAGCTATAGGTGGGGTAATTAGTATTCCTGATTCTGAGTTGAGGGATAATGACAATTACCAGGATTACTTAGATGCGATAAGAGTATTTAAACCATATTGATATAACAGGGGGGTGAAATAGAATGAAAAAGAATAATGTATATATTGGTTTTGCAATGACCTTTTTATTGCTTTTCATTACGACATTTTCCTCTGCCAGAGCAGACTTTTCAGTCAAACACAATGATGAAACAAATGTACTTAGAAGGCAGGTTTCGGCAGAAGAGTGGCTCAAGTTATTTGTTAGTTGTTTTGTGAAAAATGGAGAAAAAGATTCACCTACACTGCAATCGTTAAATGAAGTAACAAATATCAATGGACCGTATGACATTGAAAAATTTAAGTTGAGCAAAGAGTATGAATATTGCAGGGTATTTCATATTCCAACTGAAGTTAAGATAGCTGAAAATGGGCGTCCATATCATGTTATAAGAGATGAGGTAAAAGAGAAAGTTAAAAATTTGAGATTTAACTCCTGGAAAGATGTTTTTAACACTGAATTTGTAGACAATGGCTGGGCAAGAATTATATATTACGATAATATACCTGTTGGATACCTTCTTATCGAATGGAATGATGAAACGAATAATTATGTAGTGAATGATGGAGTGTTTGGTAATGATTCGCTGGGCAGGGCAGTAAATAATTTGGAAAAATATCTGGCACAGCGGGGCATGAAGAGTGATGTAAAAATTGTCAATATTGAAGAAATGACATTGAACGCAGTATCAGGTGATGGAAATTGGTGGTGTGCCGGTGCAAAAGGTTACGAAAATCATATATGGGATTTTGGCATAATAAAAGATGCATTAAATAAAAAACCAGTTCAAATTTTAAACGCTATAGAAGAAAGAAGTAGATTGATGAGGGAAGCTCCTGAAAAGATGATGATTGGAGGTGGAGAAGATCCTTCAAACACATTGTACTTTGCTGCTGCCAGAAGGGAAAGAACTCAGAATACTATGATTGCAATATTTTTACTTCTGTTAACCGCTATTATTGTCATATGCTCAAAGTGGAAATTTTCCTATAAATATTTGTTTGGAAGACATCCCGGGAATAACAGAATATGAAATTATATTTGGAGTACGGTCAAAAACTCAGGGGAGCAGTCTTAAAAGTAGAATTTGTGACTGCTCCCCTGTTTAATTTAATATATTTTTTTCAAAACAAATCCAGCTCTTCCCATTCCTTTTTCATAAGGCTGTGATACCTGTCTTTGAAGAACTTTTCGTGCTCTTCCTCCCACTTTGCAAGGTGCAAAAGTAAACCTTTGACATTACTGTCATCAACCTTTTCAGAAGCTGCCCTGTAAAATGCTGCAAAGTCGCTTTCAATAAGGTATGCAAGCCGCAATATTGTGAGGTCTGAAAAATCAGTTTCCAGGATTTTTGAATTATCAACCAGTATGTGCGGGTCTACCATTTTGTTCTGATCATCCACAACCCATGAGATTGAAGCTGGCACTTCTTGCCCGCCCAGACTTTTTAGAATGCTCTCAAGATACTTATAATGTTCCTGCTCAATTTTTACAAACTCTTCAAAAAGCTTTTTCAGGTTTTCATCTTGCAGATTGTTTGCATAGAATGAATAAAAGTCCTGTGCGTTCTTCTCCATCTTCATTCCAAATTTCAAGATATTTTCAACTTTTGTGCTCATCCTCAGGTCTCTCCTTTTTAAAAATTTTTGACTTCAAAAATATTTATACCCATTAAAACAGTTTTGAAAAACAAAAATTTAAAATGCCCAAAATAAACACAAAGGGCTATCCACTGAGCTTTTGGATAGCCTATGAGCAACTTGCTCTCTTTCTTTTTCTATTTTTATAAAAGTTTAAAATACAGGCTAATTTAGGGCCAAAATGTTATATCATTTTTCATGTTTTTGTGGAATAATGATTCTGCTTTGTTTGCATCCCATTTTTCAAGAAATTTATCAAAGTATTTATCAATATTTCGTACAAATTCAAAAGGGTTATTTGGCGTGACAATTCCTGATATTACATTTTTTAAAAAATTATGGTATTTCGATAGTTCATTGTAGATGTCTTCGGTTGTTAAGGTTTTAAATTTATTAGCATCAACCCGAACAACAATAGGTTTACCTTCTGAAATATTAAAATATATATCATTTAAAAAAGCATTCAGAGAGTTGACTGTAAACCAGATAGAGGGAACCTTGGATTTATATTTTTTATATTCAGGATCCATATTACGTAATATAATTAATGTGGATGCACAATTGTCGACACTGTCCTTTAAAGACCAAAAATTATTAGAAAAAATTAATTTATTATTTTTTTTAATATCTTCCATATACATTGATATATAAACATAAATTTGGTTTATGGCAAGATTATATTTAGCAGCTTTTCTTGCGTTATCAAATCTTCTTTTTATATTAAAGTAGTTCCAGCAAAAAGCTGATAGAATCAAAGATAAGATAATCAATAAGCAAATAAGTTTGTAATTGAGTTTTTTATTCATTAAATTTTCCCTCCCGAAAATAATTAAATCTGTAACAAAGGGACAGTTGCAATAATTTTTGAAACAGCTAAATGCGAACGTTTTAATAAACTTTTAGTGCAAGCTGAATATTACTTTGCTTATAGAAGATATACTGAAGTAATTAGAAAGCATATTTACGCTGTGAATAAGGTAATTTTTCTACGCCATTTTCATTTAATCCCACATTCTTCGTTATCTCTTTCAATATACTTAATTTGCTCCCAATAATTTATATCACTGAATACATACAAGTGATTTTTCGTTGGTATATAAAAAAAATAAAGAGAGAGTACAGGTTCTATGCCATCTTTTGTGTATCTTTCATATCTAAGAAATTTATATCCTTCTTTTATTTCAAGAAGCATATTTTTGGCTAATTTTTCATTCAAAATTGAACTATCATATTCTTCTCCATTGTCACTGAAAAACAACGGTTTTAATTCTTCAGGGAGATTTTTCTTTCCCAAGGAAAACTCTTCCACAGCTCCTAAAGCTGCTTCAATTTCGTATCGTGTTTTTATATTTAAATCATTTAGCATTTTATTATCTTTTACATAAAGCCAATTTAAAGTCAGCTTTTCCAATTCAGGTTTGGCTTTTTTGTCAAAAATCAACAAATCAAGAAAGCAAATTTCACATTTTACTATTTTCTCTTCTTTTACTGGTTCCGGGAATTCTTTATCAAATATCTTATACAATCTAATCCACTCAGCACGGCTTTTAACACGCTTTATTGGTTCGTGAGGAACAACATAAATAAAAAACAATGTTGAACCAACAATAAAAAACAAAACCACTATGGTCAATAAAACAGTTATTAAATATCCTCTCAAAATTTTTTTACCTGCCACCATGTGGTATTACTCCCTTCTTAAGTTTATAAAAGAACGTTGATTTTAACTGTTTCTATTTTGATGAGAATTTTATATGAATTAACAACTCCAAAATTCTGCAAATCTTCGCCAAATTCATTTAACCATTCCCCAAAGCTCATTTTTCCATTTATTAAATCCAGTATTTGTTCTATTGAACTTTGTTTTTTAGTATTGTTATCAAAGTTATAAGTATCATAAAGCCATATGCTTATGCTATCTTCACTCTCTTTTTTAAAATAAAGGTTGGCATTGTTTATTGCTAAATAGAGGTCCAAATCATGATTTTTATTGAATGTTACAGAAAATTTCTCTTCATTTTTTCGCTTTTAATTAGTCCTATTACCTCTCCAACTTTCATTGCAGGGAGTAAATTTTCAGCTTCAAAAATGATCTTTTCTCTTGCCTTTTTATAATCTATGTATGTTATTTTTTATTTTTTCAGACAATTCACTTTTTTAATTTTCAATTCTTATATCAGAAGGCTTATCCTGCAGAGCATGTTCAAAAAAATTTATTGCATATTTCAGATTGTTGCCTGTTACATGCCTCAGAGCTTCTAACCCTTCCTTCAGTTTTGTTCTTATAGTATTGATTTCTGTTTTCTTTAGATGTTCTGAAATTTTCTTTCCAATACCATTTGTAAAATTTTCTAATTTTCTAAAAACAGATTCAAGAGTTGAAGTTCCGGTTATTTTTTTAGCTGTGCTGTTGTTAGCATGATTACTTAAAGCTTTTATTGAATCTTCTTGATGTTGAGATATATGGATTTTGTTTTGAGGTATTTTGTAAACTATTTTACCATAGAAATCATTATCAGAAGAGCCTTTTTCATAAACATATGCGGGTGAAATTTTGGGGTTGTTCTGTGCTTTGTTCTGGTTTGAAGATTGAGAATAGCTTCCTGATATTTCTTTAGCATAAGTTTTTTGGTTCGAAAGGTTTTTCGGGTAGGATTCGTTTTTAAAGGTAGAATTGAGATTTTTAGAAGTTAATACAGAACTTTTCATTTCCTCATAACCCCCTATTTACATTTGTTTTTTGTTTGTTATGGAATTATAATACAGAAGTATATTTAAAAATACAGATGCAAACAATAGTGATTTTAAATAAGATTTTGGACAAGTACAGGTAAAAATTTTGTGAATAATTGATAAGAAAACTATGGTAAAATACTGAAATTAGAGATAAGGTTTAGAAGATTTTTGCGAGGCTATACTGGGATGAAAAAATGCTTTGAGCAATCAGATGAAAATTAAAGAAAAAAGGAGGCTGCAAAGTTGATTATAGACTTTCACACACACTGTTTTCCGGATAGCTTGGCACCAAGGGCGATGGAAAAACTTTCACGAAATTCTGGTATGTCATACTATCATGATGGGACATTGTCAGGTTTGAAAGAGTCTGCTAAAAAAGCTGGAATTGACATGTGCGTGGTTCTGCCAATTGCCACAAAACCTCAGCAGACAGAGAGTATAAACAGATGGGCGCTTTCTGTAATGGAAGAGAACAATGATATAATCTGTTTTGGTACAATTCATCCTGAGTTTGATGATTGGCAGCAAGAAATTGAATGGCTAAAATCACAGGGGTTTAAAGGTATAAAGTTTCACCCGGATTATCAGAACTTTTTTGTGGATGATAAAAAGATGTATCCAATCTATGATGCAATCTTCCAGAATGATATGATTATACTTTTTCACAGCGGAGTTGACCCGGCGTATGACCCGCCCTATCATTGCACACCTGAAAGGCTTAAGAAGGTTTTGAAAGACTTTCCACACGCAAAAATAGTTGCGGCTCACATGGGAGGGTATAGATTTTTTGATGAGACTCTTGAGTATTTGATAGGGGAAAATGTGTATCTTGACACATCCTTTTTCTTTGGAGAAGTTGAAGTACAAAGACCAGAAGAGATTTTCAGAAAGCATGGTATAGAGAAGATTTTGTTTGCAACAGACTCGCCATGGAAAAACCAGAGCAAAGAGGTTGAGCATGTGAAAAAATTGAAACTAACATCTAATGAGATTGAAATGATTTTTGGGAAGAATGCCCGGGTGCTTTTGAAATTGGAAGTTAAACATATATGAATAAAGCCAGAGCTTTTTCAAAAAACAGCAAAGGTGGTGTTCTTTTAGGTTTATGAAGATAAAAGTTTTCATCAACAACTGGACATTCAAATCAGGGTATTTAGCAGAACACGGGCTTTCACTTTATATAGAAAAAGATGGTAAAAAGATTTTGTTTGACTGCGGACAAACCGATGCAATGCTGAAGAACCTTGAAAAGGCAAAAATTGATTTGAACTTTGATGCTGTCGTTTTGAGCCATTCTCACTATGACCATACAGGAGGACTTAAAAGTTTTATAGACAGGCTATCCTGCCCTGTGTTTGTCCATGAAGGCTTTTTTGAACAGAAGTATGCTTTGAGGGATGGCAAGTTTAATTTTATAGGGCATAATTTTGAAGAAGGCGCTTTGAGATTTAAAATAGTAAAAGATGAGGTTTATGAGCTGTTTGAAGATATATATCTTTTGAATGTCAAAAGCCATGCTGAAGGCTCTGAAGAATTCTACATCGGCAAAGATGGCAGGTTTGAAAAGGACCTGTTTTTGGAAGAGCAGTCTCTTGTTATTAAAGAAAAAGGAAAGCTGATTTTGATTTCTGGCTGCAGTCACAATGGAATAGAAAATATTATAAAAAGAGCCGAAGAAATATTTGAAAGTAGCATTTTTGCCACAATTGGCGGATTTCATTCAAAGGATTTTCCTGAAGAAAAAATGGATGAGCTGTGCAAGTTTTTTGAAAAGCACAGAGTGTACAAAATCATTCCGCTTCACTGCTCGGGTATAAGAACCCTTACTTTTATGGGCAAAAGTCTGCCAAATAAGCTAAAAATAGCAGGCTGTGGAGATGAGATTGAGCTCTGAAAAAGTAAGTGCTTTGGCTACTTAAAAGACAAAAAAATAAATACTTTTTTGAGGGTGGGATTTATGCAGAAAGATTTCTGGGAAGGGAAAGCTGTAATAATCACCGGTGGGGGGTCTGGCATAGGAAGGTGCATGACAGAGATTTTGCTCAAAAAAGGTGCAAGGGTTACTGCTGTGTCAAGAGGGCAAAAGTCTCTTGATAGTTTGAAAGAAGAACTTTCGGAATATTCAGAGAGCCTGTTTACAGTAGTTGCAGATGTTAGCCGAAAAGATGAGTGCAAAAATGCAATGGAGATTATAAAATCTGAGTTTGAAAGAGTGGATGTTCTGATAAACAACGCAGGTGTGGGCTTGAGATGTGAGGTTGAAAGGATTCTGGATGAGGATTTAAAAAAGGTATTTGATGTAAACTTCTTCGGTGCATTTTACATGATGCAGGAGACAATAAAAATTTTCAAAGATCAGGGGAAGGGCTTGATTGTGAACATATGCTCGCTTGGTGTCAAAAGACCTGTTTTTTACACAGGAGGGTACACAGCTTCAAAAGCTGCCCTGGCAGTTTTATCGGATGTTGCAGGGCTTGAGCTAAAAAAGTATGGAATTTCGGTTCTTTGTGCCTATCCCGGCTCAGTTTCGACAGAATTTAGAAAAAATGCTCTGGGCGAGCCTTATCCGGAAGATGAAGTGAGGCTTTCAAGACTTTCACCGAAGGTAGCTGCTGAGAGGATAATAGAAGGAATAGAAAAAGGTAAAAAAGAGATATACACATCCAGAAAAGATTATATCTTTGCTTTGTTTACACGGCTTTTTCCCCGGCTTTCTGACCTGGTGGTTGAAAAGGCGTTTGAAAAGAGAAGATAGGGTGAAAATTCTGCAATTTTCTTGACACGAATAAAAATACGTGCTAAAATAATTCAAAATTTCTGATGAGTATATGTTTAAAAAAATTTCAGTATTAAAATGTCCGACAGAAATACAGGGGTAGAATGGTCGGACTTTTCATATATAAAGGGTGGGTTTTGGATGAAGCAAAAGATGACGGTAGCACGGGCAATGGTAGAGGTATTGAAAAGTGAAGGTGTTGAGATTATCTTTGGCATTCCAGGTGCGGCAATTTATCCGTTTTACGATGCACTCTATAGCTCTGATATAAAACATGTCCTTGTGCGCACAGAGCAGGCAGCAGCACACGAGGCAAGCGGGTATGCGCGCACAACCGGAAAGGTTGGTGTGTGCGTTGCAACCTCTGGTCCGGGTGCAACAAATCTTATAACCGGCATTGCCACTGCATATATGGATTCTGTTCCCATTGTTGCTATTACAGGTCAGGTTAATTCAAGTTTAATCGGAAGAGATGTGTTCCAGGAAGTTGATATAACAGGTGCAACAGCTCCTTTTACAAAGCACAATTATCTTGTAAAAGACCCGAAAAAAATTGTCAGAATTTTAAAAGAGGCTTTTTATATTGCCTCAACAGGACGGCGCGGACCTGTTCTGATAGATGTCCCCATAGATGTCCAGATGCAGGAGATTGAGTTTGAAATTCCAAAAGAAATTGACATTCCTGGTTACAAGCCGAAAGAAAGAGGGCATCCTCTTCAGATAAAAAGAGCTGTTGAAGCCATTGAAAATTCACAAAGACCGGTTATATGCAGTGGTGGGGGTGTGATTGCCTCAAAGGCATCTGAGGAGTTAAAAACTCTTGTCGAAAGGCAGAAAATTCCTGTTATTTCAACTTTGATGGGAATTGGAAGCATCCCCACAGATCATCCTTTTTATCTTGGTATGATAGGCTCACATGGTCAAAAAGAAGCAAACATAGCACTAAGACAGGCAGATCTTTTGATTGTGGTTGCTGCAAGACTTGCTGACAGGGCACTTGGCGATACTAAAATTACTGAGAATATGAAGATAATTCATATAGACATTGACCCTGCCGAGATTGGTAAAAATGTGGACACAAATATTCCAATTGTTGGTGATGCCAAAAGGGTGCTTGCCGAGATCAATAAAAGAATTTCAGAGAGAAAAGATTTCTGGGCACAGGAAATTAAGGCACAGAAGAGAGAGATTAAAGAAGATGGGAATCTGCATCCGTATGATGTTTTAAAGGAGATTTCGAGAGTTTACAATGGCGATTATATAATCACAACAGATGTCGGGCAGCATCAGATCTGGGCAGCTCACAATGTGTATATAAAAGAGCCGGGGACTTTTATAACATCCGGCGGACTTGGCACCATGGGATATGGCGTACCTGCTGCAATTGGGGCTAAGTTTGGAAGACCGGATAAAGAGGTAATCAGCATAACAGGTGATGGAAGTTTTCAGATGCTTTTGCAGGAGCTTGCAACAATAAAAAGGGAGCAGGTGCCGGTTAAAATTGTGCTTTTCAACAACACAAGGCTTGGGATGGTTTATGAGCTTCAGAAGAAAAGATGCACCGGAAGGTTTATTGCAACGTGTCTGGATGGTAATCCGGATTTTATGATACTGGCAAAAGCCTACGGCATTGAAGGTATAAGGCTTGAGAGCAAGGAAAAGTTGAAAGAGGCTATTGAGATTATGAAAAACCACAGCGGTCCGTTTTTGCTTGAGGTTGTGACAAGCCCTGATGAGCCAACCATACCCTGAAGTTTAACTGATATTTTCAAAACTTTTGATGATAGGGGGATGTCAAGGTGAAGTACACACTTTCTGTTCTGGTTGAAAACCACCCGGGTGTTTTGTCAAGGGTTGCCGGGCTTTTTTCAAGGAGGGGTTTTAACATCGACAGCCTTGCAGTTGGTGTTACAGAGGACCCTGCAATATCACGCATGACAATTGTTGTGAACGGTGATGACTACATTGTTGAGCAGGTGACAAAGCAGCTAAACAAGCTGATTGATGTGATAAAGGTCAAAAAGCTTGACCCGAAAGAGGCTGTTGAAAGGGAGCTTGCACTCATCAAGGTAAATGCCAGCTCTCAAACGCGATCAGACATTATCCAGATTACAGAAATATTCAGAGCAAATATTGTTGATGTTTCAAAAGAGACACTTACAATTGAAATCTCCGGCGATGAGGACAAGATTGATGCGCTGATAGAGCTTTTAAAACAGTATGGAATTCGTGAGGTAGTCCGCACAGGACTTATTGCAATAGAGCGCGGAAATAAAGTGATATCAAAAAATAAATCTGAGGAGGATGAGTAAAAGATGGCAAGAATATTTTATGACAGTGATTGCAATTTGGATTTGCTCAAAGATAAGACAGTTGCTGTAATTGGCTTTGGCAGCCAGGGTCATGCACATGCGCTAAATCTTAAAGATTCTGGTATAAATGTTGTTGTTGGGCTTTATCATGGCAGCAAATCGTGGGCAAGGGCAGAAAGCCACGGACTTAAAGTTATGACAGCCGATGAGGCAACAAAGGTTGCAGATGTCATCATGATTCTTGTAAACGACGAAAAACAGCCAAGACTATTTAAAGAGAGTATAGAGCCAAACCTGAAAGAAGGAAAAGCTATTGCATTTGCGCACGGGTTCAACATCCATTTCGGGCAGATTGTCCCGCCACCGTATGTTGATGTTATAATGATAGCACCAAAAGGTCCGGGGCATACAGTAAGAAGCCAGTATGAAGAGGGTAAAGGCGTTCCGGCTCTGGTTGCTGTGCATCAGGATTACACAGGAAAGGCTCTGGATATTGCACTGGCTTACGCAAAGGGCATTGGTGCATCAAGGGCTGGGATAATCCAAACAACTTTCAAAGAAGAGACAGAGACAGACCTGTTTGGTGAGCAGGCTGTTCTGTGTGGAGGGCTTACAGAGCTTATCAAAGCAGGGTTTGACACTCTGGTTGAGGCAGGGTATCAGCCTGAGATTGCATATTTTGAATGTTTGCATGAGATGAAGCTGATAGTTGATTTGATCTGGCAGGGCGGACTTTCGCTCATGCGCTATTCAATCTCAGACACAGCAGAGTACGGCGATTACATGACAGGCAAGAGAATTATAACAGAAGAGACAAGAAAAGAGATGAAGAAAGTACTGGAAGAGATTCAAAACGGAACATTTGCAAAGAAGTGGATTTTAGAGAACATGGCAGGAAGGCCGGAGTTTAACGCAATCAGAAGAAGAGAGCAGAATTTACTTATTGAACAGATTGGGAAAGAGCTCAGAAAAATGATGCCTTGGATAAAGCCAATCAAAGAATAAAGAGTGAGGGGTTTTGATGAGCAGGAGAATTATAAGGATATTTGATACAACGCTCAGAGATGGTGAGCAAACACCGGGTGTTTCGCTCAATGTGAACGAAAAGCTTGAGATAGCAAAGCAGCTTGAAAGACTCAAGGTTGATGTTATAGAGGCAGGGTTTGCTATAGCCTCTCCGGGTGATTTTGAGGCTATAAAGACAATTTCTGAGAATATTAAGGATGCAGTTGTTGTGTCTCTGGCAAGGGCGGTTGAAAAGGACATCGACAGGGCGTATGAGGCGCTCAAAAACGCTCAAGCACCCAGAATTCACACATTCATTGCAACAAGCGATATTCACATGAAATATAAGCTCAAAATGACAGAGGATGAGGTTTTAGAGAGAGCAGTTGCAATGGTAAAGTATGCAAAAAAGTATGTGTCCGATGTTGAGTTTTCATGCGAGGATGCAACACGTTCAAGGATAGAGTTTTTGATAAAGGTGTTTGACGCTGTTATAAAAGCTGGTGCAACGGTCATAAACATTCCCGACACGGTGGGCTACACAACACCCGAGGAGATGAAGAGGATTATAAGAGCACTGAAGGAAAACATTCCTGACATTGACAGGGTTCAGATTTCTGTGCACTGCCACAACGACCTTGGACTTGCTGTTGCAAACTCACTTGCAGCGGTGGAGGAAGGCGTTCATCAGGTTGAGTGCACAATAAATGGGCTTGGAGAGAGGGCAGGAAATGCTGCACTTGAGGAAATTGTAATGGCGCTAAAGACCAGAAAAGATTTTTACGATGTTGATGTTTTAATTGACACAACGCAGATTTACAGAACAAGCAAGCTTGTGTCGTCTTTGACAGGTGTGTTTGTTCAGCCAAACAAGGCGATTGTCGGTGCAAATGCGTTTGCGCATGAGTCTGGAATTCACCAGCATGGCGTTCTGTCAGAGCGTTCTACTTATGAGATTATTGACCCTGTATCAATAGGGCTTCCCAAAAACAGGATGGTGCTTGGCAAGCACTCCGGGCGACATGCATTTGAAGAAAGACTCAAAGAGCTTGGATATACAGACCTTACGCGAGAAGAGATTGATGCTGCGTTTGAAAAATTCAAAGTGCTTGCTGATAAAAAGAAAATTGTGCTTGACAGGGACATAGAAGCACTGCTTGAGCAAAAATCTCTCAACATACCGGAGACATACGAGCTTGTTAAATTCCAGATCATAAGCGGAAATGATTTGATTTCAACAGCATCTGTCAGGGTAAAATCGGGTGAAGAAGAGTATGAAGAGGCAGCAACCGGTGATGGTCCTGTTGATGCAATCTTCAAGGCAATTGACAGAATCACCGGGCTTCAGGTTGAGCTTGATGATTACAGTATAAAGGCTGTCACCCAGGGCAGGGATGCTCTTGGTGAGGTAACAGTCAGGATCAAAAAAGACGGCAAGGCTTTTCTGGGGAGAGGCTTGTCCACAGATATTTTAGAGGCAAGTGCAAAGGCGTATATAAATGCTATAAACAAGATGCTGTATAAGATTTCGGAGGAGTGAAAATTGACTCTTTACAATTTTTCAAATTGGGGTTAAAATAATTACCAAATAAAAATCAATGGGTCAAAGGGGTGCAGGAAAGTGATAATACGAATATGCGGCATAATTACAGGTTTTATATCAATAATTAGAAAGGGAATAATTAAACTTATTTATAAAATTTCATATGCCGCATTGCACCCATTTTGGCCTGTGTATGTTAAGGTGGGGTTTTTCAAAAGACCCCTGGGGCATCTTTAAACTATAGGAGATTGAAGCTTAAATTGAATTTTACAAGCCCAGCCAGATCTGCACAGGCTGGGCTTTTTTGATTTTAAAAAAGGAGGGGTTTTCATTGGCAGATAACAGGGAGATTATCATCTATGACTCAACGCTCAGAGATGGTGCCCAGGCCGGCGGAATTTCATTTACCTTAGAGGACAAGCTGAAAATTGTGGACAGGCTTGACAAATTCGGGGTCAAATTCATTGAAGCAGGGAATCCGGGCTCCAATGTCAAAGACCAGGAGTTTTTTGCAAGAGTAAAGAAGATGAATCTTAAAAATGCAAAGCTTATTGCATTTGGGTCAACAAGGCGTGTTGGTATTGATGTAAAAGATGATCCCAATATAAAATCGCTCATCGCGGCAGATACCGAAGCGGTTGCAATTTTTGGGAAGTCCTGGGATTTTCATGTTAAAGAGGTTTTGAAAACTACAGAAGAGGAAAATCTGCAGATGATTTATGACACCATAAAATATCTAAAGTCTCTGGGCAAATACGTGGTGTTTGACGCTGAACATTTCTTTGATGGGTACAAAAACAATAGAAGTTATGCTCTTGAGACTTTGAAGGTTGCAAAAGAGGCAGGAGCAGATTCTCTGGACCTTTGCGATACAAACGGCGGAACATTTCCCATGGACATCTACAACATCACAAAAGAGGTTGTTCAGATGTTTCCGGACACCTTAATAGGAATTCACTGTCACAATGACACAGGCATGGCTGTTGCAAATTCCATCATGGCAGTGCTTGCCGGTGCACGTCAGGTTCAGGGGACAATCAATGGCTATGGTGAGCGATGTGGAAATGCGGATTTGATCACGCTTATTCCAAATCTTCAGCTAAAGCTTGGGTTTAAATGTGTGCCCGATGAGAGTATCAAGCACCTTACATCTCTTTCAAGGTATGTTGCAGAGATTGCCAATATGATACCAAACGAAAGAGCACCATATGTTGGGGCGTATGCATTTACTCACAAGGCCGGTATGCATATTGATGCTGTCAAGAAAAACCCGGCGTCGTTTGAGCATATCAACCCCGAGATTGTTGGAAATACAAGAAGAATAGTGCTGTCTGAGGTTGCGGGAAGATCTACAGTTCTTGATAAAATCCGCGAGATTGACCCGACAGTTACAAAAGACTCACCTGTGACAAAAGATATTATAGATGAGCTAAAGCGTTTGGAGAATGAAGGGTATCAGTTTGAGTCTGCAGAGGCTTCGTTTGAGATGCTAATCAGAAAAAAACTCGGGCTTTACCAGCCGTTCTTTACACTGAAAGAATTCAAGGTGCTGATAAACGAGCCGGCAGTGGACTACAGCTCATCCGCAATTGTCAAGATTGCGGTGGATGGTGTCACAGCAATTACAGCAGCTGAAGGCGATGGACCTGTTCATGCCTTGGATAGCGCTTTGAGGAAGGCTTTAGAAAAGTTCTACCCGGAGCTAAAAGAGGTTCACCTTGTTGACTACAAGGTAAGAGTTTTAAATGCCGAGACAGCAACCGCTGCAAAGGTTCGTGTATTGATTGAGTCAACAGACGGCAAGGATACATGGACAACCGTAGGTGTTTCAACAGACATTGTCAATGCAAGCTGGATTGCCCTTGTTGACTCTTTGGAGTATAAACTTTGCAAGGAGAAGGCTTTGAAATAAGAGAAAATTAAGAATAGTTTGCTTATATTAGAATCAGAATAATTTCCAATAAAAATTACAGAGATGGCATTTATTCAAAAAATCTATTTTAAAAACTCTAAAATCGTGGTATTATTATAAAAGTAAGTTTAATTTCAAAAAAGGAGGCAAAGACAAAATGGCATATTACATCACAGATGATTGTATTTCCTGCGGCGCATGCGAAAGCGAATGCCCGGTTCAGTGCATTTCACCTGGCGAGGGCAAGTATGTAATCAATGAAGAAGAGTGCATTTCATGTGGTGCATGCGCAAATGTATGCCCAGTTGATGCTCCAAAGCCAAGAGATTAATCTTTTTTATCACAGAAAAGACCGGGTAATTCTTTTTCTTGCCCGGTCTTTAACTTATTTTACATAAATACAAAATGAGAGGTTGAGGAGGATTTGAAGAGGCTCTACATTCCGGTATCAAATGATGAGGAGATAAAGAGTTTAAAAGCAGGGCAAGAGGTTCTTGTCAGCGGCAGGCTCTTTGTTGCACGGGATGCCGCGCATAAAAGGCTTTTTGAGATGATACAAAGGGGGCAGGATATTTCTATTAACTTTAAAAATGGTGCTATTTACTATATGGGACCGTGCCCTGAAAAGCCCGGCGAGGTGATAGGACCCTGCGGTCCTACAACAGCCGGAAGAATGGATATATATACCCCTTTGATGCTTGAACTTGGTGTAAAAGTTTTGATAGGGAAGGGCAAAAGAAGTCAACAGGTAAAAGAAGCTATAAAGAAGCACAGCAGTGTTTACCTTGCCACGTTTGGCGGTGCTGCAGTTTTGATTCAAAGCTGTGTGAAGTCACAGAGGGTTGTCATGTTTGAAGAACTCGGGGCTGAGGCAATAAGAGAGATTGAGGTTGAAGATCTGCCTTGCATTGTTGCAGTAGATTCACAGGGAGAAGATATATATGAGATTGGACCGGGAAAGTATGCAGGAAATTTTAAATAACTTGAAGATTTTAAATAGCCTCAAAAATTACAACTATCAGCGACTTCATATGCCGGGGCACAAAGGAATAGAAGAAATTTTCCCGGATAGCATCAAAAATGCGTATCCGTATTTTGATGTCACAGAGACAATTTACACAGATGACCTTCTGAATCCGTCGGGGTTTATAAAAGAATTTCTGGAAGATATAAATGACTTTTTTGGCTCAGGATATTCATTTTTGTCTCTTCAGGGCTCAACACACCTTCTTCAATCCTGTATAGCTGCGTTATCAAAGCCTTTTGGCAGCATACTTATAAACAGGGATGCGCACAGGAGCATTTACAGCATTGCAAAGATTTTAAAGCTTGACATAGATTACATCTTCCCACAGTATGACTCAAGACTCGGGATTTACACATATATAAATGCCGAGGAGTTTGAAAAGAGTTTAAGAGAAACAAAGTCAGAGATTGTTATAATCACCTCTCCATCATACTATGGGGTAAATCAGGATATAAAGACTTTTGCCAAACTTTCCAAAAGATATAATAAGAAACTAATAGTGGACCAGGCTCACGGGGGATATTACAAATTTGCGGGCAAACAGACAGCTTTAGATGAGGGGGCGGACATATGTATTGTAAGTCTTCACAAGACACTGCCCTGTCCGAACCAGTCGGCTCTGCTTTTGTCGAATTTAAATGACAATAGAAGGCTGAGTGAGATTCTTGTAAGCCTTCACACATCAAGTCCGTCGTTTGTGCTTTTGATGTGGAGTGAGTATGGGATAGAGTTTTCAAAAAGGTTTGGCAAAAGGCTGTATCACGATGTTTTAAGGATGTTAGATGAGATCTCTCTGCCGGTTTTGATATATACAAACCACCGGTTGAGAAATGTAGATAAGTTGAAGCTTCTTTTAAATTTTAGGGACTTGGGCTTTGGGCTTGAAGATATAAAAGCGCTTCTTTCCAAGTACTCCATTGTACCCGAGTCAATTGATGCGGGGAGGATTCTATTTTATTTTTCCTTTATGGATAGCCTTTCTAACTTTGAAAATTTGAAAAGCTTTTTTTATGATATAATAAGTAAAAAAGATAAATTGAAAGAAGAAACATTTTCTCTGCCACCAAGGCCGAAAAAGGTTTTGAAGATTTATGAAGTGGATGAATACAAAAAGACAAAGCTGAAGCTAAAAGATGCAGCCGGGCGAGTATGTGCAAAGGCAATAGTTCCTTACACGCCTGGCTGTCCTGTGGTGGTTGAGGGTGAGGTCATAGATAAAGATGCTATAGAGTACTTAGCAGCTATCTTTGGGAATCACTTTATAGAAGAGAATGAGGTTGATGTAATTGATGAGAGGTAAGTTTATTGTATTTGAAGGCAATGACGGCTCTGGCAAGACCACTCAGCTTTTGAAGGTGGAAAAGTATTTAAAACAAAAGGGCTACAGGGTTATTACAACCAGAGAACCCGGTGGGACAGAGATAGGATACAGAATAAGAAAGCTTCTTTTGGACCCTGTGTGCAAAATGGATGGGCTTACTGAAGCTTTGCTTCTTGCAGCCGACAGGAATGAGCATGTAAAAAATGTTCTGATTCCTGCTCTTGAAGAAGGATATGTTGTAATTTGTGACAGATATATTTTGAGCAGTGTGGTGTATCAGGGCATTGCACGGGGAGTTGGCATTGAGAATATCTTAAGGCTCAATTCTATCTTTGAAGAAAAGCTAAAACCTGATTTGTATATTGTCCTGACCGCAAGACCTGAGATTGCAATAAAGAGGCTTAAAATGGCCGGCAAAACTGACAGAATTGATATTGAAGATATAGACTTTCATACAAAAGTTTACAATGGTTTCAAAGAGGTTGTTCAGAGGTTTGAAAGGTGTGTGAACATTGAGGCAGAAGGCACAGTTGATGAGGTGTTTGAAGGGGTGTGCAGTGTGGTAGATGAGCTTTTAAAAGCAGAACAATAAAAATGGTATTATGGAAGGAGAGCAGGAAAGAGTATGAAGCTGATTGTTGCTATAATTCAGAACGAGGATGTGGGAAGACTTTTGGACAGTCTTCAGAAGGAAGGTATAATGGCGACAAAACTTTCAACTTCGGGTGGTTTTTTGCGCTCCGGGAATACAACTCTTTTGATTGGTGTTGAGGATGACAGGGTGGGAGAGGTGATTGATTTAATATCTCAAAAATGCAAAACGAGAAAGCAGCTTGTATCCTCGCCTGTTACAAATAATCCTTCGGTGGGTGCATACATCCCGTATCCGATAGAGATTACAATTGGCGGTGCAACCGTTTTTGTCATCAATATTGAGAGATTTGAGAAGGTTTAGTAAATATAGAAAATATATTTAAAGAAGTGAGAAGAGAAGATGAGGATAGAAGATGTAAAAAGAAATAGTATTACCAATGTAACATTTTTTCAGGACCCGAAAAAGGTTGAAAAAAAGCAGGAGAATTTTTCGGTGTATATCAAGCAGCTTGAGAGGCAGCAGATAGTCGAGAGGATAAAAGAGCTCATAGAAAAGATAGACTCTTTAGGCAAATCTCTTGCCCAGAAGATGGATTTGCTTACTTTGAAAGAGTATAAGAAGTATATTCGAGAGCTTTTGTCGTATACCGTTTTCTCTTCACATGAATATTTTAAAGAAAGTCTTTTTGGCAAAAAAGGCAGGCATAAGGTGTTTGGGATTGTAAAGAAAATAGATGAAAAAATGGACCTGCTGACTCAGGAGATTATTAAAAAAGAAGCTGATAATATAAAAGTTCTGTCATACGTAGATGAAATAAAGGGGCTTTTGATAGACTTATTCACATAGAAGGTGAAGGTAGAAGATGAACTTAGATACGTTCATTGGTCAAAAAGAGATTGTATTTACACTAAAAAAGGCACTGAAAAATCCTTTTCATGCTTATATATTTGAAGGAGAAAAAGGGCTCGGGAAAAAGCTTTTGGCAAGGATATTCTCAAAACACATTCTATGTGAAAACAAATCTTCATGTGGAGTTTGTAAATCCTGTCATCTTTTTGATGCATCTTCACATCCGGACTTTAAAATTATAAAAAGGCAGGAAGATAAAAAAGAGATTTCGGTTGAGAGCGTTCGAGAGATTATAAAAGACCTGTCAAGAGGTCCGATTTTTTCTGACAGGAAAGTATTTGTAATCGAAGAGGGCGAGGAGCTTTCAACAAGTGCTCAAAATGCTCTTTTAAAAACACTGGAAGAACCTCCACCTTATGCAATTTTTATAATCACATGCAACAATATTGAAAGACTTTTGCCAACCGTAATCTCACGATCTGTTGTGCTTTCGTTTAAGAGATATTCTGCCTCTGAAATAGCAAGAATTTTGAGTCAGAATAATCTTGAGCCAAAAGACTACATAATAAAACTTTGCAAAGGTAATCCTAAAATTACTCTTGATTTTTACAACAAAGAAGTTCAAAATAAAAGAGATTATATTTTTGATAAAATTCTTCAATATGATGGCGCAGGCTTTGGTTTGATAAAAGAGTTTGAGAGTGAATTTGAAAAGTTTAAGAATGATTTTGAATTCTTATTTGAAAACATTATATACTTTCTGAGAGATGCTCTTTTGTACAAAAAGACAAAGAGTATTGAACTTATCACCAATACAGACAAATTAGAAAAGATTATACAATTTTCTAACAAACACACAATTACCCATATATACAGGCTTTTGCAGGATTTTATGGTTCTGGATAGATATCCTGATGCGAATGTTGTTTCAGAAAATGTTCTTGATATGATTTTTTTAAAACTATCAGGGGGCTAAAAGTAAATGGCAGAAGTTGTTGGTGTGAGATTTAAAAAAGCAGGCAAAATATACTGGTTTGATCCAAACGGCATAGATTTAAAAGCAGGTGATGATGTTATTGTTGAGACTGTCCGTGGGATTGAAATGGGTAAGGTCATGATAGAGAAAAGAGAAGTGCCTGATGAGGAAATAGTACAGCCTCTGAAAAAGGTTGTGCGAAAGGCAACCGAAGAAGACTATCAAAAAGCTCAGGAGAACATCGAAAGAGCTGCAAAGGCACTTGAGATTTGCAAGCAGAAGGTTCAGAAGCATGGTCTTCCTATGAAACTGCTTCATGCAGAGTACACATTTGATAACAACAAGCTGCTTTTTTATTTCACAGCAGAAGGCAGGGTTGATTTCAGAGAACTTGTAAAGGACCTTGCAGCCGTTTTCAGAACAAGAATTGAGCTAAGACAGATAGGTGTGAGAGACGACACCAAGTTCAGAGGTGGTCTGGGTCCGTGCGGAAGAGAGGTTTGCTGTTCGGTGCACCTGTGTGAATTTCAGCCAATTTCAATCAGGATGGCAAAACAGCAGGGGCTTGTTTTAAATCCGGCTAAGATTTCCGGGCTCTGTGGAAGGCTTATGTGCTGTCTTACGTATGAGCAGGAATTCTATGAAGAGGCAATGTCAAGGCTTCCTGGGCTTGGGGCAATTGTCAGGACTGCCGATGGCGAGGGCGAGGTTGTAGAAGTAAATGTCTTAAGAGAAAGGATTAAGGTCAGGTTTGAGGATGAACAGCAGAATGTTGAGATAAAAGAGTACTGTGTGGGCGAGTTTGAGATTATAAAAGACTCCAGAAAAATTCAACAAACGCAAATTGCACTTGACGATGATGAACTCAAAGAGCTTCTGGATTTGGAGGAGTAAACCTGTTAAAAAAGGTGGGCTGCTTGTAAAAAAAGCAGCCCGCTTTTTAAATTTTAATTTCAAGGAGGTTTTTGTTGTGGAAGCTGCGCTTCTTGCACTTGTGATAATTTTACTTATTGTCAATATATTAACTGTTATAATTTTGAGAAAGCAACCTTTTCAAACAGAGCTTGAAAGAAGGTTTGAAAATATAGAAAAGATGCTGAATAAGCTGCAAAGTCTTACCTTGGATCAGATTTCCCAGAACAGAGTTGATGTGCAAAACACCATAAGCTCATTTGGGAATCTTTTGATGAGCAGGTTTTCAGACTTTTCAGCATTTCAAAAATCCCAGTTTGATTCCTTCTCAGCTCAAATTTTAAACCTGACAGCCACAAGCTATGAGAAGCTTGAAGCGATAAGAAAAGAAGTGGACTTTAAACTTTCGCAAATCCAGGAACAAAACGAGAGGAAACTTGAACAGATTCGCCAGACAGTGGACAACCAGCTTCAGACAACTCTGGAAACAAAGCTTGGTGAGTCGTTCAGGCTTGTGTCAGAGCGGCTTGAGCTTGTGCACAGAGGACTTGGCGAGATGCAGACACTGGCAAATGGAGTTGGTGACCTTAAAAAGATTTTGAGCAATGTGAAGGTGCGCGGTGTGCTGGGCGAACTTCAGCTTGGGAACATCATAGACCAGATTCTGGATGCTTCTCAGTATGAAAGAAATGTGAGAATAAAACCTCATACCCAGGAACAGGTGGAGTTTGCCATAAAGATTCCTTCTAAAAATGCAAATGAAGATGAATTTATATACCTTCCTGTAGATTCCAAGTTTCCTATTGAAAGCTATGAACGTTTGCTTGAGGCACAGGAAAAAAATGATACTGAAGCAATCTCAAGGTTTTCCAAAGAGCTTGAAAACTCAATAAAGCAAAATGCAAAGACAATCAAGGAAAAATACATAGACCCGCCAAAAACAACCGATTTTGCAATCATGTTTTTGCCAGCAGAAGGACTTTATGCAGAAGTTCTGCGAATTCCCGGGCTTTTTGAATATGTTCAGAGGGAATACAAAGTGATAATTGCAGGTCCCACAACCATCTCAGCCATTTTGAATAGTTTGGCGCTTGGGTTTAAAACCCTTGCAATTGAAAAGAGAACAAGTGAGGTGTGGGAGCTTCTTTCTGCTGTAAAGACCGAGTTTTCAAGGTTTGGAGATATTCTGGAAAAGGTCAGAAAGAAACTCATTGAAGCGCAGGACACCATAGACACTGCTGCAAAGAAGACAAGGACCATCGAAAGAAAGCTCAAAAGTGTTCAGAGCCTTTCTTCTGATGAAGCTGTCAAAAATATTTTATATAATGATCAGATTGAGGAAGAAGTGTAAGAAAATAATTTCATTTATGAAGACTCAAAATTGGTATCTTGCAAAATTTAGGTTCATATCTTAAAATATACTCCTGTGTGCAGCAAATTTTTGCAATAAAGTATTGTCAAAAATGCAAAAGTAGAATATAATATATCTCATAATATGAATTGTATACATATATACAATGTGGAGGGTAAGCAGCATGGCGAGAGTAGAATTTAACCCTAAGACAAATCTGATTGAGCAGGCAGCGTATAAATATTCACTCCAGGATGTTCCTGAACCAAACCTTTACAGAGAAATATTCCCGTATACAGAAATTCCAAAAATAGCATTCAACCACAGGCATGTTCCTATGTTTGTGCCTGATGAGATATGGATAACAGATACAACATTCAGAGATGGTCAGCAGGCAAGGTCTCCGTATACAGTTGAACAGATTGTAAGGCTTTATGATTATTTGCACGAGCTTGACAATGACTCCGGTGTTATAAGACAGACAGAGTTTTTCCTGTATTCAAAAAAAGATAGAGAAGCGGTTATAAAGTGCATGGAAAGAGGTTACCGCTATCCAGAGGTTACATCATGGATAAGGGCACGAAAAGAGGATTTTCAGCTTGTAAAAGAAATGGGCATTAAAGAGACTGGAATTCTGGTATCATGCTCGGACTACCACATTTTCAAAAAGCTCAACATGACAAGAAAACAGGCAATGGAGATGTATCTTTCAATTGTCGAGGCAGCACTTGAAAATGGCATAATTCCACGCTGTCACTTTGAAGACATCACAAGAGCAGACTTTTATGGGTTTGTTGTGCCATTTGCAAATGAGCTTATGAAGCTTGCGCGCCAGGCAAACATGCCAGTAAAAATAAGAGCCTGTGACACTCTTGGGCTTGGTGTGTCTTACCCGGGAGTTGCACTGCCAAGAAGTGTGCAGGGTATAATCTATGGACTCAGGCACTATGCAGAAGTGCCATCCGAGTGGCTTGAGTGGCACGGTCACAACGACTTTTACAAGGCTGTTGTCAACTCGGGCACTGCATGGCTTTATGGTGCATCTGCTGTTAACTGTTCACTTTTGGGAATCGGTGAGCGAACAGGTAACACGCCTTTGGAGGCAATGGTTATTGAATACGCTCAGCTTCGCGGGACAACAAAGAACATGAGGCTTGAGGTAATTACCGAGATTGCAGATTATTTTGAAAAAGAGCTTGACTATGAGATTCCGCCAAGAACACCGTTTGTCGGGCGTGCATTTAACGCAACAAGGGCGGGAATTCATGCAGATGGTATTCTGAAGGATGAGGAGATTTACAACATATTTGACACGAAGAAAATTCTAAACAGACCAATTGTCATTGCGGTTGATGCACACTCAGGGCTTGCCGGTATTGCTGCGTGGATTAACACCTACTTCAGGCTTGAGGGTGACCAGAAGATTGACAAGCGCGACCCAAGGGTTGCTAAAATCAAAGAGTGGGTTGATAAAGAGTATGAAAACGGCAGAACAACTGTTATTGGTGATGATGAGCTTGAGATGGTTGTTAGGGAAGTCATGCCAGAGCTTTTCAGGATGCATGAAAGCAGGGTAAAATAGTTTTTATTAGGCTAAAAAGAGCCAGTCCTAAAAAGTTGGGCTGGCTTTTTACTTGTGTACTTTTCTTGTCGGTTTCCACTTTTCTACAAGCTTCATCTTTCTTCTCATATTTCTATATTTCCAGTACTCTTTTTCATCAAGGAATATACTTCCCCAGAGATAAATTGTAGGTAAAGGGAGTTCTTGGACTGAATAGAAGTCTTTTAAAAATACTTCTTTTATTTCGTTGAAACTGTAAATGTCAAAAAGCTTTTCGATGTGTTCCCAATAACCTTTTGCCAATACTGTCTTTATTATTAATTCTTTGTGTTTTTCTGTATCCAACATTTCAAAGTTATAATT
The DNA here is from genome assembly GCF_026810225.1 of Caldicellulosiruptor morganii. Classification (NCBI taxonomy): domain Bacteria; kingdom Bacillati; phylum Bacillota; order Caldicellulosiruptorales; family Caldicellulosiruptoraceae; genus Caldicellulosiruptor; species Caldicellulosiruptor morganii. The sequence continues at coordinate 445,509 of NZ_CP113865.1, forward strand.
TTTGAATAGAATTTTAAAATCCTCTGGAAGTTTCACAGAAAAATCCCTCTTTTCTTTATATACTTTTCAATTTTTTGCTTACTTCTTTTTGAAAAAAATCCAGATCATATAACTTTCTATGGCAAAGCTGTAATGCCAGTGCAGTACCACCTGCAAGGTAGAATTTTTTTGCCAAATTGCTTTTAGCGATATTTCTACATATTTCATATCCTTCTGGGTCCAATACTTCCATATCCATCAAAACTGGCTCCTTTTTTGTTTTTTCTTCTGTAATCATTATAACATAACCGTAAAAATTTATTAGCTTAGATTTAACATTGATTTTGAATCGATAAGAGTTTACGCTTGTGTTATGTTTTGCAAATGATTATCATGCAATGATTGGCTAATTAGGTATTATAAAATTATATTTGAGTGATAAATTATACAAATACATCTAATTTTTTGTATACCATATCTAAAACAACTACAAGTTACTTTAAAAAATTTATAGAAATTAAAATGCAATTTTGGTATTGACAAATTGCAAAATGAAGAATATAATGAGAGTTAACAAAGAGAATAAAGAAAGAAAGGCAAAGGCGCCTTTCAAAAGGTTGCCTTTGCCTTTTTTATTTACCAATGCAACTTACTCAATACTTCTTTTACCCCATATGGGATAATACTCCACCCACAACCCCATTTGTAATGTTTTTTCCTTATATTTTTTCTTTAAAGCAGCTTTTTTATTATACCACATAAGTTTATTTCTAAAAAGAGGGGCGCAAGGAGGTGTCAAACAAATGCTTTTAAAAGACATGTCAAGTTTTAATTAAATGAGGAGGGTTAAAAATGAATAGAGGTTTTAAAGTGCTACTTGGTATTGTACTTTTAATCCTGGCTGTGATATTAGGATTTAGCACAGCAAAAGCTGACCAGATTACACCTGAAAAGGTTGCAACAGCTATTGATAATGTATGGGTGCTTGTCACAGCGTTTTTGGTCTTTTTCATGCAAGCAGGGTTTGCAATGGTTGAAGCAGGTTTTACAAGAGCTAAGAACGCAAGCAACATTGTTATGAAAAACTTAATGGACTTTGCAATTGGTTCTGTAATTTTCTGGCTGTTTGGGTTTGCATTCATGTTTGGCAACGACGCTGGTGGTTTCATAGGAACGTCAGGATTTTTCCTGAGCGATTCATTCAAACATTTAGGGCTTTCAATTCCGCTTACATCATTTTTGATGTTCCAGACAGTTTTTGCAGCAACAGCTGCAACAATTGTATCTGGTGCTATGGCTGAGCGAACAAAGTTTATTGCATACTGTATCTACAGCGCAGTTATTTCATTCATAATATATCCTGTTGTTGGTCACTGGGCATGGGGCGGCGGCTGGCTGAGCAAGCTTGGTTTTATTGACTTTGCAGGCTCCACTGTTGTTCACTCAGTTGGTGGCTGGTGTGCTCTAATTGGCGCCGCAATGCTTGGACCAAGGATTGGTAAGTACACAAAAGATGGCAAGGTCAATGCTATCCCAGGCCATAGTATAACCTTAGCAGCACTTGGTACATTTATCTTGTGGTTTGGCTGGTTTGGATTCAACCCAGGTTCTACCCTTTCAGGTATGAACGATAAAATCGGCGATATTGCAGTCAATACAAACTTGGCAGCTGCAATGGGTGCAGGCTTGGCGATGATATATACATGGATAAAGTACAAAAAGCCTGATGTCAGTATGACACTAAACGGTGCTTTGGCAGGGCTTGTTGCAATCACAGCAGGATGTGCATCAGTCAACACATGGGGTGCAGCAATTATTGGTGGGCTTGCAGGAGTGCTTGTAGTTATCGCTGTTGAGTTTATTGACAAAAAGCTAAAAATTGACGACCCGGTTGGTGCAATCTCAGTTCATGGCGTTTGTGGTGCGTTTGGAACACTGATGGTTGGGCTTTTTGCAACAGATGGTGGACTTTTCTATGGCGGTGGAATAAAGCAATTTTTAGTTCAGCTTGCAGGTGTAGCTTCAACATTTGTATGGACCACAATAACAGCCTTTATCCTCTTTGCAATTATCAAGCTCACAGTTGGCTTGAGAGTCTCTGAAGAGGAAGAGATAGAAGGTCTGGATGTTGCAGAACATGGTGCATCAGCGTATGGCGACTTTGTAATGAAGTCTCAAGCAGTGAAGTAAAAATGCGCATATAAACCAAATTTTAATTGAAAAGGGTGAAGGTTATGAAAAAGATTGAGTGTATAATCAGGCCCGAGAAGCTTGAAGAGGTAAAAGATGCTTTAAACCAGCTTGGCATCAAAGGTATGACAGTCTCACAGGTTATGGGCTGTGGTCTTCAAAAGGGAAAGACTGAGTATTACAGAGGTGTTGAGATTAACATAAACCTCTTACCAAAAATAAAGATTGAGCTTATTGTAAAAGACTCAGAGGTTGATAGAATTGTAGACACAATCATAAAAGTTGCACGCTCTGGCAAGATAGGTGATGGAAAGATATTCATCTACAATGTCGAAGATGCAGTGAGAATCAGAACCGGCGAAAATGGAGAAAGTGCAATATGAAATTTGAAGGCTTGCCTCTATCTTTGCTCAATAGTTTCCCGCTTACAATTTGGCAACAGCAGGCATCCAAAACACCCCAAAATTGAGAGGATAAATCCGCCTTGCCTCTTGCGCCCCTCTCTTTTGAAAAAGTGAATAATGTGTTTTGTGCCTGCCATTGCCAGATGTTTATTTGCTTTGGCAAAGCCTAAAATGTTTGGTTGTCTGCTGTTGCCCTTTTTATAGATTTTACCTTATATTTCGATTAAAGATAAAATACAGGGGGAGAGCAAAAAGTACTTCCTTCACCCTCCACACAAGCTGGTGAATTTGTACAAATAAATCTCCCCCTGGTACGCAAAGTTATATCCCCTTTGCCCCCTCAATTTAAAGTTTACCATACCAAAATTGACAATTCAATAAAAAACTATCTTGGTGAAAAGGAGGTCAAAAAAAGAATGAGACAGATTGCAATCTATGGAAAAGGTGGTATTGGAAAGTCTACAACAACTCAAAACACAGTTGCAGCTTTAGCAACGCTTGGCAAAAAGGTGATGATTGTCGGATGTGACCCAAAAGCTGACTCAACGCGCCTAATTTTGGGAGTCAAATCACAGGTGACTGTGATGGACACAGTTAGAGAGGTAGGAGAGAGCAATGTCAAGCTTGACAAGGTAATGTTCACAGGCTTTGGCGGAGTTAGGTGTGTTGAGTCTGGTGGGCCAGAGCCTGGTGTTGGATGTGCTGGACGTGGTGTTATCACAGCAATCAACCTTTTAGAGGAGCTTGGAGCTTTTACTGACGATCTTGACTTTGTGTTCTATGATGTTCTTGGTGATGTTGTGTGTGGTGGGTTTGCAATGCCAATCAGAGAAGGGAAGGCGAACGAGATTTACATTGTAGCCTCTGGCGAGATGATGGCTCTTTATGCCGCAAACAACATCTGCCGAGGAATCCTCAAGTTTGCGGAGGCAAGTGGCGTTCGACTTGGCGGAATTATATGCAACTCAAGAAGGGTGGAAAACGAAAAAGAACTTTTAGAGGCATTTTGTAAAAAGCTTGGCACACAGCTTATAAAGTTTATCCCTCGCGACAACATTGTCCAGAAAGCAGAGATTAACAGAAAAACTGTGATTGAGTACGACCCTGAGAGCAATCAGGCAAAAGAGTACTTAGATCTTGCAAAGAGGATCATAGAAAACGACATGTTTGTAATTCCAAAACCCATGCCTATGGATGAGCTTGAAAAGCTGATTGAAGAGTATGGGCTGGCAGACTAACCGATATTAAAGAAAAGCAGACAAGTTTAAGGAGGTATTTTGAGTTATGAAGATGATAAGGGCAATAATAAGACCGGAGATGCAAGAAAAAGTTGTTCGTGCACTTGACTCAAATGGCTTTGTTTCTATGACAAAGATTGATGTGTTTGGCCGAGGCAAACAAAAGGGAATCAGAACAGGAAGTATCCTCTATGATGAGCTTCCCAAGACAATGCTGATGATGGTTGTTGAAGATGAGGATTGCCAAAAAGTTGTGGATATCATCCTACAAAATGCATACACAGGAAACTTCGGAGATGGTAAGATTTTCATAAGCCCTGTTGAAGAGGCGTATACAATCAGAACAGGTGAGAAGAAGCTTTAAATTCATTTACAAAACATAAGGTGGTGAATTTTTCAAAATGAAAGAGATAATTGCAATTATCAGAATGAACAAGGTTGGCGTGACAAAGGATGTGCTTGCGGCAGCAGGATACCCTGCTGCCACATTCCAAAAAGTGTTGGGGCGTGGCAAACAGCGTGGGCTTGTTGGCGAGGTAAAAGCTATTGAGGTTGACAAGGCAACCGAGATGGTGCTTTCATCAACTGCCATGGAATTTGTTCCAAAACGCATGATTACAATCATTGTTGATGACAAGGATGTAGAAAGAGTTGTCAACATCATTATGGCGGTAAACCGCACAGGTCAGGTAGGAGATGGAAAGATATTTGTCCTACCTGTTGAAGATACCATCAGAATCAGGACAAGGGAAAAAGGCTTTGAGGCTTTGGTATGAAAAATTGTCAAAAAAAAGGGGGCTGAATAAAAATGCCATTTGTGACTCTTGATTGTGATAAGTGCATTGAAGAAAGGGGAAAACACACATATATCACTGATAAGAAAAATCCTGTGATACCTGTATGCAACGTCAGGACAGTGCCAGGTGATATGACAGAGCGCGGGTGTGCATTTGCAGGGGCAAGAGGTGTTGTTGGAGGACCTGTTAAAGATGTAATTCAGATAGTCCATGGTCCAGTTGGCTGTGCTTACTATACATGGTCATCTCGAAGACATCTTTCTGACAGTGAGTTTCACAGAAAATACTGCTTTTCAACAGATATGCAGGAAAAGGACATTGTCTTTGGAGGGGAAAAGAAGCTTTACAACGCCATAATCGAAGCAAACCAGGAATTTCCTGAGGCAAAAGCAGTGTTCATCTACGCAACATGCCCTACTGCCCTGATTGGCGATGACTTGGAAGCAGTTGCTAAAAAAGCTTCAAAAGCAATTGGAAAGCCGGTTATTGCCTTCAACTCACCAGGATTTTGTGGTGTTAGCCAATCCAAAGGACATCACATAGCAAACCACACAATATTTGAAAAGATTATTGGGACAAAAGAACTTGAAGACCCAACACCTTATGATGTGAACATTATTGGTGAGTACAATATAGATGGAGATTACTGGGTGCTTGAGAAGCTATTTACTAAAATAGGACTTAGAATTATCACAGCATTTACCGGCAATGCTTCATATGACAATCTTTGCAAGATGCACCATGCAAAACTCAACATTGTACATTGTCAAAGGTCAGCAACATATATAGCAAGGCTGATGAAGGAAAAGTATGGAACACCGTTTATTCGTGTCACACTTTTCGGGATAACAGAGACAATCAACTCACTTCGTGAAATTGGCGAATTTTTCGGGATACAAAAGAGGGTTGAAGAGGTCATTGAAGAAGAGCTCGAGTCAATCATGCCAAGGCTTGAGTTTTTCAGAGAAAAGCTACGAGGAAAACGCGCAATGATCTATGTTGGAGCACCACGAGTCTGGCACTGGATACCGCTTATGCGCGATTTGGGAATTGAAGTTGTGGCTTGTGCTACCACATTTGGGCATGAGGATGACTATGAAAAGATAAACGCAAGGGCAGACGATGGTGTGCTTGTCATAGACAATCCCAACGAGCTTGAGCTTGAAGAGGTAATCCAAAAATACAAACCTGATATATTCCTCACTGGTCTTAAAGAGAAATACCTTGCGCACAAGCTGGGTGTGCCGTCCCTCAATTCACATTCGTACGAGAATGGGCCATATGTAGCTTTTGAAGGACTTGTAAACTTTGCAAGAGACCTTTACAAATCATTATACGCACCTGTTTGGAATTTTGTAGGAGAGAGGTGGAGTGCAAAATGGCAACCAAACTGGCTAACCCTTTAATCTCAAAGGCAAACAGGCATGTGACAATTAACCCGCCAAAGATGTGCCAGCCAATTGGTGCAATGTACGCAACCCTTGGTATAGACAAAGCAGTTCCGCTTGTCCAGGGTTCACAAGGCTGCTGCACTTATGTGCGATACCAGTTCAACAGACATTTTAAAGAGCCGGTTAACATTGCAGTGACATCATTCCATGAGGATGCGGCGGTCTTTGGCGGGCGCTGCAACCTCATAGAAGGTATCAGAAACCTTGTTTTGAGATACTCACCAACAGTAATTGGTGTAATTACCACATGTTCGAGCGAGACAATAGGCGATGACATTGAAGCGTTTATCAAAGAGGCGTACAAAAAGCTTTCTGAGGAGCTAAATAGCGAGGCGGCAAAGGGTGTATATATTGTGCCCATTCACACACCAAGCTATGCAGGAACACATGTAAAAGGGTATGACACAGCAACCATCTCATATGTAAGGTACTTTGCAAAGAAAAAAGAGGAAAATGGCAAAGCATATATAATCCCTGGCATGATAAACCCCGGCGACATTGAGGAGATAAAACACATATTGAACCTGATGAAGATTGAGTATTCAGTTCTATTTGATATCTCAAAGACTCTAAACTCGCCTCTTATGCCGCCCAAGCCTCTCTACCCTGAAGGTGGTACACCTTATTCAGAGCTTGAAGACAGTGCAAACGGCAAGGTAGTAATCTCCCTTTGTCCACATGCCGGAGGCTCCGCTGCCAAGTATTTAGAAAGCGAATTTGGTGTAAAGAGCATCTTAGGCCCGTTCCCTGTTGGTGTTGCTAATACTGACAGGTTCATTGAAAATCTCTCACAAGTATATGGGGTTGAAATACCCTATGAACTAAAAGTTGAAAGAGGACTTTTATTAGATGCCATGGCAGATACATGCCAGTACACAATGATGAAGAAGGCAGCTGTGTTTGGCGACCCTGACATTGTGATTGGTGTCACAAGATTTTTGTGTGAGCTTGGAATGGATGTCAAGGTGGTTGAGACTGCAACCCCAAGCCCAACATTCACAGATGAGATAAAAACTATATTTGATGAGTACAACATAGAAGGTGAGATTCTTGTTGACAGCGACCTTTACGAGTTTGAGTACTTGGCGAAAGAGGCAGGGGTTGATGTTGTGCTTGGAAATTCAAAAGGTGTTGAAGTTACCAAATCAATAAAATGTCCACTTGTCAGAATAGGTTTTCCTGTATACGACAGAGTAGGGTATTTTAGGTACGGAATTACAGGGTACAGAGGCAGTATATGGCTTTTGGATTTGATTGTCAATACCATCTTAGATTATTCGTATCCGCATGATAAGCTACATCAGTAAAGTTTTTGATTTTTGTATATGAAAGCGGTGAGATTTATGAATGTTCAAAATCTTTTGCAGCAAAGAGCACAGCATATAACCAAAGATGGAATTCCTGAGTGTCAAAGACCTACAATCCCAGGGATTATGTCCCAGCGCGCATGTACCTATTACGGTGCGCGCTGGGTACTTGCCCCAATTAAAAATTCTCTTCATCTTGTTCATGCACCGGCTGACTGTGCATTTTACGGTCAGAATGTCAGGAGGAAAAACTACATGATCCTCTCAACAGACCTTATAGAAAAGGACATCATATTTGGTGCATCAAGGAAATTAGAAGAGAGCATAGTTGAGGCAGACAAAATCTTTGATAGCTACGACCTTATATTTGTTTACGCAACATGCACAGCTTCGCAAATTGGCGAGGACATTGAATGGTCAATTAAAAGGGTGAAAGACAGGGTTAACAAAATTCTAATCCCAGTTGTTGTTCCTGGGTTTTCGGGGTATTCACAAGCAGATGGGCATCACATCGCACAAAGATCAATTGCAAACTATATACTCAAAAATTTCAAAAAGACAGGTGAAATTGAAAATTCTGTTAATATCATTGGCGAGTACAATGTAGCAGGAGAGAGCCAAGTTATAAAAAGGCTTTTAGAAAAAATGGGGATAAATGTAATTTGCACCTACACAGGCGATTGTAGTCTTTCTCTGATGGAAAAAAGCGTAAATGCAAAGCTAAATCTTTTGCTTTGTAAAAGCTCTGGACTTTTGCTTGCACAGTTTATGAAAGAGAGATTTTCAATACCGTATATGGAGGTCTCTTTCTATGGTATTGAAAACACCATAGCCTCAATTAAAAAGATAGCAAAATTTTTCGGAAAAGAAAAGGCTACTGAAATTATTGCAGAAGAAGAGTTTTCAAAGATAAAACACAAGATACAGTTTTTCAAAAGCAAATTGCAAAGCAAAAAAGCACTTGTGCTTTTAGGAGGGTCGCGCATAGGTTTTATGACAAATGCTTTCAAAGAAGCAGGGCTTTCTATCTTGGTGTGCGGAAGCCAGTTTGGATGTTCAAACGACTACCAAACTGCACGCTGCGTGCTTCCTGACAGCATCTTGGTGGACGATTTTAACTGTGCAGAGGTTGAAGAGATAATATTAAGGTTTTCGCCCGACCTTTTCATTGGTGGAACAAGAGAGTGGTACCTTTCACATAAGTTTGGCGTGCCGTTTTTGGTTCTGCCTCAAGAGACAAAGCCGTATGCCTGTTTTGAAGGTTTTTTGCATTTGCTTGTTGACATATACAAAGAAGTCTTTGCACCTGTTTGGAGGCTGATTTGAGATGGAAAATAGAAACTATGGTCATCCATGCTTTGGAAAAGATGCAGCAAGCAAGATTGGGAGAATACATCTTCCTGTTGCAAAAGCGTGTAATATAAAATGTAACTATTGTGATAGAAACATCTCATGCATGAACGAAAACCACCCCGGTGCCTGCCTTGAGGTTTTGACACCCGAGCAGGCGTTAGAAAGATACAAAATGTATGCATCATTTGACAGCAGGCTAAAGATTGTTGGAATCTCAGGGCCTGGCGACCCACTTTTTAACCACCAGACTTTTAAAACCTTTGAGCTCATAAAAAGCTATGATAAAGACGCTATATTTTGTATCAGCACAAACGGGCTTTTGCTCGAAGACAGAATTGAAGATCTTTTGAAAAGCAATGTGAGGTTTGTAACCGTGACTGTCAACGCAGTAAACTTTGAGGTGGCAAAAGAGATTTATGAGTTTGCCCTGTACGATGGGGTTTTGTACTTTGGCGAGGATGCAGCAAAACTTTTGGTTGAAAAACAGCAAAAGGGCATAGAAAAGGCGTGCAAAGCAGGACTTGTTGTAAAGGTAAACACTGTCTTGATTCCTGACATCAACCAGGACCATATAGAAGAGATTGCAAAGACAGTAAAAGCACTTGGTGCTAAGATTATGAACATCATGCCATTGCGGCCGTATGCCAAGTTTTCGCATCTAAAAAGGCCGTCTTGCGATACCGTAAATAGAATCAGAAAAAGGTGTGAGAGTATCATCAGCCAGATTAGCCATTGTAACCAGTGTAGGTCTGATGCGATTGGTATGCTTATGATATGAAAAAATTTTGGTGGTGGGATAAAAGATGAAAAGAAAAAGGGTTGCAATTGCCACCAGTGATGGAAAGCTTGTGAACAGACACTTTGGTAATAGTGATAACTTTTTGATTGTTGATTTGTTTGACGATGGCAGCTGCGATCTAATCTGTGTTAGAGAGTTTGAAGACGATACGAATGAAACTTGTAGCAATGAACAGAGGATGGAAAAGAGAGTTGAGATGCTAAAAGACTGTGATGTGATAATAGCAAACAAAATTGGACTTTGTGCCCTGGAAAAGCTTTCTGACAAGATTGTTTTAGAAAGGCATGGGCTTGTGAAAGATGCTATCAAAGAGGTTTTGGATCTTTTTATGACTTAAAAAAGTGGGGATTTATTTAAGAAAGAAAAAGGAGAGAAAAGAATGACAAATAGGTCAAAGTGGGTAAAATCAGTTTTAATTTCAATTTTTGTAGTAGCTGTACTTGTGGCAGTTTTATTTTGTACCTATTCTCAATTTGCCTTCTCAAAGACTACCAAAGCACAAAACTCCAAAAATAATAAGCTTGTTCTTTTTGTTCCAAATACTTTAGAAACGGTTGTAGAAAAAATAGCTGACCAGTTTGAAAAAGAGAAAAATTGCAAGATTGAAATGAATGTTGCAGGCACTCATGTACTTGTGACGCAGCTCAAAAGCGGTGCTTCTTGTGATATATTCTTTTCTGCAGACAAAAGATACATTGATGAAATAAAAGAAAAGAGGTATATAAATAGTTACTTGACATTTGCTAAAACTACTCTTGCTATTGTCAGCTCATCAAAAAAGGTGAAAAGCTTTGAGGATATATCTAAAAAAGGTATAAAACTTTGCATAGCAGATCCTGTTTCACCAATTGGTATGTGGACGCAGAAATTTCTAAGCAAAGTAAAAAACGAAAGTCCTACTCTGTACAAAAAGATTTCACAAAATGTCATCTCACAAGAGTTTCAGATTACGGATGTTATACAAAAAGTCAAGGCTATGCAGGCTGACGCAGGTGTTGTTTATCTCACAGATGCCAAAAATTCAAAACTGGGTATTGTTCCTATTCCTGATAAGTACAATGTTCAGGTTTATCATTATGTTGGAGTGCTCAAAACATCTGAGAAAAATAAGCTTGCAAAGGAGTTTATAGAGTTTTTAAGTTCAAAGAAAGTCAAAGCTATTTTAAAGTCAGCAGGGTATGAATAGCAAAGAGGAGCAGGTAAGTTTTTCTAAAGAAAGCGTGTGAGCTTATTATGAAAAAGGTATTTATTCTTTCGATTCCGTTTTTAATTTTTTTGTTTTTGCCTTTTTTAAATTTACTTTTTGTTGTACCATACTCAAAACTTTTTAATATGATAACAAAAAAGGAGACCGTCACAGCATTTGGACTTTCTTTTTTTACCGCGAGTATCTGCTGTATTTTGGCATTTTTAATAGGCACACCTTTTGCATACCTTCTTGCCAGCATCAAAAGAAGAATCCACCTTCTTGAGCTGATAATAGACCTTCCAAACGTCCTGCCACCAATCTTGATGGGAGTACTTTTGCTTCTTTTGTACGGCAAAGTTGGGTTTATAGGGAGAATACTTGACAGAGCTTCTCTTCAGATACCTTTTACCACCTTTGCAGTCATACTTGCTCAGCTTTTTGTCAGTATTGGATACTATTTGAAGGTTGCATACTCTTCGTTTTTGGCCATAGACAAACAGCTAAAAGAAGAAGGCTTTATCTTAGGGCTTGACGAGCTTGGAATTATGTGGCATGTGTACTTGCCAGTTGCCAGAAAAGGGCTTGTGATTGGCATACTTGGTACATTTTCAAGGGCGCTTGGTGAGTTTGGTGCAACAGTTGTCTTTGCAGGGAATGTCTTTGGAAAAACTCAAACAATCTCACTTTACTTGTATAAATTATATGTGCAAAATCAGGAGGAAACTTATTCTGTGAGTTTTGTGATGATAATAATTTCATATTTAATTCTTTACCTAACTAAGAAACTTTTGAACAATGTGGACTATTGAAAATCTTGACTATAAAACTATTCAAGGTGTGAGAAAAATGGTAGGTGCAGTAAAAAAGATTTTTCAAGATTTTGAAAAAGGCGCTCCAAACTACTTTAAAGAAATATTTCCTTATGAGAGTATTCCAAAGGTGATTTTTGATGGAGTTTCAGTTCCCGTAAATATTCCGTCAAAACTATATGTAACAGATAGCACATTTAGAGAGGGTCAACAGGCTATTTCATATATAGGAAAGGAAAATGTAGCAAAGATTTTCGAATATCTTCACTACATTGACAATGGTACTGGAACTATAAAGTACTCAGAATTTTTCCTTTATACAAACTATCACAAACAGTGTGTTCAAGAGTGTTTGAAAAAAAGCTTCGAATTTCCAAAGGTAGTTGGATGGGTAAGAAGTAAAAAAGAGGAACTAAAACTTGCAAAAGAGTTTGGGCTTGATGAAATTGGGATTTTAATGTCGTGCTCAGACTATCACATCTACAAAAAGTTTCAAAAAACACGGTCAGAAATTGCAGCCCAGTACATCAATATGATACAAGAAGCCTTTTCACTTGGCATCACTCCACGGGTTCATCTTGAAGACATCACAAGATCAGATATTGAAAATTTTGTCATTCCACTCATTTTGGCAATTGAAGAGATAGCAAAAAAGTGTGACAAAAAGGTGTACTTTAAACTGTGTGACACTTTGGGCTTTGGTGTGCCATATGAATATGCAAGCTTACCACGAAGCGTTCCTAAACTGATTCATACAATTTCAAAAAGCACCAATATACCACCAGAGAGGCTTGAGTGGCATGGTCACAACGATTTTTACAAAGCTCAGAGCAATGCAGTCTGTGCGTGGTTATACGGTGCTTCAATGGTAAACTGCACTATCAGAGGAGTGGGTGAGAGAACTGGCATTGCAGCTTTGGAGATTGCAATCTTGGACCTTGTCCAGATAAAAGATGAAAATCCACCAAACCTAAATTTTGGGGTTTTAAATGAACTTTTGGAGTTTACTTCGAGGTTTGAGGTTATGAAGTAAGCTTCATTTTTCTTGTCTAAAATGGAATATTGCCATCAAATAGTGGCAATAATAAAATTTATGTGATATAATGAAAATGCAAAGTGTTTTTAGAGTTGCCCGAAAGAAGGCGATTGAGATTGAAAAGCTAAAAGAAGAGATTATCAAAAGTTATCTACTCGAAATTAAAAAACTAATAGTAGCAGGAAAATGGGGTTTTGTTAAAAGAGAGAAAAACATAAAATTCTTAAAAGAATGGGGTTTGCTAATAGACGATGTCAAGGACATACTGTTAGACCTTCAGCCAGGAGATTACGTCCAAGGACCAGAACAAGACCATCTTGATAATAAAGAAGGTGACATTTGGATTTTCAAAAACAGCAGATACTTGGATGTTTGTATATACATAAAACTAAGGTACAATCCACCAGAAGAAGTGGTGTGCATTTCTTTTCATGAGGATGAACCTCAAGAAGGGGGTGAAAAAGAATGATGAATAGGGCATATTGTCCACAGTGCAAAAAGCATGTTGAAATTAAAGTTGTAAAAAATCTAATTAAAGAATATAAAGGTGTACAAGTCAATGTTGAAGAATATGTTCCACATTGCAGTGAGTGCAATACTGAGTTGTTTGTGCCAGACATCGAAAACGAAAATCTAAAAAGGCTCTATCAACGTTATAGAGAGTTGGCAGGTTTGATTACCCCTGAAGAAATCCAGAAGGTAAGAGAAAAATATGGACTTTCTCAAAGGGAGCTGGGGCAGATACTTGGTTGGGGCAAGATGACAATAAACAGGTATGAAAGAGGAGCTTTGCCTTCTAAATCACACAGTGATGTTCTGAAGCTGATTTTAACATCTGAAGAGTTTTTCAAAGAAAAGGTGGAAGAAGCGTTTAAATCAAGGAGAATAACTGAAAGAACATATCAAAAAACAAGGGAGAAAATCAAAGACTCTGTTGCTGAATTGAAGAAAAGAATCATCTCTGCAGCACTTGAACACCCAGAAGATATCTACAATGGCTTCAGAAGGTTTGACTTTGAAAAGCTGGAGAACTTGATAAGTTACATTGCTGAAAAAGTTGAAAATCTATATTTGAGCAGTCTTAATAAGTTTTTGTGGTATATTGATTTTATGCACTTTAAACGTTGTTTACGTTCAATAACTGGCTTAAGATACATCAAATATGCTTATGGGCCAGTGATTGAAAATTTTGCATACAAAGAAATAGCAGCATACCCAAGTGATAAATACACTGTTGAAGAATATGAGACTCCTGATGGGGCAATCCAAACAAAGATTAAGAGCAAAGGCAACTACGACCTATCAGTATTTACCCCAGAAGAATTGCAGACAATTAATATGGTCATTGATACATTGAAAGACAAAACATGCAGTGCTATTTCAGAGCTGTCTCACCAGGAAGTTGGATGGAAGCAAACCCCGTTGCGTGAACTAATCTCATATGAGTACGCAAAGTCAGTGAATTTAGACAGCCAGGTAGTGCAGAAATAGCATAATCCCTGTCTAAAATATATATTGACAGAGCTTGTCTTGTTAAATTAAAATATTTTCAAACGCGCAGTTTGAATATGCGCAAAAGGGCAAAGGTGGCCTTTTGGAGGGGTTTTCCTTTGCCCTTCTTTAGTAGTGTGTGAATAAATTTTTAGGATGGGAGGATGGTTTTCTATGAAAAAGCTTATTTTCAAAAATGCCCTGGCTATTCTGGTTATTTTTTGCTTTGTCCTGAGCCTTTTTTCTCTTGCTTTTGCTTCGGGCTCAAAGACCATAAGGCTTGGGGTTGACATTGAACTTTCTGGTGTTGTTGCGCAGTACGGACAGAGGACTTTGGAAGGGCTAAAGATGGCAGTTGAAGAGATCAATCAAAAAGGTGGAGTTCTGGGAAAGAAAATAGAGCTTGTTATATTTGATAACAAATCTGACAAAACAGAGGCACTGAATATTGCAACAAGGCTTGCAACAAAAGAAAATGTGCTGGCAATATTGGGCTCTGTGACATCGGGCGCAACAAAATCAGCTTCGGTTGCTGCAACAAGATACAAAATTCCTATTATATCTCCAACTGCTACAGATGATCTGGTAACGGTTGATGAGAGGACGGGCAGGACAAAACCGTATGTGTTCAGAATCTGCTTCAATGACTCATTCCAAGGAAGTGTAATGGCTAACTTTGCACTGAAAACGTTAAAGATAAAAACAGCAGCAATTATCTATGATGCATCATCAGATTACAGCAAGGGACTATACAAGAATTTCAAAGAGACATTTACAAAAAATGGCGGCAAAGTAGTTGCACAGGAAGCTTTTACATCAGGTGAAAAGGATTTTAATGGAATCCTGACAAAGATTCGTGATAAAAATCCACAGGCTTTGTTTGTTCCGGTCTATTATGATGATGCAGGGCTTATAATAAAACAGGCAAGGGAGCTTGGAATGTGGATGCCAATTCTGGGGGCAGACGGGTTTGACGACCCAAAGGTTGTGGAGAAAGCAGGGAGCAAATATGCAACAAATATCTTTTTCTCAACACATTATTCTTCCCAGGACACAGATAAGAAAGTTCAGGATTTTAGAAAAAGATATCAGCAAAAGTATAAGATTGAACCAAATGCACTTTCAGCACTGGGTTATGATTTGGGTTACTTTATAGCAGATGCAATAAAAAGAGCAAACTCTACAACCGACAGAGAAAAACTTCGCAAAGCTCTTGAAAGCACCAGGAATTTTGTGGGAATTACTGGAATTATCTCAATAGATGCAAAGCATAATGCAAAAAAGTCTGCGGTAATAATCGAGATTAAAAATGGTGTTCAGAGATTCAAACAGAAGCTAAATCCTTAAAGATTATGTCCCCTTTCTGGCATAGAGCCGGGAAGGGGATTTTTGGATTCACGCTCTTGTATACAGGTATACTTTAATGATATAATATAGAGGGTATCGAAAACAAAATAAAGCTGGCAGGAGGTTTTGAAGTAGATGGGTTTGAGCGTTGCGCAAAAGATTATAAAGCAGCACCTTGTCAAAGGTGATTTGATACCGGGCAAAGAAATAGCAATCAGGATTGACCAAACCCTGACTCAGGATTCAACAGGTACAATGGCTTATCTTCAGTTTGAAGCAATGGGGATTGACAGAGTAAAGACAAAACTTTCTGTTGCCTATATTGATCACAACACACTTCAAACAGGACCGGAAAATGCGGATGACCATTTATACATACAGACAGTTGCAAAAAAACACGGCATTTACTTCTCAAAACCCGGAAATGGAATCTGCCATCAGGTTCATTTAGAAAGGTTTGCAGTGCCGGGTCAAACACTTCTTGGCTCAGACAGCCACACACCAACAGCAGGTGGAATAGGAATGCTTGCAATTGGTGCAGGCGGCTTGGATGTTGCGGTTGCAATGGGTGGTGGCGAGTATTATTTGACTATGCCAAAGATTGTAAAAGTGAACCTGAAAGGAAGACTTCAGCCCTGGGTTTCTGCAAAAGATGTTATCCTGGAACTTTTGAGAAGACTCACTGTAAAAGGTGGCGTTGGTAAGATTTTCGAATACACAGGTGAAGGTGTAAAGACGCTATCTGTTCCGGAGAGGGCAACAATTACAAATATGGGTGCAGAGCTTGGTGCAACAACTTCGATATTTCCATCTGACCAGGTGACATATGAATTTTTGAAAGCACAGGGCAGAGAAGCTGACTTTGTTGAGATTTTACCTGACCCTGATGCTGTATATGATGAGGAGATTGAAATAGACCTGTCAAGCCTGGTGCCGCTTGCGGCATGCCCGCACAGCCCCGACAATGTTGTGCCTGTGGCCGAGCTCAAAAACATCAGGGTTGACCAGGTAGCAATTGGAAGCTGCACAAATTCATCCTTCAAAGACCTTATGAAGGTTGCAAAGATTTTAGAAGGAAAGACAGTGGCTGAGCATGTATCACTTGTTATATCGCCGGGTTCAAAACAGGTTTTGAACATGCTTGCACAAAATGGGGCTCTTGCATCTTTAGTTTCAGCCGGCGCAAGAATTTTAGAATGTGCATGTGGTCCATGTATAGGTATGGGTCAGGCACCAAGAACAAACGGTATTTCACTCAGGACATTCAACAGAAACTTTGAAGGTCGAAGCGGGACACCTTCTGCAAAGGTTTATCTTGTATCCCCTGAGACTGCTGCAGCATCAGCAATAACAGGCTATATAACAGACCCAAGAACCTTAGGCGATGAGCCACAGGTTGAGATGCCAAAGAGCTTTTTGATAAATGATAACCTGATAGTGCCACCTGCTGAAAAACCGGATGAGGTTGAGGTAATAAGAGGACCAAATATAAAGCCATTCCCGCAGGGAAAACCACTGCCGGAGGTAGTGGTTGGGAAGGTGCTGGTAAAGCTTGGCGACAATATCACAACCGACCATATAATGCCGTCGAATGCAAAGCTTTTGCCTTACAGGTCAAACATACCGTATCTATCTGATTATTGCCTGACACCATGTGACCCGGATTTTCCCAAAAAAGCACGCGAGAATGGTGGCGGCTTTATTGTGGGTGGTATAAACTACGGTCAGGGTTCGTCAAGAGAGCATGCAGCGCTTGTTCCGCTTTATCTTGGAGTAAAAGGGGTTCTGGCAAAGAGCTTTGCGCGAATTCATATGGCAAATTTAATTAACAATGGAATTATACCAATGGTGTTTGAAAATCCAGACGATTATGATACAATTGAAGAGATGGATGAGCTGAAGATTGAAAATGCAAGGGAACAGATTGAGAAGAATGATGTTTTAATAATAGAAAATGTAACAAAAGGCTTAAAATACAGGATGGTTTTAAATCTCACAGAAAGACAGAGAAAGATGATTTTGCACGGCGGGCTTTTGAACCTGACAAAGGCACAGGGAAAAAACTAAAAACATAGCACAGAGGGGAGAAGAAATCCCCTCTGTATTCTGTTAAAAATAATTTTATTGAGGGGGATTTCAAATGAGCTATACAATCACTCTTATACCCGGTGATGGGATAGGTCCAGAGGTTACAGAAGCTGCAAGAAGGGTTCTGGATGCATCGGGTGTGAAGATTGAGTGGGAAGTTGTTGAAGCAGGCGAAAAGGTTATGGAGCAGTATGGCACTCCGCTTCCAGACCATGTTCTTGAGAGTGTAAAAAAGAACAGAGTTGCGTTAAAAGGACCAATCACAACACCTGTTGGGACTGGTTTTAGAAGTGTAAATGTTGCACTAAGACAGGCACTCAATTTATATGCTAACGTAAGACCGGTGAAATCCTACGAAGGTGTTCCTTCAAGGTATACAAATGTGGATTTGATAATTGTCAGAGAGAACACAGAAGACCTTTATGCAGGCATTGAGTACATGGCAGGCGATGATGCAGCAGTTGGTGTTAAAATTATAACAAGAAAAGCAAGCGAGCGCATTGTAAGGTATGCATTTGAGCTTGCAAGAAGAGAAAAGAGAAGAAAGGTTACAGCTGTACACAAGGCAAATATTCAAAAACTAACAGATGGATTATTTTTGGAGTGTGCAAGAAAGGTGGCTCAGGACTATCCTGACATAGAATTTGAAGATATGATTGTTGATGCAATGAGCATGAAGCTTGTTCAAAGCCCTGAGAATTATGATGTTCTGGTTATGCCAAACATGTATGGTGATATTCTTTCAGACTTGGCGGCAGGTCTTGTGGGGGGTCTTGGAATAGCACCGGGTGCTAACATTGGTGAGGATGGTGCTGTGTTTGAGCCAATCCACGGTTCAGCACCAAAAAGAGCAGGGCAAAACATGGCAAACCCAACCGCAACAATTCTCTCAGGTGTTATGATGCTGAGGTATCTTGGTGAGCTTGAGGCGGCGGACAGGGTAGAAAAGGCGGTTGCAAAGGTTATAAAAGAAGGCAAAGAGGTTACATATGACCTCGGTGGTTCAACTGGTACAAAAGAGTTTGCTGATGCTGTTATTCGTGCAATGGAAAGCCTGTAAAGACTAAAATGGTTTATGAAGGTGATTTTGAATGGTTTACAATCATTCGGATGAAAAGGAAAGAAATTATTCTCCGCTCTATGAAAAGATATTTGAAGTCATCAAAGAAAGGATTTTGATGGGTATTTTAAAGCCGGGTGATCCCCTTGTTGAGGTAAAGCTGGCAGAGGAGCTTGGTGTTTCACGAACACCTATAAGAGAGGCTTTGAGACAGCTTGAGCTGGAAGGGCTTGTGTATTCTATCCCTCACAAGGGTGCATTTGTTGCAGGTGTTACTGCTCAGGATATAGAAGATATATACACAATAAGGATGCTATTGGATGGGCTGGCTGCACGCTGGGCAGCCCAGAAAATTACAAAGGACGAAGAGGATGAGCTGACGGAAATAATAACCCTTATGGAGCTTTATACAAGAAGAAAGGATATTCCAAAAGTTATGAAGACAGACTCGATGTTTCATCAGCTAATTTACAAAGCATCAAAGAGCAAACCCTTGGAGCATGTTTTATCAACATTTCACAGCTATATTATTAAAGCAAGGGCAACATCGTTTGAAACACCCGGCAGGCTTGAAGAGGCAATGCAGGAGCACAGGCTTATATATGAAGCAATTGTGAACAGGGATCCTGATAAAGCTGAAGAATATATGAAACTTCACGTAAAAAACGCTGCAAAGAACCTGATTGAACAAAAAAAACAGCAAGAGAGGTATTTGGCAGGGAAATAAGCTCAATTTCCCTGCTTTTTGTTTATCGTGATATGGTTATTTATGTAAAAAACCTTTTTTAAGCAGATATAAACAGAGCAAAAAATGATAGAATTTTTGTAATTCTTCCAGAGCTGCTGAACAGGGATGTAACATATGAAATACGTGAGAGTCTGGCAAGGTGGAAGAAGAATTTTGTTTAAGTGCTTGAAATGAACCTTGAAGTTTAGTATCATATCCACTATGGGAGTTTTGAGAAAAAACTTGATTTAGGAGATGATATTGCTGTGTATCTACCTGAGGTTTTTAAATATAGAGGCAGAGAAGTATACAAGATAAGAAATAACCTGATTCATTATGGTCGGCCAAATGATAAATTTATTGCAGTGCTTGTGGTTTTGGGCGCAGAAGAGTATAAAGGCCACAAGATATCATCACCGCTTTCTGTTGAGCTTCAAATAAACAATCCGAAGCTTACTGTAAAAGAGAGAGTTGTAAAAAAAGGTGAGGCAGAGAACCTGTACAAGGCGCTTGAGCTTGCACATGTCTGGCTGACCCAGGCAAATGGTCAGTAAATTTTTTACGGTTGATTTTGATATTGTTTGGGAGTATAATTTTACTGTGTAAATGCTTTTCTAAAGAAACCAAAATAGAGATTTGGCTGTGCTATGACGGGGAGGTAGCGGTGCCCTGTAACCCGCAATCCGCTACAGCGGGGTCGAATAGCCAGCATGAGGTATAACCCTGTTGGCATTGAGGGTGAGCCGGGGCGAGGATGGTTGTGTCCTGCGCAACGCGAGGGCTGTGAACCCCGCCAGGTCCGGAAGGAAGCAACGGTAAGCAGCTTTTTCGCGTGTGCCGCAGGGGTGCATGACAGGAGCCTGCCGGGCTTACTATTTCACCAGGAGGGTTATATCGAAGCTGGTCGCACAGCCATTTATTATTTTCTGCTTTTCAGGAAGATTAGTCTGAAAAATAATAATTTTATTAATACATACATTTTTATTGAATATAATACAGAAAAGTGTAACAAAAGTTTACATAGGGAGGATAAGTTACAAATGATAATTTTAGAAGGCCAGCAGCTTTTGACCTCCCAGATTACAACAGTTCTTAAACCTTATATTGGCGAAGCTCATCTTCTTTCAAGTATTTTGATGCTGACACATCTGATGGAACTTAAAGAATTTTCCTTTGAATGACAGAAAAGAATACAAAGAGAGAAAAAGATAAAACTTTTTTCCAGAGCTAAGTACTTGATATTTCTTGTTTGACAACCCCTTTTAAAATTTTATCAAAAAAAGTATAATAAAATCACTACTTTTTATTCTCCGGGTTTTTAATTGAGGATGTTAGAAATGAAGAAAGGTATAATTTGGGTTTTATCGCTTTTAATTTTTTCATATCCAAACCTGGCTTTTGCACAGAGCTTTGCAAATGATTCTGGGATTTTTGAGTTTTATATTTACAAATCTGTTGAGATTGTTGGGTTTGTTGCCCTGTGTGGAATATTTATTTTATCAATAATACTGCAAAAAGAACTTGGTGAAGTGCTGCTGCACAACTTCAGTAAAATATTTGCTGCTCTTACAATTTTGAAATTTGTTTATGTTTTAAACGTAGAAGAGCAAATGATATATGATTTGCACTATATCCAATCAATGGTATTTTTAGGATTTTACTTAAAGATTTTGATTGTTTACTCCATTCTTTTTTCTGCAATACTGGAAAGCAGAGTAAAAGAATTTTTTTCAAAATATTCAATACTTTCAAATGTTGCTGCAGCCGCAGCAGGAATTGCAGGATTTGTGCTGACAAGAGCGTATGGCAAAAAGCTTTTTTTGCTATCTCAATCGACACCAACTTATTTATACTTGGTGTTTGAATTTCTGATTGTCTTTGGACTTGGGATTTGCAGTTTTCTGTTTATTAAAAAGTACAGACAAAAAAGTGCATGGCAGCTGAAAGCTTTTGTTCTGAGCTTTTTAGCCGGAGAGATGTTCATTGTCCTTCTTAAAAGAAAAGGAGTTTTAATAGCTGATACAATTCAGAATCTTGCTCTGCTTTATTTGTTCATAGCAGTTTTTTTGAATGTAATTCTAAAAAGGTACAACTTTTTACAAAAGCTATCAATGTTTAGCAATGAGGTTTTGAAAGAGAAACTTGATGTACAGAAAAGTTTTGATTTGCTTGTTGATTTTGTTTATGATATATACTCGGGTCAATTTGAAAGAATATGCTTTTACTATCACAGAGAAGATGATTACTTTGAATTAATCTCTACTAAAGGAGAGAATTTTGAAAGGAACTTTGATAATTTTAAAGACCAGATTGAATTAAAAATAGATGAAGAATATTTTAAAAGCAAGCCAGATATTCAGGTTTTGGATATTCAGGGATTGAAAAAGGTGATTCAATTTAGCAATGAATTTTATATAAATAAACTTGACAATAACAAAAAAGCAGTGCTTGTACCTGTTTTTTCGCAAAAGAAGATTGCCGGTTTTTTGATATGTTATACAAGGAAAGAAAACTTCAACTTAAATTCAGAGCTTGCGGATGGACTTTTGATTTTCAGAAACTTTTCTCAGGCGCTTTTGCATCAGATACAGAGGATTGAAAAGATTAAAAATCTTTCTTTGGAGGATGAACTTACTGGGCTTTACAACAGGCGGTATTTTATTAAAGAGCTGATTCTGGAGTCAATTTCGTGTGACAGGTATAAGGGTAAATTTTGTTTAGCCTTTTTTGACATGGATAATTTGAAGTTTCTCAATGATTTTTACGGTCATGCTATTGGTGACAGGGCTATAAGACTTATTGCCAGGATTATACGGGATAATATAAGAAAGATCGATATCCCTGCAAGGCTTGGCGGGGATGAATTTGCTGTGATATTCAAAAACTGCACTCAGGAAGCCATAGAGGATAGAATTAAAAGTATAAAAAAGCTGATTGAAGAAGAATCAGAAAAACAGCTGCCAAAGCCAATAAGGGTTAGCTGTGGTATTGCAGTGTATCCTGATGATACAAACAGTCTTGATGAGCTTTTGAAGATTGCGGATATGCGAATGTATGAGGAAAAATTGAAGAACAGGGGAGAGATCAAATGATGCAGGAAGCAAAAGGAACTGCCAGGGTATTTTTTGCTGATACAAATGAGTACCGGGATGTCCCGGCTGGTACTGCGCTTATTGATTATGCCAGAGAATTTCAGAAGAATTTCAGAACACCCATTGTTGCTGCAAAGGTTGACAATGAGATAAAGGAGCTGAAATATGTTATTTCAAGAGACTGCAAAGTACAGTTTATTGATATGACACAGGAAGACGGAATGAGAATTTACAGAAGAAGTCTCATTTTTGTGCTGATTGTGGCAACAAGAACCCTTTTTAAAGAGGCTGTAAATGTCCAGCATTCACTTTCAAAAGGTTTGTACTGTGAGGTGGAAAACAGGAAATTGAGTGATGAGGATATACTTTTGATAAAGCAAAAAATGCACCAGATAATTGAAGCTGACATTCCTTTCAGAAGAGAAAAGGTTACAAAAGAGGAAGCAGTAAGACTTTTTGAAAGCATAGGGTATTTGGACAAGGCAAGGACAATAAAATTTTCTGAGAACAGCCATGTTTACATTTACTACTGTGGTGATTTTGTTGATTACTTTTACGGACACATGGTTCCATCAACAGGATATTTGAAAATCTTTGATTTGATTCGGTACCAGGATGGTATGGTTTTGCTTTATCCTGACAAATCCAATCCTTATGAGCTTCAGAAGTTTGTGGAGAATAAAAAATTGTTTGCTGTATATCACGAATACAAAAACTGGGGCAGAATACTTAAAGTTACAGATGTTGGTGAACTAAATGAGGTAATTTCAAGCGGGCAGATTAGAGAATTCATAAGGGTTTCAGAAGCTCTTCATGAAAAGAAGATTGCATACATTGCCGATGAAATTTCAAAAAATCCTGATATAAAAGTTGTTCTTATTTCCGGTCCATCATCTTCGGGCAAGACAACCTTTGCACACAGGCTTGCAATACAGCTCAAGGTAAATGGCAAAAATCCGGTTTACATTGGACTTGATGATTATTTTTATGAAGACAAGGTTCCGCTTGACGAAAATGGCAAGCCTGACTATGAATCAATTGAAGCAATTGATATAGAACTTTTCAATGCGCAGCTGAAAGACCTGATTTCTGGCAAAGAGGTTGTTCTGCCAAAATTTGATTTTATAAACCGCAGGCGAACTTTTCAGAGAAAAGTAAGACTTGAGGAAAATGATATAATTATAATTGAAGGAATTCACGGGTTAAACAGCAGGCTTACGCCTATGATTGATGACAAAAACAAATTCAGGATATATGTAAGTGCACTTACACACCTCAACCTTGACAAACACAACCGAATCCAGACAACTGACTACAGAATACTTCGAAGAATTGTAAGGGATGCGCGAACAAGAGGTGCTACAGCAAAAAGGACAATTTCTATGTGGCCATCTGTGCGAAACGGAGAGGAGAAAAATATATTTCCATACCAGGAGATGGCCGATGCCATGTTTAACTCTGCACTCATTTACGAGCTTGCAGTTTTGAAAAAGTATGCTGTGCCGCTTTTAAAAACAATTACAAAAGACGAAGAAGAGTATTCCGAAGCGCAAAGGCTTTTGCATTTTCTGAGCTTTATACTCTCTGTGGAAGATGAGAGAGAGATTCCACCACAGTCAATAATAAGAGAGTTTATTGGCGGTTCATGTTTTTATGACTTTTGATAAAAAAATGGTCCGGGGAAAATTAACCTGTTTCCCCGGACCGTTTTTGTTTAGTATTTTAAAAAGTTAGGTTCTGTGGAAGGATATTTGTATTGGTGTTGGTATTCTGGTTTAAGTTTTGCTTGTTTCCAAATCCTCTGAACATCTTTCCAAATCCATGCATTCTGCCAGGTCCCATTTTACCAGAACCTTTAAAGCCTCTTTTGCCAAATCCTTTTGACAGATCCCAGTTTGTAATTTTGTTTTTAATGGCTTCTTTCATCAAAGTAGCCTGGTCTTTTGTTATTTTGCCATCTGTCACAAGTTTGTCTATTTGCGAGTTTTCAAGTGCAATTAACCTGTTTTTGAAATCCTGCTCTGATATATTCTTTGCCTTTAGAATATCCTGCAAAGTCTTTCCACTTTGAAGTTCGCTCAAAAGCTGGTCCTTTGTCATACCAAGCACATTTGCAATGTCATTCATCATGTCAAGCCCGAAAAATCCCTTTCCAAAGCCTCTGCCAGAAGCTTTAAATCCGAAAAATGGAGTTTTTCCATCCCAGCTGTCAAGTTTTTGTTTGAGATTTTGCTTTAGAATATTTGCAGTATCACCTGTAATCCTGCCATCTTTAACAGCCTGGTCAATCTTGCTGTAGAGTGCATCCAGAAGCTTTGATTTGAACTGATCCAGCGTCAGGCCTTTGTCTTTTAGAATGTCTAAAAATGTCTTTCCGCTCTGGATTTGTTTTTGAATGTCCTCTTTCTTCATTCCCAGGATGCTTTCAATGACGCTGCCAATATTTAAGTCAACACCAAAGCCTTTGCCCTGCCCGCCAAAACAGAGCTTTGTCAGGGAAGCTTTTAAAGTGGCTGGTTTTACTGCTTTGCTTCCACCTGCAAATGCAAGGCTCATACTCAAGATCAGAGCTATAATTAACACAGCTCCGACGATGACTTTAAATTTTTTCACGCCCATCACCTCTTTGCATTTTGTTTAGATTTGGCTTCTTTCAATTAATATTATCCCACACAAATTGGTGTTTTCTGTTGCAAAATTGTAAAAATATTTTTAAGGTAAAATTTTACAATCAAATGGATTTTACACTTCGATTTAAAAGGGTATATTAAATTTGAATATTAAAATTTTCTAAAAGGAGTGGCTCAAAAAATGAGATATATTGTAATTGGGGCTGTTGCAGGCGGGATGACAGCTGCAATGAAGATAAGGCGAAACGATGATAAAGCCGAGATTGTTGTATACGACAGGGACACAGACATATCATATTCTGGCTGTTCACTGGCTTATTATATTTCAGGTGTTATAAAGGACAGAAAAAGCATTGTTCCAAGGGATGCTGAGTATTTTAAAAAGTTCAATGTGGATGTGAAAACAAACCATGAAGTATTGAAAGTGGACACCAAAACAAAGTCGGTTGTAGTAAAAGACCTGTTAACAGGTGTCAGCTTTGAAGACAGGTTTGACAGGCTCATAATCGCAACAGGGGCAAGAGCTGTTTTACCACCTGTTAAAGGTGTGAATTTAGATGGGGTGTTTGTTCTCAGAAATGTAAAGGATGCTGATAGAATAAAAGAGTATATTGAAGTAAAAAAACCTGAAAAAGCCCTGATTGTAGGTGGTGGGTATATAGGACTTGAGATGGCAGAGGCATTTTCTGCCTTGGGTCTTAAGGTTTTGATTGTTGAAAAACAGGATAATATACTGCCAAATCTTGACAGTGATATGGCAAGGCTTGTTGAGGAATATCTTTTGCAAAAAGGAATAGAAATCAAAAAAGGCACATCTGTAGTTGAGATAAGAGAAAGCGCAGGCTTCAACAAAGAAGCAGTTTTAAGTGACGGCACAAAGGTTTTGTGTGACATTGTTTTGATTTCTGTTGGTGTTAAGCCAAATACAGAGTTTTTGAAAGACTCTGGCATCCAGCTTTTACAAAATGGTGCCATAAAGGTTGATGAGTATATGCGAACAAACATAGAAGGTATCTTTGCAGCAGGCGACTGTGCCGCTGTGTATTTCAAGCTAAATGGCAGAACCATGTATGTACCCCTTGGCTCAACAGCCAATAAGATGGGCAGAATTGCAGGAGAAAACGCAACAGGTGGGAGTCTTAAGTTCAACGGGATTCTGGCTACATCTATTTTCAGGGTGTTTGATCTGACAGTTGCGCAAACGGGATATACAGAAAAGATGGCAGAGCAGGATGGTATTGAATATGAGGTCGGGCATATAACAAAGCCACATATAACCCAGGCTTTTCCCGGTGCTGAGAAGATGACCATAAAGGCACTTTGTGAACTGAGCTCGCGCAAAATCATAGGTGCGCAGATTGTCGGGACAAAAGGTGTTGACAAGAGAATTGATGTTCTTGCAACTGCCATATATTCGGGGCTTACGGCAGATGACCTATTTCAGCTTGATTTGGCATATGCACCACCATTTTCATCTGCAAAGGATCCAATTCACTATGTTGGCATGGTTATGTCAAACTTCCTTGATAGGAAAAAGTTTAACTGCACACAGGAAAAGCTTCTTCAGAAGATGAAAAACGGTGAAGATTTTATTGTGCTTGATGTGAGAACACCTGAGCAGTATCAGAAGAAACATATAAAGGGCGCAATCAACATTCCGCTTGAAATGATATATCAAAATATGAACCAGCTTCCAAAAGATAAGCCAATAATTGTATACTGTAACAGCGGTGTTAGTTCAAACATAGCACAGAATATTTTGCAGCAAAACGGGTTTAGAAAGGTATACAATCTTTCTGGTGGAATATCAAATGTAACCCTTCCAGAACTTCTTGAAGTGGATGAAGAGTAGGGTGTGAGGCAAATAGACCTTACACCTTTTTCTTTTTTGCCAATAATTTAAAAAAGATTGCCCATACAAGTGCTACCAGAGCAGCCACAGCACAAATTGCAGCCCAGAAGAGTCTCATATCTTTTTTGTACAAAAAGCTAAAGAAGTTAAATCCGTACCAGTAGAAATATACATAAAAGGTAGCCCAGATTGTATCACCGATAAACGATGAGATTGCATATTCGTAAAAGTTCATCTTGCTAATTCCTGCCAGGAAAATAATAGGTGTGCGCGGTATGCCAATTATTCTTGCAACCGGGACAGCAAATATTCCATACTTTACAAAAAAATTGTTGACAGAGCTCAGAGTTTCTTTCTTTATTTTCAGCAATTTTTCAAAGAAATTTACAATTGAATTTCTGCCGGTTCTCAAAAGCAGATTGATAATAAGATTTCCACACAGGTTTCCAAGAGAAATTAGCATAATAAGTGCAAAGGGACTGTATTTTTTGAGATTTAAAAGTGCAACCGCACCAAGATAAGCTATCTGGGTTGGGAAAGGTATTCCAAGCCCTTCAATCAACAGAATCAGAAATATTCCTGCAGCAGTGTATTCATAAACAAGATATTTCAAAAAACCAATCATTATTTACATCATCTCTCTTTTAAAAGAGTCTTTTCATATATCTATTTTAGTCCTGTTTTGATAGAATAAACAGAGAAAATTAAAAGTTCAAAGTGTGAATGGAGAAGTTATTGAGTAAAACTTAATAAAATTTATGTATAATATGTGGGCAAAAGGTACAAAATTCTAATAAGAAAGATGTGAAAGTCAAGAAAATTTCTTGACTTTTCATGTTATTTGACAAAAAAATTTTTTTAAATTAAAATAACAGAGAAGTTTTGAAGAAAAAAATTCCATTTTATGGGAGGTTGATTATGAATATTCTCAGGTGCCTTGTGGCAAAGCCAGGGGACATAAAGAAGCTTATCCTTGCCTTTGTCATTGTATTTGTCCTGTCCATCCTGCTTGGCGCAATGACAGCACAGGCACTGATAAAAGAGGTAAGTGTGACAATCGACGGGAAGACCTTTTATTATAAAACAATCAAGTCAACAGTAAGGGAAGTTTTAGAAGAAAATGGAATTAATGTGACCGGGGATGATTATGTTAGCCCTGCTCTGGACTCAAAAATTGACGAGGATACTAAAATTGTTATAAAAAGAGCTTTTGAAGTAAAGATTCTGGCGGATGGCAGTGAAAAGGTGATATATATCCCGGCTGGTACAGTTGAAGATGCTATCAAAAAAGCGGGCATAACGCTTGGAAAAGCAGACAAAGTAAATTTACCACTGTCCCAGATTCTGGACAAACCCACTGTGATAAAAATTACACGCGTAAGTGAGAAGGTAATAGTTGAAAAACAAAGCATACCATTTTCTACAATAACAAAGACAAATTACAGTATGGATTATGGTAAACAAAAGGTTGTTCAGCAGGGTCAGAATGGAGTGCTTGAGAAAACATACAGGGTTGTTGTGGAAGATGGGAAAGAGATTGAAAGAAAGCTGATAGCTCAGAAGATAGTAAAAAGTCCAAAGCCAAGAATTGTTGAAGTTGGAGCAGTAAAGTGGTTCAAGACCTCAAGAGGTGAAATTGTAAGATACAAAAAGGTCTACACTATGATTGCAACAGCATATACTCTTTCACCAAGCGACACAGGGAAAAAGCCTGGTCATCCTGACTATGGCAGAACCGCAACAGGGCACAGGGTTAGACGTGGTGTTGTTGCGGTTGACCCGCGTGTGATTCCACTTGGCACAAGGCTTTATGTTGAGGGGTATGGATTTGCAACCGCTCTTGACACAGGTTCGGCAATAAAAGGCAACAGGATTGACGTATTTGTTGAAAAGGATGCGTACAAATTTGGTGTGCGACGTGTAAAAGTTTATGTGCTTGCAAACTGAAAACTACTTTATAAAATATTCTATGCCTCCTTGACAAAAAAGGGGGCTTTTTATTGTTCTTTATGCTACAGAGCAATTTTCAAAAAAGCTGGTCTTATGGACAGGATTTTTTTCAATTGCAATTTTCAAAAGTTCAATTAAAATTATGTGATGAAAAATCCAGAAGAGAATTTTTTATTGAAAGACAAAAGGGGGCGCAAGATACTTTTATGTTTAAGCTTCAGAGAGTGACAGACAAGCCTGTGCTAAGACCTAAAAAAGAGAATGAATGGGAAAGAGCAGCGGTTTTCAACGCAGCTGCTATATATCACAGAGGGCTATTTCATCTGATGTACAGAGCCACCAATATTCCGCCTCACCGGGATTATGGAGAGTATGTCTCAACAATTGGATATGCAGTTTCAACAGACGGTATTAACTTTTACAGATTTGACAGGCCTGTTATGGTGGCTGAAAATGACCAGGAGAGAAGGGGAATAGAGGATCCGAGGATTGTTGAGATTGACGGGACATTTTACATGACTTATACCGGCTTTGGTGGAAGATATGATGGCGATTTCAGGATAATGATTGCAAAGTCCAGCAACTTAATAAAATGGGAAAGAATAGGAGTTGCGCTTGATGAACCCAACAAGGACGCAGCTCTTTTCCCCGAGAAAATAAATGGCAGGTTTGTGATGTTCCACAGGAGATATCCCAACATGTGGCTTGCATTTTCAGATGATCTGATTCACTGGACGGACCATGTGCAGATACTTACAGTGAGAGAAAATTCATGGGAGAGCAACCGAATAGGCGTTGCAGGACCGCCAATCAGGGTCAGGTTTGGATGGCTTGTCATATACCATGCAGCTGACAATAAAAATGTGTACAGGCTGGGTGCTGTGCTGCTTGACCCCAAAGACCCCACAAAAGTATTATCAAGGTTTTCTGAGCCAATATTGGAACCGGAGCTTTCATGGGAAGTTAATGGATACATACCAAATGTGGTTTTTAGCTGCGGTCATGCAGAGGTTGGCGATGAGGTCTGGGTATATTATGGTGGAGCGGATACTGTGATTGGAGTTGCAAAGTTCAACAAAGAAAGGATAAAATTCGATTGAAAAATTGGGGTAAAAAGTGTTAAACTCAAAGATAGAAAATATCCCTGGTTGAAAAAGAAGGGTGAAAAAGTGAAGGCAGCAGTATTTTACGGTCAAAGGGATTTAAGGGTAGAGGAAATGGAATTGCCGGTGCTAAGGGAAGGCGAAATTCTGGTAAGAGTCAGGGCATGTGGAATATGTGGAACAGATGTGCATATATTCAATGGTGCGGAAGGTTCTGCAAAAGTCACGCCCCCTGTTATTCTGGGGCATGAGTTTTGCGGGGAAGTGGTTGAGACAAAGAGTTTGCTCTTTAGAGTAGGCAACAAGGTGAGCATTGACCCGAATATTTACTGTGGAGTGTGCAAATTCTGTAGAAGTGGAAAGGTTCAACTCTGTGAAAACTTATTGGCACTGGGTGTGAATCTAAACGGTGGCTTTGCAGAATATGCTGTGGTTCCTGAAAAGCAGGCGATATTGTTTGAGGATATAAGCTTTGAGGAGGCAGCACTGGCAGAGCCCCTTGCGTGCTGCCTCCATGGAATTGAAAAACTTGAGTTGAAAGCCACCGATAAGGTACTGATAATTGGTCTTGGTCCGATTGGGCTTACCATGCTTGAAATTTTGAAATTGCATGGTGTTGATAAAATCTACGGGTATGAGATAGAAGAATTCAGAAAAGAGGTAGCCAGAGCTCAGGGTATAAAAGATATAATTGATGCCAATGATGATTCTAAATTTGACATTGTGATTGAATGTGCGGGGACAAAAGAGAGCATTGAAATGGCGTTTGAAAAGCTTGAAAAAGGTGGTCAGCTGCTTGTATTTTCTGTTCCGTCTCCGAGAACAGAGGTTTTTATAAAGCCTTTTGAGATGTTCAGAAAAGAGGCAAGGGTTTACTGGTCGTTTGTAAATCCGTTTACGCAAAGGCTTGCAGTTGAACTTCTTGAAAGCAAAAAGATTAATTTAAAGCATCTGATAACTCATAGGATTTCACTGGGAGAGCTTTTTCAGGCTCTGAGTGGAAAATATGAAAGACAGCTGAAAGTGATTGTTCAGCCTTGACGGGAAAAAATATTTAGGTTATAATAAAAGATGTAAGTTTTAAGTTACACGGAGAAGTACTCAAGTGGTGAAGAGGCGCCCCTGCTAAGGGCGTAGGTCGGGTAAAACCGGCGCGAGGGTTCGAGTCCCTCCTTCTCCGCCATTTTAAAGGCAAATAAGTGAAGAGTTTAAAGATAAAAATATAACCTCTTCAACAAGCAAAAGAAGAGGTTATATTTTTTTGGGCAGAATTACCCTGAATGTTGTGTATCCTTCTTTTTCATGTTTATCGTAGTTTTTGTACTCTGAAAAGACCTCAATCTGCCCGCTGTATTTTTCAACCGTGGACTTTACAATGAAAAGACCTAATCCGGTTGAATTTTTTGTTGAATATCCAAACTCAAATATCTTTTCTTTTTTGCAGTCCTCAATGTATGAACCCGAGTTTGTAATGACAATTTCAATTTGACTGCCTGTGTCATTTATTTCAAAGAGCACATATTTTGAAAGTGAGCACGCAGCATAATAAAAAGCGTTGTCAATCAGGTTACCGCAGATATTTATGAGGTCCATCGAGTCAAACCTTAGATTGCTAAAATCTACGCTGGAATGAAACTCAAAATTTATATCGTATTTTTGAGCCAGAGAACTTTTTGCAAATATCAAAGCTGAGAGCTCTGCACACCCGAGCCCGTAAAACTTTGAAGTACTTTTCAAATTTTCGCTGATTTGTTCGATATAATGTGCAGCGTCATCGTATTTTCCAACACAGATTAGTCCCCAGATTATCTGTAGATGGTTGTTGAATTCATGCCGCTGAGCTCTCAGGATATTTATAAAATTGTCAAGCGATTTTATATTGTCTTTATAAATCAGGGTTGCCTTGAGTATGCTGATTGCCGAAAAGAGAATCTTAACAGTAAATAGATTCAAAATTGCAAGCAGAGTAAATGAATACACAACAAGTATTCTCTGCCACAAAGGAATTTTAATGTGTTTTATAAGTTCTGTGTTGATAAAATAGATTGAGTATATGAGCAGGAATATAATCAGAAGTAGTAGAAAAAGCACCGCAAGCCAGAACTTTGTCTGTTCATTTTTCTTCATAACCGGCTTCATTCCTTTTTTCAGATGTAGTTAAAAGGAGTTTACAGATATCACAGAGAAAATATTTCTTATTTCTGACAACCAGCAGCATGATACTCATGATTGTTATTTCTATTATCAGCGTAATGATGTCGCAGATTAGGACAGATGGTGTAATTGACAGATTATAAGCTATGGTGCTGATTATTGAATATCCACCAAACTTCAGCGCAAGACATAGTGATTGCGAAATCAACCCCAGAATGATACCATATAAGGGTAGAAGTTTTAGATATAAGATATATAAAAGTATGAGGCAAATGGTCATAAGGATTAAACCAAGCATCAGATTAATACCATTGTTGAACACAATAGTATCCCACAGTGCCTGTATAAAACTTACCACCAGTATCTTTTTGGAGCTATAGGATATACCAAAAAGACTCAAAATCAAGCTTACAAGGAAAAACACTTTCAGAAAATAGAGTGGATAAAGCACTATGTATGCCATCATTTTTTGAATCCTCTGCTTTACAAAGTATTCTATATGAATATTATATATTTTATTTGAACTTTATTCAAAATTTTTGTATCGATATGGGGGTAAAAGCATGAAGTTTTACAAGATAGATATTTCTCACAAAAGAATTTTTGAAGAGTATTTTAAAGCTTTTCAACCGGAGATTGCTGACCTGACGTTTACAAACCTCTTTATGTGGGACCCTTTTTACGATATTAACTTTTCAGAGGAAGATGAATTTTTATTAATCATGGCAAAGCCATACAATCAGCCACCGTTTTTACATGGCCCTGTTGGAAATAATATTGATAAACTTCCAAATGTGATTGAAAAAGCAAAGAGGTACTTTGAAGATAATGGTTATAAGTTCATGATAAAAAGAGCATCCAGAAAGACCATCGATATGCTGACTCAATGCGGTATGAAATTTGAAAGCGTGTTTGAAAGAGACCTATCTGACTATGTCTACAGGGTTGACGATCTGGTTCAGCTGAGAGGCAAAAAGTACCATGCAAAAAAGAACCATATAAACAAGTTCCTGCGACTCTATGGCGAAAGTTATGAGTGGAAAAGGATTGATGATGAAATTGTCAGGCTTTGCTGGGATTTTGAGTGTGAATGGTATGAAAAGAGAAACGGGAAGGATGATATTGGGCTTACATTCGAGAAGCTGGCTATTAAAAAAGCCATAAGGTTTTTTGATAAGCTTTCATATCAGGGCATGGTAATTTTTATTGATGGGAAAATAAAAGCATTTACTTTTGGTGAGCCTCTGAATCAGAATACAGTGGTTATTCACATTGAAAAGGCTGACCCGGACATAGAAGGGCTTTATACTTTTATTAACAATAAATTTCTGGCGGAGTTCTGGCAGGACTTTGAATTTGTCAACAGAGAAGAGGACCTGGGTAGGGAAGGTATAAGAAAAGCAAAGATGTCTTATCATCCATGCAGGTTTGCCGAGAAATATACAGTGCTTTTTGATTAACACCAACAAAAGGCTTTAACAGAATGTTAGAAATTTAAAAAAGAGGCTGTCCAAAAACAAAATTTTAAAATTTCACTCAGCAATAAAAAAATTAAATAAGTTGTAAACTATACATCATAAAAAGGGGACTATCCAATTAACTTTTGGACAGCCCCTTTTTAGTTTTCACACACTCAGCTGTTTGTTTTTGTAGTATATTATTCTCAGGCCCTCTAAGGTCAATATGGGATTTACAATCTGGATTGTTTTTGATTCCTGGGCAATGAGCCTTGCAAGCCCTCCGGTTGCTATAACTTTTGCGTCCATTTCGTTCATCTCTTCCCTGATTTTGTTTACCATAAAGTCAACAAGTCCCACGTATCCATAGATAATACCTGACTGCATTGCATGGACTGTATTTTTTCCGATTACTGCTGGTGGCTTTTGAAGTTCTATTCTGTGAAGTCGGCTTGCATGAGAAAAAAGTGCCTCTGCCGAGATTTTAATACCCGGCGCTATTGCCCCGCCTAAGTATTCTGACTTTGCAGAAAGAGCACAAAATGTTGTTGCAGTGCCAAAATCAATTATGACTGCGGGTCCACCGTAGAGTTCATTTACCGCAACTGCATTTACAATCCTGTCTGAGCCAACTTCTTTTGGATTTTCGGTTTTGATATTAAGTCCGGTCTTGATTCCCGGTCCAACAACAATTGGTGTGCACCCAAAATACTTTTGCACAGCCCTTTCAAATGAATACATTATTGGTGGCACAACCGATGAGATTATCACATCCATAATCTCATTGGCTAAAATTCCATTGTAGCCGAGCATCTGTGTCATCAGGATTCCAAACTCATCTGCAGCCTTTTCCTTGTCTGTCTTCATCCTGTAGCTTGCAAGCAGGTCTTTTCCTCTGTAAACTCCAAAAACAATGTTTGTATTGCCAATATCAACAACCAGAAGCTTGTCTTTCATTTCAAATTTCACCTTGATTTCAAATTTTTATTCTACCACAACAGCAGTGCCGGTTACAGATACCATAAGCATGCTGCCCTTGGCACCCAGGACTTCATAGTCTATGTCAATTCCCACAACTGCATTTGCTCCAAGCAAAGCAGCCCTGTTTTGAAGTTCCTGCAAAGCTTCCTCTCTTGCCCTGATTAGCTCGTTTTCATAGGTACCGGACCGTCCACCAAATAAGTCTGTAATGGATGCAATAAAGTCCTTTACAAGGTTTATACCAACAATGACCTCGCTGCTCACAATTCCTTTGTAGTCCACAATTTTCTTGCCTTCAATTGAAGGGGTTGTTGTAATTATCATTGTTTAAAATACCTCCTTAAAATTCAAACTCAATATCCGAAAGTCTCTTTTTGAGCTCTTCCATTACTCTGATTTCGTCCTCCGGCGTTTTTGCCTCAAATGTGACAGAAAATCTTACAAAATGCCCTGCATCATCCCACGGCACAGTTGATATACACTTTTCTGTTATTAGGTATTCGGAAAACTCCTCAGCACTTTCAAATCTTCTTCCGCCTTTTATTCCTTTTGGGATCTCAACATACAGGTAGAATGACCCTTTTGGCTTTTGTGCATCAAATCCGAGTTCTCTTAACGTCTTTACTAAAAGGTCATGGCGGCGTGAATATTTTTCATTTATTTTCTCGGTGATCTCAGGATGCTCTAAAGCGTATATTCCTGCTTTCTGGATTGCCTTGAACTGACCAGAGTCGTTGTTGTCCTTGACAGCGGCGAATGCCTTTACCACAAGTTCGTTTCCGGCAACAAAAGCAAGCCTCCAGCCGGTCATGTTGTATGCTTTGGAAAGTGAGTGGATCTCAACACCCACCTCTTTTGCACCGTCAACAGATAGGAAAGACAAAGGTTTGTAGCCGTCAAACACAAGGGCTGCATATGCGGCGTCATGTACCACTATGATATTGTTCTTTGCAGCAAATTCAACAACCTCTTCAAAAAATTCCTTTGTTGCAACAGCACCGCAGGGGTTGTTTGGATAATTCAAATACATTAGCTTTGCTCTTTTTCTGATATCCTCCGGGATTGAAGACAGGTCAGGCAAAAAGCCATTTTCTTTTAAAAGCGGAACATTGTAAACCTCTCCACCCAGCCACTTTGTAATTGTGCCAAGCACAGGATAGCCCGGTACTGTCATGATAGTCACATCACCGGGGTTTATAAATGCATATGGCAAAAGCGCCAGAGCAGACTTTGAACCGATTGCATGGTTTACTTCTGTATCCGGATTTATGCCTTTTACTCCATACACTCTTTCTAAATACTTTGCAGCTGCCACTTTGAACTCATAGATTCCATTGTCGGCATATCCTCTGTTTTCGTCCTTTCCGGCTTCATATGCCAGTGTGCCAATTATACCCATGTCAGCCTTCTCATCGGGCTCACCAACACCCATATCAATTAGCTCCATATCCGGATGAAGCTCTTTTGCCTTGGCTTTTGCTCTTTTAATTTTCTCAAATTTATACAGCACTGTTTCTTTGCCAAATTTGCTTCCACCAATTCTCTCAGCAAACATATTTTGTACAAAACTTTCCATTTTTTAAAACCCGCCTCCTTTATGAAATATGCAATTTTAAAAAACATTATCATTGTTTTAAAAATCCTGCTTATTTCTATGTTAATGATTATGCAAATGAAAATCAAGCAAAAGTTTATAAAAATTAATTACATAAAAGTTTATTTATAGAAATAAAAAGCTGCAAGAGAAATCTTTCCCTTGCAGCCGGAGATTCTACAGGAACAATATCTGCTCAAAGTTATCTTTCAACCTTAGGCATAGGTGAAAGAATTGATGGATTGTTTGACCTTGCTCTTATTAGTATTGCCTCTAAAAGACCTCTGTTCTTGTGTGGTTTTTCTGTGCATGCGATTATATCCTCATGTGGCAGGTTGTTGATTCTGTCATTCATTGCCCTTATTGCATCAATTGAGTTTATAACAGCTCTTTCAACCGGCATTCTCTCAGGATTTATATCAATTCCAAAGTATCCTCTGTAGCCATACATCTTCATAACATAAAGTGCTGCCTCTGCCTGCTCAGGTGAGATAACACCAACGTTTAAGTCCTGGTCGTAATTTCCGAGTGGCTGGCTGTTCCAGTGTGTATGGTAAAGCTTACCATACTCAAGTGCAAGAGAAAATGCATAAGCTAAGTCTTCAAATCCCATCAGAACATGACCAACCTCAGGATTGAGACCTACCAGAGAGTCATTCTCCAAAATCTTCTTGTTTTCCGGGTTTTGCAGCAATTTTTCAACCTTTTGTGCAAGAAGTATGCCTTCGCCGGTAAGACCATAAATGATTCTTCCTCTTGGCTCGTATGGTTTTGGCTCTATTGCAACCTTTACGCCCGGCACAGCATCCATTGCCTCTGCAATGCCTTCAGCGAATCTGTCTCTCATCCTGATAAAGTCAATTCCGAACTGGTTTTCATAGCCATCTCCGCCGGGCCAGATAATACAGAATTCACAATCAAGCTCTTTGTTGAGCATCAAAGATGTTTTTAATCTCTCTATAGCCTTTTTTCTTACCTCTTCAATAGGTGATGCAAGTGAAGAAAATTCGAAATCGCTTTCGTAAAACAGATTTGGAATCACCGACAGAATTTTTATGCCCGTGTCCTTTGAGAACTTTTTGTAGAGGTCCAGGTTGTCTTCGTTGATTTCGTTCGGATAGTGAGCCTCCACAGCACAAACACCGTAGTCTTTCAGTTTTGCTATAATTTCAAGTCTTTCTTCAATTGTCTTTTTCTCACCAAGTGGTGCATGGAATCTGCTTGGATGATCAGAAAAGTACCAGATTCCTACAGAAAATTTCAGGTCAAGTTCAAATGTTTTTAAATGTTGAATCAACTCTTCAATACTTCTTCTCTTCATTTGATAACCTGTGTTTTCAAGCATAGTCCAAAACCTCCCTTTTTCTATGTGAATTTTTAATTACCACCTTTTTTAGTTTGGCTTTTTGATAAAGCCAATATTCTCAAGCCACTTTTCACACAGCTCTGTCCACTTTTCAACAAAGGGTATGCCCCTGGCAAGGCCAAGTCCATGTTTTCCATGTGGAAATATGTGAAGTTCAAAAGGCACATTGTGCTTGCTCAGAGCCATGGCAAATAAAAGAGAATTTTCAACCCGGACAGAGCCATCGTCAGCTGTGTGCCACAAAAAGGTTGGCGGTGTGGAGCCTGTTACCATGTTGTGGGTAGAGAGTGTCCAGATTAAAGCCGGATCAGGGGATTGCCCTAAAAGAGCTTTTCTGGAACCCTCATGTGCAAACTCTGCCATGCTGATTACCGGGTAGCACAGGACCATGCAATCCGGTCGACATGACACTCTTTCAACAGGGTCGGGATTCTTTCTGTCACCTTCATCAAAGAGTGTTCCGACAATTGAAGCCAAGTGCCCGCCGGCTGAAAATCCCAGAACACCAATCCTTTTTGGGTCAATATTGAAACTTTTTGCGCTGTATCTTACAAGTCTTACAGCTCTTTTTGCATCAAAAGAAGCAGCAGGGTATCTGTAGGGTGAAACTCTGTAGTGCAGAACAAATGCTGAGATTCCAATGCTGTTCAGCCACTTTGCAACCGGGATAGCTTCATGTTCTGCTCTGTGTGTGTATCCACCGCCTGGAAAAACAATTATACATGGGTTTTGGGTGCCATTTTCAATCAAATATGGCTCTAAGTATGGAACAAAAGCATGTTGATCATCATAAAGTGGGATGTTATCCTGCCACAAAGGAATCATGAACCCGTTTTCACCCTTTTATCAACTAAAATATTACAAAATAATCATACCATTAAAATTTATTTTTGCAAAGTATTTTTTTATAATTGAAAAAACAAGATCTGTCTGTTATAATATAAGCATATTCTTATAAAATTATCAAGAGGTGAGCGTTCAATGAAAAGTATAATTAAAAACTTTTATCCCTCGTGGTTTGTTGTTTGTATGGGTACAGGCATAATGGCAAATCTCTTCATGGCTATTGGTTTTAAAAGACTTTCGTATATTGCGGCTCTTCTCAATTTTGTATTTTTTATAATTATATTTGCCATCTGGCTTGTAAGATGGTTTGTGGCATTTGATGGTGTTGTGAAGGATATTAAAAATCCGCTAATATCAAATTACTTTGCGACAATGCCAATTTCTCTTTTGATTCTGGGGGCAAATGTGATCATAAATCAGGAATACTTTGGAAGGCAGTTTTCACAAAGTTTTGCTGTATTTTCATATATTGCAGGGCTACTTCTTATGACTGTATTTTCGGTTATGACTTTTATTGTTCACCTGTCTCATACAGAAATTCCAAACTATGCTCTAAATTTTGCCTATTTTATGCCACCTGTCGGGAATTTGATAGTTACAATCCTCGGCAATGAGCTTGTAAATAGAAATGCGATTTCAGAAAGCTATCAGAGTTTGGTTGTCTTTATTAACTCGGCTATGTTTGGGCTGGGATTTATGCTGTTTTTAGCATATTTGCCTGTAATCAAGGGAAGATTTCTTCTGTATGAGCCAATTGAAAGATCCCATTTTCCAACAATGTTTATCTTGCTTGCACCTGTGGGTGCCTCAATTGTAGCCCTGCAGGGTTTGGAAAATAGCTTCAAAAATTTAAAAATACTATCAGATGGTTTTGTTTTTGACATTATTTCATATTTCCTCTGGGGCTTTGGTGCATGGATTTTAATTTCTCTGATAATTTTACTGATTATTTACATTAATAAAAAGCTTCCATTCAGTCTTGCTTACTGGGCGTTTGTATTCCCTGTTGGTATATATGTTCTGGCAAGCATAAAAATAAATATGTCTTTGCATTTTAATTTTTTGAATGTGTTTTCTAAGATTTCTGTATGGATACTATTTGCTGTTTGGATCATTAATTTCATTCTAACAATTATCAATGTAGCCAATAAAAAGCTTCTGACAAGGTAAGAACATCTGGTGTTTTTAGTGAGAGTGCTTAATTATCAGGGATTAAAGTCAATAAAATTTGTCAAATTTAAGGGGGAAATTAGTCAAGTTTTTGGTGTTTATCTTCCCCCATTTTTATTTTATATTTTTTACAAACCGTTTTCAAATTTCAAATCAAGGAGGGAAGGATACTTAGATGAAAAGGAAGTTTGTAGCTTTGATTGTTCTGTTTGTGTTTTTAATCAGCATTATAGCCCCATCGTTAAGTCCATTTTCATATCAAAGTGCCAGGGCAGACCAGCAAAATCCTGCAGCCAGTTATGTAAAGTTCGATTTTGAAAATGGTACAACTCAGGGCTGGGGTCCAAGGGGGAATAGCACAACTGTTGAGACAGTTTACAGGATGGCTTATGAGGGCGATTATTCTTTAAAAGTTTCTGGTAGAACTGCTGCATGGGATGGAGCAATTGTTGATGTTACATCAAGTGTTTCGGTAAATACTATGTACACTGTGTCATTGTTTGTTTATCACAATGATGTAAAACCGCAGAGATTTTCAGTTTATGCATATGTGAAAGATAGCAGCGGAGAAAGGTATATAAAGGTAGCTGATAAGGTGGTTATGCCACAGTACTGGAAACAGATATTTGGCAAGTTTACAATCACAACATCAAATCCCATCCAGAGTGTAAAACTTCTCGTATGCGTTCCTTCAAACAGATCACTTGAATTTTACGCAGACAATATAATATTGACATCTGCTCAACCGGCATCGTCCGGGCTGGTTAAGTCTTGCAATTTTGAAAGCGGTAGCACTGATGGCTGGCAGGCAAGGGGAACGGGTTCTGATGCTCAAATTTCTGTAGTTGATACAGTTGCACATTCAGGTAGTAGGAGTTTGTATGTATTGGGAAGGGCTGATACATGGCAGGGCGCACAGATAGACATGACAAACCTGCTTGAGAAGGGGAAGGATTATCAATTCAGCATATGGGTATATCAGAACAGTGGAAGTGACCAAAAGATAACCCTTACAATGCAGAGGAAGAATGCGGATGATAGTACAAATTATGATACCATAAAATGGCAGCAAACAGTTCCATCTGGGGTTTGGACAGAAGTTTCTGGTTCATATACAGTACCACAGACAGCAACCCAGCTCATATTCTATGTGGAATCGCCAAATGCAACACTTGACTTTTACCTTGACGACTTTACTGTAATAGACAAAAACCCACCTGTTGTAAATCCGGGTTTGGTTAAGTCTTGCAATTTTGAAAGTGGTAGCACTGAAGGCTGGCAGGCAAGGGGAACGGGTTCTGATGCTCAAATTTCTGTAGTTGATACAGTTGCACATTCAGGTAGTAGGAGTTTGTATGTATTGGGAAGGGCTGATACATGGCAGGGCGCACAGATAGACATGACAAACCTGCTTGAGAAGGGGAAGGATTATCAATTCAGCATATGGGTATATCAGAACAGTGGAAGTGACCAAAAGATAACCCTTACAATGCAGAGGAAGAATGCGGATGATAGTACAAATTATGATACCATAAAATGGCAGCAAACAGTTCCATCTGGGGTTTGGACAGAAGTTTCTGGTTCATATACAGTACCACAGACAGCAACCCAGCTCATATTCTATGTGGAATCGCCAAATGCAACACTTGACTTTTACCTTGACGACTTTACTGTAATAGACAAAAACCCGGTTACAATACCTGCTGCGGCAAAAGAGCCAGAGTGGGAGATTCCATCACTTTGCCAGCAATACAGCCAGTACTTTTCAATTGGTGTTGCAATACCATATAGAGTGCTCCAAAACCCGGTAGAAAGAGCAATGGTTTTAAAGCATTTCAACAGTATTACTGCTGAAAATGAGATGAAGCCCGATGCTATACAAAGAACAGAAGGGCAGTTCAATTTCGATGTTGCAGACCAGTATGTTGACTTTGCACAGAGCAATAATATTGGAATAAGAGGACATACACTGGTTTGGCATCAACAAACTCCAGATTGGTTTTTCCAGCACTCTGACGGTTCGCCACTTGATCCAAACAACCCTGATGATAAGCAGCTTTTAAGAGATAGGTTAAAGACACACATTCAGACACTTGTCGGAAGATATGCAGGGAAAGTTTATGCATGGGATGTTGTAAATGAAGCAATTGATGAAAATCAACCGGATGGATATAGGAGAAGTGAATGGTACAGAATTTTAGGACCAACTCCGGAAACAGGCGGAATACCAGAGTATATAATCCTGGCATTCCAGTATGCACGGAAAGCTGACCCGGACGCAAAACTTTTCTACAACGATTACAGCACTGAAAATCCAAAGAAGAGGCAGTTTATTTACAACATGGTCAAAGCTTTGCATGATAGAGGTCTCATTGATGGTGTTGGTCTGCAGGGACATATTAATGTGGATTCGCCTACAGTCAAAGAAATAGAAGATACAATCAATTTGTTCAGCACAATACCGGGTCTTCAAATTCAAATAACAGAGCTTGATATCAGTGTATATACAAGTAGCAGTCAGCGATATGACACATTACCACAGGATATTATGATTAAACAGGCTTTAAAATTCAAAGAGCTGTTTGAAATGTTAAAGCGCCACAGCGACAGAATCACAAATGTTACACTTTGGGGTCTCAAAGATGATTATTCATGGCTGTCAAAAGATAGAAATAACTGGCCACTGCTATTTGATAGTAACTACCAGGCAAAATACAATTACTGGGCTATTGTAGAACCTTCGGTGCTGCCTGTTGCTATAAATAAAGGATATGCGAACAATGCACAGCCAAGAATTGATGGGATTATGGATAAAGAATACAAAGGAACCATTCCGCTTTCGATTTTGAACGATGCAGGACAGGATATTGCTCAGGTAAGGGCACTGTGGAGTGGCAATGAGCTTTGTCTTTATGTCACTGTAAATGATTCAAGTGTGGATGCTAACAATGATAGGGTTGTAATTTTCATTGATCAGGACAATGGAAAGTTGCCAGAGTTAAAAGATGATGACTTCTGGGTTTCAATTTCGAGAAATGGCACAAAGAATGAATCCAGAACTGGCCATGTAAAAGATTATGTAGTGTTGCAGCAATTAAATGGATATACAATGGAGGTTAAGCTGCTTTTAAACAACAGTTTAGCAGTTAACACAAATATTGGTTTTGATATTGCTGTAATTGATAATGGGCAACAGTACAGCTGGAATGATAGAACAAACTCACAATATTTTGAAACAGATAATTATGGAATTTTAACAATGGCAGACAGCGTAAAATTTGCTTCAGCACCGAAGGGAACGCCAAAGATCGACGCAGAATTGGATGATGCATGGAAAAATGCACAGGAGATAGTAACTGACACAAAAGTAACAGTAACAGGCACAGTATATGACTCAGCATATGCAAAAGCAAGGATGATGTGGGATGAGAATTGCATCTATGTATATGCAGTTGTCTATGATCCACTTTTGAACAAGGCAAACACAAATCCCTGGGAACAGGATTCTATTGAGATATTTATTGATGAAAACAACCATAAGACGCCTTACTATGAAGACGATGATGTTCAGTACAGAGTAAACTATGAAAATACTCAGACATTTGGAACAAATGGTGATGCTAAGAACTTTATCACAGCAACAAAAATAATTCCAAATGGGTATATTGTTGAAGCCCAGGTTTATATGAGGACAACTAAACTCTCCGAAGGAATGGTTATAGGTTTTGATATTCAGGTCAATGATGCTGACCATACAGGCAGAAGAGTAGGGGTATTGACCTGGAATGATAAAGTCGGCAACAATTGGAGAGACACAACCAAATTCGGTTGCTTGGAGCTTGTTGCTGCGCCTGTACAGCAACCAACCACACAGCAGCCATCAACACCGCCTTCAACATCAACGACAGTAACAACTGTTATAATACCAGCAACACCGGTTCCGTCGCAGCAGCAAACCGCTCAGCAGCAACAAACACAACAACAGCAACAAACTCAGCAGACGCAGACAGCACCGCAGCAACAGCAAAAAACAGAGGTGTCAGCTACTCAAAACCAGGCAATTGTAAAACTTGAAGCTGACAAGCCAGCAACTGTAGCCCTGGGGCAGGACATAAAAGTTGTTATTTCACCAAATGCTGTAACGAACAAAAATGCTACTGTTAAAGTTGAAAAAGTTGAGAAGGTAAGTGCTGATATAGGCTTTGGTGTGACAATTGCACCTGCTGTAAAGATTGATGTTGAGAATGGTGAACTTGTAAAAGCTGTACCAGTTGAAATAAAAGTTGATCCGATTTCCTTCAAAGATGATAAAATTCCATTTG
Source organism: Caldicellulosiruptor morganii (assembly GCF_026810225.1). Taxonomy (NCBI): domain Bacteria; kingdom Bacillati; phylum Bacillota; order Caldicellulosiruptorales; family Caldicellulosiruptoraceae; genus Caldicellulosiruptor; species Caldicellulosiruptor morganii. The sequence goes on from NZ_CP113865.1 coordinate 489,291, forward strand.
CGTTTGTTATAGATGATACAAATAAAACCTCTATTGTACCTGTAAAGAAAGAGGCAAACAAAATGATAGTAAATACTCCAAAAGAAGGTACAATTATTATAGTTGCTGCAAGATTGGAAGATGTTTATAAAGATGTAACAAAAACTCACTGGGCATATGACACATTTAAGCAGGCAGTAACATCCGGTTTAGTTGTGGGCTACAACGATATGACATTAAGACCTGCAAAGAATGTGACACTTGCTGAAGCAGCTGTGATTGTTCAGAGAGCATTTGAAGTTCAACCAAAGGATGCTGGTAAACCTGCCAATGTCCCTGATTGGGCAGCTTCAGCTGTTAAAGCACTGCTTGATAATGAGATTATTGCAGAGGTTGATGATGCTAATAAACCGCTGACACGAATCCAGGCTGTTGCAATAATTATGAAGGTATTAGAAAATTCAGGAATAAATGTTGAACCTGCGGATATTGAATTCAGCGATTTGTATGAACAGTCATCAATTGACGTTGAATATCTTGCTAAAGCATACAAACTTGGAATTGTCAAAGGATATCCAGATGGAACATTCAGACCACAGAACACAATTACAAGAGCAGAGCTGCTGACACTGCTCTTTAGAGCTTTGAACAGCATAAAAAAGTAGCCTGAAGAAGAGGAGCTGACCAAAAAAGGTCGGCTCCTTTTTCGAGAGTTTAAACAATTTTGTGTAAAGTATAAAGACCTCCTTCTTGGTGAGAATCAAAATATAAACAAAAATATCCTAGGCATTTGCAAAACAGATGAAAATGTGAGCAATAAAATGGAAAATGAAGTAATAAAGAACAAGGCAAATGTTAGGTAAGAGTATTTACAGATGCCATTAGAATTTCTGTCTATGCCAGGGAAGTTGCGCAGGTCAGAGTCCGGGTAGGTATAAAACATCCTACCAGACTTAGAAGAAGTACAGGGATGAGGGCAGTTGCAAAAGCGTTTACCATCTTTAATTTGAGAGCAAGGGCAACGCCACTTGATACGTAGCAAGCGTTTTTACTATTACAAAAGCCTTCACTGATAAAAGGGTTGCTCTTCTTATTACAAAAAGGTCACACCTTCTGGAGAAATCAAAGAATATTTGGGTCGGAAGTAGGCGAGGTTGAATTTGGTTTTGAGCATCTATAGTTTATAGGGATAATAGCAAAAGAAGAACTTAAAGTTATTGATTAAAGTAGAGTAGATTGCATATGAGTAAAAAAGCGCTATCAGCGATGAAGGTTGAGAAAGAGTGTTGAAAGTTTTTATTCAAATTAATCAGAGAAGGAGTCAGAGCTTTTGAATCGGAGATAGCTTTAGCGTAAGGCTCAAGTCAGATGCATTATTTTGAGGGAAAGTAAAAGCAGGTGAGATTACAAGAGGGATGCCAAAGCCACTGGTGAGAATAGAGAATTTGTAAGCATAGCAGAAATGACCGTTAGCAAACATACGAGTGATATATGGGGAAGCAGAAGCAGTTTGAGGAAGGTTAGAATATGTGAGGAAATAGATAAGATGAGATTGCAGCTCTATGTTTTGAGACTTAGTTTTTTTAAGTTGTGATTGAATGAATTTAGAATTATTTTCTTTGACCCTAGGTTCTAAAGCAGTAGTATAGTTTGCGATATTGTAGAAGAGTTTTTCAATCTCATGGCAGAAGATTTTTCTGAATCTTGAGAAGGTAAAGATGGAAGGTATTTTATTGAAGTTGCAAAAGATTCTGAGCTGATAAGAGTTGAGAAGGATAGCGCGCAGCCAAGTTAATGTAGTGAGTTTGAGGATTTTTTGTACGAAGAAAGCACAGAGCATAGATTGCAAAGAGAAATCTCTTTGTCTTCCGAAGTATTTGTAGTAAGTTTTGAAGAAGGATGCAGGTATGAACTGGTTTAAATCGATGAAATTGCTGAAAAAGCCGAGCAAAGTGTGAGGGCTGCTAAGAAGCAACGTTTTTAACGTGCTCGTAGAGTTCGAGAAAAGATAGTTGTTTGTTTTGGTTTTTGAACATTTTATCTTCCTCCTCATAGAAAGTATGTTTTATATAGATAAATTTTACACTATCTATGAGGAGGAAGGAAGACTTTTTTAAGAGTTTTAAAGAGCTTGATAACGCTCATCTTGAGCGTTTATGCAAAAGGTCAAGTTTTAAGTTTGACAGGGATTCTTTACTGGTCTTTTCTGGAAGGTTTCTGATCACTCCTTTTATAACATGGAGCTTATCTCATTTTATTCCTGTGCCTAAACTTATGAGAGATGTTTTTATAATAATGTCTGCTATGCCTGTTATGATTAACTCGGCAATAATTTCAAGAGTATATAACAATGATTATGAGTTTGCTACTGCCATGATTACATATTCTACTGTGCTGTCGGTTGTGATAATGCCATTTTTGATGGTTTTGATTAAGATTATTTAGTATTTTTTGGAAGTAATAATGAATATAAAAGGATGGTTGTACAACCAAGGAAATACTTCTTACTTATCACTTGCCTTAACATTAGCACAATGTTGCAAAGGAAAAGATGTATACATATCTAATGGTCAGCAAATGTAGATTGTTATTTTTTATGTATGGTTATATAATAGATAAAGTAAAATAAAATCTACTGAAAAAGGAGGAGATTGATGGGAAGACTTTTTGGAACAGACGGTGTTCGGGGTATTGCAAATAAAGAGCTTACATGTGAGCTTGCGTTTGATTTGGGAAGAGCTGGTGCATATGTGCTCACCGAACCCGGGAAAAAACCTAAAATCCTGATTGGCAAAGATACGAGAATCTCATGCGATATGCTTGAGGCTGCACTGTGTGCCGGGCTGACTTCTGTCGGAGCAGATGTGTATCTTGCAGGAGTTGTTACAACACCTGCTATAGCTCACCTGGTAAAATCGCACCGGTTTGATGCGGGAATTATGATTTCTGCATCGCACAATCCTTATGAGTTCAACGGTATTAAGTTTTTTAATTCACAGGGCTTCAAGCTTTCTGACCGGATTGAAGAGAGGATTGAGGACATTATTTTGAACAAAAAGTGGGATGAAGTGCCACACGCTCAGTTTGATGCAATAGGCAGAGTAAATAAAGCTGAGCTTGAAAATGACTACAAGGGGTATCTAAAATCAACATTAAATGGTGCAAGCTTCAAGGGGCTTAAAATTGTCATGGACTGTGCAAATGGTGCAGCTTATAAGATAGCTCCGACGGTTTTTGAAGAACTTGGTGCAGAGGTTTTGGTGATAAACAACCAGCCAGATGGGACAAACATCAACAAAGAGTGTGGATCCACACATCTTGAGATGCTGAAGCAGGAGGTTGTGAAAAACAGGGCTGATTTTGGTATTGCGTATGATGGTGATGCGGACAGAACACTTTTTGTGGATGAAAATGGCGAGGTTGTTGATGGTGATAAGATTATGCTTCTTCTGGCAAAAGCTTTGAAGGATGAGGGAAAGCTAAAAAATAACACCCTTGTTGTGACAGTTATGAGCAACATGGGGCTTTTTGTTGCTGCAAAAGAGCTTGGGATAAATCTTGAGGTCACAAAAGTCGGAGACAGATATGTTCTTGAAAAGATGCTGGAAGGCGGATATTCAATTGGTGGTGAGCAGTCAGGGCACATAATACTTCTGGATTATGCAACAACAGGGGATGGGATTCTGACAAGTCTTCACCTGACAAAGCTAATAGTTAACACTAACAAAAAGCTTTCTGAGCTTGCAAAGATAATGAAAGTTTACCCCCAGGTGCTGGTAAATGCAAGAGTTGAAAACAGCAAAAAGGAGCTATACAAAGAAGATAGTGTTATAATGGATGCAATTTCAGCCTTAGAGCACAAGTTCAATGGAAAAGGCAGGGTTTTAATAAGACCATCTGGTACAGAACCTTTGATAAGGGTTATGATTGAGGGCGAGGACTATGAGGAGATTAAAAAGGATGCCGAGGCTCTTGCAAAATTGATTGAATCAAGGCTTTCATGATAATCTTCTGAGTTTTAGGATGTAACCTTATGGTCATCTTCACCTGACACTTTTTTTTTATTTAAGCGCCAGGACCTCTGGAAGTTATAGCGCTGCTTTATTTTGCGCATTTTTCCAGAGGTTGACGAGGACCGGGGAGGATCGAGGTTGTCGGCGGGTGCCCCGGCGGGGTTTTGCCTTTTTCCTCGTAACTTTCTGCTACAAACCCCGGAAGGTAACTTCCAGGACAAAAGCAGAAAGAAAAAGGCTAAAGGCTTTTTTATTTGTTACGGGTGTGTGGCAGCTTGGAAATTAAATATAAGGCTCAGGAGGAGGCAAAAAAACAATGTGCGGAATTGTTGGTTATGTTGGCACAAAAAGCTGCGTTCCTGTTTTACTCTCCGGGCTTAAAAGGCTTGAGTACAGAGGATATGACTCTGCCGGTGTGGCAGTTATTGATATAGATAAACAGAAGATTGATATAGTTAAGACAAAAGGAAGACTTGCTACTCTGGAAGAAAAGCTAAAAGAGAACCCCATTGATGGTTTTGCCGGGATTGGTCACACAAGGTGGGCAACGCATGGTGAGCCGTCCGATGAGAATTCGCACCCGCATATGAGCCAGAACGGCAGAATTGCAATTGTCCACAACGGGATTATAGAAAATTATTTAAAGTTAAAGGAGTTTTTGATTAAAAAAGGCTTTGAATTTGCTTCCGAGACAGATACAGAGGTTGTTGCACATCTTATTGAATACTATTATGATGGTGACATTGTGGATGCGTTTATAAAAACGCTTGAGAAGATTCAGGGGTCATACGCTTTAGGAGTGCTTTGCCTTGACAATCCCGATATGATTCTGGCAGCAAGAAAAGACAGTCCTTTGATTGTAGGATTGGGTCAGGGTGAGAATTTCATTGCCTCGGACATTCCGGCAATTTTGGAGTACACAAGGGATACCTATATCCTGGAAGAGAATGAGATAGCAATTATCACAAAAGACAGGGTGGAGGTTATAAATCCCGAAAAGGAGCAGATTAAAAAAGATGTATTCCACGTTACATGGGATGTTTCATCAGCTGAAAAAGGCGGCTATGAGCACTTTATGATAAAGGAGATAATGGAGCAGCCAAAGGCGGTAAGGGACACGCTGACAGGCAGGCTTCCAGATAGCAGCTTTGAGGTAAACCTGGATGGCATAAAGATAACAAAAGAGGATTTGCAAAAACTTCACAAAATATTTATAGTTGCATGTGGCACAGCATACCATGCAGGGATTGTGGGCAAATATGTGATTGAGAGGCTCACAAGAATACCTGTTGAGGTTGACATTGCAAGCGAGTTTCGCTACAGAGACCCCATTGTTGATGAGAATACTCTTACAATTGTTATTTCTCAGTCGGGTGAGACAATTGACACTCTTGTTGCAATGAGAGAGGCAAAGGCAAAAGGTTCAAGGACGCTTGGAATTGTCAACGTTGTTGGCTCATCCATAGCAAGAGAGGTGGATGATTGCCTCTATACATGGGCAGGGCCCGAGATTGCCGTTGCATCTACCAAGGCTTACACAACGCAGCTTATTTGCCTTTATCTTATTGCTCTTGACTTTGCAACAAAGCTTGGAACAATATCAAATGATGAGTTTGCAAAGATAAGAGATGAGATAAAAAGACTTCCTGAAAAAATAGAGTATGTCCTTACACACAAAGAGAATATTCAAAAGTATGCATCAGAGCATTTTAACGCAAAGGACATCTTCTATTTGGGTCGTGGCTTGGACTTTGCAGTTGCAATGGAAGGGTCACTCAAATTAAAAGAGATTTCATACATTCACTCAGAAGCATATGCAGCAGGTGAGCTAAAGCATGGAACAATTGCACTGATTGAAGATAGGACATTTGTAATTGCGCTTGCAACACAGGAAAAGCTTTTTGAAAAGATGGTGAGCAACATAAAAGAGGTAAAATCCCGTGGTGCGGTTGTGCTCTCTGTTGCACAGGAGGGGAATACTGCCATAGAAGATGTGTCAGACCATGTTTTATATATTCCGAAGACACTTGACATCCTGGCACCCGTTTTGACGGTTGTGCCACTTCAGCTTTTTGCATACTACACAGCAGTGCAAAGAGGCTGCGATGTTGACAAACCAAGGAATTTGGCAAAGAGTGTGACTGTGGAGTAAGAGCAAGATAAAATAAAAGGGATAAGTGATAAAGCCTTGCTTATATAAAGGCTTTGCGCCACTTATCCCTTTTTGGTTTTATTAGCTTTTTTTGGAAGTAGCAAGGGCAAAATTCACTTAACCTGTGCAGTTAATGTTATCCTGGATTTTTTGTTGACATCATTTGAGGTTATTGTTATATAGGCTGACTTTGTTCCCCTGGTTTTTGGCTTTAATATTACATTGAATGAAATCTTTTCTTTTGGCTTTAGAATTTTGTTTATTACTTTATTTGCCTCAAATGAAAATTCATCAGTATCAGTACCACCGATGGTTGCAGCTGAAATTTTCAGGTTTGCAGAACCTAAGTTAGATATTGTAATAGTCTTTTTATAGGTATTGCCAATGGATACTGTGCCGAAGTTAACATTTTTTTCGCTTATGCTGATTATGCCTGAAGGATTTAATGCATTGCATATTAATTGTATCTGCAGGTGACTTTTTAAAGGGTCATTGGATGTTATGTTGAGTGTGGCTTTTTTCAGTCCTGCAGTTTTTGGATTGGCTATTATAACCAGTTGTTCTTTCTGCTTTGATTTTATAGATGTTAAAGTATTTTTCAGTTTGAAATCTGAGCTATTTGCCCCTGTAATTGAAATACTGTCTATTTTCAACATTCCAAGTCCATTGTTTGAAATATTAAGAACCAAACTTTGTGAGGAATTTGCTTTAACATTGCCAAAATTCAAAGTCTGCTTTTCAACCTGTATTTCCGGTCTTAATGAAATGGCAGTATTTATAGAAAAATCTGTTTTGACAGCAAAGTATTTTGTTATATCCATGCTTTTTGTGGTATTATATTTATAATTAAAATCACTTGGCCCGACACCTTCAACCGTTTTGATTTCAACCTGTTTAATTTCAATATCGTTTATTGGTTTGCCAACAAAAAACTCTCTGTTGTTGTTATCAACAAAATTTGCATCACCTGTTGAATTAACTACAGCAAGAGAATTATATCCAGTATAGCATAACATGTCTGAAGAAGGATTGAGAACTTTGAAAATTTCCCAGCTGCCATAGTTTTTTGCCCATTTTATATCCCCTTTTTCGGACACCTTTATAACTGTCATTCCAACAGTAGAATATCCGTTTTTTAAAGTAACAAAAGCACCATTATCCAAGGATGGGCAAATGTTGGTTGTAATACCTGATTCGGATTTTAAAAGCTTGCCCCAGATAACATTTCCATTGTCATCTATTTTGAATATAAAAGGCATCCGACTTTCTGTATCTCCGGCACATATAAAACCATCGTCTACCTGAATATATTTAATTTCGGTGATATTGAGGTTCTTTTTGGCTTCGGGATAGTAAAGGTAATACGCTTTTGACCAGAGTAGACTCCTGTTTGCATCGTATCTTTTCAAAGTATCGAACCAGCCATTGTCTCTGTAATACATATTAGCTTGATAAATATAACTATTATCGTCCAATTTCTTAAAATATTTTCTGGTATACCAGCCTACTCCATCAACATTAAATTCACTTATAACATTGCCCTTGCTGTCAATATCAAGAGAAAAACCGGCTGTTACATTTTCGCTTGATACTCGCACAATGCCTGAGATTGATATTGAATTGTCTTCATTTTCAACGACGTTACATGGCCACGTCTGTTCATTGTTAGTTTCTCTGCCAAATGCCTTAAACCACCTTATATTTCCATTTGGTAGGATGTTAAGAGCTATTAGTTCTTCAGCGCCATCTTTGTTGTTAAAATTTGATTTTGAGTAACCGACCGCCAGATAGCTTTCATCGCTAAGCTCTATTACATTGGTAAATCGGTTGTGGACTGTAGCTAAGTCTTTTTTGAGCTCAAACATCTTTGCCCAAATGATTTTGCCATTTTTATCTACTTTTAAGATTGCAGGATGACACGATCCAGTGTAAGGTGAAACGGTAACAGCCCCTACCAGTACAAAATTGCCATCTGAAGTGTACATTGAGTTGTCTATGCCAAATCCTCCAAACCATTCTTTTACGGGTGTATTGAATTTTTCAGCAAAGGGGAAAAATTTGCTGTCAGCAAAAACAGAGGTAAAGCTGAGAAGTAATAAAGCAATGAGGAGTAGGAGAAAGATTCGTTTCATAATTTTTCATCCTTTCAAAATTGATTTATGTTTTTACTATAAGTCTAATGACAGATAAATTCAATAGTTTGAATATATTTGTCCATGACATTTAAATGACAAAAAGAGGGGATATATAATTATGAGCAATTTGGGGAATAAGCTTGAGCTTTTGATGAAGGTTTTAAATATCAGAACTTCCGATTTAGCAAGGTTTTTATACATTGATCCTTCTTTGATCAGTAAATGGAAGAATAATAAAAGAATCTTGCATCCGGATTCAGAACATGCTAAGCTACTGGTTGATTATTTGGTTAATAAAATTGATGATAGTAATATTCAAAAATTAAAATTTATTATTTCTGATATAGATGATAAATCACTATCAACTGGCGAAATAATATTTGAGTGGTTGTTCAATAGCAAAGAAAATGTAGTAGGTGAATTTTCAGGAATATACAATCCAGTATTAAAAGCATGTTCTGTATATTACGGGAACGAAGGCAGAAAAGAAGCTGTTATTAGATTTTTGGGAGAAGGGAGAAAAAGCAAACCTACTGAAATGCTACTTTTAAGCCAGGAAGATATGACATGGCTTTTGTCTGACAGCAAATTTTTAGAATGCTGGGAAGAATTGATGAGAGAAAATTTATATAACCAGCACAGGATTAAGATTGTTCATACAGTGGACAGAGATTTAAATAGTTTATCTACTATATATAGAAAGTGGATTAAATTATATTTTTGTGGAGATATTGTATCTTATTATTTACCTCACTATACTGATAATATTATTAAAATTTCTATATTTGTTCTGAAAGATTGTTCAGCTATATTATCAATGTCAGTACAAGACAGCAAGGATAGTATAACGTTTTATTTTGATGACAGAGAAACAGTGATTAATTTGCAAAAGATATTCAATAGTTATCTTAAAAGTTGCAGGAAATTGGTATACAAAATAAAAAACATAGATGAAAGAGATATATATGATACTATTTTAGAGAAAGCTTCTCCCGGGCTAAATTATTACTATATTGGGACAATACCATATTACCTGGATATCATCGAAACTAACAGAGATATAAAAGATAGAACTGCGCAGCATAAGATTATATTGTTTTTTGATAAACTAACTGATACGAAAGTTAAAAATGATATTTATGACAACAGAGCGATGTTTGAAGAAAAAGTAAAATCAAAAGATAATATCGCAGTAAAATTACTTATAGAGAAAATAATAAAAAAATTAAAAGAAGATAAAAATTTTCAGGTGGCACTGATTAAAAGTCAAGCACTGGATTTTGATGGTGAAATTTTTATTTCAGGTGATAATCTGGCACTGGTGTTTGGGACAGATGAAAAAACAAAACAGCCTGCCTATCTGGTATCTGAAAAACCCACAATTATAAATTCAATCATTCTCTCGATTGATAGAATATGGGAACAAATACCAAGAATAAATAGAGATAAAAAATGGGTAATAGAAAAATTAGAACTTTTATATAAAACTATATAAATTCCAGAAACCATCTGTTCTCATCACAAAAAAGATAAAGGACTTTTGAGCGGACAAGTATTTTATATCTTATGCCCTGTCCGCCAGATTTTAATGAGGCAGCATTTCTTTTTTCTATGATCTTATCAATTTCATACGTTTTCCCATCCAGCCAGATAAATGAGATGGGAGTAATTTCTCCTTCCTTTGAAAAGTGTGCATAAACATCTACAAATATTTAATCAAATTTTTCCACCAAAATTATTGCTTTTTCAACTTGAAAAGTCAATAATAATATCAGAAAATAAAGATGAAGTATAAAGATTTGGGTGGTGAAAAAATATGACTGAAAATCCTTTTACAAATTCTTTGAAATCACCGGAAATAAAAGATGTTACTATCGTAGTAATATTTGATTGTTAACAAAATTGGAAACAAGACTTCTGCCAATGCAAAAAAATAGGAGGCTGCGGGTTTTTTTCAGAACCGCAGCCCCTTTTGCTTGACTTTTGGAATAAAGTCACTACTTTATTTTAGCTGCTGAATCTTTGAAACAAAATCTTCTAAAAGCTTCAATATCCCTGCTAAATTTAGCTGACTGCTTTGTGATTTTATCATAGCCTGACTTATCTGCGGAAACTTCACATCATTTCCTGTTAGAATGTTGCTTATCTCAACTCTTGAAGAAACACCATTGCTGTTTGCAGGTATGTTTTTGATTATTATCTTCACAATTTTGTTTGTTTTTTGATCAAGGTAAAAACTTACTCTGTAATCGTCCAGCTTTAATGAGTTTACTGAGGAAGAAATTGCATTTTCAATCAGTTTTGTAATTTGATCTGCGTTAATTGAAGCAGGATCTACGTTTAAAGATTTTAAAGCCTGCTTTTCTTCATCTGTCAATGTCTTCAGATACAAGTCTATCATCGGCGAAAGCTGAGAAAGTATGGTTTTTGTATTGGAAATCAAGAGATTCTTTACAGCTGGCTCCAGAATTTTTCCAGGAAGATTTGCTGTAAGTACATAGCAGTCAACATTTTTGCCAAAAGCCAGAGTTTTTGCTTTGTAAGCGCCTTTTATAATAGAAGATGCCTGAGAGCTGAGGTAGCTCAAAACCGCCTGATTGAACTTGTTCTGATTTTGAGAAAGTGGCATGTCTAACATATTTATCGAAAGCCATAAACTTGATGGAATAATATTTTCTACATATTTGTTGTCTTTTGTATCCAGAGTATAAACCTTTTGCCCATTTACATAAGTTGTTGAGGATAAATTTCCTTTCCTGGCATAAACAAAAAATCTCTTGTTTTTCCTGTCTGCAGATATTTTGTAGCTATTTGTTTTATTCACTGCAATGTTTACACCAAATCCTAAGGATTTTTGGCCCCTTGATGTTGTAATGATGTCACAGGAAATAGGTGTGTCAACATTTAAAAGCCTGGAAAGTTCGGACTTAAATGATGTTTTCAGTGAATTTGAAGAAGTTTGTAAAGCAATGGCAAATGAGCTCAAGTTGAAAAGCAAAAAGAAAGCTGCTGCAACAACGCAAAAAATCTTTTTAAACCCTTTCATTTTCTCACCTCCAGAACCTTTAATTCAAACTCTGATTTGCAACTCTACTATAAATAATTATAACATCTTTTTTAAAAAAATGACCATTAGTTTTCTCTTTTGTTTTTTTAGCTTTTTTCAATCTTATTTTTAATAGTCTGCACACTTATGTTTGTGATATCTGAAGCTTGTAAATGGCATGAAGCTGGGCATAGCTGTTGAAAGATTCCTGGGGAATGAAGAGTTTGTAATAAAACCTCTTCCTAAGTCCATAGAAGGCAATAAACTGCTGCTTGGTACAACTATAGACTATGAAGGGAATGTTGTAATTGTTTTGAATCCGGAGTACTTTAAAATGTAAGAGTATTTAAGGAGGGGGCTATCCAAAAAGATAATTGGATAGTCCCCTTTCTTACAATATATAGTTTTTTGACTTATTTAATTTTTCTATATGTCGTGGAATAAAATTTTAAAATTTTGTTTTTAGACAGCCTCGTTCATATTATATACCAAATACCTCTTTTACAACCTCTTTTAACTCCTCATCACTGATTGATGTATTTCTGCCATTTTCATATTGTTTGTCTACCCACTCTTTTACTTTTAAGACTCCTGGGTCTTTTTTGTCAACCTGAATGTCAATGCCGCTGTCTTTAAAATACCTGTTTATCCAGACCACAATTCCAGCAATGCCTGAGTAAGCATCAATTATGACCTTGGGGGGTCTTCCCAGAATTTTCCCCGTATCAAATATATTGTAGATTTCCTCATCCTTCATAAGCCCATCTGCATGAATCCCGGCTCTTGTTGCATTGAAGTTTTCACCAACAAAAGGTGTCATTGGTGGAATTTCATAACCTATTTCTTTTTTGAAATACTCGGCAATCTCAGATATCACGGCAACATTCATGCCATCTGCCGAACCACGAATCTGAATATATTCCATCACCATCGCTTCCAGAGGAGTGTTGCCGGTTCGCTCACCTATTCCCAGAAGGGATGTGTTTACCATTGAAGCACCGTAAAGCCATGCCATTGTGGAGTTTATCACAGCCTTGTAAAAGTCGTTATGACCGTGCCACTCAAGCCACTCGGATGGCACTTCACCATAGTTCACAATCCCGTAGATTATCTGGGGCACACTTCTTGGAAGAGCCACCCCTGGAATTGGAGAGCCAAGCCCCAGTGTGTCACATGCTCTGATTTTAACAGGCATTTTTGCCTCTTTGGAAAGCTTCATAAGCTCATTTATAAATGGCAGAACAAATCCATAAAAGTCGGCTCTTGTGATGTCTTCAAAGTGGCAGCGCGGTATAATTCCTGCCTCAAGTGCTGATGATACAATCTCCAGGTATTGCTTCATTGCCTGGCTTCTTGTCATTTTGAGCTTTTTGAAAATGTGGTAGTCCGAGCATGAAACCAGAATCCCTGTCTCCTTGATGCCAAGGCTTTTTACAATCTCAAAATCTTCTTTTTTAGCTCTGATCCAGGCAGTAACCTTTGGAAAGTCATAACCTTTTTCCAGGCACTTCAAAACTGCCTCTTTGTCCTGTTTTGAGTACACAAAAAACTCTGTGTGGAGAATAACGCCGCTTCCATTGTCAAGCTGGTGCAGGTAGTCATAAATCCTGCAGATTTGATCAATGGTGTAGGGCGATCGTGATTGCTGACCGTCTCTGAAGGTTGTGTCGGTAATATAAAGCCTTTCTGGCACGTTCATGGGCACAATTCTGTGGTTGAAAACAAGCCTCGGCACTTCATTGTACGGATAGATGTTTCTGAAAAGATTTGGCTCCTGAACATCTCTGAACTGGTACTCAATCTCAAGAATGTGGGTCTTTGAATTAAATTTGACATTCATAAAAACAAACCTGGTCATCTAAACTGTGCAAAACTGCACAAGCTTAGACGGCTGGGGTATTTGTAGTCCGCCATTTCAAGACTTTCCCAGCCCCAGCAGGCGGTTTTTGGGAAAGTCATAGCCCCTACCCCAAGAAGCAGGAACTTGCGCCGATTTCCGGTCCCCCCACTTGCCCTGAAACCAATATCCGCTTCAGGACAGACATATCTCGCAATACCCTGTCAGGGGAGAGTGGCGTTACCACCGCTACCCTGAGAACTCGCCAGAGATTGTAGCTCTCGCTACAGCTAATCGCACTTGTTCCACCCAGAGGTGCAAATAGCCTCCCTGGCTCACTCCCAGGGCTTTGTATCTTACTCATTACATACTCTATCTCTTTGATCTGCCTTTTTTTCAAGTTGGCATTTTTAACTTCTTTTCTTACATACTCCTTCAGCTCTTCTAAACTACTGGTGTCAAGTCTGCTAAGAAGCTCCATGTAGTTAGCAGGTATCCTCTCTTTTTTCCCAAGTCCTCTTCTTGCTATCACATATGCGCTTGCAATATCTTTGCTTATCATAAACTGCGGTGCAAACTTTAGCATCCCTATCACCGATGTGTACGCAGGATTTACTTCTATAACCTCTATCCCTTCTCGTTTTGCTAAAATCCTGATTTTGTAAAGAAGCGACCTGTAGCTGAAAAAGTGCCTTATCCGTCTTGATTTTCTGCCCGAAAAGTCACCTCTTGTTCCTTTGTCTTTTATATTCAGCCTTTCTATCACAATAGCTTTTCTTTTCTCTTTTGCAATCTTCACAATCTCATGTGCATACTGCCATCTGTAATACTCTCTTCTGTCAGAGGTTCCACTTTCAAGCTCTGGCATTGGAATCTTGCCATAGCTTATAAACTGTCCGCTCCTGTCCACCTCTACCCATGCCATGTGATTTGGATATGCATTTGTATCTATACCTATAGCACCGTTTTCTCTGGTGATTTCTATCGCCGGAAAGAGTTCTTCTACTGAAAAGTAAGCATACACATTCCCATTCTTGAGTTTTAGCTCTACCGAATAAGGCACTCCAAGGGCAGCAATCTCCTGTAAAATTTGTCTTCTATCTTTGTCTTTCTTATAACCGGCTGATAATCTTGCAAATACATATTTTCTATCTCCTATATTTATCCTCAAAAATGTGCCACTTTTATTTACCACAATCCTTGTGTTCAAGTTTCCTTTCTTGCTTCTATCTCCTCTTGAATATAAATTCCCTTTCCTTTTTTCCTGCCACTCAATCTTGAGCTTTTTATAAGGCTTTCCATTTATATGCCGCTTTTTGAGCTTTTCAAAAAGCGGCCTGCCGCCAAAGATAGCTTTCCTCGGGTCTTCCCCTCTTTGCTTGCAGGACTCTAAAACAGCCTTTGCTTTCATTATTGCATCATCTACATACCTTGAGTTCAAATCAAAAATCCCTTGCAGTTCTCTTTTGAGGCTATTTCTATCAAAGCCTTCTAATAGCCTTTTGTATGCAAATCTCATGCAAGATGACCATCTTCTCATAAGCTCCAATGTCTTTTGCCTGTCTTCATAACTTTCAAAAATCAGCTTAGCCTGAACTGTTATCAAGTTTTTACACCTCTTATTAAAGCTCTTCTGCTGGTAGCATATATATTACCAACCTTTTGTACACAGAATAACTTTTAATGCTACCCAGTCAAAATTATACCTTTTTGCATTGTTATTCTCAACTGTTGTGAACCTCCCTTTCAAAGCTTCGGGGGTTAGCTGACGGGTTCGGGCAGAAAGGGATCTTTGCCCTACAAGGCAAAACTTGCCTTGATTCACCCCAGAAAGTCTGGGTCCCCCCTATCCTGTGGATTTTGCCACAGGAATTCAGCTCATTTAAATTTAATTTTTTATTATGCTTTTTATCATACCAGAAAAGAAGCAGTTTTGCAAGAAAGTATGTTCAAACCTTCACAAGCTCATATTCCAAACTTCCAAGCCCAATTTCCTGTGCATGTTTTAATGCTACCTGCCAGTCTGTGTCAGGGTGGATACTTTTGAACCTGTCTATTTTGCCATCAACCTCAATGTGTTTTGCCTTTTCAAGCACACAGCCGGCCGGGGTGAATGTGGAGCTGTTTACAAGGTCAACACATGCTTTATCCAGTGCAACAGGGTCGAACGATGCAGCAATACCAATGTCGGGCGCAATGGGAATATCATTGTGGGACCAGCAGTCACAGTCAGGAGATATGTTCATTATAAAGTTTATGTGAAAATTGGGTTTGTCTTTTAAAACTGCATATGCATACTCGGCAATCTTCTCACTTGCAATTGATGCTGCCTCATCCCATCTTACAGTTGCTGCTTCAAACTGGCAAACAGCAACGCACTGACCGCACCCGACACACTTTTCATAATCGATAACTGCTTTCTTTTTCTCATTGAGAGCAATTGCAAGCTGTGCACAGCTTTTGACACACATTCCACAGCCAACACACTTTGAAGTTTTTATAACCGGTTTTGAAGATGAATGCATAAAAAGCTTACCACCGCGCGAGCCAGACCCCATACCAATATTTTTGATAGCACCGCCAAAACCTGTCATCTCATGCCCTTTGAAGTGGTTCATGGAAATCACAATGTCAGCATCGGCTATTGCAGAGCCTATCTTTGCTTTCTGTGTATGCTTTAAGTTCACTTCAATTTCTCTGTATTCTGTTCCTTTAAGTCCGTCTGCAATTATAACATGGCAGCCCAGAGTTAACGGATTGAACCCATTTTCATAGGCAGCCTGAAGATGGTCAACTGCATTGCTTCTTCTTCCGGTGTAAAGTGTATTTGCATCTGTTACAAACGGTTTTCCACCGAGGTCTTTTATAAGCTTTACGATCCTTGCCACATAATTTGGTCTGATATAAGCAAGATTTCCCGGCTCACCAAAATGAACCTTGATAGCAACAAACTTGTTTTTAAAATCGATTGTTTCAATCCCTGCTTTCTTCACAAGATTTTCAAGCTTATCAAGCATATTATACCCGGGTTTGGTTTTGAAGTCTGTAAAATAAACCTTTGATCCAGCCATGTTTTCTTTCCATCCCCCTTCAAAAACTCTCTGTGAGAAAAATTATAATCCTCTTTTCAGATTTGTAAATAGCTTATTTTTGATTTTGGCGCTGCAAAATTTTAAAGCATTTAATATCAAGCTACTTAACTTATAGTACAATAGCCCGAGTAGGATTTACAAGAGTGAACTTTTTTGATATAAAGTATCATAGAGGATACTTACTTATGGAAGAAAATTTGAGATGGTTTTGATTGTTGACAGCTTTGACTCATTTACCTACAATCTGTACAACTATTTTTTGAGATTGGGTGTAAGGACAGTTGTAAAGAACAGAGATGAGATTGACATAGGTTTTATATATAGCCTGAACCCTTCACATATAGTTTTGTCACCCGGACCGGGAAGACCGGACGATGACAGAATTTTGTTTGAAATAATACACCATTTTAAAGAAACCAAAAGTATTCTGGGTGTGTGTCTGGGGCATCAGGCAATTGGAATGTACTTTGGAGCAAAGCTTGCAAAGGCAAAAAGACCCATGCATGGAATTGTAGATACAATAAATCACGACAAACAGGGACTTTTCAGAAACCTGAAAAGTCCCTTGAATGTCACAAGATATCATTCGCTTATTCTGGAAAAAGATAGCATAAAAAATACAGATCTTGTAATTACTGCTTATACAAAAGATGGTGAGGTTATGGGAATAAGGCACAGAATTTACAGAATTGAAGGTGTCCAGTTTCATCCGGAGTCAATTGCAACAGAACAGGGGCTTTTGATGTTGGAAAATTTTTTAAGAGGGTGAAGGTTTGTTGAATGTATTGAAGGTTTATGATGATTTTGAGCTGTTTTGGGCGTTTTTAAATTTAAAAGAAGATTTTACAGTTCTATTTGAGAGCAATCTTTATAATAAAGACTACGGACGGTATTCATTTTTATTTTTAAGACCAAAAGAGGTTTTTATTTGCAAAGATGGCGATGATAGTTTTGAATATCTAAAAAGGCTGTCTGAAGAGATTTCAAAGAGAAGTAACCATTCAGAATTTATATTTAACGGTGGTTTTGCAGGATATTTTTCGTACAATTTTGGTGTTGACCTCAGCAAAGTGGAGAGAAAAAAAGACTTTTCAGGTGTATATAAAGCTTTTTTTGGATATTATGAAGATTTTATTGTCTTTGACCATTTAAAAAAAGAAGTTTATATCAAAATTTCTTCCAAAAGTGATTTAAGAGACATAACAGAAGTTATACTTGCACAAAAAGCAAATCTAAAAAGCATAGCTTTTAAAGAGCCTGCTGTTTTATCAGTTACTTCTAATTTTGAAAAAGAGGAATATAAAAATTGCATAAAGAGGATAAAGGATTACATATACGAAGGTGATGTTTATCAGGTAAACCTGTCTCAGCGATTTACTTTCAAAGGTAAATTTGATCCTGATTATTTATACTCCTGTTTGAGAACAAGAAATTTTGGTGCATATCACGCATACATAAATCTTCCAAAAGCAAGCATAATTTCTACATCACCCGAGCTTTTTCTGCGAAAAAGAGGCTCCGAGATTATAACAAAGCCAATTAAAGGGACGGTAAAGCGCGGGGCAAATGCGGCTGAAGACAGGATTTTGAAAGAAAAACTTTTTTATGATACAAAATGTCGCTCAGAGCTTTTGATGATTGTTGACCTTGAGAGAAATGACTTTGCTAAAATTTGCAAACCCCATACGGTTGATGTGCCAGAACTTTTTGAGGTGGAAAGCTACTCAAGTGTGTTTCACTTAGTTTCAACAGTAAAAGGTGAAATAAATCCTGATGTCAAGCTTTATGATATAATAAAAGCCACCTTTCCAGGAGGATCTATCACAGGCGCGCCCAAATTAAATGCAATAAAGATAATTGAGGAGCTTGAAAAGGACCCAAGAGGAGTGTACACAGGCTCTATAGGGTATATATCAAACAATTTCAATATGGAATTTAACATTGCAATAAGAACTCTTGTGCTGGAATGCGACAGTGTCTATTTTAATGTCGGTGGTGGAATTGTTTGGGACTCCGATGAAGAAGAGGAGTACAGGGAGACATTATACAAGGGAAGACCTTTTTTTGAGATACTGGGCTGCAAAGAATTTATAGAAGATATTTAAAAAATGGGGGCGAGTTTTCAAGTTGTTTCTGGCAGATGGTTTTGATGATTTCAGATTTGGGCTTTTGCCATTTGAGACCATATATTATCAGGAAGGTAGACCTCACTTTTTATATGAACATTTTATGAGATTGAAAAGGGCTTTTTGGATTTTGAAACAGCCCTGCAAAATCGGGTTTGATGAGTTTGAAAGGATGGTTTTGGATTATATATTTTCAGCTTCAAAAAACTATGGTTCAATCAGAGTAACATATTTTAAAAATACTTTAATAATTGAAGAAAAAGAGATAAGGTATTCAAAACAACTTTTTACAGGAGGACTGAGTTTGAAGATTGCACGGTCAAGAAAAGATTCAAAAAACATTTTGAATTACATCAAAACATTTAACATGGGTTTAAATTTTATAGAAGAAGCCCGTGCAAAGGAAAAGGGGTATGATAGCTGCCTGTTTTTAAACCAGAATGGTTTTGTCTGCGAGGCTGCGTTTGCCAATGTGTTTTTCAGAAAAGGTACCACTTTGTATACACCTCACCTGTCATGCGGGCTTTTGTCCGGCATTGTTAGAAAAAAGGTGTGTTTGATTGCACAGAACCTGAACTATCAGGTAAAAAAAGAGTTTTTGAGTCTGGATGCAATATCAAAGATGGATGAGTGTTTTATCACCAGCAGCATTGCGGGAGTTTTTCCTGTAAAAAAGATTGATAGGTTTGAGTTTTCAAGCAGAGAGTTTGTTGATACCATTTCAGAATATGAATATTTTAAAAGACCATGGCATGCAAAATAAAAAAAGCTACCCATTTTTTGGTCTGTAACCTATGTGGGTAGCTTTTAAGTTATAATACAAAAACATTTATTTTTAATTTTGCGAGCCTGATGAGTTTTCAATCTTTGCCTTGTTTAAAGCATCCTCAACTGCCATGATTATTCCGTAAGATGTTCTTGTTGCTCCGGAGACCACATCAACATCAGTTGATTGACTTTCAATAATCTCCTGAGGGATAATTTCAAATGGCAGCCGGGCAAAGCCTGGTGTTTCATTATTAGAGACTATTTCAATTTTTGTTATCCTGTCATCTTTTATTGTGACCTCAACAACAAGGCCGGGTCTGTAGCCAAATCCCTCGCCTGTGTAAGTTCCGTCTTTGTAAATCCTGGATTTAGCATTAGAAGATTGTGTGATGGTGTTCGAATTTTCTGAACTCTGTGTATTTGTTTCAGCTGCTGCAGAAGGATTTTCTTGCTGTAAATCTGCCTCTGATGTTTTATCTGTGCTATTTGAAGGTTGTGAAGAATAGCTGTAGTTTTGCACAGTTTTCTTACTTTCTTCAATGTCTGTTGCCTGGCTTTTTTGTGTAGCCTTATCAGAAGATTGTGACCGGGTAGAATCGATTTTTTGTTTGACTTCTAAGTTATCAGAGCTAACTGAAGATTTTTGATTTTGCTGAACTTTTGATGAAGCAGAATCTTTTTGTGTGTTATTTTCTTCTTGAACTTGAGCCTCAATTGTTTGTTGACTGCTGTCTTTATTGGTTTCTGCCTGATACTTTTGCTCAACATTTGCTTGATTATTTTCCGAAGAATTTATATTTTCAGTGGTTTTCTCAGTCTGATAATTTTCTGTCACAACAGAGGATGTTATGGTGCTGGTCTTAGGTGTGTCAACTTTTTTTGCAGCTGGCAAAAAGCTCAGAGCAGAAAATACTGCAAAAAGTCCTGCAACTGTTAAGCTGCTTGTGTATCTTGGGTTGACAGGCTGATTTGCAAGATTTAGCTGCATATTGTAACGCGGGCAGATTTCAACACATTTTATACAGGATATACACTCACCTTTGTATTTCTCTGCATTTTCCGTGTCTATTCCCATTGGACATGCTTCTTCACATATTCTACATTGACCACAATTTTTATCTTTCTTCTTGACAGATGCTATTTTTGCTTTTGAAAATAAAGCAAATATTGCACCGAGTGGGCAGAAATACCTGCAATATGGTCTTGAAACAAAAATAGATAAAACAAATATGCCTGCCAGAAAAGCAAAGCTTGCAACATAAAAAGAAACATTAAAATTCAGGGAGATAATATTATCAAAAGCATCCCACGGATCAACATATTGCTTTTTGTCAAAAGTCCAGATATATCCAACAAGGTAAATCAGTACAATATACTTTAAACCTTTCAGTATCCTATCAAGCTTTTTTGGCATTTCAAATCTGATTTTAAAAAGTTTTCTGGAAAAGAGATTTATCCACTCAGTAACCGCTCCAAATGAGCATATAAAACCACAGAAAAATCTGCCAAGGAAGATTGTCAAAACTATTGTTACAATCAAAAGAATAAAGTTTGAACTAAAGTTAAAGTTTTCTCTTCCTATGAAAGCTAAATATAAACTTTTTATCTGAGATAGCAAAATGGCAAACGACATTGGAAAAAGCAGAAAAGAAAGAAACTGGGTTAAATACCTTAAAATCTGCACGGGTAAAATTTTTCTTTTCACAGTACTATCACCTCATTTGTTGAAATTACTCTATAAGAATCATCAGTACAAATAAATTTTTCTTTTAAATTGGGTGTCAGGTAAATTTCCCTGGTTGTTGTAATGACAATTGCATCAAGCCTGGTTTTCTGAATATAATTTATAGCCTTTTTAAAGCCCATTGCAAAAAGTGCAGTGGACATTGCATCGGCAAATGTTGAATTGCTGCTGATTACCGTGACACTCGAAATGAAGTCTTCAACCGGATAGCCTGTTTTTGGGCTTATTATGTGTGAAAGCTTCTTTCCCTGGATATTATAATATCTTTCGTAACTTGCCGATGTTACAACAGAAGTATCAGATACTTCAATGATTCCAATGATTTCGCCTCTGTTTTTGCTGGGGTGCTGTATTCCAACCTTCCATAAAGATTCACCCTTTTTGCCAATTGCAAGGATATGTCCACCAAGGTCAACAATAGCAGAGTTTATACCATGGTGATAAAAAATTTCCTTTATTTTGTCTGCTATAAAACCCTTTGCAATACCACCCAGATCAATCTTTGTGGCATTTTTTAACCTAACTCTGTAATTTGACAAAAGCCTTATATTCTCACTGCCAACCGAAAAGAGAATTTTTTCAATTTGATATTTATCAGGCATTTGATTTTTGTGTCTGCAATTGTTCCACAAATCCACAAGATTTTTGACAGCAATGTCAAAGTATCCGTCTGTCATTTTGCTGTGCTCAACAGCCATTTCAATAAGCTGGTAAATATCTGGACTCAGTTTAATAGGAAAATATAAGCCAAATTTATTTAATTTTGCAATTTCGCTTTTTGGATTGAACACTGACATTTTGGACTCTGCCCAGAATAAATACTTCAGTGCTTTTTCCAGAGCACTTTCAAAGCCTTGTTCGTAAAATTTAAACTTTATGTCAGTGCCAAGTGCCCAGAAAGATTTTACAATGGGCTTGTTTGCTGCAAAAGATACTGCCAAGGACACCTGTTTATTTTTCACTCCTTTTTTGAAAAGTAATTTGAAAAGTTATGTGAGATTAATTATAAAACAAAAAAAGAGAGGATGTGTGAACTGGCTGTTAAAAATCTGTGAATAGATGTTAAGAAAATATGGAAAAATTAATTTTCAAGAATTTTGCGAATGGTGTCCAGAAGAAGTGGCTTGACCTTTTCGATGGGTGCGGGCTCCTCTTTGACAATGCTTGAATATGTTATGGAACTCACAAGCTCAATTATCATGAAAATCACAATTTCAAGCTCTTCAGGAGAATAACCTGTTTTTATGTTGCTTAAAAAGGTTTCTTTTGCTGCTTTTATCTCAGAAAATTCCTCATTTTCAGTAATTTTTTTGAAGAAAACCCATGAAAAATCTTTTTTTAAAAATCTAAACAGATATTTATTTTTGCTCAGGTAATCAATGATGTATTCCATAAAACAAATAAGTTTATCTGTTGGGGATGAAAACTGTCGGTCTTTTATTTCATTCAGAGCTTTTTTAACAATCTCAGCGCTTTTCCTGATGATTAATTTTTCAAGAATGTCCTCTTTATCTTTGAAATAAAGATAGAATGTTCCCTTGGCAACCCCGGCTTTTTTGACAATTTCATCAATGGCTGTGTTTGTGATTCCCTTTTCAATAAATAGGTTGTATGCTGCATCAAGAAGTCTATTTTGTTTTAACAATTTTTTTTCCTCTCTTCTTTTACCCTGTTTTTTCAGAAGCATTTAATATCCCTTTCTTTTAAGATTTTTAAATTCTTTGCCTAACTAACATTATACCTTAATTTATTTTATATGTAAAATGTCAACTTTTTAAATTTTTCTGTTGTACATCATTCAAGAATAGAAAAATGAGAGACTATTAAAATTTTATGGAGCTTTTACAATTGACCTACTATACCTACCTATGGTATATAATATTTTCGGAATTGGCAAACTACAAAAGATAAAAAGACAGGGGGTATTGACAGCATGGAGGTTTTGCAAAAAGACTTACAAAAAAGTTTTCGCAGGCAAGAAGAAAAAGTGCCTTTTTTCAAAAAGGTGATTGCTTTGGTGCTGCCGGCAGTGATTGTGGCTGGTTTGTTTTATCCTGTGGTTGGACTTTTTGCATTTGTATGCATGACAGGGGCAGTGATTTTGAGTTTCTATAAAGGAAGATACTGGTGTTATAAATTCTGCCCGAGGGGTGCTTTTTTGGATGAGTTTATTTCAAAGTTCAGCTTTCAAAGGTCGGTTCCTCAAGTTTTAAAGTCCGGTTTTTCAAAAGTATTCTGGCTCTTCTTTTTCATATTCATGATGGGTTTGAATGTTCTGAGAAGTGGAGGGCAGTTAAATAGGTTTGGCAAAGGCATAGTTTTGCTTTTGTGGATTACAACACTTTTGGCGATAACCGGCGGGATTTTGTTCAAGCCAAGAACATGGTGTATTGTATGCCCGATGGGGACAATAAGCGGGCTTGTTGGCAAAAACAAAAAACCTTTGAAGATAGATGTAAACAGGTGTGTTGAGTGCAGGCTTTGCAGCAGAAACTGCCCGATGGAAATAGAGGTTTGTTCTTTTAAAGAAGAAAGGGTTGAGAGCGTAAACTGTATAAGATGTGAAACCTGTGTCAATGTGTGTCCCAAGGATGCAATTGCAAATTCATAGAGCAGCACGTTTACAGGCTGCTTTTTATTTTTTATCTTTGTATTACTGTTATTGCTATATATAGAAATATATTTCTCCATGTTCTGCATTGACTTGAAAACGGGGTTGGATTATAATATATTGTGTCGGGATGATAATGCGAACACAATATATAGTGGTACGGGAGTTTTATAGAAGCTAAAATTTTTTTAAACACTCGGGTATGAAAGGAGATTGGAGGCAATGATAACAAAGGTAATGAAAAGAGATGGGACAATTGTTGACTTTGACCGCAAAAAGATAGAAAATGCAATCTTCAAAGCAGCAAAGGCTGTTGGCGGTTCGGACTTTTCAATTGCTGAAAAGCTCACAGATCAGGTGATTGAAATATTGGAGCAAAAGTTTGGCTATTCAATTCCACATGTTGAGGATATTCAGGACATAGTAGAAAAGGTTTTGATAGAAAATGGTCATGCAAAGACTGCCAAAGCCTATATACTGTATAGAAAGCAGCACCAGGATATAAGAGAGTTTAAAAACCTGTTTCTGGACATTGAAAATACAGTTGACCAGTATATCGGTAAGACCGACTGGAGAGTAAATGAGAACAGCAACATGAGCTATTCTCTGCAGGGTTTGAACAATCACATCTCAACAGCTGTTATATCCAAGTACTGGCTGAACAAGATCTATCCCAGGGAGGTTGCCGAAGCCCATATAAATGGTGATTTTCACCTTCATGATCTGGGGGTACTAGGTGTTTATTGCTGTGGATGGGATTTGAGAGACCTTCTTTTGAATGGTTTTACGGGGGTTGAGGGAAAAGTTGCATCAAAGCCGGCAAAGCACTTTAGAAGTGCACTTGGTCAGATTGTCAATTTCTTCTACACACTTCAGGGTGAAGCAGCGGGTGCACAGGCATTTTCAAACTTTGACACATACCTTGCACCGTTTATATACTATGACAAGCTCACGTATTCGGATGTGAAACAGGCTCTTCAGGAGTTTGTTTTCAACACCAATGTGCCGACAAGGGTGGGGTTTCAGAGCCCGTTTACAAATATTACACTTGATCTGGTTCCACCGTCCACTTTAAAAGATGAACCTGTTATAATTGGCGGGCAGATTATGGACAGGACATACAAAGAGTTTCAGCGCGAGATGGATATGTTCAACATGGCATTTGCAGAGGTCATGATGGAAGGTGATGCAAAGGGAAGAATTTTCTCATTCCCGATTCCAACATACAACATAACAAAGGATTTTGACTGGGACAGTCCGGTTGTTGACAAAATCATGGAGATGACAGCAAAGTATGGCTTGCCTTACTTCAGCAACTTTGTAAACTCTGATATGCAGCCTGAAGATGCAAGGTCGATGTGCTGCAGACTCAGACTTGACAATAGAGAGCTCAGAAAACGTGGCGGTGGGCTTTTTGGTGCAAATCCACTGACTGGCTCAATTGGAGTTGTGACAATTAACCTGCCAAGAATAGGGTATCTGTCAAAGTCGGAGGATGAATATTTTGAGAGATTGGCAAGACTTATGGATATTGCAAAGACAAGCCTTGAGATAAAAAGAGAAATTCTGGAAGATTTGACCAGGAAGGGCCTGTACCCGTATTCAAGGTTTTATTTAAGAGATATATATGAGCGCTACGGTGAGTACTGGAAGAATCACTTTAACACAATTGGGATTGTTGGAATGCACGAAAGCCTTTTGAACTTTATGGGTGTCGGGATTGACACAAAAGAGGGAAGAGAGTTTGCAATAAAAGTGCTTGACTTTATGAGAGAGAGAATAAGAAAATACCAGGAGGAGACAGGGATACTTTACAACCTGGAGGCAACACCGGCAGAAGGGACATCCTACAGGCTTGCAAGAAAAGATAAGGAAATGTTCCCGGACATAATTACATCGGGGAAAGACGAGCCATTTTACACAAACTCAACACAGCTTCCTGTTGACTATACAGATGATATCTTTACAGCGCTTGACCACCAGGAGGAGCTTCAGATTCGATACACAGGTGGAACTGTTTTGCACGGGTTTGTTGGTGAGAAGATTGATGATATTGAGGTTTGCAAGGAGATAGTTAAAAAGATTGCATACAACTACAGAATTCCATACTATACAATAACACCAACATTTTCAGTATGCCCTGACCACGGCTATATTGCAGGTGAGCATTTTAGCTGTCCGACATGTGGCAAGGAGTGCGAGGTCTACTCAAGAGTTGTTGGCTACTACAGACCTGTTCAGTGCTGGAACAAAGGTAAGCAGGAGGAGTTTAAGTTCAGGAAGGAGTATAAGATTGCTGTGAGAAGGTAAAAAAGGTTTTTAAAAAATAGAAAACGGGCTGTTGATTTTGGCAGCCCGTTTTTGTTTTGGTGTGAAGGCTAATTTGCCTTCTTATACTGTTATATTTTACAATTGATTAATAATTTATAGAGATCAAGGCTTAGTTTTTATTTTGAAGGTTTTTTGTTTGACAGGCGTTTATAAATTGCTTTATCAAATCTTAATACCAAGTAAAATAATAATACACTAATAATAGCACCCAGTAAATATAAAAGGTTTTTGGTTTGATGTATTTTCAAAAAAGAAATTATTAAAGCAGTTACACAGGATATTAACAACGCTATTTTACTTAATTTCCAACTCCTTGCAAAATCAGGTCTTGCTTTGACACCAAATTGTTCCCATATTTCTTCAAATCCAAATTTTCCTATGTACACAGATAGTTCTATTAAATATAAATAGCCGATTGCAAGGCTTAACGTGAGTATAATACCAGCAAAAGATTTGTTTATGATAGAAAGAATGGTGCCACCTATAAAACCAATGAGGGCAGGAACTATAGCAAAATATTTGAAAAAGACTAAAAATAATTTTCCTATTAATTTCATTATCTCTCCCCTTTGCAAAGCCACTTATTAAATAACAAAGTCATTACATATTTTAGCATTTTTCTGAATTCTATTTCAACTCATCTATTGTTACTTAGCTTTTTTTCTTGATATAATAAAATCAAAAATCATAAAGATTAGAGAGGAGAGAAAAGGTGTATTACATAGGAATTGACCTTGGGGGAACAAACATTGCAGCCGGGATTGTTGATGAGGAAGGTAAAATTATAAAAAAGGGGTCTTTGCCAACAGGTGCACACAGGCACTACTCAGAAATATTGAAAGATATGGCAGAGCTGAGTCTAAATCTTGTAAAGGAATGTGGGCTTTCTCTTGATGATATACACTCGGTTGGTATTGGAAGCCCTGGCACACCTGACAATGAAAAGGGGATGATTCTTTACAGCAACAACATTGCTTTTTTGAATGTTCCCATGCGTGAAGAAATCCAGAAGTACATTCCAAAGCCTGTTAACATAGAAAACGATGCAAACTGTGCGGCATATGGAGAGTACATAGCAGGCGGTGCAAAAGACACAAAGATTTCTGTTACAATCACCCTGGGAACTGGCATTGGCGGTGGAATTATAATCGACGGGAAAATATACACCGGGGCACACCATGCAGGCGCAGAGCTCGGGCACATGGTGATTTGTGTTGATGGTGAGCAGTGCACATGTGGCAGGAAAGGCTGCTGGGAGGCGTATGCTTCGGCAACAGCTCTTATTCGCATGACAAGAGAGGCTGCTGCAAGGGATATAAACGGCACCATTATGAAGCTTGTGGGCGGCGATATTTCCAGGATTGATGCAAAGACCGCCTTTGATGCAAAGCGAATGGGAGACAGCACAGGTGCTGCAATTGTCGACAGGTACATCAAATACTTGGCTGAAGGGCTTGTTAATGTTTGCAATATATTTGAGCCCGATGTGATTTGTATTGGCGGAGGGGTTAGCAAAGAAGGAGAGTATCTGCTTGGGCCGGTAAGGGAATATGTTTACGAAAAGTTCTATTGCAAACAAATAGAACCACCTAAAATAATTCCGGCTGTTCTGGGGAATGACGCAGGTATAATTGGTGCTGCGCTTCTTGCAAAGCAGATTTAAAAAACTTTTAAAAAGAAGGTGAGTTTTTAATGATCATTGAAAAGGGTTCAAAGCTCCTTTTTATCGGTGACTCTATCACAGACTGCGGAAGGGCAAGACCGGTTGGCGAGGGCTTGCACTGGAACAATCTGGGCAATGGATATGTTTCTCTTGTTTCAGCACAGCTTCTTGCAAAGTATCCGGAAAGAAAAATAAGAGTTGTAAACATGGGTGTTGGTGGTGATACGGTAAGACATCTAAAAGCGCGCTGGCAGACAGATGTTTTAGATTTAAAACCTGACTGGCTTTCTATAATGATTGGTATAAATGATGTTTGGCGCCAGTTTGACAATCCACTTATACCCGAGTGTCATGTGTATCTGGATGAGTACAAATCTACCTTAGATGAGCTTATAAGCATTACCAGGCCAAATTTGAAAGGACTTGTTTTGATGTCGCCTTTTATTATAGACAATAACAAAGATGATGCAATGAGAAAGAAAATGGATGAGTACAGGTTTGCAATGAAGGAAGTGGCACAAAAACATGGTGCAATCTTTGTTGATGTACAGGAGGCTTTTGATAACTTTTTGAAATATTACCACTCATATGCGCTTGCGCTTGACAGGATTCATCCCAATCTCACAGGGCATATGATAATTGCTAATGAGTTTTTGAAGGCCATTGAATTTTAAATAATAAAAACCAAGGGCAGGCTTTACTGAATTTTTTACATCAAGCCTGCCCTTTGAGTTTCTTTTTCTAATTTTGATTTTTTGCATTGTTATCATCAATATAGTATAAACTTTCTGATGTTATTTTCCACTTGCCATTTTCTTTTATCAAAGTGTATTGATAACGTGTAATACCGCTTGCCTCAACAATTTCTATTTTCTTGGGTAGTTTTTTAATTAAAGCTTCAATTTCTTTCATCTTTTTGACCTGTTCTTCTGTGTCAGATGATTTATATACATTGATATTATTCAGTTTTTCTGAATCTTCAGAGGAAATTTTTGATTCATCCAAACAACGTAGCACGGATTTGTTTACAATGTAAGCATCAGCCACAACCTTTGCAGTATCACCTGTTATATTTATTTCTAAAAATTTTATTTGTTTCAATTTATGTTCAGTTGTTCTAATTTCTCCATATGGATATGCTTCATAATAAACAGCATCTCTAAAAGCATTTATCCTGTTTTCTAACCAACCATCTTTGCTGCTGAAATACTTATAACATTCACTGGTTACTTCCTGAACCTTTTTATCTATAACTTCCTTAGGAATAACTATATCCGGTGACTTGGTATACTGGGGTGGGAAGACAATTTTTTCATAAATTTTTATAGCCCCAATAACAGTATTTTTTATTTCTTCTTCATTTGCAACATCCTGGTTGCTATTTACGTAAATACCTATACATACAATACTAAACAAAATGAGAATTAAAGAAACTATACCCTTTTTTCTCATTTTTTATTCCTCCCATAATTTTTATTTTGGTCGGATTGCTGTTATAATAGTGGTTGCTCGCTTTGTGTTATAAGGTTTCAAATGCCATATTGCATGGTAACGATCAGTGGTATGCTGATTTTGAAGATTACCGATAATGTATGGTGTGTATGCATCACGACCATAATCCACTACAATCGCAGCATGGTCATAAGTGCCATCATTATTCCAGTCGTAGAATAAAATATCACCTCTTTTTAGGCTGCTGTTTGTATCAGTTTGTTGGTTCGGATTCCATTTACCGATAATTGTTCCTCTTTGTGAGTTAGACAAATATTTGTACAAGTCATTAGCTACACTCCACGCTGTTCCCCAGTTCCACCACCAGAGAACTTTTTCGCAGTACCAACCGTTTTGTTTGTCAAACGGAAGATTTCCTCCCTCATGCATTGCTTGAGATACAAAATTTGTACAATCTGAAGAAAAACTTGGATAGTTTGGGTTTCTATCTTCTGCCCACATATTTGCATATGAAACTGCACCCTCTGAATTGTAGGCTGCTGAAGCACTTATATGAGAGAAGCTGTTTAGAATGAGACTAATTATGATTAGCAATAATAAAGTAATATTTTTTTTCACTGTACACCCCTCCACTCCTTTTATTCTGAGTAAAAATACTAAGAGCTACAACTAAAATTGTTAACCTTAGATATTTAATTATGAAATATTTAATTATGCTATATTAAAGTGATAGTGGAATAATATCACCTCTATGGTAAATAATCTACTTTAAATTGAAAAAAAAAAAAAAAAAAAAAAGCAATAGCCATTTTCCACAAAAATTTTTATTTAATTTTGTAAATTTTGTTTTTACAATTTTTATATTATTCTAAAAATATTTAGAATACCCACGCAAAATCTGAAAAATTAAAACAAAGGTTAATCAGGAATTTCAACTCTTTTTATCTTCCAAATCTCATCAGCATACTTCTGAATTGTGTTATCACTTGAGAATATCCCTGAAGCGCCTATGTTGATTATCATCATCCTGCGCCAGACATCCTGCTGTCTGTACAGCCTGTCAATCTTCATCTGTGCCTCATGGTATGAATCAAAGTCTTTTAGGACAAAGTACTCATCATTGTAGGTTATCAGATGATGATATATGTCCATAAACTCATCCTTTGGCACATCGAAAAAGTTTCCTATAAGCTGGTCAATGATTTTGCGTATTCTCAAATCTTTCTGGTAAAGCTGGCTGCTGCTGTAGCCGCCGTTTTTATAGTAGTCAAGAACCTCTTCTGCTAAAAGTCCAAATATAACTATATTGTCATCACCAACAGCCTCTTTTATTTCTACATTTGCTCCATCTAAGGTCCCCAGGGTAATTGCTCCGTTCATCATAAACTTCATGTTTCCTGTGCCGGATGCTTCTTTTGATGCGGTTGAGATCTGTTCGGAAACATCTGCTGCGGGTATAATTTTTTCTGCCAGAGACACACAGTAGTTTTCCAGAAATACCACTTTTATTTTATCCTTTACATCCGGGTCTTTGTTGACTTTATCTGCAATGGAGTTTATGAGCTTTATAATCTTTTTTGCAAGGATATAACCGGGCGCTGCTTTTGCTGCAAAGATGAAGGTTCGTGGATAAATATCTAAGTTTGGATTTTCTTTTAGCATATTGTAAAGATGCAGAATATGCAGCGCATTTAAAAGCTGGCGTTTATAGGCATGAAGTCTTTTTGCCTGAATATCAAAGATTGAGCGTGGGTCGACAATTATGTTGTACTTATCTTTTATATACTTTGCAAGCTTCACCTTGTTGTTGAATTTGATGTTGCTGCATAGCTCCTGTGTGAGTTTATTATCTGCAAAGTCTTTGAACTTTAGCATAAGCATAAGCTCTTTTATCCACCTGTCTGTTTGTAATGTTTCGGTGATAAGCCTTGCCAGATCAGGGTTTGCTTCAACAAGCCATCTTCTGTGGGTGATTCCGTTCGTTTTACTGTTGAATTTTTCTGGATATATGGTATAGAAGCATTTTAGAACTTCATTTTTCAGAATTTCTGTGTGAAGCTTTGAAACACCGTTTACCGACTTGCTGCCAATAACAGCCAAGTGCGCCATGTTTATCTGACCATCCTGGATGATGGCAACATTGCAAACTTTCTGCCAGTCGCCATTTGTCCTTTCAAGCATTTCGCTGCAAAATCTTCTGTTAATCTCCTCAATGATAGTGTAAATCCTTGGAAGAAGGTTTCTTACCATGTCAATTGGCCACTTTTCAAGTGCTTCCACCATTATAGTATGGTTTGTATACGCAACGGTGTTTGTTGTAATCTCCCATGCCTCTTCCCACCCCAAGCCTTCTTCATCAATCAGGATTCGCATAAGCTCCGGGATAACAAGGGCTGGGTGTGTGTCGTTTATTTGTATCATTACATAGTTGGGAAGCTCATGTATGGGCTTTCCTCTTTTTTTGAATGACCTGATAATACTCTGAACACCGGCTGATACAAAAAAGTATTCCTGTTTTAACCGAAGAATTCTATTTTGTTCATTTGTATCATCAGGGTATAAAACCTGGGTTATGGATTGTACCATGTACCTGTACTCAACAGCCTTTATATAATCACCTCTTGAAAAAGATGCAAAGTCAAAAACATTTTCAAACGGCTCAGCACTCCAGAGCCTTAAAGTGTTGACTGTATTGCAACCATATCCAATTATGGGAATATCATAGGGTATTGCCCAAACAGGCTCATAGTTTTCGTGGAAGGCTTTCAGCTTCCCATCTACAATGTCAAAACGTACTGTTCCACCAAATTTTACAATGCAGGCTCTGTCGCTTCTTTTTACCTCCCATACATACTCTTCAGAAAGCCAGTTGTCAGGCACTTCAACCTGATAGCCATTTTGAATCTTCTGCTCAAAAAGACCATAGCGGTATCTGATGCCATTTCCATGGCCGGGAAGACCCATTGAAGCCATTGAGTCTAAGAAACATGCAGCAAGCCTGCCAAGACCTCCATTGCCAAGCCCCGGTTCTCTTTCTGCATCTTCTATCTCTTCAAGTGAAAGTCCAAGTTCGTTCAATGCTTCTTTGCAAACATCGCGAATCCCCAGATTTATCAAATTGTTTTCAAGTAGCTTTCCAAGCAAGAATTCAATGGAAAAGTAATAAACCTGTTTGACGTCATTTTGCTTGTAGTATTTGTTTGTTTTCAACCATCTTTCAAATGAATACTCTTTAACAACCTCACCCAGTGCAAGATACTGCTGGTATGTTGTTGCCTCTTTTGGATCTATGGCAAAAAGTGAGATTATCTTTCGCTGAAAATCATTCTTTATCCTTTCTTTGAGTTCATTTTTGCTGAGTCCTGCAATTCCACCAATCATAAAAATTTTTCCTCCTGTTTTGTTGTGATTTATTTTAAAAGCTGTTCATACACTCTTTTGTATTCAGCTGCTGAAGTATTCCATGAGTTATCTTGCGTCATTGCCTGGTGAACAATTGCCCTCCACTGCGCTTTGTCCGAGTAAATGGAAAGTGCATACTTTATAATAGCAAAAAGCTCTGCCGGGTCATAGTTTGCAAATGAAAAACCCCAGCCTTCACCTGTGAACTGGTTGTATGGTTTTACGGTGTCTTTTAGCCCTCCTGTTTCGCGCACAATGGGGATGCTGCCATAGCGCATAGCAATTAGCTGGGAGATACCACAGGGTTCTATCAAAGATGGCATAAGATACATATCAGAGCCTGCATAAATCTTTCGAGCAAGCTCTTCGCTGTAGCATATGTTTGCTGAAACCTTTGAAGGGTATGCTGAAGCAAAATATTTCAGCATCTGTTCATAGTGGTAGTCCCCGGCTCCCAGAACAACAAGCTGAATGGGTAGCGTCAGGATTTTGTTTATTATTCTCTCTATCAGCTCTATTCCCTTTTCCTTTGTAAGTCTTGTAACCATGCCGATTAAAGAAACATCATCGCAGACAGGTAAGTTCAGCATTTGCTGCAGCTTGAATTTGTTTTCCTTTTTTCTGCTCTCAAATGTATTGGCATCGTAGTTTACAAATATAAATTTATCTGTTGCTGGATTGTAAACCTCATAGTCAATCCCATTGACAATGCCTGTTAATTTGTCTCCTATTCCGGATAAAAGACCGTGCAAACCTTCACCGTGGGAATGTGTTCTAATCTCACTGGCATATGTTCTGCTCACTGTTACAACCCTGTCTGCAAAAATGATACCGCCTTTTAAAAATGAGATTGCATCATAGAACTTGAGTTTATTTTCGTCAAAGTATTCGTCTGGCAAAGAGAGCAGATCATACATGACCTCTTTCGGGAATACACCCTGGTATTTAAGATTGTGTATGGTAAGTATAGTTTTTATTTTCTGATGCTTTTGGGAATGTCCATAATGAGCTTTTAGCAGCACTGGAATTATACTTGTGTGCCAGTCATTTACATGGATTATATCCACATCAAAGTCAAGATGGTAGATAGCTTCACAGATTGCTCTTGAGAAGAAAGAAAATCTTTCTCCGTCATCGTAATAGCCGTAATACCCGGGTCTTTTGAAATAGTACTCATTGTCCACAAAGTAAAAATGAACACCATCAAAATTAAGATATTCAATACCGCAGTACTGGTTTCGCCATCCCACCGGGACTGTGAAGTGACAGAGATGTTTCATCTTTGTTGTATAATCAGCCGGGATATCACCGTACTTTGGCATTATCACCCTTATGTCAATTCCAAGCTTTCTCAAAGCTTTTGGAAGAGCATATGCCACATCTGCAAGTCCACCTGTTTTTGCAAACGGGAAAGCCTCTGATACGGCAAAGAGTATATTCATAACCTTTTCACCTCTTTTAAAAGATTCAGACATACTTCACTCTGTTTTTCCATCACAAGAGGGTTTTTATTATGTCCTATCAGGGTTGCGTTTGAATCAATCACAACGTTTTTGTCAAGAATTACGTTTTTCAAAACAGCCCCATTTTTGATAACACACTTTGAAAATATTATGCTGTTTTCAACAACCGCATCCTTCTCAATTACAACCCCGCGTGAGATTATACTATTTTTCACCTTTCCTTCAATTAAGCAACCATTTGAAATGAAAGAATTTTCAACCTCGCATGTAGAAAAATATCGGGTTGGTGGTGAGTCGTTGGATTTTGTGTAAACTGGTCTTTCTTTTGAAAATAGTTCCTGCTGGATATCTACATTTAGCATGTCCATGGATACCTTGAAATATGATGATATTGAGTTGATACAGCCCACATACCCTTTGAACTCATAGGCATTTACATTCATATTCTGGACATTTTTGTAGACAAAGTCTCTGAAAGAGCCGCAGTTGCCATTTTCAAGGCAGCCGAGTATACATTCAATCAAGAATTCCTTGCTGAGCAGGAACATATCCAAAGAAACATTGACAAATGCACGCCTTCCGATATTCTTTCCAACCCCAATAACTTTAGAATCTTCATCCAGAATCAGGGTTGGCGCATCTAAGAAAAGATCATCTTCATTGTTCACCTTTTTGTAAACAACTGTAATATCGGCATTTGATTCTTCATGGCAGCGTGCAACCTCTTCAAAGTCAATATTGCAGATCATGTGCGATTGAGTGAATATTACCATTTCTTTTTTGCTGCGAAGTAAAAATTCCATATTACTCTTCAAAAGCTTTATGTCACTTATTGAAGGTGGCTCATAGGAGTAGTTAAATATATACAGTCCATCAACCTTGCGGTTTAGATCCCATGGCTTGCCTGTTCCCACATGGTCAATAAGTGATCGTGACTTTGCTGGTGCAAGAATGCCAACATTTGTAACACCTGCGTTGACAAGGTTTGAAAGAGTAAAGTCAATCACTCTGTATCTTCCGAAAATAGGAATTGAAGCCAGTGGTCTTGTTGCAGTTAAACTTTTTAACTTGCTATCATTTTCTGTAAGGCTGACAATGCCAAGGTAATTTGTAAGCATATTAATCTCCCCCAATGATTTTATTCCAGGATCATATTTGAACTTTGCTTTTTATTTTCAGGAACAACAGCAATTTTCCCCGGTTTTCCTCTCACAATGCAACCTTTTAAAACCTTTGCTCCGGAGCATATGATTGCATTTTCAACAACTGCGTCATCTTCAATAAAGCTGTTGCTGAGAATTACCGAGTTGATAACTTTTGCGTTTTTACCAACATATACATTGTAGGACAGAACCGAGTTATACACCTCACCCCAGATGCTGCAACCCTCAACTATCATTGATTTTTTCACATTTGCACCCGGTGCTATGTACTGGGGAGGATACGCGATTGATGAAGTGTATATCTTGTACTCATCATTGTAAAGGTCCAGGTAGCAGCCGGGAGCATCTACGGGGCAGCTTTCATTCAAAAGGTCCATGTTTGCCTCCCAGTATGACTCAACTGTTCCGACATCCTTCCAGTAGCCTCTGAAAGGATACGCAAACATCCTTTCGCCAGCTTTTAACATCTTTGGGATAATATTTTTGCCAAAGTCATGTGCAGAGCTTTCATCTTTTGCATCTTCTTTTAGATATTTTTTAAGTTTTTCCCAGTTGAAAATATAAATTCCCATAGATGCAAGGTTATTTTTTGGATGTTTTGGCTTTTCTTCAAATTCATAAATTCTATTATCTTCATTTGTGTTCATGATACCAAACCTTGAGGCTTCTTGTATGGGCACCTCGATACATGCAATTGTCACATCAGCCTTTTTCTCTTTGTGAAATTTGAACATATCCTGATAGTTCATGGTATAGATGTGGTCGCCTGAGAGCACCAGAAGATACTCCGGTGAAAAAAGCTCAACAAAATTCATGTTCTGGTAGATTGCATCTGCAGTTCCTTTGTACCAGTTTCCTCCACTGTCGTTTGTATGAGGAGGCAGGATGTAAACACCACCTTTGCTTCTGTCAAGGTCCCATGCCGTCCCGATTCCGATGTGACAGTGCAGAGTAAATGGCTGATACTGTGTCAGAACACCAACAACGTCAATGGATGAGTTTGTACAGTTGCTGAGTGTAAAATCTATTATTCTGTACTTTCCTCCAAACTCCACAGCCGGCTTTGCATTGGTCTTTGTAAGTTCTTTTAATCTGCTTCCCTGACCACCTGCCAGGACCATTGCTATTATTTCACGCTTTAAGCCGTTCATACTGGAAAATCACCTCTTTACTAATTGACAGTTTAAAAATCAGAATTTTTTTGGTTTGTTTCTTGAAAAATCTCAATCGGTTTGAATATAAGGCACGAAAGAGCAGGGAGTCTAAATTCAATGCACTGCTCATAGCCGTGCCATGTCTCATCCTGAGTTTTCAATTTTTCCGGGTTTAATATATTATTACCCCCAAATTCAGCTTTATCACTGTTAAAAACTTCTAAATACAAACCTTTTCTGGGCACACCAATTTTATAACTTTCATATGAAGCAAGTCCAAAGTTACAAATTACAACAAGAAAATCATCGGGGTCTTTTGAGAATCTCACATATGAAATGACACTCTGCTGCCAGTTATGAACATCTATCCATCTAAAACCCTCCATTTTATGGTCAAGCTCCCAAAGGGCTTTGTTTTCCAAATAGAATCTGTTTAAGCTTTTAACATAGTGTTGAAGCATTCTGTGCATGGGATAGTCCAGCAAAAGCCAGTCCAAAGATGCGTAAAATCTCCATTCTATGAACTGACCGAACTCACCACCCATGAAAAGAAGTTTTTTGCCCGGGTGTGTGTACATATACCCGTAAAGAAGCCTTAAATTTGCAAACTTCTGATTGTAGTCCCCCGGCATTTTGTCAAGAAGTGATTTTTTTCCGTGCACAACCTCATCGTGCGAAAATGGCAGGATGAAATTCTCTGAAAATGCATACATAATAGAAAATGTCAGAAGGTTGTGATGATGTTTTCTTTCATCCGGATGGAATTTCATGTATTTTAGAGTGTCATTCATCCACCCCATATTCCACTTATAGTTGAATCCCAGACCACCATCATGGGTTGGATATGTAACAAGCGGAAAGGCAGTAGATTCTTCAGCAATCATCAGAACATTTGGATATTTTGAAAATATTGCTTTGTTCAGTTTTTTGATAAACTCTATTCCTTCCAAATTCTCATGTCCACCATACCTGTTTTTTTGATTGTTGTTCATGTAAATTATGTGCGAGACTGCATCAACCCTTATTCCGTCAATGTGATACACATCAAACCAGAACATTGCACTTGAGATTAAAAAACTTTGTACCTGAGGTTTTGAGTAGTCAAATGTGGCTGTGCCCCATGTATAGTTTTCTCTCAAAAGCTCATCTTCATATTCGTACAGAAATGTCCCGTCAAACCTGTAAAGCCCGTGTTCGTCCTTGCAAAAGTGGGCAGGCACCCAGTCCACAATCACACCAATTCCATTTTGATGCATAAAATCCACAAAGTACATAACATCCTCGGGTGTTCCATATCGCGATGTCACAGAAAAGTATCCAGTTGGCTGGTATCCCCATGACATGTCAAGAGGATGTTCCAGAACCGGCAAAAGCTCAATGTGTGTATAGTTCATTTCTTTGAGATAATCAACAAGCATATGGGCAAGTTCGCGGTAGTTATAAAATTCTCCTGCCTGTTCTATAGTGCCATCCTTTTTCATCTTCCATGATGCAAGATGCACCTCATATA
Organism: Caldicellulosiruptor morganii; assembly: GCF_026810225.1. Classification (NCBI taxonomy): domain Bacteria; kingdom Bacillati; phylum Bacillota; order Caldicellulosiruptorales; family Caldicellulosiruptoraceae; genus Caldicellulosiruptor; species Caldicellulosiruptor morganii. Next base: position 526,932 of record NZ_CP113865.1, read on the forward strand.
TGTTGATAGGTTTGTCATAAGGAGGTGTGGTTTTCCTTTTTTCCATCCACTCTTTGTCGTGCCATTCGTAGTCCGGAATGTTTTTGACAATCGATGCTGTGTTGGGTCGAAGTTCGGAGTATATTGCATAGGGGTCTGCTTTTAAAACTCTCTTTCCATCAGCACCTATTATTTCATATTTGTAAAGCTCACCTTCCATAAGCCCTTCAACAAACAGCCACCAGAACCCGCTGCCATATACCCTCATCATTTTGTGATTTTCGCCACGCCAGTTATTGAAATCACCCACAACAGATACACTTTTAGCATTCGGTGCCCAGACACAAAAAATGGTTCCAAGCTTTCCTCTGTAATTTACAACCCTGCTTCCCAAGAATTTGTAACTTTCAAAATGCTCGCCTGCTTCAAATTTTTTGATATCAGATAAGTATATTGTAGAATTAACTCTTTTAATCATTTATACAATACCTCCGGGAGTTGAGATTTGATATGTGAGAATTAAATTTGCACAAAACCAAAAAAAATTTAAACACAAATTCAAATAGTAAAACTGCAAAAAATATATTGTTATTGATTATAAAAAAAGTACAAAACACAATTTGATTATAACATTAATGTAAAATTAAAGCAATAAGAAATTTCTTTCCTGTATAATTATTTACCCGTTATTGTAAAAAGGATAAACATGATATAATTATTTTTAAGTGAAACTTAAAACTAATTATAATTGAGAGGGAAACTTGTATGGACGAATGTCTTCACAAAGGGCATAGAGAAAGGATAAAAAGGAGATTTGTTGAGCAGGGTCTTGATGGATTTGAAGATCATCAGGTTTTGGAGCTTTTATTGTTTTTCAGCATTCCTAGAAAAGACACAAATGAGATAGCACACAGGTTAATTTCTACCTTTGGAAGTATTTCGAATGTATTTGAAGCTCATCCAGAAGAACTTCAAAAGGTAGAGGGAGTTGGAGAAAACTCTGCCATTTTAATCTCTCTTATATCCCAGATAGCAAGAAGATACCTTGCCGATAAGGCAAAAAAGACCTTTCAGCTTAAAAATGTAGAAGTGGCAGCGGAGTACATAAAAAGTCTGTTTGTGGGAAGAAAAAACGAGGTATTCTATGTGATATGCTTGGATACCCAGCTAAATGTTATTCATTCTGTGCCGCTTTTTGAAGGAACAGTAAAAGAAGCTGTTGTGTACCCAAGAAAGGTTGTAGAGTGTGTTATACGCTACAGTGCAAGCAGTGTGATTTTAGCTCACAATCACCCGGGCGGTTCTGTAAAGCCTTCCATGGATGATATCAGAACAACTCAAAAGATTGTAAATGCTCTTTCAACCATAGATGTTGCTGTAAACGACCATTTTATTGTGGCAAAAGATAAATACTACAGCTTTGCTCAAAATGGAATGCTTCCACAGCCACAGGTTTAAAATGAGGGCTTGGACATTTAATCATTAAAAAAGCAAACCCTCAATATAGTTAAAAATTACTTTTAAACCTTTTTGAGGGTTTGCTAGGCTATTTGTTTTGCATAAATTAACTTACAGGTTAAATTTCATTAATATTCCTCATCAAGTTTGCCATCTCAAGTGCAGAAAGTCCTGCATCAAAGCCTTTGTTACCTGCCTTTGTGCCAGATCTTTCGATTGCCTGGTCGACTGTGTCACATGTCAGAACGCCAAAGATTACAGGTATCTCCTGCTCCAAAGATACATTTGCAACACCTTTTGAAACCTCAGCACTCACATATTCAAAATGGGGAGTTGCCCCACGAATAACTGCACCAAGTGCAATTATTGCACTGTATTTTTTGGACTTTGCAAGCTTTTTAGCGGCAAGAGGTATTTCAAAGGCGCCGGGGACATAGAAAACTTCAATGTCCTCATCCAGAACACCATGACGCTTCAGTGCATCCAAACACCCTTTCAGTAGCTCATCTGTTATGAATGAGTTGAACCTTGAAACTACAACCGCAAATTTCAAGCCCTCACCGTGATAGCTTCCTTCATAGATTTTCAACCTTATCAACTCCTTTTACACCGATTTTATGTCCTTTCTTTGTTATCTTTGAGTATATATAGTTTTTGTTATAAATGTTAAGTTTAATGGGAATATTTATCTGATTAACAACTTCAATCCCTGCCTCACTTAATGAAGAGATTTTTTCAGGGTTGGAAGTTGCCAGATTGATTTTTGTTATACCAAAGTATTTCAATATTTGGATGGCATCAAAGTAATCTCTCAGGTCATCTTCAAATCCCAGGATGTTATTTGCTTCATAGGTATCAAAGCCCTGTTCCTGCAAGGAGTAAGCCCTGATTTTATTTGCAAACCCTATTCCTCGTCCTTCCTGGTCAAGATATATAAGCATACAGTTTTTGTTGCCTGCCATATACTCCATGAAAAACTCAAGTTGCTGGTGACAGTCACAGCGGAGTGAATGAAATATATCCCCTGTCCTGCAGCTTGAATGAATTCTCACATTTACAATACCACCCGGGTTAAAACTTTTGTTTACAACTACTGCATGTTCTTTTTGTGTATAGGGGTTTTTAAAAGCAAAAATTTTAAAATGGCCGTATTCTGTTGGAAGGTCTGCTTCAGCTTCCTTTGTAATTACAATTTTGCTCAGCAAAATATACTTTTCAATTTCTTCAATTGTGGTTACAGGGATGTCAAATCTTTTTGCAAGATCCTTTACATACTCTTTATTATGACTGTCACCATTTTCGTCCAGAATCTCTATCATCAAAGCTGCCGGAAAAAGCTCTGAAAGCTTGCAAAGATCAATAGCCGCCTCTGTATGTCCTTTTCTTTCCAGAACTCCACCTTCTTTTGCAACAACAGGGCTCACATGTCCGGGGGTTTTGAAATCGGAAGGCAGTGAAAAGGGGTTTGCAAGCTCCTTTACAGTTTTGCTTCTTTCCTCTGCGCTGATACCCGTTTTTGTATCTTTGTGATCCACTGTTACAGTGAAAGTGCAGGAGTTCTGGATGTTATATGGTACGTACAAATTCAGGCGCTTTTGCACATCCGGGTTTATCGCAACGCAAAACATTCCCCTCGCATAGTTCAGTGTGAAACTTACCTTTTGCGGTGTTGAAAATTGTGCCGGCAAAATCAAATCTGCCTCATCTTCTCGTTTTTTGCTGTCAAATACAATAACAAAGTCGCCTCTTTTGAGTCTTTCAATAATTTCTTTCAATCTTTATCACCTCAAATTCTCTTTCACAATCTTTGCAATGTAATCAAACTCGATGTTCACAAAATCACCTGCTTTTTTAAAGCTTAGCGTTGTATTTTGAATAGTGTGAGGTATTAAAGAGATAGTAAAATATGTGTCAAAGACATCGACAACTGTGAGAGAAATTCCATCAATTGCAATTGATCCTTTTCTTACAACAAGCCCTTTAAAATTCTCATAAGGCTTTATTCCAATTATTTGGGACTTTCCCTGAATCTTTTGCAGATATATTGACCCAATACAATCAACATGCCCCAGGACAATATGCCCGCCAATTCTGTCGCAGAGTCTCATTGCGCTCTGGAGGTTTACATACATTCCTTCTTTTAAAAACCTGAGAGTTGTTCTGTTCATTGTTTCAGGCGAGATATCAAATTCAAACCTGTTTTCAAGGATATTTGTTATAGTCAAACACACGCCATCGATTGCAATGCTATCTCCAATGCTGCCGGTTATCTTTTTTGTCTCCACTTTCAGCTTTACAATGTCACCGAGTTTTTTAAGTTCTACAACTTTTCCAATCTCTTCTACAATGCCACTAAACATAACTGATATCTCCTTCAATTAGAGTGCTGTTTTTAAACCGGGTAATCTTGACATTGGAAAGTTTGGGATAAGAATTCAGAAAACCTTCACCATCAACACTGGTTTTTGTGGCTTTGCCTCCTATGAAAGTGTGGAAAACAAAGGAATACCAGTAATCAGCAAGTCCTTCTTTCAGGAGGGAAAAATTCAGATTACCACCGCCCTCAACCAGAATGGAGGCAATTTTTTCTTTTGCAAGTTTTGAAAGAGCATCTCTGAGGTCCATTCCATTTTCACTTTCATCTGCTTCAATAAGTTTTATACCGCTCTGGGAAAGAATTTTTATCTTTTCCTCATTCTTCTTGGAATACACAACAAAGGTTTGATAATCCTTTGCTGTCTCAACAATTTTAGAATTAGTTGGTATTTTCAGATTTGTGTCAATGACAACTCTTGCAGGCTGTCTTATTATTTTCCCAAAGCGTGCGTTTAGCATGGGGTTGTCAGTAATTACTGTGTTTGCAGAAACCAGGACCGCCATGTACTTTTGACGCAGAAGGTGAACAAAATCATTTTCTTCTTCTGTGTTAAATGAAAATCTTTCACCGCCCGGGCTTGCAATTTTACCATCAAGGCTCTGGGCAACCTTTACTGCAATATATGGAAGGTTTGTCTTTATGAATTTGAAAAAATCCTTGTTAAGAAGGATGGCTTCGTTTTCCAGAATTCCAACAATAACCTCAATTCCAGCACTTTTTAGTCTTGCAATCCCTTTTCCATTGACAAGGGGGTTGGGGTCCTTTGTGGCAACCACAACCTTTTTGATCCCGCTTCTCACTATTGCCTCTGTGCACGGTGGCTGCTTGCCATAATGTGAGCATGGCTCTAAGGTGACGTACATTGTGGCATTTTTCAAAGAGTATCCGTTTTTAATTGCATCTTCAATTGCCAGAACCTCTGCGTGCCTGTCACCATATCTTTGATGAAAGCCCCTGCCAATAATGGTGCCATTTTTGACAATAACACATCCAACCCTTGGATTTGGCAGTACAAAATATTCACCCTGTTTTGCAAGCTCAAGCGCTACGTTCATATAGTAACTATGCGAAAGGCACCTCAATATCTCACTCCTTTCCTGAAAAGGTTTTATAAAAAGCTTTGATTAAAAACTCAAAGCCCCGAAGGTATTTACACCTTCGGGGCTTTTCAACTCACATTTAAAAGTGTGATGTATAATTTTCCAATATACATCCACTCCTTCTCCCATCCGGACTTTAACCGTTGGCACCGGAATTTCACCGGTTCTGCAAAAGCTAAGCTTAGCTTTTGCTCGCGGGCTGTTACCGCCAGTGGGGAATTTCACCCCGCCCCGAAGGATGGACTTTATGTATTCATTATTGAGTTTTATTTACTTCATTATATTCACAATTGAAAAAAAGTTCAAGATAAATTTTAAATAAACTTGGACAATCAGGTTAAATATTTTTATTGAATAAGGTTGATAAAATGTGATATAGTTATAAAAAGGAAGCATAGAAATCGCTTACAGCTCAATTGATAAAGAGAATAAACTAAAGAAGGAGGGTAATAATAAAATTGCCATCAATTGAAGATGTTGCAAAAAAGGCTGGTGTTTCAAAAGCCACAGTTTCAAGAGTTTTGAACAACAGTGCCAATGTTTCAGAGAAAAAAAGAAAGGCTGTGCTTGATGCGATCAAAGCTTTGAATTACACTCCAAATGTCACAGCAAAGAATCTGGCTAAAAGAAAGACAGACACTATTGGGATTATAATCCAATCACTGGGTGGCTGGTTTTACGGTGAGGTTGTTTATCTTCTCAACAATTACATATCAAAACAGGGCTATGGTGCAATATTTTGTCAGATTTCAGATAATATAGACTATTTTAGATTCCTTGTTGGAAGGGTTGATGGAATAATTGTATTTGGCTACAAAACTATTAACAGGGAGTCATTGAGGCTTTTAAAAGCCAACAATGTGCCGGTTGTACTTGCAGAGAATAACACCGAATATTCAGATGTGCCACGCATAAATGTAAACAACTTTCAGGGCGGCTACATAGCAACAAAGTATCTGATAGACAGAGGTTGTAAAAAGATTGCTCATATTTTAGGACCTTCGGAGTCGTTTGAAAGTCTTGCAAGATTTGAAGGGTATAAAATGGCATTGAGCGATGCCGGGATTGAATTTGACCCAAGACTATGTATTGAAGGAGATTTCATGTTTCAAAAAGCATATGAAAATGTTAAAAAAATTGTTCTGGCTCAGGAAGTTGATGGGATATTTGCATCAAACGACCTTATGGCGTATGCAAGCATATATGCTTTAAATGAGATGGACATTGAGGTTCCCCAGCAGGTAAAAGTTGTTGGCTTTGACGATGTGGATATATTTGGGTTGAGACTTAGCAAGATGCCAAAGCTCACAACAGTTCGTCAACCAATTGATTTGATGGTAAAAACTGCCTGTGATGTTCTTTTTGACAAAATAAATAACCCTGAGAAGAAATTTGAAAGCGAGTATGTGCTGGATACTCAGCTGGTTGTGAGAGAGTCTGCTTAAAAAGAATTATTTCGAAAAAGGGGAGGTTCGACGAGATGTACTTTATTGGAATTGATGTTGGCACATCAGGCACAAAGACTATTTTGACAGACTCAAAAGGGAACATCCTGGCTACAGCTACTTTTGAGTATCCTCTTTATCAGCCACAGATAGGCTGGGCAGAGCAAAATCCTGAAGACTGGTGGGATGCAAGCGTAAAGGGTATTAGGGCTGTGCTTGAAAAGTCAAAGGTGGACCCGAAGGAGGTTAAGGCAGTAGGGCTCACCGGGCAGATGCACGGGCTTGTTATGCTCGACAAAAGCTACAATGTTATAAGACCATCAATTATCTGGTGTGACCAGCGAACAGCAAAAGAATGCGATGAGATAACAGAAAGAGTTGGCAAGGAAAGACTTGTAGAAATAACAGCAAACCCTGCCCTGACAGGTTTTACAGCGTCAAAGATTTTGTGGGTGCGAAACAACGAACCGCAGAGCTATGAAAGGGTATACAAAATTTTACTTCCCAAAGACTATATAAGATTTAAGCTCACAGGCGAGTTTGCAACAGATGTGTCCGATGCGTCCGGTATGCAGCTTCTGGATATAAAAAACAGGTGCTGGTCGGATGAGGTGCTTCAAAAGCTTGAGATAGATAAAGACCTGCTTGGCAGGGTGTATGAATCCCCTGAAGTGACGGGCACAGTGTCAGAAGAGGCGAGCAGAATAACAGGGCTTGCAAAAGGAACACTGGTTGTTGCCGGTGGTGGAGACCAGGCAGCGGGTGCGGTTGGAAATGGCATAGTAAAAACAGGTGTGGTATCATCTACAATAGGCTCATCCGGTGTTGTCTTTGCACACTTAGATGACTTTAGAATTGACCCCCAGGGAAGAGTTCACACATTTTGTCATGCAGTGCCCGGCAAGTGGCATGTAATGGGTGTTACCCAGGGTGCAGGGCTTTCTTTGAAGTGGTTCAGGGATAATTTTGCACACATTGAAAAAGCTGCTTTTGAGTTCATAGACAAAGATCCATATATTTTAATGGACCAGGAGGCAGAGCTTGCAAGCCCCGGTGCAGACGGACTTGTATTTTTGCCATACCTCATGGGTGAAAGAACACCAATCCTGGATCCATTTGCAAAAGGTATATTCTTTGGGGTTACTGCAAAGCATACACGAAGAGAATTTATAAGGGCTGTGATGGAAGGCGTGGTATTTTCTCTTAAGAACTGTCTTGACATTCTGGTTGAAATGGGCATTGATATTAGAGAAATAAGAGTTTCGGGTGGTGGAGCAAAGAGCAGGCTATGGAAACAGATGCAGGCAGATATATTTGAAATGGATGTGTGGACATTAAATTCAAAGGAAGGTCCTGCATTTGGTGCGGCAATTCTGGCAGCAGTCGGTGCAGGTGAATATTCTTCTGTTGAAGAGGCTTGTGATACAATGATACTAAAAATTGATGTTTGCAAGCCAAATCAGGAGTTATTTGGTGTTTACAGAAAGGCTTACAATCTGTACAACAGTATATATCCGCGCATAAAGGATTTGTTTAGAATGTAGCTAATTGGCTTTGTGTTGAAAAAAGATTGAACAGAAAGTCAAAAAAGGGGGCTTTTAAGCCCTCTTTTTTGCTATTTTCGTAAAAGGAGTTTTGCAAGATTTGTCGAAATTAATAGTTGTGTAAGTTTTTTTTGACAGGAGGTACGCAACAGTTGAAACAGCAAAGGAAGCTGCTAAGACATTTTCTTGAGTTTCTGGTGGTTGTCCTTATTTTCGTTTCGCTGAGCAGTCAAATCATCAGGGTTTTATTTAAGTTGAAAAATCCAGCACTTGATTATCTTCAGCTTGCTACCCTTTCTTTTGCCATGGTTTTCTTTTCTGTTTTCTACCTAATTAGATATAGCAGTATTTTGAAACAGTATCGACTTTCAGAAAAGAAACAAAAACTAATTATCAGTAAACTAAAGGCAGAAAAAGAAACTATTGAAAGAGGATATATTAACAGCATTCAGATGACAAAAGAGATGACAGGTATTGTAAAAAGGCTTATTGATACACAAAAAATGCTCAGACAGAAGAATGAGTGGCTAAAGAGCTTTTTTGAGCTTTCGACAAAAATTTTGAGTCTTTCTGAGGTTTATGAGATAGTTAAACTGGTTGGTAGTTTTGAAGGCGAAAATTTAAAATTTTTACGGATAAGTGTATATTTCAACAATCAGGACGATGAATTAAAACGGTTGTATCACTTTGGGAGGGAAGATGTTGATGAAGAGGTGCTTTTTAAAAAGGCAAAGGAGGATATAAATATTGCGTATAAAGTAGAAGAAAAAGATAATATAATCAAACTTTCAATTCCAATAATTTCGGAAGACAGATGCGAAGGGGTTTGCTTTTATGTGCTGAAGTGCAGTTTTTTGGAAAAGGAAGATATGAGTTACTATGTTAGTATATGTAATTTTATAACAATATCAATTAAAAATTCGATTTATTATTCAGATTTGAAAAAGCAAAAAATAGAACTGGAAAATTTGTATGAAAAAAGTACATACATGAATGAGAAGCTTAAAGAAACCATCGAAGAGTTGAATAAATCCAAGATTGAGCTTGAGAAGAAAAATGCCGAGATAGAAAAATTCTTTTATGAGACAATTCTTTGCCTGTCAAAGGCAATAGAGTACAAAGATATGTACACAAAGGGGCACTGTGAACGTGTTCAATCTATAGCTTTAAAGATTGCAGATGAGCTTGGTCTTACGGAGGATGAGAAGGATGTTTTAAAATTTGCATGTCTTCTTCATGACATTGGAAAGATTGGTATCAAAGAAGAGATATTGAATAAAAAAGAGCCTCTGCTTCCCCAGGAGTACGAGGAGATAAAAAAGCATCCACTGATTGGTTACAATATTTTGAAAGATCTGGATTTTATGCAAAGGATACAGAAGGTTATCCTGCAGCATCATGAAAGGGTAGATGGGAAGGGTTATCCATACGGTTTAAAGGATGATGAGATTGATCTTTTAGCAAAGATAATTTCTGTTGCCGATGCGTATGATGCTATGACATCTGACAGACCCTATCGCAAAGCTTTCAGTAAAACTGAGGCGTTGAATGAGCTTCAAAGATGTTCAGGAAGCCAGTTTGACAGAAATATTGTAAAAAAACTTCTTGATTTAGCACAAAAAGGAATGGTGATGTTTTTATAGAAAGATGGTTTTAAGTGTGATAAAATTATCTGAGATAATGTTAAAATGGAGTTATAATGCGGGATGTACAAAGCAATCCTGGCTATAAAAAATCAAAAGCTGTTTGCTGTTGTGAAAAATACGTTAACAGAAAATGGATATTCAATTGCAGATACGGCTTTGGACTTTTCTGACTGTCTTAGAAAAATCAGAGTATTAAAACCCGATGTATTGATAATGGAATATGGATTTAGTGTGGGAAGTATGGTTGAAATTATAAATATTCTCAGGGATGACAGGATATGTCCCACTATTATTCTGGCAAACCAGGCTCAGAAATCGAGTATAGAAAGTGTGATACTTGAGGATGATGAATTCAATGTATTTTTGTACAGTCCATTTAACAGAGGAGCTTTCATATCCTTTGTTGAGACGGTAATTAAAAGCTGGGTGAAACTCAGAAGATTAGAAGAGCATATAAAAAAACTGCAGGACGATTTGGAGACAAGAAAGCTTGTTGAAAGGGCGAAAGGGATTTTGATGAAAGAGCTAAAGCTTGATGAGGAACTTGCAATGAGAAGGCTTCAGAAGCTCAGCATGGACCACCAGATGCCTATTAAAGAAGTTGCAAGAAGAATCATAGAATGGAAAATGAGCAATAATAAGTAGGTTTTTTTAGGAAGAAAGATGAGGGTATTGGTTTTTGGTGGGTTTGATTTCAAAAATTCACAGCTTTATGTTGTGAGCAGCTACCTGGAAGTATTGCTGAGCTTAGATGCAAAGGTTATTATTTTCCCACTGAGCATTTCTGCAAAGGAGAGGATTGGGGAATACATAAATGATTGTGACTGTGTACTTTTCTGTGGAGGAGGAGATGTGCACCCCAGGTTTTATGGAAAAGATCCAGAAAGAGGAATAAAAAAGATAAACCCTCTTCGGGATGAGATAGAGATTGAAGCGATGAAGCTTTCGTACGAGCAAAACAAAAGAGTTCTGGCAATATGCAGAGGTATTCAGGTGATGAATGTTGCTTTTGGTGGAGCACTAAAGCAGGACATTGACAGAGAAGGCTATATAAGCCACTTTCAGGACATGGATGGAATGTATGGTTATCACAGGGTAGAAATTAGAGGGAAAATCTTGAAAGATATTTTTGGATGCGAAGAGATTTTGGTCAACTCATTTCATCATCAGGCAATTGATATTAAAGCTTCAGATTTTTCGGTTGAGGCTGTGGCAAAGGACGGTGTAATAGAGGCTATCTCAAGAGATGACAGAGACTTTTTTGTGGGCGTGCAGTGGCATCCTGAACTTATGTACATTCGGGATTGTTTGTAATTTGAACTTTTCAAAAGATTTGTTGGAGAGTGAGCAGAAAATGAATTTTCAGAAGGTTTCAGAAGTTCTGCTTAAATACAGCGGAAAAATAATATACTCTATTGCTATAATAATAGCTGGGTTTGTTATTTTGAAAGTTGCAAACAGAATGCTTGAAAGGTGGAAAAATAGAGAGAAAAGCACGGTGATTCCATTCAATCAAAAACGAATAGACACTCTTGCGGCACTTTTTAAGAGTATTGTAAAATACACTATATACTTTATTGTTATTGTACTCATACTTGAAAATTTTAACATATCAATCAAGACAATACTTGCAGTTGCCGGAATTGGAGGTTTGGCAATAGGTTTTGGTGCACAGAGTCTTATCCGTGATGTTATAGCAGGGCTTTTTCTGATAATTGAAGATCAGCTATCTGTTGGTGACTATGTGACAATTGACGGACGAAGTGGGACTGTTAAGGAGATGGGGATTAAAACCATCAAGATTCAGGATTTCAACGGCTCAATCCATATTATACCAAATGGTTCAATAGGTGCTATCACAAACTGGTCAAGGCATAATTCAAAAGCAATTGTTGATGTGAAGTTAAATACAAAAATGAACTATGACGAGGTTTCTCAGAAACTAAAAGAGGTATTTGAAGAGATTGAAAAAGAGTTTAAAGATGACATTGTAACCCCACCTCAGATTCTGGGCATTGTTGATACTAACTGGATAGAGTATACCCTGAGAATAGTAACAGAGACAAAGCCTTTAAAGCACTGGGATGTTGAAAGAGAAATGAGAAAGAAGATTATAGAAAAGCTATTTTTAAACTGATTTTTGTTGTTTTAACATAAACTTTCGGAAAGGGGAATAGCAGGGAAGATGAAAGTGTCTGAGCTTTTCATGCCGACAATGAAGGAAACACCTTCTGATGCTGAGATAGAGTCACATAAACTTATGCTTCGCTCAGGTTTTATGAGGCAGCTCTCATCGGGTATTTATGTATACCTTCCGCTTGGATACAGAGTTTTGAGAAAGATTGAAAATATTGTCCGTGAAGAGATGGACAGAAGCGGTGCTCAGGAAGTTCACATGTCAGCTCTTATGCCCAGGGAGCTGTGGGAAGAGTCGGGCAGGTGGGCAGTTTTCGGACCGGAGATGTTCAGGATAAAAGACAGAAATGAAAGAGAGTACTGCTTAGGACCTACCCATGAAGAGGCTTTCACTTACATTGTCAGAAATGAGATTACATCATACAGGGATCTGCCAAAGATACTGTACCAGATACAGACAAAGTTCAGAGATGAGAGAAGACCAAGGTTTGGTGTTATGCGATGTAGGGAGTTTACAATGAAAGATGCATATTCTTTTGACATAGATGAAAAAGGCCTGGATATATCTTATAGAAAGATGTACGATGCATATGTGAGAATCTTCAAAAGGTGCGGGCTTGATGTAAAGATTGTTGAGGCAGACACCGGTGCAATGGGTGGAGCAAGCTCACATGAGTTCATGGTGCCATCTTCTGTCGGTGAGGCTGAGATTGCTTACTGCAAGGCGTGTGGCTATGCGGCAAACCTGGAAAAGGCAGAGTGTCTGGATGAGCCTTTTGAAACTGCTGAAAAGATGGAGCAGATTCAAGAGGTCTTTACACCGGATGTCAGGACAATTGAAGAGCTTGTGAGCTTTCTTGGGATAGAAGCAAAAAGGTTTGTAAAGACAATGATATACAGAGCAGATGATAGATTTGTTGCTGTTTTGGTCAGGGGCGACAGAGAAGTCAATGAGACAAAGCTCAAAAACCTTTTGAAGGTGACAGAGCTTGAGCTGGCAGGTGCTGAGGATGTTGAGAGAATAACAGGTGCAAAGGTTGGGTTTGCAGGACCTGTTGGACTTTCAATTGATGTGTATGCCGACAATGAAGTAAAATATCTTAAAAACTTTGTGGTGGGTGCAAACAAAACAAATTATCATCTTAAAAATGTCAATCTCAATGATTTTGAGGTCAAACAGTTTGCTGATTTGAGAAACATAACACCCGATGATTTGTGTCCAAAGTGTCGCTCTCAAAAAGTGACAATTGAAAGGGGAATTGAGGTAGGGCATATATTCAAGCTTGGCACAAAGTACACAGAAGCTTTTAACTGCGTATATACAGACGAAAAAGGCGAGAAGAAGCTTATGATTATGGGCTGTTATGGGATTGGAATCAACAGGACTGCTGCTGCTATAATTGAGCAGATGCATGATGAAGACGGGATAATCTGGCCAATCACAGTTGCACCTTACGAGGTGATTGTGGTGCCTGTAAATGTGAAAGATCAGCAGCAAAGCAGTGTGGCATTTGAAATTTATAAAGCTTTGCAGCAGGAAGGCGTTGAGGTGCTGATTGACGACAGAGACGAAAGAGCCGGTGTTAAGTTCAAGGATGCAGACCTTATAGGGATTCCTTTTAAAGTAACAGTTGGCAAGAAGGTAACAGAAGGGAAGATAGAGGTCAGAAACAGAAGGACAAAAGAAGTGGTTGAGATTGATATGGAAAATGCAGTTGAGGCTATTGTAAATCTAATAAAAAAGGAAAAGGCACAGTATGAAGTTTAAATTGCAAACCATTTTGTCCTGGCTTTAAAAGGAGCATTGAGATGGCTTTTTTCAATGCTCCTTTTATTTTTGGGAGAGATAAAAAAATAAACAGGAGGTATAAAAAATGAGAATAATTGATGTCACCCTTGAAATTTCTAATGAGATGGTATCATTTCCGGGCGACCCGAGGGTTGAAATAGCAAAGGTTCTGGATATTAAAAAAGGAGATATTGCCACTGTGTCCAAACTCATGCTTTCTTCCCACACTGCAACCCATATTGATGCTCCGGCTCATTTTATAAAAGATGGGCTTACTGTTGACAGGCTCCTGCTTGAAAACCTCATGGGAAAAGTAAAGGTTATTGATGCTATTGATGAAGACAGGATAAATAGAGAATTTCTGTCCAAAAAAGAAATAGGAGATGCAAAAGCAGTGTTTTTTAAAACAAGAAATTCGCAGTATTTGCATTCGAAAAGTTTTTACCACAGCTATGTGAGTCTGTCACTTGATGCAGCTGAATATTTGATTGAAAAAGGTGTGAAGGTGGTTGGTATAGATTATCTTTCGATTGAGGAGTACGCATCTGTGGACTATCCTGTCCACAAAACATTGCTTTCAAGGGAAGTTGTAATTGTTGAAGGGCTAAATCTTTTGAATGTCTCCGAAGGTGAATATAGCTTTGTTGCGCTTCCGTTGAAAATAAAAGGCTGTGACGGCGCACCTGCAAGAGTTGTTCTGATAGAAGAGTAAACTTTTATTGTTTTAAAAGAGCGCTGTGCTGGTTAAATAAATAATAAGGCGCTCTTTTTATTTTATATAAAAGAGGAAGAAGGAGTGAATGTACAGGGTGCTTTTTAAAAACAGGTTTGAAGCAGGAAAGAAGCTTGCAGGAAAACTTGTTCAGTTTAAGGAAAGAGAAGATGTAATTTTGTTTGCTGTACCAAAAGGCGGAGTTGTGGTTGCAAAGGCAATCTCTGATATATTAAAAGTGCCATTTGACATTGTTCTGGCAAAGAAGATTGGTGCACCTTTTAACAGTGAGTTTGCCATTGCAGCGGTGGATATAACTGGCGATGTGGTTGTAAATCAAGATAATGCTGAATACTTAATGGTTAGCAAAGAATACATTGAGCACCAAAAAATAAGAGTTTTAGATACCTTGAGAAAACAGCTTGTCAAATACAGGGGAAGTGTTGACTATGAAACTTTGTTGAACAGAGTTGCTATAATAGTTGACGATGGTATAGCAACAGGTGCAACCACAAAAGCGTGTATAAGATTTCTTTCAAAGTTAAACCCCAGGCAGATTTATATTGCAACCCCGGTGATTGCTCCCTCAACCTTAAAAGAACTTGAGAAGGACTGCGATGGTGTATTTTATCTTATCAGCAGTGAACCGTTCTGGGCGGTTGGACAGTTTTATGTGGATTTTTCGGATGTTTCAGATGAAGAGGTCCAGAAACTGTTGAATTAGAAAAAATTTTTAAGCTGTGTGTGCACAAAATTGTTAACATAAAGGTTATTTTTGTGGTATCATAGAAGAAGAACAAGCAGAAGAATTGTTGCAGGTTTTGAGTGTGATGGGATATGGATTTTTACAGGGTGGGCGATAAGGTTATTAGCCTTCAGAAGATAATTGATGAGGTTAGAAAGATTCTTGATTTGCGTCAGAAAGGCTTTTCGCAGATAGAGGTTGCTGAAAAGCTGAAGGTTGACAGGTCTTTTATTTCAAAGCTTGAAGGACTGGGTGAGGTCAGAAAAGGAAAAAACATAGCAGCAATAGGTTTTCCTGTAAAGAATAAAAAAGAGGTTGAAGAGGTTTTGCAAAGCTATGGAATTAGCTACTATCTTTTGATGACAGAAGAGGAGAGGAATAACTTTATAAACTCCCTTTCTGCAGCACAGCTTCTTAACATTATGGGAGAGTATATAAACAACTTTAAAAACTTTGACATTGTAATTGCAATGGGTTCAGATTTCAGACTCAACTGGTTCAAGGCGTTTTTGGATTGCGAGGTAATTACAATTCCGCTTGGAAAATCTCCGCTAAAACACGATGTTGAGGTGGATATAGAGGCTCTTAAAAATATTTTGGATACAATCACTCAGTAGAAAAGAGGCGAGGGCTTTTGGTAAAAAGGGTTGTGAGTGTGAGCATTGGTTCGAGTAAAAGGAATCATAAGGTTTATGCCAGAATCAAGGGAATTGATTTTGAGATAGAGAGAATAGGAACAGACGGCAGTATAGAAAAGGCAATAGAGATTATAAAAAGCTTAGATGGAAAAGTTGATGCATTTGGAATGGGCGGAATTGACATTGTACTTTATGGTGGCGGGAAAAACTATGTTATAAAAAAAGCTCTTCCTATAAAAAATGCTGCACAAAAAACACCACTTGTTGATGGCACAGGTGTAAAAAATACCTTTGAAAAATGGGTGATAAAATATCTTCAAAAGAACAATGTAATAGATTTTAAGGACAGGACCGCTCTTGTTGTATGTGCACTTGACAGATACAAGCTTGCAGAAGGACTCTATGAAGCAGGTTGCAAATTGCTTCTTGGTGATGCGCTTTTTGCACTTGGCATTCCTTTTATGATAAAAAGTCTTAAGACTTTTTACTACCTTGCTGCATTGCTTGTTCCATTTATCATAAAACTTCCATTTGAGATGCTTTATCCCAATGATGATAGGAAAGAAGAAAATCCCAAAAAGCTGCAAAAATACTGGAAGTACTATAAAATTGCTGATATTATAGCGGGCGATTATAAGTATATTCAAAAATATATGCCAGATAATCTGGAAAATAAGATAATAATTACTAATACCATTACAAAAGAGGATGTTGAAGATTTAAAAGCAAGAAAGCTAAAAATGCTTGTTACAACAACCCCTGAGTTTGATGGAAGGTCGTTTGGCACAAATGTTGTTGAAGCGATACTGGTGGCTCTGACTGGCAAACGACTGGAAGAAATGAGTGAGCAGGAGATAGAAGAACTTATAAAAGAGATTGATTTTAAGCCAAGAGTAGAAATATTCTATTGATGAAAGAGTATATTTACAAAAGATTTTTTTGATGTTAAAATAGAGTTCAAAATAAGTTAATAAAAAAGTGGTGGTCAGAAAAGAGCAAAAGAAATTTGCTCTTTTCGGGCCTGAGTGCAATCAGGCAGCAGGAGTCAAAAATCCTGCGGGACCCATGTTTTTGTCAAAACATGAGTCTTCGCAGGATTTTTTTATATTTTCAAAGAATCTCTTTTCCAAGCCTTAACAGAAAGGAGTTTGTATGAAATCCTATGGATAAGCAAAAAGCAGCGCTTTTATCGGTTTTTTCTAATACCGCTTTGATTTTGCTCAAAGTTACAGCCGGTGTGATCATGGGTTCGGTTTCGGTTATCTCAGAGGCCATTCATTCAGGAATTGATCTTTTAGCAAGTGTTATAGCGTATTTTTCAATTAAACAGGCAAAAAAGCCGGCAGACAGCGACCATCCTTTTGGACATGGCAAGTTTGAAAATGTCTCTGGTGCATTTGAAGCTATTTTAATATTTTTGGCTGCCATCCTGATAATTTATGAAGCAATAAAAAAGATAATAAACAAAGGAGAAGTTGAGAGCATTGAAGCCGGACTTGCAGTTATGTTAATTTCAGCTATTGTAAATCTTTTTATATCTTCAAAGCTGTTTAGGATTGCCAAAAAGACCGATTCTGTTGCTTTGGAAGCTGACGCGATGCATCTTTTTACTGATGTGTTTACTTCATTTGGAGTGTTTCTGGGTCTTGTTTTGATTAAGTTTACGCATATATACATCCTGGACCCTGTAATAGCCATAATTGTTGCCTTGATGATAATAAAGGCTTCTGTGGAACTTACCCGGAAGGCTTTGTGCGACCTTGTTGACAGGAGTCTTCCTCAGGATGAGATAAAGCTGATAGAGGATATCATAAAAAGATACTCCCAGGTGACAAGTTATCACAAGCTCAGAACAAGAAAGAGCGGTGACAGAAGAGAGATTGATGTCCATATCCGAATGGAAAACTCCACAACCCTGATTGATGCACATAATCTTTGCAATATGATTGAAGACGAGATTAAAAATGCCCTGCCCAACTCCTATATAACAATCCACATAGAGCCAGAAAATGAAGAGTGATTTATTTTTCTTCAACAATTTCTAAAATTTGGTCATACAAATCTTTGCCAATATAGATTTTATTTTTTATTAATTCATCAAGAAATGGTTTAACATTTTGAATTAGCCCTTTTTCTTTAGCTTTAATTAGAATACCAATAGTACCTGTTACTTTTAAACCAAATAAGTTTGCATATTTTCTGGCAAGATAATCATCAATAATGCAAAGTTCGGCACCTATTTCTTTTGCTAAGATTATTACCTCTACTTCGCCCTTATGCAATGAAGTCGAAAAAAATTTTTTAGCTTCTTCATTTTTAATTTTTTCTATGACAATAAATTCATACTTTTCCACATTTACTCTTTTATCTTCAGGACTGCTTAATGCAACTTCTTCGTATACAGCATATGGAATATAAACTTTTTCATAAAGAGATTTTAACAAAGACAGTTTGTTAATAGAGTTAAATGCAATTATTGGAGTTGAATTAACAATTACTTTACGCATTTTGAACATCCTCTTCTATTTCGTTTGGGTGGTCAAAATGAAATATTGAAATTCCTTGCTCAGCTAAATATTTTATGAATTCTCCCTCACTGAGATTTGCAAGTTCGGCTGCCTGACCAATTGATAATTTTTTTTCTTTATAATACTTTGCAGCAATTAACTTCTTTATTTCAGCAGATAATTTGTTTTCATCTTCCCGCAAAGCTAAGAATATTTCAAAAGGGAGTTCTATATTAATATTTTTATGCATCATTTATGCACCTTCCTTTTTCTAACGAGTTTTATTTATATTATAGCATTATTGATAGATAATTTCTGCAACAATCACAATTTTTCTTTCTTGACATAGAAAGTGCTTTGATTTATAATTGTCAAAAGTTAAAATGTTCAGGCATAAATTATATGAGAGCAAACTAAAATTAATCTTAAAAACAAAAATTAAATTTTGTCTATAGAAAAAGGGGAGGAAAAAATGGCAAGAGAAATGGATACAGCAAAGTTTCAACTTTCGCGTGAAGCCTATGAAAAATACTTGAAGGAACTTGAAATTCTTAAAACTGTTAAAAGAAAAGAGGTTGCTGAAAAGATAAAGATTGCTCGTTCATTCGGTGACCTTTCAGAAAATTCTGAATACGACGAAGCCAAAGCAGAGCAGGCAGCTTTGGAAGAGAGAATTGCATACTTAGAAAAGCTCATAAACAATGCAAAGATAATTGACAAAGATGAGGTTTCAACCGATTATGTGGGAATTGGTACAAATGTGAAAATTCAGAATGTGGATACAGGCGAAGTGGTAGAATATTCTATTGTAGGTTCAAAAGAGGCAAATCCTTTTGAGTTCAAAATCTCCGATGAGTCGCCTGTTGGCAGAGCGCTGATGGGCAAAAAGGTTGGTGATATTGTGGAAGTTACTGTTCCCGCTGGAAAGTTCAGATATAGGATACTTGAAATATCAAAATAAAAAAGATGGAGTTGGTGAAGAGGCATGAGTGAGTTCGAATTTACTCAGGAGGAGTTAAACGAACAGATACAGAACAGGATAAAAAAGCTAAGAGAACTTCAGCAGAATAGATACAATCCATATGAAAAGGTAAAATATGATATAGCTCACTATTCAACAGAGATTAAAGAGAATTTTGACCAGTTTGAAGGCAAGTTTGTATCTGTTGCGGGAAGGATGCTGTCAAAAAGGGGTCATGGCAAGGCTTCGTTTGTGGATATATTGGATTCAAAAGGGAAAATTCAGGTTTATATCAAAATTGATGAAGTTGGTGAGGATAAATATCAGGAATTCAAAGAATTTTATGATATTGGTGATATTATAGGTGTCAAGGGTGAGGTCTTCAAGACTCATAAAGGTGAGATTTCAATCAAGGCAAAAGAGATTGAGATGCTAACAAAGTGCTTGAGGCCCCTTCCAGAAAAATGGCATGGTCTTAAAGATGTTGACACAAGGTACAGGAAAAGATATCTTGATTTAATTGTAAATCCCCAGGTAAGGGACACTTTTATAAAAAGAAGTTTGATTATCCGCTCGATCAGGAAATATCTGGATGAGAGGGGTTTTTTAGAGGTAGAAACGCCGGTTTTAAGCCCGATAGCAGGCGGTGCTGCTGCAAGACCATTTATCACTCACCACAATGCACTTGACATGGACCTTTACCTTAGAATAGCAACAGAGCTGCACCTCAAGAGGCTAATTGTTGGCGGATTTGACAGGGTATATGAACTTGGAAGGGTTTTTAGAAACGAGGGTATATCAATAAAGCACAATCCAGAATTTACAACAATTGAGATTTACCAGGCATATGCTGATTACAAAGATATGATGAATTTGACCGAAGAATTGATAACAACTGTTGCTAAAGAGGTTTTGGGGACACTGAAAATAACATATCAGGGGCAGGAGATTGACCTCACACCCCCATGGCAGAGGCTTACAATGATTGAGGCAATAAAGAAATATGTTGGAGTTGACTTTTCGCAGGTTCTGTCATTGGATGAGGCAAGAAAGATTGCAAAAGACCTTGGCATTGAAGTTGAGGACAGCTGGCAAATAGGTCATATTATAAATGAGGTTTTTGAACAGAAGGTTGAGGACTTTTTGGTTCAGCCAACATTTATCATGGACTATCCTGTTGAGGTATCACCGCTTGCAAAACGCAAAAGAGACAATCCACAGTTTACAGAGAGGTTTGAACTTTTCATAACATGCAGGGAAATGGCGAATGCTTTTTCAGAGCTGAACGACCCGTTTGACCAGAGAGAGAGATTTTTGGAGCAGTTAAAAGAGAGGCAAAGAGGTAACCAGGAAGCTCACATGATGGATGAGGACTTCATAGAGGCGTTAGAGTATGGAATGCCACCCACAGGTGGGCTTGGTATTGGGATTGATAGGCTTGTTATGCTGCTTACCGATTCTTACTCAATAAGAGATGTTTTGCTTTTCCCCACCATGCGACCAAAAGACTAAAAAAGAAAAAAGGGCAGTTCATTTTGCAAAAACTGCCCTTTTTTTAGACACTATTTTTGAGTTGTGCTATAATAAAATAGGATATTTAAAAGGTGAAAAAAGGAGTTATGGCGCATGAAGATAGCAATCCCCCATGCACTTTTGTACTATTATTATTTTCCTCTTTGGGACACGTTATTTAAAGAGCTCGGCTTTGAAGTTGTTGATACCGGAATAACAAATAAAGATATACTTGACAAAGGTTCCAAGGCGGCTGTTTCGGATATCTGCGCACCGATTAAGATTTTTACCGGGCATGTCATAGAAGGGCTTGAAAAGGCAGATTATGTTTTTGTTCCAAGGTTTGCGCGGATAAAAAAGCCGGAATACTTTTGTCCCAAATTTATGGGGCTTCCTGATATAATTGAAGGGACTGTTGAGGGAAGCAGCAAAAGAGTAATCTCTCCCATAATATATGAAAAGGACAATGAAAATATTAGTTCACCAAGGATATACAATGTTCTGACAGAAGTCTTTGGTTTTTCTCACAGAGAGCTGAGATTTGCTTTAAAGAAAGCTGAAGAAGTATTTTTGAGGTTTAAGAATTTGCTTCACAGCGGTCTTAGCTGTGATAAGGCGCTTGAGAGCTACAGGTTTGGACGTTGGGAAGAGGATTTGAAAAGAGTGAAAAAGGATGGAGAAGTGACTGTAGCTGTTCTGGGGTATGTTTATGATGTCTATGACTCTTTTATAAGCATGGATGTGATAAAAAAGCTTGAAGCAATGAATGTCAATATAAAAACCTTTGAGATGGTGCCAACAGATGTGGCATATGCAAACCTGAAACACTACAGAAAAAACCTGTTCTGGACGTTTTCAAATAGAATCCTGGGAGCAGGTCTTTTCTATCTCAAAGACCCGGAGGTTGACGGTGTGATTCATGTCACAGCATTTGGATGTGGACCTGATGCGATTGTGGGAAGGTTTTTGCAGTATGAAAGTGATATTGCCGGAAAGCCTTTTACAACTTTGAGAGTTGATGAGCACACAGGCGAAGGACATATGCTGACAAGGCTTGAGGCATTTGTGGATATGCTAAAGAGAAAAAAATGGGCAAGTGTGTTGCATGAAGTTTAATGCGGAGGGCAATTAAAAATGAAGGTTTCTTTTCCGTATATGGGGTCAGCAATAGTATATAAAAAGCTTTTCGAGTTTTTGGAGCACGAGGTTATAATGCCGCCAAAGCCAACCCAAAAAACAATGGACCTTGGAGTAAAGTATTCACCCGAGTTTGCCTGCATTCCTCTCAAGATGGTGATGGGCACATATTTGGAGGCTATTGAAAGAGGGGCAAAAGTGCTTGTCACATCCGGTGGGCATGGCCCGTGCAGAGCAGGTTTTTATGGTGATACCCACAGAAATATATTAAAGTCACTTGGCTATGATGATGTTGAACTTATTATATTCGACGCACCGCAGGATAACTGGAAGGCGTTCTGGCAAAATGTCCAGAAAGTCCGAAACGGTCTTCCATGGCATAAGATTATAAATAGAATGTATACATTATACAGATTTGTGCAGAAGTTAGATGAGCTTGAAAAGATGGTGCAAAAGATAAGACCTTATGAAATCAACAAGGGGCAGACAACACAGGTCTGGAATGAAATCCAGGAAAAGTTTGATAAAATAAAAACACGAAAAGAACTTTATGAAGTGTATGAAGAATGCAAAAAGATGCTTCTGAGTATTCCAACAAAAGAGGTTGATGAAAAAGACAGGATTAGAGTAGGGATTGTTGGTGAAATTTACGTTGTTATGGAAAGTTCAATTAATTTTGGTATAGAAGAAATTCTGGGCAATCTTGGTGTTGAGGTTGAAAGAAGCCTTTATCTTTTTGAATGGATAAATGACAATCTGGTTCCATGGGTATTGCGCCCCAGGAGGTTTAAAGAGATAATTAAAAAAGGGCAGAGGTATATAAAGATTCTGATAGGTGGACATGCTGTGGAAACTGTTGGGCACATTGTGGACTTTAAAGAAAGAGGATTTGACGGGATAGTCCATCTTATGCCATTTGCATGTCTGCCGGAGCTTGTGACACAGAGTCTTATACCAAAAATTTCAAAAGAACTTGATATCCCAATTTTATCTTTGCCTATTGATGAGCAAACAGGAAAGGCAAATATGTTAACAAGAATAGAAGCCTTCATTGACCTTTTGAGGCACAGAAAAAAGGGAAAGACCAAAGAAGTCTTTGTGGATGAGCTTCAACAACATGCTGAGGAAGAAAGGGTTGTCATGGTATGAAGAGTATCTACATAGGTGTTGATGTTGGGTCTGTTTCTACGAATGTTGTTGCCATTGATAGAGATGTCAATGTTCTTTTTAAGACATATATAAGGACAAATGGGCAGCCGATCGACTCTGTGAAAGAGGGAATCCGTCAGCTTAAAGAAAGCCTTGGCGATGTGGAAGTTCTGGGGGTTGGCACAACCGGCTCTGGAAGGCAGCTTGCCGGTGCCATCCTTGGTGCAGATGTAATCAAAAATGAGATAACAGCACACGCAACAGCAACAATCCACTTTGTGCCGGATGTCAGAACAATCTTTGAAATAGGCGGACAGGATTCGAAGATAATAATTATCAAGGACCAGATGGTTGTGGACTTTGCAATGAACACTGTGTGTGCTGCCGGGACAGGGTCTTTTTTGGACCATCAGGCAGAAAGGCTCAAAATTCCAATTGAGCAGTTTGGGGACCTGGCGCTGTCGGCGAAAAATTCTGTCAGGATTGCGGGAAGGTGCACTGTATTTGCAGAGTCGGATATGATTGCAAAGCAGCAGTTTGGTTTTTCAAAGGCGGAGATAATAAGAGGGCTGTGTGATGCGCTTGTTAGAAATTACCTGAACAACGTAGGAAGGGGTAAAAACTTAGAGCCGCCTTATGTTTTCCAGGGCGGGGTTGCGGCAAATAGGGGTATAAAGGCTGCATTTGAAAGGGAGCTGAAAAGTGAGATTATCGTCCCTGAGCATTTTAACGTTATGGGTGCAATAGGCAGTGCAATACTGGCAAAGGACTACATTGAAAAGAATAAAGTAAAGACAAACTTCAGAGGATTTGATGCTGCAGACATCGAATTTACAACATCATCTTTTGAGTGCAAAGGATGTTCCAACAGGTGCGAGGTTGTAAGGGTTGCAATGGAAGGAAAGGTCATTGCAATGTGGGGCGACAGATGCGGTAAGTGGACAAATTCCTTATAGAATATTCAAAAAACCATGGGCAGTATCCCATGGTTTTTTCATTTTAAGTTCACAAAATTTAGTTATATATTATCATCAGGAAAGTGATATAATAAAAGTAAAGAAAACTTATAAAGAAGGTCCTGTGTTATGTCCGAGGGGTAAGGGATTATATAATGTCACTTCTTTTGAAGATGTGCGCTATAGAGTCATACCCGGGGAAAGAAGATGAGCTCAAAGAATTTGTGGAAAATGAACTGAGTAGTATGCATGTCTTTTACGATGATGATGGTCTGAACAACCTTTTTGGAGAGAGAGGGAAAAATCCCAGAGTGCTTTTGAATGCACATCTTGACTCTTTCGGCAGTGAACAGATGAACAAAAATTGGATGATGGAAGTGGTGTACGATGAAAAAACCGGCAGAATAAAAGGAAACGGTACACGTCCAGTAGGTGCTGATGACAGGTGCGGGATCGCAATAATTCTGGCTCTTTTGAGATTCACAGACTTTAGTTTCAAATTTCTCTTCACAACTTCCTGCGAAGATGAGCACAGAGGAGTGAGATTTTTTATCAGAAGTATAGCAAGAAGACTCCATTTTCTACAAGATGGAGATGAATTGATAAAAGTGTGATAAAATGTTTCTGGGTGATGTCAAGTGTACAAAACACAGAAAAATCATATAAGATGTGATAAGAAAACATACAAACTTTTGCGAAAGCTCTGTCACTTTTCTAAAAACCTGTACAACTTTGCTCTGTATCATATAAGACAGCACTACTTTCAAACCCATGAACACCTGCGATATGAAAGCGTATACCATCTTGTGAAAGAGAACAAAAACTACAGACTTTTGCCATCACAGGTTGCTCAGCAGACACTTATTTCGGTGGATGAAGCTTTTAAATCTTTTTTGAACCTTTTGAAAGCCAAAAAGGAAGGAAAGATAAAAGAGAAAGTTTTAATGCCAAGATACTTACCCAAGGATGGGATGTATCAGATAGTTTTCCCAAAAGACCAGTTCAAAATAGAAGACAGAAAAGTGAGACTGAGTCTTGGTAGAAACTTTTCAAAGGAGTTTGGGGTAAAATACTTATATTTTGATTTGCCAAAAAACATTGCAGGCAAAAAGATTAAAGAAGTCAGGGTAATCCCGAGATACCATGGTAAATGGTTTGAGATTGAGTATGTGTATGAGGAAAAGGAGCATGATTATGAACTTGACAAAAACAGAATATTGGCAATAGACCTGGGGTTAAACAACTTTGCAGCGGTGGTTAGTGCCATTGGGACTGCCTTTTTGATAGAAGGCAGGTTTTTAAAATCAGTCAACCGATGGTACAACAAGGAAAAAGCAAGACTGCAAAGTGTATACTCCAAACAGGGAATCAAATATGGCTCAAAACTTGCTCAAATTTCTCTTAAAAGACAGCATATAGTTGAGAACTTTTTAAATCAGGCTGTGAACTTTGTAGTTAAGCACTGTCTGGAAAATAAAATAGGAGTAGTTGTTGTGGGCAGGATGAAAGAGATAAAGAAGGGTATAGAGCTGGGGAAGGTGAACAATCAGAGCTTTGTTGGAATACCATACAAGAAGTTTAAGAGAAAATTAGAAGCAAAGTGCAGGTTGTATGGAATAGAGTATGTGGAGGTAGAAGAAAGTTACACCTCACAGAGGTGCAGCAGATGTGGGGTGGTTGACAGGAGTAACAGAAAGCACAGGGGCTTGTATGTATGCAAGGAATGTGGGAATGTGGTGAATGCGGATATAAATGGGGCGATAAACATACTTTTAAAGGTAGCTGGTGAGTCTGCGATAAAGCAGATAATCAGTAGTGGGTGTGTGAACCACCCTGTGAGAATAAGGGTAGCTTAAAATGCTGCCAAACTTCTCATGAAGCCTTCACCTTTTTAGGTGGATGGTAGTTCACTGATGATCATCCCGAGTTTTTCAAAGGTGTAAATCTTGTGATTGGACTTGACAGGCGTGGCTTTGGCGATGTTGTCTGCAGCTACGGTGGAAAAGATATATGTTTTAAGAATGAATGCATTGACAAAGTAGTTGAAATGGGAAAAAGCCTGGGGATTCCGGCAAAGAGAGAGAAAAGTCCTCATATTGCCGATATAAGATACATTGCCGATAGGTTTGGGATAAGCAGTTTCTGTCTTTCTGTAGGTTATTACAATCCTCACACTCCATCCGAGTATGCGGTGCTGGATGAGGTTGTCAGAACGTATGATTGGATGTGCAGAATTTTGGAATGTGTGCACTAAAATAGTCTTTTAAGGTCCCGGGTAACGGGACTTTTTTGTATTGTGTTTTTAATTTTCATTGGGTATAATGTATTAAAATGTACTTTGAGCTTACACTGTTTCGCTTCTCTTTAAGAGAAAAAATCGTTAAAAAAATCCATGATGGTACAAAAAACATGTCGACATAAGTTTTCAAATATTATACAATAAATAATTAATCATCTCTGGATTTCAGTAAAAAAATCAATATACAAACAGGGGGAAATGTTTCAATGGAGGAAAAACTTATATACATTGATGGGGAGTTTTACAAAAAATCAGAGGCAAAGATATCGGTTTTTGACCATGGCTTTTTGTACGGTGATGGAGTGTTTGAAGGGATAAGAGTCTACAATGGGAAGATTTTCAAGTGCAAGGAGCACGTGGACAGACTGTATCAAGCAGCAAAGGCAATCTATATGGAAATACCTATATCGAAAGAAGAGATGGTGGAAGCTTTAAAGAAAACCTGCAGGTTGAATAACATTAAGGATGGATATATAAGGCTTGTGGTATCACGCGGTGTTGGTGATCTGGGTCTTTCACCAACCAAATGCCCAAAGCCAACCATTGTTATAATTGCTGACTCAATTGTTCTGTATCCCCAGGAGATGTATGAAAAGGGCATGAAGGTTATAACTGCCTCAACAAGGCGAAATAATCCTCAGTGTTTGGACCCGCAGATAAAATCTTTAAACTATTTAAACAACATCCTGGCAAAGATTGAAGCAAACAGGGCTGGTGTGCCGGAGGCTATAATGCTCACCCAGGATGGCTATGTGACAGAGTGCACAGGTGATAACATCTTTATTGTGAAAGATGGAGAGCTTATTACACCGCCTGTTTACCTTGGTGCTCTTGATGGAATTACAAGAAGGACGGTTATGAAACTTGCAAAAGACCTTGGTATCCCGGTGTATGAAAAGGTGTTTACGCTCTACAACCTTTACAATGCTGATGAGTGTTTCTTCACAGGAACGGCTGCAGAAGTTATAGCGGTGACAGAGGTTGATGGTAGAAAAATAGGAAGTGGCGAGGTTGGACCAATCACGAAGAAGCTTATGGAAGAGTTCAAAAAACTTACACTTGTTGACGGTGTTGATATATATGATTAAGTTTTGAGGGAGATGTGAAAAAATGCGAAGTGATATTGTAAAAAAAGGTTTTGAAAAAGCTCCCCAGCGCTCACTTTTCAAAGCGATGGGGTACACGGATGAAGAGCTCAGAAGACCTCTGATTGCTGTTGTGAACTCATGGAACGAGATAGTACCGGGGCATATTCACCTTGACAGGATTGCAGAGGCAGTAAAGGCGGGAATTAGGCTTGCAGGTGCAACACCTGTGGAGTTTAACGTCATAGGTGTTTGTGACGGCATTGCAATGGGGCATATTGGCATGAAGTATTCTCTTATCACAAGAGAGCTCATTGCAGACTCAATTGAAGCAATGGCAATGGCACATCAGTTTGACGGTATGGTTTTGATTCCAAACTGCGACAAGATTGTACCGGGTATGCTTATGGCAGCTGCAAGAGTGAACATCCCGAGCATATTCATAAGCGGTGGACCTATGCTGGCAGGACGGGTTGATGATAAAGTATGCGACCTCAACTCTGTATTTGAGGGTGTTGGGGCATACTCTGCCGGAAAGATTTCCGAAGAAGAGCTGTATGCACTTGAGGAAAATGCATGCCCGGGCTGTGGCTCATGTTCCGGGATGTTTACAGCAAACACAATGAACTGCCTCAGCGAGGTGCTTGGACTTGCACTTCCCGGAAATGGTACGATTCCAGCGGTTATGGCAGCGCGAATTCGACTTGCCAAAATGGCTGGTATGAAGATAGTTGAGCTTGTTGAAAAAGACATAAAACCATCTGATATTCTGACAGTTGAGGCATTTGAAAACGCTCTGGCAGTTGACATGGCGCTTGGTGGCTCAACAAACACCATTTTGCACCTTCCGGCTATTGCAAATGAGCTTGGGATAAAGCTTGACCTTGATATTATAAACCACATCAGTGACAGAACACCAAACCTTTGCAAACTCTCACCTGCAGGGCATTACCATATCGAGGACCTTTACTTTGCAGGTGGCGTTCAGGCTGTTATGAACGAGCTTTCCAAAAAAGGGTTGATTCATTTAAATCTTTTGACAGTTACAGGTAAAACTGTGGGAGAGAATATAAAAGATGCAAGGGTTAAAGATTACAATGTAATAAGACCTGTGGACAATCCATACTCACACACAGGTGGGCTTGTGATTGTGAGGGGCAACCTTGCGCCCGATGGTGCTGTTGTGAAAAAAAGTGCGGTGCCACCTAAGCTGATGAAGCACAGAGGACCTGCACGTGTGTTTGAAAGCGGTGAAGAGGTGTTTGAGGCAATCCTGAAAGGAAAGATTCAAAAAGGTGATGTTATTGTCATAAGATACGAAGGACCAAAAGGTGGACCCGGTATGAGAGAGATGCTCTCACCAACATCGGCTCTGGCAGGGGTTGGACTTATTGAAGATGTTGCACTCATCACCGATGGAAGGTTTTCAGGTGCAACAAGAGGTGCATGTTTTGGGCATGTATCACCGGAGGCAGCAGAGAGAGGTCCGATTGCTGCTGTGCAGGATGGAGATATCATCTCAATTGATATAGAGAATAAAACACTTACCCTGGAAGTTCCTGAAGAGGAAATAAAAAGAAGGCTTGAAAGCCTTCCACCGTTTGAGCCAAAAGTGAAAAAGGGGTATCTTTACAGATACTCAAAGCTTGTAAGGTCAGCGTCAACCGGTGCTATACTTGAATAAAAATCTTGTGTTGGGGGTTGTGGTATTTTGAAGTTAACAGGTGCCGAGATTATCGTTGAGTGTTTAAAAGAGCAGGGAGTAAAAGAGGTATTTGGATATCCGGGCGGTGCTGCGCTGAACATATACGATGCACTCTATAAGCATCAGGATGAGATAAAGCATTATTTGACATCACACGAACAGCACGCCTCCCATGCAGCAGACGGGTATGCAAGAGCGTCTGGCAGGGTGGGGGTTGTGTTTACAACCTCAGGACCCGGTGCTACAAATATCGTCACAGGTATTGCAACAGCCTATATGGACTCAGTACCGGTTGTTGCGATAACAGGTCAGGTGCCCACAAACCTTCTTGGCAAAGACTCATTCCAGGAAGTTGATATAACAGGTATTACCATGCCAATTACAAAGCACAATTTTATTGTAAAGGATGTAAATGTTTTGGCCGACACTATAAGACGTGCATTTGAGATTGCACAGAGTGGAAGACCGGGACCTGTTTTAATTGATGTTTGCAAGGACGTAACAGCAGCATATGCTGAATATGAAAAAAAAGAGCCAAAGAAGATTAAGAAAAAGGTTTTTGCAACACAACAAGATATAGAAAAGGCAATTGAGCTTATAAATTCAAGTGAAAGGCCCTTTATTTGCTCGGGCGGCGGGGTTATTTCGTCAGAGGCTTCAGAAGAGCTCATTCAATTTGCAGAAAGGTTAAATGCGCCTGTTGCAACAACTTTGATGGGTGTTGGTGGATTCCCATCAACTCATCCAAACTATACAGGGCTTGTTGGAATGCATGGAAGCCGTGCTTCCAACTATGCAGTTTCACACTGTGACCTTTTGATTGCAGTTGGAGCAAGATTTTCAGACAGGGTAATAAGCAAAGTTGACAGGTTTGCACCGAATGCCAGGATTATCCATATTGATATTGACCCGGCTGAAATTGATAAAAATGTGAGCTCAGATATTGCTCTGATTGGGGATGTAAAGCAGATTTTGAAGATTTTGATTGATAATATTGAGAAAAAGACAAATACTGAGTGGATAGATATGATATATGAATGGAAGAAAAACTATCCTTTGAGCTATCCAAAAGATGGTAAGCTTCATCCGCAGTACGTTGTTGAGAGAATTTCGGAACTCACCAATCATGATGCAATAATCACAACAGAGGTTGGGCAGAACCAGATCTGGGCAGCACAATTCTACAAATATCAAAGACCAAGACAGTTTATCTCATCTGGTGGTCTTGGCACAATGGGCTATGGTTTTGGCGCGGCAATTGGTGCAAAGATAGCAAGACCTGACAAAGTGGTAATTGATATTGCAGGGGATGGAAGCTTTAGAATGAACTGCGGTGAACTTGCAACAGCTGTTCACTACAACATTCCTGTGATAGTTGCACTGCTAAATAATAGCGTTCTGGGAATGGTAAGACAGTGGCAGGACCTTTTCTATGGCAAGAGGTTTTCTCAGACAACCCTTGACAGACCGCCTGATTTTGTAAAGCTTGCCGATGCATATGGTGCACTTGGTATAAGGGTTACATCACCGGATGAGGTTGACAGGGCTATTTTAAAAGCACTTGAGTCTGGAAGACCAACTGTGATTGACTTTGTAATTGATAAAGACGAAAAGGCACTGCCAATTGTCCCACCCGGCGCTCCAATTGATGAGATTATTGATTAAAAATGTATATTTTAGCAAAAGTTTTAATCAAATAAACTATTTTGGAATTTATTAATCAATATCAACAATATTCAAAGCTATAAAGAATTATGCTCCCTATTTGGTACAGCATAAAGAGTAATAAAGCTGTTTATTTATACAAAATAGGGAGCATATTTTTTTGTGGAAAAAAGTTATAGGAGAATTACTGGTGTAATTGAGTTCAATGATTAAGTGCTTTGTTCTTAGAAATAGGCAAGCAAGTCAACTTTATAATAAATTCAAGAAAATTGGAGAAATTTTGAGCTATTTAAAGAAAAATATATTCTGAGCTCAAAATTTAGCTGAGGATAAGCTAAAAAAAAAAAAAACGGGTTTGACAGTGAAAGATATATAAGATAAAATTTGCATATAAATTCCAAGGATAAATTTACAGAAAAAATAATTTAATTATGCAGTGGTATAAAAATAGAGTATATAATGAAACATATCAAATATCAAGTGAGATGAAAGAAATATAAAGTAATGTATTAAATAAGGTTATATCATATAATGTTTTGCTATAGAAATTGTACTTAATAATTACATGAGATAAAATAAATGTGTTAAGAAAAATGAATAACAGAAATAATACCTTGTAGATGTTGTGTCTGTTCAAGCAAGTGGCTGGTATGATTTGCGCTAAGTTTAACAAAATCAATTTTTGGGGTTATAGCATTTATTGCTATAACCCAAAATTATCAATTATTTGGGAGTGATTGCAATTTGACTAATGTATTAAAGTATGAATTTAAGAGGTTATTAAGTAGAAAGGAATTTTTTATTGTAATGGTAATTGCCTTTTTTTACATAAGTGTGGATTTTGTCTATCATTCAGTAAAGTTAATCAACGCACCTTTTTTTGAACTACCATCTGCATATCAGATGTGGATACTGTACAATAAGGTTGGTGGACAATGGGGACAGGTATTTGTTTTTTTCTTGCTTCCGTTGTTTGCAGCCATACCATATTCAGATTCTTATTTGGAAGATAAGAAGACAGGAGTTATAAATTTTATTGTCACACGATGTGACAGAAGACTCTATCTTTTTTGTAAGGGAATAGCTGTCTTTTTCTCTGGTTTTATTGTGGTTTTTGTACCATTGTTTATTAATCAGATACTGTGTCTTTGTTTATTGCCTGTTTATTCTCCATCGGAAAATGTATTTAACCATCCAACATATAATGCTTACCAGTTTTTGAGCACGGTACAGCTTCCCAAATTGCATTCATTGAATCCTTATTTGCATAATTTATTTTATATGCTTTTAAATAGCATGTTTGCTGGCATAATTGCTTTGCTTTCATATTCTATATCATTCTTGAAAAAAATGAACAGATATTTGGTGGTAATTTTAGTATTTTTATTCTGTTTAATTGAAAATGTTGTTGGAAAATTAATAAGTTCGTCAACTACTTTTTCAATAATTGATTATTTACATATTTTTTCATTTTCATTTGAAATCACAAATTATCTGTATTTTTTAATCTTTATGCTTGTACTGATATTTGTAAGTCTTTTTATTATCAAATTAGAATATAGTAAGGATGACGTGTAATGGAATTGAGAAAATTTTCAAATTTAAACCTGGCGAGAAAATTTGCAGCTTATTTTACAACTTTGCTGGTAGAATTTATCCTTGCGCTCTCTATGTTTGAAATTTTGAGCGTAAATAAAACATGCACAATTGATTTAATTTTACTTCAAATGTTTAGAGCAAACGTGATTACGTTTTTTTATGTTCCTTTATTTCTTCTTTTAATAAGTTCGCAGGGGTATACAAATAATTACCTGATTATTCTGAAATATTCTTATGTTGAAGATTGGTGGAAGGGAAAAATAAAAATTTTTTTAGAAGAAACCTTAATCTATTTTCTTTTGATATACACTGTACCTTTAATAGTAGTTATTATATTAAGTTCAAAGTATTTAAAAGTTTTAAGCTATAAGGAATTTGTTTTTATTGTAGAGAGTCTTATTATTGCTTTTCTTTTGTTGGTTATATATGGAACAGTATACCTTGCTGTATCAACCATTATTAAAAAAACTATTGCTGCATATGTAATTGGTGTATTGGTGCCTTTTATAGATTTCATTTTTATGTACGTTTTCAAGACAAGGAATTTCTCTGGTATTACCGCAGGTATGTTAATAAATTTTTTTATGAGCTATAGCCTATCGACAGAAAGGCAAATTTTTTTGTTTGTAATATACCTTGGCTATTTCCTGTTGCTTTTTGGCGTTCTGAACATTATTATGATAAATACACTCAAAAAAATTGATGTTTGCAGAGGTGATAAAAAATCAGAAAACTGATAAATTGCATTGCTTCTTCCTTTGTTATCTCATTGCTGATTGCTTTATACTGGCTGATGGTTTTAAGATTTTATAAGAATACTTCAACTGAAATTTTTGTAATCTTGAGTTTGGGTTATTTACCTTTTCCGGATAAAGCAAATTCATTTATGCCTCTTTTAATCTATGCTTTACCAAGATTATATCTTATTGCTGCTTTGGGAAATGTTTTTTCACAGGATTTTGAAAGAAGCGCTGTTTACATTTTTACAAGAAAAGACAGCAGGCTATCATGGTATTTTAATAAACTTTCTTTCATATCTTTGCATATTTTATCTTTTGCAGTTGCATTTGAAATAACTGCAATACTGTTTGCCATGGCAAATAGATTTGGGGCTGAATCTTTCATAAATGGTCTTTTGTGTTGTGCGACAATGGCTCTGCTATATTTTATGTCTGTAATGCTATTTGTTATAGCTGCAAATTTATTATCGCTGTATGTAAACTCAAGAATATCATTTCTGATTACTGTAATGGTCTGGGTAATATCTATTGTTCCCTATTTTGTATCTTTTAATGATTTCAATTATTTTTTAATAAAGTTCAGTCCTGCTTTGCAGGATGTTCTGAGCTGGCACAGTGATAGATTTATCGTGAGTGTCACCAAAAATTATGAAATAGATAACATAAATGGTTTTAGCATATGGTGGTCAATTTTTATACTTGCTATTTATCTTTCAATTGTGGTGGTAATGGGAATGAGAGTGGTTAAGAATATCGAAATATTAGAAAGAGATTGAAAATAAATGAGGTGATTTTGAGTTATGAAAGCAATAGAAGTAAGAAATTTAACAAAGATAATCAAAGGAAAAGCTATCCTGGATAATGTTAATCTTGAACTTGACGAAGGAAAGATTTATGGATTTTATGGCAGGAATGGTTCGGGTAAAACTATGCTATTTAGAGCCATATGCGGTTTGATAAAACCAACATCCGGAGAGATTGTTGTTTTTGGTAAGAGGATAGGGAGAGATATTTCTTTTCCTGAGAGTGTAGGGGTAATTATAGAAAATGTTGACCTGTGGGATAGCTTAACTGGCTTTCAAAATCTCAAGCTGCTGGCTTCTATCAAAAATATAATTACTGATGACGAGATCAAAAATGCAATAAAAAGAGTAGGGCTTGATCCAGAAGATAAAAGACCATATAGGAAATATTCGCTTGGCATGAAACAAAGATTGAAAATTGCACAGGCTATAATGGAAAAGCCCAAATTGATTGTTCTTGATGAGCCCACAAATTCTCTTGATGAAGACGGTGTTAAACTTGTAAGACAAATTTTGATAGAGGAAAGAACAAGGGGAGCAACAATATTACTGGCAAGTCATATAAAAGAAGATATAAATTTGCTGTGTGATTATAAATTTAAAGTTGATTCAGGGAAAGTCTACTTTTCGGAAGTGTGCAACAGTTGAGAATTACAATGCAAAAAGGTATAATTTTGACTGGGTAGCATTAAAAATTATTCTGTGTGCAAAAGGTTGGTAATATATATGCTGCCAGCAGAAGAGCCTTAATAAGAGGTGTAAAAAAACGTGGTAACAGTTCAGGCCAAGCTTATTTTTGAAAGTTATGAAGACAGGCAAAAGGTACTGGAGCTTATGAGAAGATGGTCATCCTGCATGAGATTTGCATACAAAAGGCTTTTAGAAGGCTTTGATAGAAATAGCCTCAAAAAAGATTTGCAGAGGATTTTCAATTTGAACTCAAGGTATGTAGATGATGCAATAATGAAAGCAAAGGGTGTTTTAGAGTCCTGCAAGCAAAGAGGGGAAGACCCGAGGAAAGCTATCTTTGGCGGCAGAGAGCTTTTTGAAAAGCTCAAAAAGCGACATATAAACGGCAAGCCTTATAAAAAACTAAAAATTGAATGGCAGGAAAAAAGAAAAGGGAATTTATACTCAAGAGGAGACAGGAGCAAGAAAGGGAACTTGAACACAAGGATTGTGGTAAATGAAAGAGGCACATTTTTGAGGATAAATATAGGAGATAGAAAGTATGTATTTGCCAGATTGTCAGCCGGTTTTAAAAAAGACAAAAACAGAAAAGAAATTTTACAGGAGATTGCTATTCTTGAAGTGCCTTATTCAGTAGAGCTAAAACTCAAGAATGGGAAAATATATGCTTACTTTTCAGTAGAAGAACTCTTTCCAGTAACAGAAATAACCAGAGAAAATGGTGCTATAGGGATAGATACAAACGCATATCCAAATCACATGGCATGGGTAGAGGTGGACAGAAACGGACAGTTTATAAGCCATGGCAAGATTCCAATGCCAGAGCTTGAAAGTGGGAAATCTAACAAAAGAGAGTATTACAGGTGGCAGTATGCACATGAGATTGTAAAGATAGCAAAAGAGAAAAGAAAGGCAATTGTTATAGAGAGGCTTGATATAAAAGACAAAGGAAGAAGAGGAGATTTTTCTTTCAGAAAATCAAGACGGATAAGACACTTTTTCAGCTACAGGTCGCTTTTAGACAAAGTTAAGATTTTAGCAAAACGAGAAGGGATAGAGGTTATAGAAGTAAATCCTGCGTACACATCGGTGATAGGGATGCTGAAGTTTGCACCGCAGTTTATGATAAGCAAAGATGTTGCAAGCGCATATGTGATAGCAAGAAGGGGACTTGGGAAAAAAGAGAGGATACCTGCAAACTACATGAAGCTTTTAAATAGTCTTGATGTAAGTAGTTTAGAAGAGCTAAAAGAGTATGTAAGCAAAGAAGTTAAGAATATACACTTGAGAAGGAAACAGATAAAAGAAATTGAATATGTAATGCGTAAGATACAAAGCCCTGGGAGTGAGTCAGGGAGGCTATTTGCACCTCTGGATGGAACAAGTGCGGGTAGCTGTAGTGAAGGCTACAATCTCTGGCGAGTTCTCAGGGTAGCGGTGGTGACGCCACTCTCCCCTGACAGGGTGTTGCGAGACATGTCTGTCCTGAAATCGGTATTAGTTTCAGGGCAAGTGGGGGGACCGAAAATCGGCGCAAGTTCCTACTTCTTGGGGTAGGGGCTATGGCTTTCCCAAAAACCGCCTGCTGGGGCTGGGAAAGTCTTGAGATGGCGGATTGCAAATACCCCAGCCACCAATACTGTGCAATTTTGCACAGTTTGGTTGACCAGGAAGGAAACAAAGATGAATAAGAAGTGGCTTGTGGTTATTTTTATTATTTTAGTCCTGGATGTGACTGCAGGGTTTTTGGTAAAAAGAACCTTTTTGTATGTTAATTCACAGACTATAAGCGAAAAAATAAAGGACAGATGCCTTTTTTTAAGTGGTGGCAGTTTTAAGGATTGCGATATCAAAAAGGTTTCGTTGGAAGAGATTATTAAAGATTCTGATGTTATTGTAAGTGGCAGGGCACTGGGTGATAGAATTTATGTAAAAAGTGCAGTTCTGACAGCTTTTAATGTTGAGAGAGCTTACAAAGGGCGAGTAACAGGTTCAAAGGTTTACATATTTGAGCCAAGCTATTTTAACCTGGGTAAATATAATAATTTTTTTGCATACTATGGCTATAATCTTATGAAACCGGGTCATCGATATGTTCTT
Organism: Caldicellulosiruptor morganii; assembly: GCF_026810225.1. NCBI lineage: Bacteria > Bacillati > Bacillota > Caldicellulosiruptorales > Caldicellulosiruptoraceae > Caldicellulosiruptor > Caldicellulosiruptor morganii. Next base: position 563,409 of record NZ_CP113865.1, read on the forward strand.
TTTTTAAAAAAATGGAAATATACAACTTTTGTTGGATATAATCCGTATTATAGAGGCAAGGAGATTTATATTTTTGCTCATAATTGTGCTATTGATAAATTTGAAATAAATGGCTCATATATTACAAAAATAATCAATCCTGAAAATAATATCAGATACGGTCAGGTTAAAGATTTTGAAGTTTTTGTTTATAACAAAGGCGAGCTGGATGAATACTATCGGCTAAAAAAGAAAGTGTTGAACTGGATCTCTAAAAGTTAGGCTCAAATAATTGATAAAGGCACAAAAATATCTTAAATTTATAGGTTTTTATGGGTTTTGGGATATATAAATATTTTTCTCATGGAACTGTTGTTGGGTGGAAAGCCTAAGGCAAATAAATTTATTTGGAAAGGAATGTAATAAATAATGATTAAAATAAATAATTAAAATAAATAATGGTGCATGGTTTTTCACCGCATTTGTGATACTGATTGTTATAGTGTGGAAATATATCAAGGATAGAAAACTAAACGAAGATTTAATAGAATATTATATACCGGTGTTTCTACTCTTTTTAATTTTGGGGATATTAGATTTGTTTAACATAAAATAAACATGCTTTTAATATTATTGCAGTATGTATGTTTGTTTTGTATGTAATGTGTTTAATTGCAATGTTATTACACAAATTCAAAAGGCAAGGTTAAAAAGCAACATTAGAAATAAGATTGAAAAATAAAGACAAAAGAGGTTTATAAATTCAAAAATTTTGAAGAGCCCCCTTTTATTTTGCCTGCAGATCTCCCTCAATCAGTATAGACAGAATCTGGTCAATTTCAGCAAATGCCAGAGCAATGCATGAATCTGCTGCACCATAGTAAAGATAGATTGTATTGTCTTCAACAATTGCACCGCAGGTGAACACAACATTGTTCACATCACCGATTCTCTCATGTATGCTTTCTGATATAAACTTTCATCGTGTAAAATATCCTCACAAATAAATTAGTCTGTACACTTGAAATTTTCAATGTTTTTAAGTTGTTGCATTTAATTTTACAACAAATTGTCAAAACTCTATAATTACTTTTAAGCAAAGTAAATTAACTTTTTTATTGTAAACTTAAGAAAATCAAAGAAATTTTAAGTTATTTAAAGAAAAATATATTTTAAACTCAAAATTTAGCTGAAATAAGCTAAAAAAAAACGGGTTTGACAGAGTGAAAATGTATAAGATAAAATTTGTATAGAAATTCCAAGAAGAAAATTACAGAGAAATTATTTTAAGTATTTAATAACAACAAAGTAAAATGAAATATGAAAAATATCAAAATATTTAGTAAGTTGAAATAATAGTATGCAATATTATCTATCTATTTGTCTGATATGGTAAAAACCTCTATTGTGCGCAAAGAGGTTTGAATATTAAGATGCTATTAAATTAAGAGGGATTAAAATGAGCAAATACAGACATTTTGCCAATAACAAGGTATTTGTGTTTAGAGTTTTTGTTTGTTTATTAGTTTTTACTTGCTTATTAAGTAACGTTTGTTTTGCTGCACCAGAAGAAGTTTCGTTATCAGTGTATTTTAACGAAACAAATGTTCAGAAAGGTATTGTGATTCCTTTAGTTTCATGGTCTAAATCATTAACAATTCCAAATGGTGGCGGTACTCTAACCTCTAACGTGTGGAGATCAACTTTTGCGGAAGGTCCCGGGAATACTTTGAACTGGGATTATCAGGTATCTGCGGTTTATGAAGGTAATAAAAAAGTTCTTATGATAAAAACAGAATGGTGGTGTACAGCCTCATTGAGAAACAGTGCCTCAATTTCAATGTCAATAACAGTGAATGATAAGTCATGGATTGAAAGCTTTTCTGCTGGGGCTTCATCATCATGGCAAACTGTATCAACAAGAAAATTTTCCTGGACAAATGATAATGGAGCAAAAATTTCGTGGTATCGTTCAAATTTTTCAATAGGTCCGAAAATAGATTACCGGGATGACTCTGTGTGTACGTATAATACTGCTTATGTTAAAGTGCAGGGGTATTCACAAACTTTTATGATTACAGCAAGTATTTAAAAAGTATATTCACTTTCAATGAAGTTTGTAAATTGTTATCAAGGGCTGGTGCTTTTTTATCGTGCACTGGCCCCTTTCATAATTATCAAAAGATATAGCTTAGTTAGGAGGTATATCATTTGAAATTTAAAAATTTAAAAATAGTTACATTAGTATTTATTTTTGTAATGCTGAATGGTTGTTCTTTTTATCGCACGGATTATGTAAAATCTAAAGGCGGTAATATTGAATCCTTTGGGAGAGAAACTATATTGCCACAATATACACCACCCAGAAATTGTAAGGTTTTGTTTAAACATTGGAACCAGAGGTTTGTGGTTTATGATTTAAATATTAAAAAAGAGATAAAAGAATTGACGGGTGGGAATTATTTTGGTTATTCATTTAATGTTAAAAGTGATTATTACACAGTAGGTGATAGTTATACAAATGGATTTTCAATTGTTGAATGTGACGGTGAAAAAATTAAAGAAATTTACAGATTAAAAGATCAAAGGTGGCAAGCTATATTTCCGTTGGCAACAGATGGTAAAAATACCTTTTTTATAGTTGGTTATTATAAACCTGCACCGGGTCATAAAATAAATGAGAGATATAGAATTATTTCTAAATGGGACTATAAAAACAGGAGATTAATAGAGTATCAATATACTAAAGGGGCAATTTGTCATGGTGCTATTATAGGGAGGTTTTTGTATTATACTTCTTACGATTTTGGAAAAGAACAGTATAAAATTTACAGGTTAGATATTACTGGTGTAAAAAATAAGCCACAGTTAATAGGAAAGTTTGAGAGACTGTTAGGATTATATAATATTAATAATAAGTTGTATATATGGAATGATAAGGAATTCTTTTGTTTTTCAAAACCTACAGAAAAGATTTATTTTAAGCAAGCATTTGATGTTATTTACACTGGGAATAACAATATTTTAGTATTTTACACCGATTCATTTGCAAGAATTGCGGCAGATTTAATTGATGTCAAATCAAGAATTGTTAAAAAAACATTTACAAATGTTGTAGCTGTAAATTTTGAAGAAGATCAAGTAGTCGTATATGGAGATGGATATATAGAAAAGTTTTAGAAAAGCGTAGGAGGATAAAGTTACAAATGATACAATTAATTAATGTATTTAAGAGATACGGTGAAAAAACAATATTGGACAATGTATGTTACACTTTTGAAAAAGGATCTGTATACATAATTAATGGGAAAAATGGTAGCGGAAAATCAACCCTTCTGAATATTATTGCAGGCTATATTAAACCAGATTCAGGTACAATCATAATAGATGATGAACAAAGTATAGGTTATGTATATCAAGAAGATCTTTTGTTAACAAATTTAACTGTTGAAGAGAATTTTTACTTAAAATACTTAGCATCAAAGAATATAAATTTAAATTGGTACAAATGTCAGAAGGAAGAGATTTTTAGAATTTTGAATTTACAAAAATTAAAAGATAAAAAAGTATCTTTTCTATCTGGTGGTGAAAAGAAACGCTTGCAGTTTGCACAGCTTTTGCTCTCTCAACCACATGTTTTTTTACTTGATGAGATATTTTCAGCTTTAGACGAAGAAAGTGAGAATGCTGTTATAAGAATACTTGAAAAAATTAGTAAAGACAAAATTATAATAATTGTGAGTCATAAAGAATTAAACTTTAAAATTGAAACAATAAGTTTGAAACTTGAAGAAGGGAGATTAATACTCAATGATAAAAGAAGTTTATAAACTAATTAATAGAAAAACCTCGCTGTATTTAAGGATTTCCATTGTAATATTTATATTTTCTATATTTCTTCTTGTAACCATTATTTTAGAAGGTACTGATCAATATTTTAAATTTAGCGAGCAATTTTTGGAGAATAAAAATACTCATGTTATACAAGTTACTTTAAAAAAATACGACAATAAATTTAGAGGGTTAGTATTAGCAGATGAAAAAGAAATAAAGGAACTACTTAGAAATAACTTAAAAAACATTAAATTCGATATTATTAAACATTATCAGATACCGTTTGGAACAGTAGACGAAACTGGTTATGTTTATTTTATTAATGGATTGTCTGAAAATGGAAAAGTTTTGCTTGGTTTAGATGATGATTTTCAAAAAAATGGGATTGGTTATACTTTGCATACTTCAAAGGAGGGGATAAAAACTTTAAACATTCCTGTAATAACTGTTAATAATGGGAATATGCATAGTTCAAATATTTTTAAAGTATCCTTGTTTGTAAGAAGAATTGATGCTAAGAAATGTTTTTTGAAAATATTTGATCCTACTCCGCAACAAGCTACAGATTTATATGTGAATGAGCAAACGTTCAGAAATATTCAAAAAAAGATGTTTAATATATCAGATTATAGTTCTAAGACCTTAGGTGATGATAGTAAATTTCAGGGAGTAAGTAATATCTATATTTATGTGTATGATATTACAAAGGTAGAAAAGGTTGCGTCTATATTAGAAAGATATGGATATCAAACAAGATACATTTTAAAAGCCTTCGATAATTTTGGTTCAACGTTTAGTAGTATCATTTTCTCTAATTTTATAACAGTGTTTATTGTTTTTATATTTTCTATTTTTAATCTACTGTTTGCTTTTTACTTGTTTTTACGTCTGCAACAGAAAGACATGGGTATTTTATTTCATTATGGTTTTTCTACAAGGGAAATATATGATATTTATTCCTACAGTATTAATCGTATTTTTATTAAGGTAATGTTATTAACATTTGTCTACATAGGAGTTGCTGGTATTATTTTCTTGAGCAAAAATAGATTGGTTACATTATTACTGATAGAGTTAATATTTACATTGTTGTTATTTAGCATCAATATCTTTGTAAGAAGAATTATTTTATGCAATTTTGTTAAAAAGTCGCCTATTGAATTAATAAATGCAGGAAAGGCGTTTAAGTAAAACTTTTCTCAGAAACTTTATTATATAGAATTTCAAAATTCTTTATAAAGTTTTTATTCTACAAAATAAAACAAAGTTATTAACAAGTAAAAAAATTAATCAAACATAAGCTTTATATAAAAAAATACAGAAGAGAAAATTAAGAGTTTAGTTATTCGAAATAAATAAAATAAAATTAAAAAATAAAAACGAAAGGAGCTTTTCACAAAAATTTTGAAGAGCCCCCTTTTATTTTGCCTGCAAATCCCCCTCAATCAGTATAGACAGAATCTGGTCAATTTCAGCAAATGCCAGAGCGATGCATGAATCTGCTGCACCATAGTAAAGATAGATTGTATTGTCCTCAACAATTGCACCGCAGGTGAACACCACATTGTTCACATCGCCGATTCTCTCATAAACCTCTTGGGGTGATAGGAGCCACTCAGGACATCTTTTTTTGACCTTTGCCGGGTTTTCTAAGTCCAAAAGTGCTGCGCCAAGCCTGTAGATTGGTCCCGATGGCATCATCTTAACACCGTGGTAGATTATAAGCCAGCCTTCGGGTGTTTTTATTGGCACAGCCCCGGCTCCAACCTTAAACCCATCCCACCAGGGACCACCTTTTTCAACAAGCACAACCTCATGATTTCCCCAGTGAAGAAGGTCTGATGAGTATGCAATCCAGATGTGTTCAATGTCACCTGCAACAGGACGGTGCAGCATTGCATACCTTCCATTTATCTTTTCAGGAAACAGGACAGCATCTTTGTTATTCGGAGGATAGATTAACCCCAATTTTTCAACTTTCTTGAAATTTTTGGTTCGTGCAAGGGCAACAGCAGGACCATAACGGGAGTACGCAGTGTATGTGATGTAATAATAATCATCCTCGGGAATGTATGTTATTCTGGGGTCTTCACAGCCAAACTCTTCGTAGATAAATACTGTTGGCTGGGGGTATATCAGGGGCGATTTTTCAATCTTCCAGTTGGTTTTTCCATCGGCGCTTTTTGCAACGGTAAGGTGTGATTTTCCCTGCCTGTCTTCAACCCTCAAAAGAAGCAGGTACTCATTTTTGTATTTGATAGCGCCTGCATTGAAAACTGCATTTGCTGAATATGGTATATCATATACAGTGATTATTGGATTTCCACTGTAACGTGTAAATATATCCTTTTTTGCAAAGACTTTCTTCATGTCAAATCCCCCCACAATCTATTTCTCTATACATTGAAATATACCACATTTTCTGTTGAATCATTACAGAAAAATTATTAAAATATTTTTAAAAAACTGTCAAGGACAAAAACAATCCAAATTTAGCGGGGTGATTTGGTAAGGATGAAATCATATAGAAAGGAACTCTGGTTTGAGATTCCGGCAAGGCGCGGATTTGTTAATATAACAGATACGCTTCAAAAATGTGTTGATGAGAGTGGAATCAAAGAAGGACTGCTTTTATGCAATGCTATGCACATAACTGCAAGTGTATTCATAAATGATGATGAGGAAGGACTTCTTCGCGACTTTGAAATGTGGCTTGAAAAGCTTGCTCCTGAAAAACCATACTCTCAGTATCACCACAATGTTGGTGAGGACAATGCTGATGCTCACCTGAAAAGGACAATCATGGGAAGAGAAGTTGTTGTTGCAATCACAAACGGCAGGCTTGATTTGGGTCCGTGGGAGCAAATCTTCTACGGTGAGTTTGATGGCAAAAGAAAGAAAAGAGTGCTTGTGAAGATTATTGGGGAATGAGCTTTAAGAAGTTGCATAAATAATTTTATTGACAATGCCAGTTTGTTTTGTTAATATAATTGAGGCAAATTTGAAAATTGAATAACAAAAATGTGATAAGGTTATCCTTATCAAGAGAGGTGGAGGGAAAAAGGCCCGATGAAACCCGGCAACCGGCAGAGCTTTTTTTGAAGCTTTGCAATGGTGCCAACTCCGTCAGAAAGCTTAAAAAGTTTATAGACTTTAAGCTTTCTGAGAGATGAGGATAAAACTTTTGTAAAAGAAAGTTTTGCCTCTTCTTTTCAGAAGGGGCTTTAAATTTTATATGTGAGATTTTTATTACATGAGTTTCTATTTTATCTAAAAGGAGGTAAAAGAACAAATGAGAAAGCTATTTACATCAGAGTCTGTAACAGAAGGTCATCCGGACAAGATTTGTGACCAGATTTCAGACGCTGTTTTAGATGCTATTTTGGAAAAAGACCCTTATGCAAGAGTTGCATGTGAGGTTGCAGTAACAACAGGGCTTGTTTTGGTTATGGGTGAGATAACAACAAAATGTTATGTGGACATCCCAAAGATAGCCCGTGATACAATTAGAGAAATAGGTTATACACGCGCAAAGTACGGCTTTGACGCCGACACATGTGCGGTGATAACATCAATTGATGAGCAGTCACCTGATATTGCAATGGGTGTTGACAGGGCACTTGAAGCAAAGCTTGGTGAGATGACAGATGATGAAATAGAGGCAATTGGTGCAGGCGACCAGGGGATGATGTTTGGGTTTGCGTGTGATGAAACTCCAGTTTTGATGCCAATGCCAATATACCTTGCTCACAAGCTTGCAAGAAGGCTTGCATATGTTAGAAAAGAGGGGATTTTGACATATCTGCGCCCCGATGGAAAAACTCAGGTCACAGTTGAGTACGAGGATGACAGACCTGTAAGGGTTGATACAATTGTTGTTTCGACTCAGCACAGCCCTGAAGTTACACATTCTCAAATAGAGGCAGATGTGATTGAGCATGTTATAAAACCTGTTATTCCTGAAGGGATGCTTGATAAAAATACAAAGATATTTGTAAACCCAACAGGAAGGTTTGTAATTGGTGGACCTCAGGGTGATTCCGGTCTTACCGGAAGAAAGATTATCGTTGACACATACGGTGGGTATGCACGCCACGGTGGTGGTGCATTTTCAGGTAAAGATCCAACAAAGGTTGACAGGTCGGCAACATATGCGGCAAGATATGTTGCAAAAAATATTGTTGTTGCAGGGCTTGCTAAAAAGTGTGAGGTACAAATTTCATATGCAATAGGTGTTGCAAGACCTCTTTCAATCAGAGTGGATACATTTGGAACAGGCAGGATTGATGATGAAAAGATTGCAGAGATTGTAAAGAGGGTATTTGACTTAAGACCTGCTGCAATAATCAGGGACCTTGACTTGAGAAGACCTATTTACAAAAAGGTTGCTGCATACGGTCACTTTGGCAGAGAAGATTTGGACCTGCCATGGGAGAGAACTGACAAGGTGGATATAATTCTAAAAGAAGCTCAAAATATATAAGAGGAGAGAATGCATTGTTCTAACTTTTTATGAGCTTTAATAATGTTTAATAGAGCTTCTTTTAAAAAGATTGTCAGATTATTATGAACAGGAAGACTGAAGATGCAAGTCTTTCTCAATATGTGTGGATAGGTGTAAAATCTCTGTTTTTGATTTGTTTTTTAATTCTTGTGATATCTGTATTTGTAATGTATTTTTCAGTACAGGATAAAATTGCACAGTATCTTGCAATATTTTCAATGTTTGTGGGAATAGCCCTGTGTGGATATGAAGCTGCTGAAGTTAGCACCACCAGAAAAAAAGTAGCTGCATTTGTAGCTTCACTTGTTATTTCGCTTGTTTTGATTGTGGTATCCATTGTGTTAAAAAAGAGTATCAACATTTCAAAGTATCAGCTGTATTTAATAATCTTTGGTCCGGTTCTGGGTTTTGTTATGGGTGCTCTGAACATGGGGAGGACCAGAAAAACACCAGCCAAAAGAAGATAAAAAAGAGTTGCTATTTGTATCCCCTTTTGCTTTTATTGGCTGCAAAAGGGGATTTATTTTTGCCTTTTTATAGAGATTTGGTGTATAATTAACTCAAGGAAGAAATTAAACTTTTTGGGGGAAGGCTTTATGAGGGAAAAAATAGCATATCTTATAAGCAGCATTTTTACAGTACCTATGGTTGCACTGATTGTCTTTACCATTATGTGGTTTGATAATAAAGCTGCAAATTACAACGGTAATTTCAATTATTATCTCAGTTCAATTCTTTTTTTCACAATAATACCCATCATGGCATATATTGTTGCGAGAACTATTCCAAAATTTAAAAGCGGTGGAAGGGAAAAAGAGCGAAAACTTGCTTTTATCTTCGGGATAGCTGGATATATTCTGGGTAATCTGAGCCTGCTTGTTATGAAAAGACCTACAAAAGCTATGGTGGGATTGTATTTATCTTACCTCATATCAAGTTTTATCCTGGCTTTTATTAACAGGGTACTGAAATTTAAGGCAAGCGGTCATGCCTGTGGCATAACCGGTCCGGTTCTTGCAGTAAATTTTATTGCTGGGATAAAGATGTGGTTTTTGTTTTTGCTCATTCCTCTTGTCATGTGGTCAAGGCTTGTGCTGAAAAGGCATGATTTTAAACAGCTTATAGTGGGGGCTGCAACCTCTTTTGTTGTGACTCTGGTGATAATGATGTGTATTTATTAGGCTTGAGGGGGCATTTTAAAGGCATGATATTCCAGAAAAAGCGATGGGTATTAAAAGAGTGTGCAGACACTGATAACTTTGATATAGTAATAAACGGTAAAAAAATAAAACCACAGATAATACAGGTTTTAAAAAACAGGGGAATTACTCAAAAAGAGGATATTGAAAAATTTTTAGAGCCGGCAGTAAAGAACCTCTACAGTCCATTTTTGCTCAATGATATGAAAGAGGCAGTAAGAATTATCAGGAGTGCCATTTTAAGCAAAAAAAGAGTGCTTATTTACGGAGATTACGATTGCGATGGTGTTACAAGCACATATCTTCTTTACTCAAATTTGAGCAGGTTTTTGCCAGCAGGTTACTACATTCCCAATAGATTTAAAGATGGATACGGTTTAAATCTTGATATTCTAAAAAGACTGGAAAACACGTTTGACTTATTAATCACAGTTGATACAGGAATAAGCGCGATAGGTGAGATTGAATATTTAAAACAAAAAGGCAAAATGGTGATTGTCACAGACCATCATGAGCCAAAAGACAGGCTACCAGCTGCTGATGCCATTGTAAATCCCAAAAGACATGACAGTACATATCCTTTTAGAGATTTGGCGGGAGTAGGGGTTGCGTTCAAGCTCCTTCACGCTTTGAAGCTTTCCGGGCTGGAGATTAAGCTTTCTGAATACCTTGACATTGTGGCAATTGGCACAATAGCGGATGTCATGCCACTTGTTGACGAGAACAGGATTTTTGCTAAGTATGGTTTAAAACTTTTAAAGTATACAAAAAATATAGGGCTTAAAAAACTTATAGAAGTAGCCGGGCTTTCTTCAAAGGAGGAGCTAAAACCTTTTGATGTTTCGTTTATTATAGGACCAAGACTCAATGCAGCTGGAAGAATCTCGGATGCCAATTTGGCTATGTCGCTTCTTTTAAGTGATTCTTTAGCAGAAGCTGAAAAGATTGCAAGAAGATTGGATGAGGAGAACAGAAAGCGTCAGGAGATAGAAGAAAAGACCATCAAAGAGGCTCAGAAGATAATTACACTGAACAAGGATATTCTCAGGAAAAAGATTTTTGTGCTCAGCTCCCAGAGCTGGCACCCCGGAGTTGTTGGGATTGCATCATCAAAGATAACAGAGAAATACCACAGACCATCGCTTTTGTTTACGTTTACTGATGAAGGAATCTTGAAGGGCTCCGGTAGGTCAATAAAAGGGTTTAATCTTTTTGAGGCGCTTAAAAATTGTTCGGACATTCTTCTGAGGTTTGGTGGACATGAGCATGCAGCCGGTCTTTCGCTTGTGAGCGACAACTTTGAAAAGCTTGATGAGATTTTAAACAGCATTGCTCAGGATTACCATTTTATGATTTTCAAACCGGCTGTTGAGATTGACCTTGTTTTGAATTTGAATGAAATTGATGATGATTTGATTGACCAGATTTATCTTTTGGAGCCGTTTGGTGTGGGGAATCCTGAGCCAACCTTTCTTATAAAGAATATTCTGGTTGAGAATTTCAGGTTTATGGGTGAGGATAATAAGTATTACAAATTCTTCACAGGCAATGGAACAAAATATGATGTTGTATGTTTTTCGCGCTCAGAAGATGAAGATGAGCTTGTCACAATGAAAAAGGTTGATATTGTTTGCAAGCTTGAAAAGAATATTTTCAATTCTACAAGGCGGAATCAGTTTAATCTTATTGATATATGTGAAAATGTAAGTTTTGGAGTTATAAAAGACCTGTACAATAACTTGAGAGCTATAAGAAGAAGGGGTTGCAGTTTTGAGAAGTTCGAAACAGAGGTTTGCAATCTTTCTGATCTTGTTGATAAAAAGTGTATTTTTACCGCTTTTTATCCTCATATCGTCCTTGATTTTTTGAAATTTTTAAAAGGTGAAGATGTGCAGAATGATGTTTTTAGGTTTTTGAATGAACAGGGGCGGATTGTGCAGCATCAAAGCTCATTGAAAGAGGTGTATTTTGACGATATATTTGCACCGAGGATTGATAAGATAGAAGCTATAAAACAGGATTTTGATGTTATTGTTGCACTTGATATTCCTTCATATCAGCTTGTGAAAAATCTATATCAGGATGCAAAGGTTTTGCTGTTTGACATGGACCAGAAATTTAAGGATTTTGATCTGCAAATAAACAGAGAAGTGGTAGATATCTATAAGACACTTAGAAATTGTGAGTTTATTTCATATAATTTTTCGGGTATAAATGAATTAGACCCTTTCAGGAAGGTTGTAAAACTTTTGTTTATACTTTCAATGTTTGAAGAAAAAAATCTTATCAGTTTGGAATTAACACATGAAGGTGTGGAAGCAAAGGAATTTTATGAGCTGACTGAGAAGGTCAACCTGAAGCAGACATCAATCTATAATTTTTACCAGATTATTAAAAAAGCATAAGGGGGGATTTGATGCATGTAGGTATTTATGATTTTATCTGGTTGGGAATTGCTCTTGCTTTTTTGATAGCTGACACCTTTGTGGGTTTTGTACTGTTTCCCATTTACATTTCTGCTTTCATAGTTTTTATCCTTGATCTTTTTATAAACAATGCATTTGTAGAGGTTGGATTGTTTATAGTTCTTAGCACAACTATCTTTTTGATAGCTAAACCCAGAATAAAAAGTTTTATGAGAAACATGCCAAAAATAGAGAATAAAAGCTTTGTAAGCGTGGGAAAAGAGTTTTTTGTTGAGGAAGTATCGCAGGACGGGTATTCAGGCAAAATAAAAAAGGACGGAATATTTTACAACATTTTTTGCGACAAGAAGCTGGAAAAAGGTGACAGGGTAAGGGTTGTTAAGGTGGACGGGCTGAAGATTTTTGTTGAGAAGATGGAATCTTAAATTAAAACAAAATATTGAAAATAGGAGGTGTGCTTTTTATGGGTCCACTTGGATGGGTAATTTTAATAATTGTGCTGTTTTTAATCTTCTTCTTTTCAAGCATAAAGGTTGTCAGAACAAAGTACTGCTATGTTGTGGAAAGAATAGGGCAGTTTCACAGGGTTTTGGAGCCAGGTATTCATATTATTATTCCTTTTATTGATAATGTAAGAGCAAAGGTGAACATGCAGGAGAGGATTCTTGATGTGCCACCGCAGGATGTTATCACAAAAGACAATGTCAGAATAAAGATTGACTCTGTTGTGTTTTTCGAGGTTTTTGATGCAAAGATGTGCACGTATAACATCCAGAACTACCAGGCAGCTATAATGTACTCTGTCCTGACAAACTTAAGAGATGTTGTCGGTAATATGACTTTGGATGAGATATTCTCATCAAGAGAGATAATAAACTCAAGGCTCACATCTGTTCTTGACCAGATAACAGACAACTATGGGGTTAAGGTGAAAAGAGTTGAAATAAAGGACATCATACCTCCTGCCGAGATAACACAGGCAATGGAAAAGCAGATGAAAGCAGAAAGAGATAAGCGCGCAATGATTCTTGAGGCAGAGGGTGTCAGAGAAAGTGAGATTGCAAAAGCAGAAGGTTACAAGCAGGCTATGATAAAAAGAGCAGAGGGTGAAAAGCAGCAGAAGATTTTGCAGGCAGAAGGTCAGGCCCAGGCGATTGAGATGGTAGCAAGGGCGCAGGCAAATGCAATTGCGTATGTAAACAGGGCAATTAAGGAAAGTGGAACAGATGCGGTTGTTCTTGCAATGAGGCAGATAGAGGCTGCCATTGAAATTGCCAAAAATCCTGCTAATAAGGTTTACATTCCAACAGATGCATTCAAAAACCTGGGGACGCTTATTGGTGCTTCTGAGCTTATAAGGACAAATGAAAACATAAATGTTCAGGGCAATAATGGTGAAAAATAAACCTGGTCACAAAAGGGGTGAGGATACAAAAGATGAGGAATGTTTACGACATTGCATATGAGCTTGCCAGTGCTCTAAAGGAGTCAAATGAGGTAAAAAGGTTCAAAGCTGCGAAAGAAAAGATTGAGAAAGATGAGAAGCTCAAACAGATGGTTTTGGACTTTAAAAAGAAACAGTTTGAACTTGAACAAAAACGCCTGCAGGGGCAGGAGGTTCATAACAGTTGAGAATAACAATGCAAAAAGGTATAATTTTGACTGGGTAGCATTAAAAGTTACTTTGTGTGCAAAAGGTTGGTAAGATTATGCTACCAGAAAAAGAGCCTTAATAAGAGGTGTAAAAACTTGATAACAGTTCAGGCTAAGCTGATTTTTGAAAGTTTTGAAGACAGGCAAAAGACATTGGAGCTTATGAGAAGATGGTCATCTTGCATGAGATTTGCATACAAAAGACTTTTAGAAGGCTATGATAGAAATAGCCTTAAAAAAGATTTGCAAGGGATTTTTGATTTGAACTCAAGATATGTAGATGATGCAATAATGAAAGCAAAAGCTGTTTTAGAGTCCTGCAAGCAAAGAGGAGAAGACCCGAGGAAAGTTGTTTTTGGTGGCAGAGAGCTTTTTGAAAAGCTCAAAAAACGACATATAAACGGCAAGCCTTACAGAAAACTTAAGATTGAGTGGCAGGAAAAAAGGAAAGGAAATTTATATTCAAGAGGAGACAGAAGCAAGAAAGGAAACTTGAACACGAGGATTGTGGTAAATAAAAGTGGCACATTTTTGAGGATAAATGTAGGAGATAGAAAGTATATATTTGTAAGATTGTCAGCTGGTTATAAGAAAGGCAAAGACAGAGAAGAAATTTTGCAGGAGATAGCTATTCTTGAAGTGCCTTATTCAGTAGAGTTAAAACTCAAGAATGGGAATGTATATGCTTACTTTTCAGTAGAAGAACTTTTTCCAGTAACAGAAATAACCAGAGAAAATGGTGCTATAGGTATAGATACAAATGCATATCCCAATCATATGACATGGGTAGAGGTGGATAGAAATGGACAGTTTATAAGCCATGGCAAAATTCCAATGCCAGAGCTTGAAAGTGGAAACTCTGACAAAAGAGAGTATTACAGGTGGCAGTATGCGCATGAAATTGTAGAGATAGCAAAAGAGAAAAGAAAGGCTATTGTGGTAGAAAGGCTTGATATAAAAGACAAAGGAAGAAGAGGAGATTTTTCTGGCAGAAAATCAAGACGGATAAGACACTTTTTCAGCTACAGGTCGCTTCTTTACAAAATCAGGATTTTAGCAAAACGAGAAGGGATAGAGGTTATAGAAGCAAATCCTGCGTACACATCGGTGATAGGGATGCTAAAGTTCGCACCGCAGTTTATGGTAAGCAAAGATATTGCAAGTGCATATGTGATAGCAAGAAGGGGACTTGGGCTAAAAGAGAAGATACCTGCTAACTACATGAAGTTTTTAAATAATCTTGATGTAAGTAGTTTAGAAGAGCTAAAAGAGTATGTAAGCAAAGAAGTTAAGAATATACACTTGAGAAGGAAACAGATAAAAGAAATTGAATATGTAATGCGTAAGATACAAAGCTCTGGGAGTGAGTCAGGGAGGCTATCTGCACCTCTGGATGGAACAAGTGCGGGTAGTTGTAGTGCAGGCTACAATCTCTGGCGAGTTCTCAGGGTAGCGGTGGTGACACCACTCTCCCCTGACAGGGTGTTGCGAGACATGTCTGTCCTGAAACGGATATTGGTTTCAGGGCAAGTGGGGAGACCGAAAATCGGCGCAAGTTCCTGCTTCTTGGGGCAGGGGCTATAGGAGTGCTTAAATACCGCCTGCTGGGAATGAGCACTCCGCAGATCAGGGCGGACTACAAATAGCCCAGCCGTCTAAGCTTGTGCAGTTTTGCACAGTTTAGATGACCAGGTTACAAGCTCTGATGTATACTCTTTGCAGCAGCTTTATCAGATAATAAGCTTAAATCCTGATATCGAAGAGTACCTTTCATCTGAGATGATGCTTGCAAAGATTCTATCCGATATTTCAAAGATAATTGCAGAAGCAGTGGACCTGAATGATGAGATGTTTGGAATTTTGGGTGGTCAATAAGTTAAGTGAGGGGTTAGAGTGTAAAATGACAGATCGAATTTATGATTATAAAAAAGAAAAAACAAGGAGACTATTCAAAAAGATAGGGTTTATTGTTTCAATACTGGTGATACTCGCTATAGCCTTTTCAATTGCATTTGATTTGTTTTTAGAGCTTATCCAGATAAGAGAAATCGGCAAAAACTTTGTAAGTGTATTCTGGAAGAACCTGTATGTAAAACTTTCAGTGCAGATTATTTCATTTGTGTTTCTGTTTGTTGTGTTTTTCATAAACAATGCAGTTATCAAGAAAAACATCGAAAGAATAGTGGGAAAAATCAGTTTTCTCAAAAACAACATTCTTAACCTGATTGTTTCTGCCTTCCTGGCACTTTTGACAAGCAAATATTTGGAGAATAATCTCTATATCAAGTTTTTGACACTAACTCATTCAAAACCATTCAACATAAAAGACCCAATATTTAACAGAGATATAGCATACTATGTATTTGAAAGGCCATTTTTTTTATCAATAGTAAACTTTTTGTTCTTTTTGATGATATTTGTATGCATCTACACAGCAGCAATATATATTGTGCTTTACAGTTTTACTTTTGTTAGCAGGGTAAATTCGTGGGGTGTGCTTTCTGATAGAAGAGTTAAGTCTCACATATTCTTTAGTCTAATCCTCATCTTCACAGTTAAAATCTTTACTCTCAAGTATGAGATGGAGGGGCTTTTATACTCCTTCTTTGGCGAAGTTGTTGGTGTTGGATATACTGACTATTACATTAGAATGAACTATTTCAGGCTTTCGTATATAGTTTTAGCAGCTGTTATAATACTCAGCATCTTCTTCTTTTTGAAAAAAAGATATTCGGATATAGGCAGGGTGATGCTATCTTACGTTGCATTTGCAGTTCTGGGGACTGTGGTTTCTGCAGCTTTTCAGTATTTTGTTGTGTCGCCAAATGAGCAGGTATATGAAAGACCATTTTTAGAAAGAAACATTAAGTTTACCCGCCTTGCTTACAATTTAGAAAACATTGATGAGAAGTACTTTCAGGTAGATACTTCGAACAACATAACATCGGACGATTTGAAGCAAAATGTTAGCACAGTTGAAAACATAAGGATTACAGATTACCCAACTACTTTAGACATTCAAAACCAGATTCAGCGTTTTAAACAGTATTACATCTTCAATGATGCAGATATTGCAAAGTACACTATAAATGGCAGGATAAAGTCTGTATTCATATCAGCAAGAGAGATAAACTACGACGGCATTCCAACAAAGACTTATATAAATCAGAGGTTCCAGTATACCCATGGCTATGGTGTTGTAATGAGTCTGATGACAGAAGTGACACCTGAAGGACAGCCAAAGTTTATCATAAAAGACATTCCGATAAAGAGTTTAGATGGTGCGCCAGAGGTAACACAGCCACGCATATACTATGGAGAGAAGACCGACCCGTATGTCATAGTCAACACAAAGGTGGATGAGATTGACTATCCGGAGGGTGACTCAAACAGGCTTTTCAGATATGACGGCAAAGGTGGGATAAGGCTTACACCTTTAAACAGGTTAATCTTTTCATATGTCTATAAAGACTTTAGACTTCTTGTTTCAACAGCAATAAACTCAAACAGCAAAATACTCATAAATAGGAATATAATTCAGAGAGCAAAGAAGGTTGCGCCATTTTTTGACTATGACACCGACCCGTATATATTAATTGACGGCAGGGGACATTTGGTCTGGGTTCTGGATGCGTACACAAAAACAGGTTACTATCCCTATTCAGAGCCTGCCGGGGATGGCTTCAATTACATTCGAAATTCAGTAAAGGTTTTAATTGACGCTTATAACGGGACGCTAAAGTTTTACATTGTGGATAAAACCGACCCGATTGTTAAGGTATACAGGAGTATCTATCCTGACCTTTTTGAAAAAGGTGACATACCTGAGGATATTGCCGATCACATAAGATACCCTGAGTATATCTTTAAGGTTCAAGCAAGCATTTTGAAAAGATATCATATGACAAACCCGAATGTATTTTACAACAAAGAAGATTTGTGGGATTTTGGTAAGCACAAAACACCGGATGGTTCAATTGACTATATTCCGCCGTATTACAGTGTTATGAAGCTGCCGGATAGCCAAAAAGAAGAGATGATTTTGATGGTGCCATTTACTCCACTGAAGTATAACACGATGATTGCGTGGCTGGCAGCAAAAAGTGACAGAGAGAATTATGGAAAGCTTGTGCTATATAAATTTCCCAAAGGTTTGACCGTTTATGGTCCGCTCCAGATTGAGAACATGATTGACCAGGATCCGCAAATATCAAAGGATTTGTCGCTTTGGAATCAGGGCGGCTCAAGAGTTATAAGAGGGAACCTATTGGCACTGCCAATCAACCAGAAGATTTTATACATTGAGCCAATTTATATTGCCTCGGACAATACCTCTGCTCTGCCTGAGGTAAAAAGGGTAATTGCTGCGTGCAATGGCAGAGTTGTTATGGGAAGTAGCCTGAATGACGCACTGTCGCAGCTTGTCGGGCAGCAGGTTGAAGTGGAGAATCAAAGTAATCAGCCTTCGCAACAGCAGGAGAATACCCCTCAAACTTCAACCTCTGCAGAGCTATCAAAGATAAAGTCATTGTTTGAGGATGTAAAAAAGGCTTTGCAACAGGGCAATTGGGAAGAGTTTGGGAAGAAGTTCAGAGAGCTTGATGATGAGATGAAAAATATTAAATAAATCTGTGAGAAAACTAAAAAGGCTTTTGGCTTTGCCTTATTTGCCAAAAGCCTTTTTCTTTATAAACAGAAAATACACAGGGACACCGAGTAGAGTGATTAGTATTGAGAATAGGGAATCTGTTGTATTTGAAAGTATGTTGTTAAGATAGAAAAATCTTTTCAATCCACTTTTAAAATAGAAACTTTTATGCTACAATATCATAGTTAAAATATAACTTTATCAAAGATGACAGAAAACAAATTCAAAATAAATCTTTTTGAGGGAGGATTAGAATGGAGTTCAAGATTGAAAAAAAAGGCACAAACAGGGCTGTGATTGAGGTTGAGGTTGAGCCTGAGAAGTTTGAAGAAGGTTTGCAAAAGTCCTATTTTAAAAATGCCAGGTATTTTAAAATTCCGGGTTTCAGACCTGGCAAAGCTCCAAGGTCACTCATTGAAAAAGCTTATGGCGAAGAGGTATTTTATGATGATGCAATTGACTATGTTTTGAATGAAACATATCCAAAGGTAATAGAAGAGAGCAAGCTTGAGGTTGTATCAAGACCTGAGGTTGATATAATTCAGGTTGGCAAGGGCAAAAGCTTTATATACAAAGCTGAGGTGTATATCAAACCTGAGTTTGAGCTCGGGCAGTATAAAGGAGTTGAAATTAAAAAGATTGAATATCCTGTTGCAGAGGAAGAGGTTGAACACGAGCTTGAGCATTTAAGAGAAGAAAATGCAAGATTCATCTCTGTTGACAGAGAAGTTCAAAATGGTGATATTGTCACAATCGACTTTGAAGGATTTGTTGACGGTCAGCCTATTGAAAATGGAAGCAGCCAGGATTATGAGCTGACAGTCGGGGCTGGCACATTTATTCCGGGATTTGAAGAGCAGCTAATTGGCATGAAGAAAGGTGAAGAGAAGGAGATTGAAGTTGTCTTCCCTGAAGACTATCAAAATACAGACCTTGCCGGTAAAAAGGCAACCTTCAGGGTAAAGGTTAAGGAGATAAAAGTCAAGGAGCTTCCTGAGCTTGACGATGAATTCGCAAAGGATGTCAGTGAGTTTGAAACACTGGAAGAGCTGAAGGAAAGTATCAGAAGCAGGATAAGAGAGAAAAATGAACAGAGAGCAAAGGATGAGATGATAAACGCAATCTTGGAAAAGATTGCTGAAAATACCCAGATAGATATTCCTGAACCCATGATAGAAAATCAAATAAACTACTATATAGAAGATGTTGCACGAAACCTTCAGTACTTTGGTATGACCTATGAGAGATATTTAGAAGCTATTGGCAAAACAGATAAGGAGTTTAGAGAGCAGTTCAGAGAAAGAGCAACAAAAGCTGTTCGAAACAATCTTATATTGGAAAAGATTGCAAAGGTGGAGAATATTCAGGCAACAGATGAAGAGCTTGAAAAGGAATTGGAAAGGCTTGCAAGTATGTACAACATGGAAGTTGAAAAGTTTAAAGAAAGACTTTCGGAAGATGATATTGAGTATATAAAAGAGGGTATAATTCTAAATAAGGCTATAGATTTTATATACGAAAATGCTAAAATTATAACTGAAGAGTCTCAGGCTGAAAATGAAAATAAGCCAGAATAATTTTTAAAAAATTACACTTTTTTCTTTTGTAAAAGGAGGGGATGTGATTATGTCCGCACTTGTCCCGATAGTCATTGAGCAGACAAATCGTGGTGAAAGAGCATACGATATATACTCAAGGCTTTTAAAAGACAGGATAGTAATCTTGAGCGGTGAAATTACAGACGATATTGCTTCGCTCATTGTTGCCCAGCTTCTTTTTCTGGAGGCTGAAGACCCTGATAAAGATATCTACCTTTATATAAATTCACCGGGTGGTTCTGTTACAGCCGGGTTTGCAATTTATGATACCATCCAGTATATAAAGCCCGATGTATCAACAATTTGCGTTGGAATGGCAGCGTCAATGGGCGCATTCTTGCTGGCAGCTGGAGCAAAAGGCAAGAGGTTTGCCCTTCCAAACAGTGAGATAATGATACATCAGCCAATTGGTGGTGTTCGCGGTCAGGCAACAGATATAAAAATTCACGCTGAGTGGATATTGAAGATAAAACAGAGAATTAACAGGATTCTGGCTGAGCGCACAGGTCAGCCAATTGAAGTTATAGAGCGTGATACAGAGCGTGACTTTTTCATGACAGCCGAGGAGGCTTTAAAGTATGGCATAATTGACAGGGTGATTGAAAGACGCCCATAATCTTTCTTTAATCTGAGGTGATTCAAAGTTGGCTAAGTTTGATGAAAAGAAGACTTTAAGGTGCTCATTCTGTGGAAAATCTCAGGATGAGGTAAGACGACTTGTTGCCGGACCGGGAGTTTATATCTGTGATGAGTGTGTTGAGCTTTGCTCGGAGATAATATCCGAGGAGTTTGAAGAAGAGGAATACAATGAGTTTGATGATAGACTTCCAACCCCGAAGGAGATAAAAGAGTTTTTGGACCAGTATGTGGTTGGGCAGGACCACGCAAAGAAGATCTTGTCTGTTGCGGTTTATAATCATTACAAACGAATTTATTATCATGACAGCAGAAAAGATGACGTTGAGATTCAGAAAAGCAATATTTTAATGCTTGGACCAACAGGGTCAGGTAAGACTTACCTTGCACAGACTCTTGCAAAGATGCTCAATGTTCCTTTTGCAATAGCAGATGCTACAACACTCACCGAAGCAGGATATGTGGGTGAAGATGTTGAAAATATTCTGCTCAGGCTTATTCAAAATGCTGACTATGATATTGAAAGAGCTGAACGCGGTATAATTTATATAGATGAGATTGACAAGATTGCAAGAAAGTCAGACAACCCTTCCATTACCAGAGATGTATCTGGTGAAGGTGTTCAACAAGCACTTTTAAAGATACTGGAAGGCACAATAGCATCGGTTCCGCCACAGGGTGGAAGAAAGCATCCGCATCAGGAATTTATACAGATTGACACTACAAATATCCTCTTTATCTGTGGCGGCGCTTTTGAGGGTATTGAGAAGATAATTGAAAAGAGAATTGGTGAAAAGACTCTTGGGTTCAATGCTAAAATAGAGAGCAAAAAGGAAAAGAAGATAGGAGATATTTTGAGGCAGATAATGCCTCAGGACCTTTTGAAGTTTGGCATGATCCCTGAATTTATAGGTCGTGTTCCGATAATAGTTACACTGGACGCACTTGACAGAGAAGCACTTATAAAGATTCTGACAGAGCCAAAGAATGCACTTGTCAAGCAATATCAGAAGCTCTTTGCAATGGATGGTGTTGAGCTTGAATTCGAAAGGGAAGCACTGGAGGCAATAGCCGACAAGGCAATTGAGCGCAACACCGGTGCAAGAGGGCTTAGAGCTATTATGGAAGAGATCATGCTGGATGTTATGTTTGAGATTCCATCAAATGATAAGATAGAGAAAGTGATAATCACAAAGGCAGCTGTTTTGAAGGAAGATAAGCCTGTTGTAATAATAAATGAGAACAAGAAGGTGCAAAAAAAGCCAAGGCTTAAACAGCGCCTGCAGGAAAGAAGAGGAAATGTGTCTTAAACTGCAAATGAAAAAAGTATGTATGGCACAGATTTTGCTATAAAGAAGAAGGCTGGAAAACAAAAACCAGCCTTCTTCTTTTTGAATTTTTCAGCTTTAAAAGAAGGGAAAATTCAGTTTGTATAGAATTAAGTTATTATATAATAAAACCTCACAGAATATTTTGAAAAATTAAATGAAATGGGATCTTGAAAAGGTCCGGTGAGAAAATTTGTTAAATATAAGAGAATACCAGGAAGAGCTGGAAAGCAGGATTTTATCGCCATACGCAACCCTTTCTAAAAACACAAAAGGAAGACAGAGACCGGAGGCAAAATGTCAGGTCAGAACAGAGTTTCAGCGTGACAGGGATAGAATCATTCATTCAAAATCATTCAGAAGGCTAAAACACAAAACGCAGGTTTTTATCTCACCAGAGGGAGACCATTACAGAACAAGGCTCACTCATGCGCTTGAGGTAGCCCAGATAGCAAGGACAATTGCAAGAGCTTTAAGACTCAACGAAGACCTGACAGAGGCAATTGCGCTTGGACATGACCTGGGACATACACCTTTTGGTCATGCAGGCGAGGATATTCTGAACAGAATTACAACCTGTGGCTTTGCCCACAATGTGCAGAGCCTGAGGGTTGTTGACTTTCTGGAAGGCGATGAGGGGCTTAACCTTACATTTGAGGTAAGAGATGGCATTCTGAATCATGTATGGGGCAAAAATCCTTCCACCTTAGAGGGCAGAGTTGTTCAGTTTGCAGACAGGATTGCATATATAAACCATGACATAGATGATGCAATCAGAGCAGGGATTTTAAAAGAGGAAGATTTGCCGCAGGATTGTCTTAAGATATTAGGATTTTCAAAGCGTGAGAGAATTAATACATTAATTGTGGATATAATAAAAAATAGCATAGACAAGCCAGAAATAACCATGAGCGAGGATGTCTTTTTTGCAATGCAGAAACTGAGAGAGTTTATGTTCCAGAATGTGTATATTGGCTCTGAAGCCAAAAAGGATGAGAAAAAGGCTAAATATATTATACAGTCTCTGTATGAATATTTTATGTCGAATCCTGATACGCTACCTGACGATGTCAAAAAAGATATCGACAGATTTGGACAGGAACAGGCAATCATCGACTATATAGCCGGAATGACAGACAGGTACGCTATGCGCAAGTTTTATGAAATATTCTTACCTTCGCCATGGAATAAGCTTTGATTTTTGTCAAAAACGACAGAAGGTATTTTAAAAAATTTGTCGAAATAAAATTAAATTGTCTCAAAAAACATGAAGGTGAATATGATGTGCTGGAAAGAATTGTAGAGCAGGTTTTGAACAAAGTGGATATTGTTGATATTGTTTCATCTTATATTCCGCTAAAGAGGGTTGGGGTAAATTACAGAGCACTTTGTCCTTTTCATTCGGAAAAAACACCCTCTTTTTATGTCTCACCAGCAAAGCAAATTTTTCATTGTTTTGGCTGCGGTGTGGGCGGCAATGCTATTCATTTTGTGATGCGGATGGAGAATTTGACATTTACAGAGGCACTGAAAGTTCTGGCAGAGAAAGCAAAGATTGATATTAATTTATCTGACTCTAAGTTCACTAAAGACAGAGCTCTGGCAAAGCAAAAAGAAGAGCTAATCAATCTTCATCAGGACTGTTTTGAGTATTTTAAAGAGCAGCTTTATCTTCGCAAAAACATTGAAGCTGCGAAATATATAATAAAGAGGAAAATTGCAAAAGAAACAGCAAAGAAATTCGGACTTGGATATTGTCCGGAGAAGAATGACCTTTATGAAAGGCTTTCTAAAAAGTATTCCAAAGAAATTATTGATTTGAGTGGAATTTTTCTTGAGCGAAATGGAAAAAATTATTGTAGATTCGAAGGAAGGCTTATTTTTCCTATATTCGATACAATGAACAGGGTGATTGCATTTGGCGGGCGAATAATCTCTGATAGTTTATCAGCTCCAAAGTATATGAATTCACCCGACACTTTGATATTTTCAAAGTCAAGGATTCTATATGGTCTTAACATAGCAAAACAGAGCAGGGCAAATGAGTTTGTTGTTGTTGAAGGATATTTGGATGTAATCAGCCTTCATCAGGAAGGTATTGATAATGCAGTTGGTGTTCTGGGCACAGCACTCACCCAGGACCATAGCTTTCTTTTGCGAAGGTACAAAAATGAGGTAGTGCTCTGTTTGGACAGTGATGAGGCGGGGAAAAAAGCGGCTTTGCGGAGTGCTGATATACTGTATCAAAACGGGCTGATGGTAAGAGTCATGGAGCTGGAAGGTGCAAAGGACCCTGATGAGTACATCAGGAAGTTTGGAAAAGAAGCTTTTTTGCTTAGAAAGCAAAGCAGTATGTTTGTTATAGATTATAAAATAAAGGAGCTGAGAAACCAGTACGACCTGAACAGGTCAGACCAGAAGTTCAGATTTGTAAGGGAATATTTTGAGAAGATTTTGACTCCAATTTCAAACGAAGTTGAAAGACAGGAGTATATAAAAAAGCTGTCAGAGATGACAGGGATAGATGAAAATATTATAACAAGAGAATTTTCAAAGACTGCTCAAAGAGAAATCAGGAGAATAGAGAACATAAACTATTTCAGACAAACGCAGAAAAAGGCTACCCTGACAGATAGCGAGAGATTAAAAAAAAATGAAATCTATCTTTTATCTCTTTATATACAGTGGGCTCCGAGATCAGAAGAGATAAAGAGCCTTATTACAGAAGATGACTTTTACACAGAGGATATTAAGATTCTTTTCAGTAGTATAAAAAATCTGCTTGATGAGGGGATGGAGTTGAGCTATTCTATGCTTTTGAGCTTTATAACAGATGAGAATGTTCTATCTGAGCTGACAGGCTTTTCATCAAAAGGCTTTGAAGACTTTGAGACTGCCAGAAAGGCGATAGATGAGCTGAGACAGAACATAAAAGCGCATAGCTTGAAGCTTGAACTTGAAGAAGCACAGAGAAAGAACGATGCTGCAAGGGCTATTGAGATTCTAAATGAGCTCAGGAAACTCAAGGCAGGAAGGGAGGGTGAGGACAGATGACAGAACAAAACATTGGACAGAACAATGAAAATGTTATAAATCAACACAGCACCGAAGAAGCAAATGCTTCGATTCAGCCACAGCAGGACCAGAAAGTTGAACCTGAAAACAAAAATCAGGCTGCAAAGTCTTCAAAGAAGAGTTCGGAGGAGAAGAATAAAAATATAGAAGAAAAGAAAAACCTGATAAGGGAAAAGGTGCGTGAGCTCATTTCGCTTGGTCAGAGCAAGGGATTTTTGACGTATTCTGAGATTCAGGAAATACTTGATAAAGTAGAACTTGATGCCAGCCAGGTTGAGAATATATATGACACTCTTGAGAGTATGGGGATTGACGTTGTGGATGACAGGATTTCTGAAGAGGAGCTTTTGAAAGACGATCTGGAGAACCTGCCGGAAGGTATTGCAATAGATGACCCTGTAAGGATGTATTTGAAAGAGATCGGAAAAATTCCTTTGTTAACTCCTGAGGAAGAGATTGAGCTTGCAAAGAGAATTGAGCAGGGGGATGAAGAGGCAAAAAAGAGGCTTGCTGAGGCAAACCTGAGGCTTGTTGTTAGCATAGCAAAAAGGTATGTTGGAAGAGGAATGCTCTTTTTGGACTTGATACAGGAGGGCAATCTTGGGCTTCTGAAAGCTGTTGAAAAGTTTGACTATCGAAAAGGCTATAAGTTCTCAACCTATGCAACGTGGTGGATAAGACAGGCAATTACACGGGCAATTGCTGACCAGGCGAGAACTATTAGAATTCCTGTGCACATGGTTGAGACAATCAACAAACTTGTCAGGGTATCCCGCCAGCTTTTGCAGGAGAAAGGAAGAGAACCAACCCCTGAAGAGATAGCAAAAGAGATGAACATGCCTGTTGAGAAGGTGCGGGAGATAATGAAGATTGCACAGGAACCTGTGTCACTTGAGACTCCGATTGGAGAAGAGGAAGACAGCCACCTGGGTGATTTTATCCCGGATGATGATGCTCTTGCACCGTCTGAGGCTGCTGCACACTCTATGCTTAAAGAGCAGCTGATGGAAGTTTTGGATTCTCTCAACGAGCGGGAGAAAAAGGTATTGAAGCTCAGGTTTGGGCTTGAAGATGGCAGGGCAAGGACCTTAGAAGAGGTTGGCAGAGAGTTCAATGTCACACGCGAACGGATTCGTCAGATTGAAGCAAAGGCACTCAGAAAACTCAGACACCCAAGCAGGAGCAAAAAACTCAAGGATTTTCTGGAATAAAAATAAAAGTGGGCTATCCACTCATCGGGTAGCCCACTTGCTTTTTTGTTATTGAAGATGACAAAAACTCTTGCATTAAACTGCTAAAATAAATTATAATTATATCAAAAATATGCCTTAAAAGTGTATTGCTTGTCGAATTTTGTCGAAATATGTCAAAAAAATTAAAGAACAGGGGAGGGTAAGAAAGTGATTTTATGCCCTAAATGTGGTGCTGAAGTTGAAAAGGACTCTAAAATATGCCCGAAGTGTGGTGAAAACTTGGAACCCAGGATTTTGGAAAATGTCTCAAAACCTAAAAAAGAGTTCTTCCTGGAAAAATACTTTGAAGGTGAAGAAATAAAGACGTTTGAAGTTTCCAGCTTAAAATTCAGGTTGAACAAAAAATTATTACCGTGGCTTTATGGAATTGCAGGTGTTTTTGTTTTGATCATCCTTATTTTAGTAATTGGAAAATCAATTTATTCTCCAGACAAAGTTGTAAATGAATTCAAAGGAGCTGTTAAAGCAAATGATGCGAAAAAGCTTTCACAGATACTTGTTCATGAAACTTATGAACAGATTTCTCAGGACAGTCTAAAAGCTTTTTTGCAGTTGTGTCAATCAAAGCCAGAATACATAGACAATATTTATAAAGCTTTGGATGCAGCACTTCAGAAAATCTCAAATCCTTCTTCAGATGGAAGCAATAAATCTCTAACCGAGGCATTATCTGCTCTTTTGTCAGGTCAGGATTATTCTAATGATTTTGTATTAAAACCTGTAGGTAATGGCTTGATTTTCTTCACAAGGTATAAGATTGCAGCAAAAAATTATTTTTTGAAGATAAAGTGTGATACAAAAGGTGCAAAGATATACTTGAATGACAAAAACATAGCTACTGTTTCAGATCCATCACAAGAAATCTCAGTAGGTCCTTTGATTGCTGGTATTTATAAGATTAAAGCAGAGTACAAAGGCCCCTATTGTACATTGGAAAATATTGCCGAGAAGGTAATTTATAATAGATATTTTAGTAACGATAATCAATACACAGCTGAAGTGTATTTAAATCCACGATATGTGACAATTAAATCAGATTTTGATGAAGCTGAGATAATTTTGAATGGCAAACCGACTGGTGTTTTGGTAAAAGATGCGTCTGAATTTGGACCTGTAAGTGACGAAAGTGAGTTTAGTGCAAAAATAAAATTACCTTGGGGTGAAGTAACGACAGCTTCTGTAAAACTTGGCAGTTGGTCAAATAGTGTTACAATTCCCAATACACTTTCTACCGATGATACTAATAATTTAACATTCGACAAGGTTGCTTCTGTTATAAATGATTTTGAAAAATCTTATAGAACTGCTATGACATCTCAGGATTCAAATAAGTTTTTGCACATTTCAGATGAATTGAGGCAAATTTTTTCAAACAGAATTGAAGATTTAAAAGGTAATAATCAGAAGTATACAGGAAAAGTGACAAAAACTGAGTTTAATTTTAAGACATTGCAGCTGTTCAAAAATGAAGA
Organism: Caldicellulosiruptor morganii; assembly: GCF_026810225.1. Classification (NCBI taxonomy): domain Bacteria; kingdom Bacillati; phylum Bacillota; order Caldicellulosiruptorales; family Caldicellulosiruptoraceae; genus Caldicellulosiruptor; species Caldicellulosiruptor morganii. The sequence continues at coordinate 591,014 of NZ_CP113865.1, forward strand.
AGGAAAAATAAGCATAAAAATTACAGCAAAAATCTATTATAAAGATACAATATATAACAGTGATGAAACGCCACCTCAGGATATTTCTGAAAAAGTAACTGGACAGGTTTACACGCTTGTTTGGGATGAAAGTGCAAAGAACTTTATTATTGTTGGAATAGAAGCTCCATGGTTTTATGATTGGCCTGAAGATGGTAAGATTAAAGAATACAAATTGGATGAAGGGAGTGTGTGATTGAGATGACAAATTGTCCATATTGTGGCAAAGAGCTTCAGGAAGGTGAGATTTGCACATGCAGAGAAACACAAACAACGGTAAGTCAAACTGGCAATCAAGCTTCAGACGGCGAAGTGATAAATGATAAACAAAATGTGGAGAATGTTAATGAAGATATCAAAAAACAGAATGGTGAACAAACTGAAAATGCTTCAGAAAAAAAGGAAAGAAATTTAGAAATTACTTTGAAAATAAACCAGGGTATTAATATAGCATTTCGATATTGTTATATTACAGTAAAATTTGCATGGGCATTTTTGAAAAGTCCATTTGATTTTATTTCAAAGATTATACAGAATAATGACTACAAAGCGGGTATTTTGTTTGCTATTCTTGCATCTTTATTTGTTTCTCTTCAAAATATTGTTTTGGCAGGAAAAGGTATAAAATTGGTTGAAGATTTTATAGGTGCATCAGGTCTTCTGTCTTCAACTTTTGAAGAATTTTCTTTTAGAGCATTTTTATATAACTTCATAGTCTTATTTCTCCTGTATCTCCTGTATTGTGGCATTATTAAGGTGGCATTTACAATATTAAAAGAAAAAATAGATTTTAAAGCTATATTAGGGGCAATAGGGGTAAGCCTTATTCCAATTGTTTTGGTAGGAGTGATAAATCTTTTATTACAATTTATATCTATATGGCTTGTACTTTTATTAAGTTTTTTTGGTATTTTCGTAAATACAATTTTGAACTTTTGGGCCATTAGAAATTTACTAAAAGACAAAGACAGATACAAAGATAAAGATACAAATGCGCTTTATTTGACTGCAATCACATATATTGTAGGTATTATTGTTGTGGCGATAATTATATTTGCTTTAGCTGGTGGAGTGGCAAACTCAGGTGGGACTGGTACAGCAAGTTTTAATACAAATAGCATTGTTGGTACCTGGTCAGATGATCATGATACTATTACATTCAAGCCAGATGGCACATTTAAGGCAAATTATTATTGGGCGGGTGGCAATTGGGAGATAGATGGAGATAAGTTATATATAACAGGATTTTTAACCGGCAAAGAGGGGTATTATTACAAAATTAAAGGCAATAAATTGATATTGGAGCCTATTCCTGGTTCAGGTAGAGGTAATTATGAGTTTTATAGGGTTAGGTAAAGATAGAATAGTTTGGTTTAGAATATGGGAGGTATAGACATAATGTTTAAAAGGATATTAGCAATATTTAGTATGCTTGTTCTTATATTATCATCATTTTATGGGTGTACGAGTATAAGAACAAAAAGAGATGAGATAGGAAAAACAAAAACAACAATTTCACAAAAGACTGAGCAGATTTCTAAACATTCGAATAAGAATAAAGGAAGTAATAAACCTGCATTGGATGTTGTCTTTGAGAGAATATATCAAGCAACGGACAAATATGAGATTGATGTTTTGCTACCAAAAGTAACAGGAAGCGAAGTTAAAAAGGAAGTGTGTGAAAAAATAAATTTTATCCTGAAGAGGTATGTAGAACAAGAAATAGAAGGTATAAAAGCAATAGCGAATGAACAAAAGAATGAACTAGACTTTTATCCCTATACGCTTCATTTAAAATGCGAATGGGATAAAAGTGTATCACCATATATTTCTTTTTTATTTGAAGAAGATTCATATACAGGTGGAGCTCATGACTTGATAAGAGTCAAGACTTTCAACTTTGATTTGGAAACAGGAAGAGAGGTTAAACTTAATGATGTTTTAAGCACTGAACAACTAAATTGGATAGGTAATTATATATTATTTGCAAGGGCATTATGTAAAGACTTAGATGACCCTCCATATGAAGTTTTTTGGGGGCAAGAAAAGCAAGTCACATATGATGAATATATTCTTAACAGTTCAATTTTCAAGAATGGAGGAATTTTAGTTTGTTATGAACCATATGTAATAGGATCATTTGCAAGAGGTATTGTGAGATTTTGGTTTAGTTTTGATGAACTTAATAGAAAAGAAATTGAAAAAAGTGTAGACTTAAAGGATTTGGATACAATCGAGGAATGGTTAGATGCAAATTTAAATAAAGTAAGGAAGGAGTATGGGTTGCCTGTTAAAGTATATTCTTATGAAGGAGGATTATTATATTATACTAAAAGTGGTCTTATATTTAGTTTTAGTTTTAATTCTATAGATTCTCTTGAAAGTATAAATAATGCACAGGTTTTTAGTATTATGGGTAGTGATACAGTAAAATTTTTCGGCATACCGTTGGAGATTTCGGTTTCAGAATTAGTTAGAAAATTAAAAAGTATAAGTGAAATCAAGAAAATTGACGAGGGAATTAGTGAGGAAAGTGGATGTTATACTGTAACATGTGAGCTTGATGGGAATATAAAAGCATATATTGAATCAAAAGGTGCAGATAAATCTTCAAATGTGGGCTATATCCTAATTAAAAGAGAACCATATGGTTATGGACAAACTAATTAAAGTAATTTAAGACTAAGGAATTATTTTAATATAAAATTAGTGATTTTTACAAATGCAAATCAAGATGTCTTGATAAAGTAAATATTTGCTTACTAAAATAATGAAATATCTCAAAATTTTAAAAGCTGGATTAATAAAAATAGTAGTAATGAAATTAATAAGGTTTTACACTATAGTTAGTTATTTTGGCTTTAATAGAAACTATCAGTAAATTATGTTATTAAGACACAAATGTAAAAATTTAAATAATAACATTGGTGTAATTTTATGCATTCAACTCTCAGTATCCCAATAAATGTTTATAAAAATTAAAAAATGTTATAAAGGATGGATATTCTGCAATAAGGGAATATCCATCCTTGTGTTTTTAATTTACCCAAACCACACTTCCAACTGGTATATGATCATAAATATATTTAGCGTCGCTCATAGAGAGTCTGATACAGCCATGGCTGATTCTTTTTAATATAGAATTGTCAGCAATTTTACCTTCACGGTCTGTTGTAACAGAATGTATCATGTAATCACCGTAATATACTAATCCATACATTAATCCTGCTTCATATTTTGGGACATAGAGCTTATAAATTTTAGCTTTACTTTTGAAATAACCTCTCAGCGTAGGAGTATGTTCAGCTCCTGCAGTACAATCCATTGTCCTTATAAGAACGTATCTATTATTTTCTTTTTTCATCAAATACACAGACAGTCTTAACAGGTCAACCCATATAAAATAATTTGATTTTTTATTTTTTATTTGTAAATTGACAAATTTTTCAACTTCATCTTTTGTTAGTGTACTGAGAAAAACTTTTTTCTTTGGTAAGATGAAAAGATATTTTGATGGCACATACAATTGCAGATTTTTATATTTCACAAGATATCTACCATTATTGTAACTCCATACTTCAACTATTTGATTTTCGGGTATGAGGTTTTTATATTGTTGCTTTGTTTTTGCTAAGACAATATAGGGTTTTACATAATAAAATAAGTTTCCGTTTTGCTCAAATGTTTCAGCAATATAATATTTTGTATCATCGACAATTATGTAGATACCTGATTGATCAATACCAAATTGTGATAATGTAAAATTCAGTTTTCTTTGATTTTTCAGTGGAAGACTTTTTAACATTTTTAAAAATCTCATGTTGTCAATTCTAAAGAATTGATTATCCACCTTAAATTCATCAAAGGCTAAATTATTGTTTGTTGAAATCCTATTAAAAATTTCGTAAGCTTCTGTTTTTGAAAACTTTTTATCTGGAAAGATATAAAAATGATGGTCATATTGATTGAATTCAGGTATTAGTATTCCTAAATCCATCAGATAAAGAATTGGTTTTTGAAAAATTTCAGTGGTAGAGAATATGTCTGAAATCATATATTTAAATCTTTCATGATTAATAGGATAGTCTCTTTTTGATGACATAATATAATCTTCGATATATCTATTCCATCGGGGATCTATTTTGACATCTACACTATACTTTTTATTTAAGAATAAAGTTTCGAAATTTTGAACTTTGGCAACTTTCAAAGAGTTGTTTTCCATAAAATAACAATAAGCTTGTTCGGCAACGGTATAAATTTTGTTAAATTCAATATCGTTAGTGGTTTTATATATATTTTCGTATACACTTTGATATACATTTTCAAAAACTGTGGAAAAATGTTCTTTAGAATCCCCTATAAATGGAAATACCCTTTTAATATAGTTAATTGTAAGTTTTTCAGAGGTTTCTCTGAGAGCAATCCTGCGCTTTTGCGGGTTTTTGCTTATAAAATTGGCTACTAATTCTGTATATTCACTTTGTGAATGTGCTTTTACATATGGATTCCACACAACAATATATTTCTTTTCGCCATTATTATAAATTTTCTCTATTACAACAAAATTGTAATACATAAGTACTATTTCAGTGGGCATGTTTTTGTTTAAAAAACCATTCCCTGTTTGCTTATAATAATCCCAATAAGATATTATATTAGTTTGAATTGGAATAAATTTTTGTTTTAAAAAGTCTATATTTTGTATTGTATACCAAATAATATATGATGCTTGAGCTTTTGTGATAATAGACTTTTTATTCAAACCTGCAGGAAGCACTTTTAACAATTTTGCTTTACTCCAAGAATCCTGTGAATGGTCAACTATTTTCAGATTTACAAAAAGTTTATTTACAAAATCTTCTGCAGTTATATAATTATAGTTTGGCAAAGCGTAAGCAAAAATGGTCAAATTAGATGTTGCTAATAAGAAAGACAAAAACATAATAAGTAACTTTGAATAAAAGATTTTTTTAAAGTTTGAAAAACTTTTTCCCATTTCTTATTTACACCCCTTCCCTGAAAGTAAAGTTCAAGCACTTCTTTTGGATTAGTTACAGCTTTCTCAATGGTTTTTCCATATTAGGCGACGCTGTTTTTCCACATTTTGCTATATCCCAGTTGTCTTCTTTGTTTACTACCGGTATAAACGCCACAACAAGACTACATTTTGAAGGTTTTTGTTTACATCTCCTATTTTACCACACAAAAAAACAAAAACCACAGCCAAAAGCATAGATGAAATTTTAAAACTATTTGAAATATATATATTTTAATTTCTTGACTCAAAAATATCAATTGTTTTAAAATCAAAAAGCTGCCTGATAAATTTTCAAAAGAGGTGGTTACACCAAAAAGTTTAAGACTCAGAAAAAAGATATTGAACCATGAAATGAGAAAGAAAATGGAAGCAAGGGCTAAAAAAGAAGAAAAGGAGCCTGTTTATTAGGCTCTTTTTTTTCTTGCTTTTTGTTGTGATATAATTATAAACATAAAATGATAAACAAAGCTTATGCAAGCATTAGAAAAATGAGGTATTGGAAATGAAATGGTATAAAATAAAGAGTAAATGGTTGCTGATATTGATTTTATTTCTCGTCATCTTACTAATATCAGTTGTTTACAAAATGCAAAATGCAAAGGTAATAGAAGCATATGTCGAAATACCTCAAAACAGTTCGGTTAAGAGTGTGGCGAAGATTTTGAAAGAAAAAGGAATAATAAAAAATCCTTATCTTTTCATGCTGTATGTCAAAGCCAAAAAATGCAGGTTGGCAGCGGGAAATTACAGGCTTTCTTCATCGATGAGCTATAAGGAGCTCTGTGAAGCTTTGCAAAAAGGTGTTGTGTTTAAAAAGACAGTAAGGTTTACTATTCCGGAAGGGTTTACCTGTGTTCAGATAGCCGAAAAGCTGAGCAGTTTAGGAATTGTTGACAGGGAAAGATTTTTAAATGAAATTAATAACTGCAATTTTGATTTTCAGTTTAAGTATCCTTCAAAGAATGTAAAGTACAAGCTCGAAGGCTTTTTGTATCCTGACACATATGAAGTGTTTGAAGGTGAATCAGAAAAGGACATAATCAAAAGGATGTTGAATAGATTTGTTGATGTTTACAATAGTATAAAAAACAGCAAGACTACTCAGCTAAGTGATATTCAAACCATAATTCTTGCATCAATTGTTGAGAAGGAAGCCAAAAAAGATTTTGAACGACCCCTGATTGCAGGTGTGTTTATAAACAGATTGAATCAGGGGATGAGGCTGGAAAGCTGTGCAACAGTTGAATATATTTTACCCGTGCACAAAGAGGTTTTATCACTGAGTGATGTTAGGATAAAATCACCCTATAATACATACCTTTACAATGGGCTTCCACCTTCTGCAATATGCAACCCGGGCAGGAAAAGCCTGCTTGCTGCTTTGAATCCTCAAAAGACTGACTATTTATTTTTTGTTGCCAGAAAAGATGGCACTCATGTATTCTCAAAGACATTTGAAGAGCACATAAATGCTCAAAAAGAAATAGAAGAAGGGGAAAAATAGAATTATGGATATTTCATGTGAGATTTTGAACCAGTTTATAAGGTCCAAGCTTACAAACGTTGATGAGAGGTTTTTAAAGATTGAAGAGTATGCAAAGAAAAATAATATTCCAGTTGTGTCAAGAGAAGTATCAAGGCTTCTTACAATTCTGACAATGATCAAAAAGCCAAAAAGGATACTTGAGCTTGGCACAGCCATTGGATACTCAACTCTCTCTATGCATATAGGGTTTCCTGAGGCAAAGATAATTTCAGTAGAAATGGACTTTGACATGGTTATGCAGGCAAAAAAGAATATAAAAGAGTTCAATGCAGAGGACAAAATAACCATTGTTGGTGGGGATGCCAAAGAGGTTTTGCAGGCTATTGAAGGTCAGTTTGACATGGTGTTTTTCGATGCTGCAAAGGCTCAGTATATTGACTATTTTAATCTTACAAAAGATAAAATGTCAGAAGAGTGTCTGTTTGTCTGTGACAATGTGCTTTACAAAGGCATGGTGGTTGCCAGAAGATATCTTGTAAGGAGAATGATTACGATTGCAAAGAGGATGAACAGGTTTATAAAGATGATTGAGGATGACCCCAATTTTGTAATGACTCTTTTACCAGTTTCTGATGGTGTTTTAATTGCTATCAAGAAATAATGGAGGTTTTTGATATGACTGTAAAAAGACCAGAGCTTGTTGCGCCGGCTGGTGATCTTGAAAAACTTAAAGTTGCAATAGTGTATGGTGCGGACAGTGTTTATATAGGTGGCAGGGAGTTTGGGCTAAGAAAATATGCCGGCAATTTTGACTTAGAGGAGATGAAAGAAGGGATTGATTTTGCCCACAGACATGGCAAAAAAGTGTATTTGACTGCCAACATCTTCGCAAGGAATGAAGATATCAGAAAGATAGATGAATTTTTTGACAGTATAAAAGATCTGGGCTTTGACGGGATAATTGTGTCAGACCCGGGCGTGTTCAAAAAGGCAATAAAGCTTGGGATTCCTGTGCACATAAGTACCCAGGCCAATACTACCAATTACGAAAGTGCACGATTCTGGTATGAACTTGGTGCAAAGAGGATAGTGCTGGCAAGAGAGCTATCTTTGGAAGAGATAAAAGAAATTCGAGAAAATACCCCGCAAAAGCTGGAGCTTGAGGCTTTTGTCCATGGCGCTGTGTGTATTTCATATTCAGGAAGGTGTTTTCTGAGTGCGTATATGACAGGAAGAGATGCAAACAGGGGTGAATGCGCTCATCCTTGCAGATACAAATACTATATCATGGAAGAAAAAAGACCCGGGCAGTACTTTGAAGTGTTTGAAGATGTTGATGGGACATATATTTTCAACTCAAAAGACCTTTGCATGGTTGAACATATTGACAGGCTGGTAGAGGCAGGAATTGACGCGTTCAAGATTGAAGGAAGGATGAAAAGTAGTTTTTATGTTGCAACAGTTGTAAGTGTGTACAGAAAAGCAATTGACAAATTTTTGAAGGACCCTGAAAACTTTGAACCCGAAAAAGTGTGGCTTGAGGAGATTGCAAAATGCTCGCACAGAAGCTACACCACCAATTTTTACTTCGGCAGGCCGGCACACAATGATTACAAGTTTGAATCAAGCAAATACATTCGCGAATATGACTTTGTTGGCATTGTAAAAGAGGTTTTGGAAGATGGCTTTGCGGTGGTTGAGCAGAGAAATAGGTTTTTCAGAGGCGATGTTGTGGAGGTTATGCTTCCGGATGGCACATATTTTGTGCAGAAACTTGATAGTATTTTTGATCTGGAAGGCAATCCTCTGGAGGTTGTTCCACATGCACAGCAGCTTACAAGAATAAAATTTGACAGACCTGTTACCGAGTTTGCCATACTGAGGAGAAAAGCGAAAGAATAAAAACTGCAAAAAATGGTATTAAAAATGGTCGGGATGACAGGACTTGAACCTGCGACCTCCTGGTCCCGAACCAGGCGCTCTACCAAACTGAGCCACATCCCGACCTTTTGCTTATTTGCCTTTTCAATTCTGTTTGCAAATCTCTACTTTACATTATATAATATTTTTCAAAAAAATCAATTGTAAAAGGAGAAATTGATTTTGAAACTGGTTCGAAAAAGATTTTATCCTCAGGAAGAGATAGATATTTCATCTGATGAGATAATCTATATGGACGATGATGTTCTTATAACCAAATGGCTTCCGATTAAAAAAAGAGAAGATATCAAATGGGGCGCTTCCTGTGTGTACCTGAAAAAAGGAATTAAAATTAGCAAGGTTTACGGTCATGATGATGGACTGCTATATACCTATTGTGATATTATTGATACACATATAGATACTGATAAAATTGTGACAGAAGATTTGCTTGTTGATGTAATAGTTTTCCCGGATGGAAGGTATAGGATTGCTGATATTGATGAGCTTGTCTGGCTAAGAAGAGAGAATAAAATTTCGGAAGAGATTGTACTTATGGCTCTTGAAAGGCTGAATTTTTTGCTTACTGACATTTACAATGGCTTTGAGCTGGACAGGGTTGAAGAGTATCTTAAAAAAAGGAGTGAAATTAATCCACAATGATAATAATCGGTGAAAAGATTAATTCAACTGTCAGGAGTGTTGCTGATGCAATAAAAGAAGGCAATTTTCAGTATATTGTGGACCTTGCCAGAAAACAGTATTCCGCAGGTGCTCACTATATAGATGTAAATGCAGGAGTGTTTGTTGATGAGGAAGCAGAGATTCTAAAGAGGATGGTCGAGAGTATTCAAAGTGAAATTGATGCTCCACTTTCAATTGACAGTCCAAGACCAGAGGTCATAGGAGAGGTTATGAAAATTTACAGAGGGAAAAGAGCAATATTTAATTCTGTGATTTTTGAAGAGGGAATTTTGAAAAGAGCCCTGCCTGTTATCAAGGAATATAACATGAAAGTGGTAGCACTTTTGATGGATGATGTTGGTATACCTGAAGACCCGGAAAAAAGGCTTGAAATAGCCATAAGGCTTATGGATATGTTTGCTAAAAACGGCATAGCTGAAGAAGATATATTTTTGGACCCAATGGTTCAGCCTGTATCTGTTGATAGCAGATATGTTGGAGTTGCTCTTGAGACAATAAAACTGATAAGAAAAGAATTTAGCAAAGTTAACATTATTTGTGGACTTTCAAATATCTCATTTGGGCTGCCAAAAAGAAGATGGGTCAACAGGGCATTTTTGCCCATTGCCATTTATTTTGGATTAAACAGCTGCATTGCTGACCCGCTTGATGATGTTTTGATGAAATTGGTTTATGCCTCAGAAGTTCTTTCCGGGCAGGATGAGTTTTGTATGGAGTATATTACAAAGGCAAGAGAAGGACTTCTGGATTAGAAAATTTTCATGATTGAAAAGGTGAAAAGATGCTAAAAATTTCTAATATACATCACAGCAGCCTGGCACAGAAGTGTGGTTTGAAAGCAGGGGATATAGTTTTAAAAATAAATGACTGGGAGATAAATGATATAATTGACTATTTATACTATTCCAGGGAAGAAAAACTTGTAATTGAGTATTTGAGAGATAATAAGCTTTATAGAGTTGGACTTATAAACAGAAAATTAAAGCCGCTTGGAATAGAGTTTGAATATGAAATGGTAAGAAGATGTGCAAACAGGTGTATATTCTGCTTTATTGACCAGCTTCCCAGAGGTATGAGAAAGACTCTTTATATAAAGGATGATGATACAGCACTTTCAATTTTGAGTGGCAATTACATTACGCTTACTAACCTGACTGAAAAGGATTTTGAAAGGATAGTTAAATTTCATTTAAGTCCTCTGAAAATATCTGTTCACACAACCAATCCGGGTTTGAGAGAGTTTATATTGAAAAATCCAAAGGCTTCATTGATTTTGGATCAGCTTGAGTATTTAGCAGAGCACCGAATTGAGTTTGATGCCCAGATTGTCCTTATGAAAGGGATAAATGATAAATTTGAACTTGACAGGACAATTTCTGATTTGTCACGATTTTATCCCTGCATTCGATCCATTGCGGTTGTACCGGTTGGGCTTACAAAGTACCGCGAGGGGTTGTTTGCTCTTGAGCCTTTTTCTAAGGATGATGCAAAGGAGGTTTTAAATCAGATAGCAAAATGGCAGCAGAAGTTCAAACAGGAGTTTGGCACAAAGCTTGTATTTGCCTCCGATGAGTTTTATATAAAAGCTCAAAAAAAGATTCCAAATTATGAGTTTTACGAAGATTTCAGACAGATAGAAAATGGAGTGGGTTTGCTTGCTCTATTTAAAAGACAATTTTTGGCAGCTTTGAACAAATTAAAGCCAGATTACAATGTTAAAAAACATATAACACTTGTGACGGGTGTTTCGGCGTATGACTTTTTGAAAAAGCTGATGAAAGTGTTTAACAGAAAATTTCCAAACATCAGAGTTGATATTGTAAAAATTGTAAATAATTTTTTTGGACATACCATTACAGTTGCAGGGCTTCTTACAGGGAAGGACATAATTGAACAGCTGCAAAATGTTGATATAGGTGATTATATTTTGATTCCCTCGTGTGCACTCAATCATGAAAACAGATTCCTGGATGATATTCATATAGACCAGATAAGAGATAGATTTGGCAGAGCAGTTTTTCCTGTTGAGAATCACGGCAGAAAATTGCTTTACTATCTTCTGAAGGGTGGTGAAGAGGATTGAAACCGACCGTGGCAATAGTAGGAAGACCAAATGTAGGAAAGTCCACACTTTTCAATAGATTGATTGGAGAAAGGCGTGCTATTGTGGATGACACCCCGGGTATTACGCGCGACAGAATTGTAGGCGAGACAGAATGGCGCGGGATTTCTTTTAATGTGATAGACACCGGTGGTATTGAACCCTATTCGGAGGACATAATCTTAAAACAGATGAGGCGTCAGGCACAGTTTGCCATTGATATGTCTGATGTGATAATCTTCATGGTGGATGGCAAGACCGGTCTTACTGATGCGGACAGAGAGGTTGCAAACATGCTGAGGGTTTCAAGAAAACCCATCGTACTTGCAGTGAACAAAATTGACAACATCTCGGAACAGCCAGTTATTTACGAATTTTACAGCTTAGGGCTTTCTGATCCGATTCCTATGTCAGCTGAGCATGGCACAGGAGTTGGGGATGTATTGGATGCGGTTGTTAATTACTTTGGTGAAATGGGAATAAATGAAATAGAGGAAGATTCAATAAAGGTTGCTATAATAGGAAAGCCAAATACAGGAAAGTCCTCTCTTGTAAACTATATTCTTGGCGAGGAGAGGGTGATTGTAAGCGATATTCCTGGCACAACCCGCGATGCTATAGACTCTCAGGTTGAATTTGAAGGCAGGCTTTTGACACTTATTGACACAGCAGGGCTCAGAAGAAAAAGCAAGATTTATGACAATATTGAACGATACAGTATGCTGAGGACTCTTTCGGCAATAGAAAGAAGTGACATTTGCATTATACTTATTGATGGCACAGAACCGGTTTCTGAGCAGGATGCGAAGATTGCCGGGTATGCATATGAGGCAGGTAAGGGGTGTATTATTGCGGTTAATAAATGGGATGCTGTTGAAAAGGATGAAAAAACAGCTGATGAGTACAGGATGCAGATTGAAGAGAAGCTGAGCTTTCTTAAGTTTGCACCCATTTTGTTCATCTCTGCAAAGACAGGTTTCAGGGTAAAAAAACTTCTTGAGACAGTTTTGTATGTATACGAAAATTACACAAGAAGAATCACAACAGGGCAGATAAACGACGTTCTGGCAGAGGCTACCACAATATACCAGCCACCAAGTGATAAGGGCAAGCAGCTCAAAATTTACTACATGACACAGGTTGGAGAAAAGCCACCCAAAATTGCTATATTCGTAAACGATAAAGACTTATTTCACTTTTCGTATCAAAGATATATTGAAAACTATCTTAGAAAAACTTTTGATTTTACAGGGGTACCAATAATATTTTTGATAAAAGAGAAAGGGGAAAAGGCTTGATGAAAGCACTTCAGATTTTGATTGTGCTTGCTGTAGGGTATTTGCTTGGGAGTGTACTGCCTGCTCTCATAATTGGTAAGATGTTAAATGGAGTTGATATCAGAAAATATGGCAGTGGTAATCCGGGCACTACAAATGTCCTTCGCACAATGGGGATAGGTCCTGCTATTCTGGTATTTGCCATTGACGTTCTAAAAGGGGTTGTTGCAGCTTTATTTGCTAAGATTGTCATGCCGGATGATGTTGTTCTGGGCGTCACACTTGCCGGATTTGCAGTTATCTGCGGTCATAACTGGCCTTTGTATTTTGGATTCAGAGGAGGAAAGGCAGTTGCAACATCCATTGGTGTTGCGCTTGTTGCAACGCCTGTTATTACTCTTGTTGTAATACCCCTTGCACTGGTTGTGCTTGTATTGACAAGATATATGTCTTTGACAGGTATAACAGGCAGTATCTTGTATTTCTTTGCTGTTTTAATATTTGCAAGAGAGTACTGGTTTTTAGCACTTGTCATAATGATTGTCGTTATATTCCGTCACAGAGAAAACATTAAGAGGCTTTTGAACGGGACCGAAAGAAGAGTTGGAGAGAGGGTAAAACTGCGCTGATGAAATCCTATGACAGTATTGCAGTCTATTACAGGAAGTTTTACAATGTGTTCTTTGACAGAGTGTCAATTATTCGATTTTTAAAAAAGATATTTTATAAGTTCAATATCTCAAAAAAGTCAAAAATACTGGACGTGGGATGCGGAACAGGTTCTCTTTTGCGTTTGCTTGCCAGAATGGGGTTTGGACATCTCTACGGTGTTGACAGGTCAAGCCGGATGATAAAAATAGCCGGATGTGTACTCTTATCTGACAATGTAAAGCTTTATAATGAAGATTTTTTGAAGTTTGACTCAAAGCACAGGTTTGATGTTATACTTTCTACAGTGGATGTCTTAAATCATATTGATAGAAAGCATTTGTTGAAATATTTGAAGAAGGTAAAAAAATTACTGTCCGGGGATGGCATATTTATATTTGATTTAAACACACAGGAATATTTAGAAAGATTAGCCAAAAGAAAAAAGGCAGTAAAGAGAATAAAAGATATGCTGCTTTACTGGAAGTTCAATAAAGCAGGGCAAAAGATCATCATCCACTTTTCTGTTATTGATAGGAACAGGACTGTATACGATAAAATCATTCAGTACATCTATCGTGAGGAAGAAGTAGAAAAGCTGCTTGAAAAAAGTGGCTTTTTGATAGTCGAAAAGGTCTATGATTATAAAAGTTCTGTTAAAACCTCTTTTTGTTCAAAGGTGTGTTACGTATGTAAAAAGATTTGAATAGCATAAAATTCTCAGTGATAGAACATAATATTAGCTTGTAGAGATGTATTTGTTCATTTTTCGGCCATCAACATGGAAGGATACAAGACTTTGGCAGAAGGGCAGATGGTGGAGTTTGATGTGGTAAAAACCGAAAGGGGCAACCAGGCAGTAAATGTGAGAAAGGTAAAATAAGCTTCTGGCAATTTTGCTGGAAGCTTTTTTGTTTTTGGTATAAAATAAAATCTATAAGAATTTTAATTTTTAACTCTGGGGGTATTAAAAGCTTATGGCAAGAATTCTAAGGGCACTGTCAAAGGATAAGAATGTGGCAATTTTTATCATGGATTCTACAGATATAGTCGAAGAAGCAAGAAGAATACATAATCTGCCTCCTATTCCAACAGCTGCTCTTGGCAGACTTCTGACGGCTGCATCAATGATGGGTGTGATGTTGAAAGGAGAAAAGCATACTCTTTCAATTCAGATCTCCTGCAGCGGTATTCTGAAAGGACTGGTTGCAGTTTCTGATTCAAAGGGAAATGTCAAAGGCTATGTGAAAAACAAAGAGGTTCTGACAGAGATAAACCAGGCCGGTAAGCTAAATGTCAGAGGAGCAATAGGAGATGGTACACTTACAGTGATAAAAGATTTAGGTTTGAAAGAACCCTACATTGGTCAGATAGAACTTGTATCGGGTGAGATTGCTGAAGATTTAACACACTATTTTGTATTGTCAGAACAGATTCCATCTGCTGTTGCACTTGGTGTTTTGATAGATACTGACGAAAGTGTGAAATCAGCAGGCGGTTTTATAATTCAACTTTTGCCTGAAACTCCGGAAGGCTTAATTGAAAAACTTGAAGAAAGGATTAAAAATTTTTCAAATATTTCATCTGTACTGGCAGAGAAAGATATTATGCAAATAACTGCACAGCTTTTTGGCGACATCGAATATGAGGTTTTGGATGAGTATTTTCCAGGCTACAAATGTGACTGTTCCAAAGAGAAAGTAGAGAGCATAATTCCTCTTCTCACTGATGAAGAAATTTCAGATGACAGAATAGAAGTTGTTTGCAGCTTTTGCGAGAAAAGATACTATTTCACTAAGGAAGAGGCTTTCAGAATTAAATATGGCGCAAAAGAATGAGAAAAATTAAGCTATCTTTAGTCCGAATAAGAAAAGTCCAAAAAAATGAAGAAAAATAATAAAATTTGGCTCATTTCTGCCCGAAAAATGCTATTGAAAAACCCCGAGATGTCAAGTATAATAAAACATGTCGCCGCTGATTAAAAGCAGCGGCGGGAGAAAAGGGCGGTTAGCTCAGCTGGGAGAGCACCTGCCTTACAAGCAGGGGGTCGCAGGTTCGAGCCCTGCACTGCCCACCATCTAAAATGGCCCAGTAGCTCAGTCGGTTAGAGCGCCAGCCTGTCACGCTGGAGGTCGAGGGTTCGAGTCCCTTCTGGGTCGCCAGTTTATATGTGAAAATATACGCCTCGGTAGCTCAGTTGGTAGAGCAGAGGACTGAAAATCCTCGTGTCGGTGGTTCGATTCCGCCCCGAGGCACCAATCAGAATACTTTTTACGAGCGGGAATAGCTCAGTTGGTAGAGCGCTACCTTGCCAAGGTAGATGTCGCGGGTTCGAGTCCCGTTTCCCGCTCCAAAATTTTATAAGCAAAAAATGGCGCCATAGCCAAGCGGTAAGGCAAGGGTCTGCAAAATCCTGATTCCCCGGTTCAAATCCGGGTGGCGCCTCCAAAGTTAGAAAATAGAGAGCCTGCTCAGCAAAGTGAGCAGGTTTTTTTGT
Organism: Caldicellulosiruptor morganii; assembly: GCF_026810225.1. NCBI lineage: Bacteria > Bacillati > Bacillota > Caldicellulosiruptorales > Caldicellulosiruptoraceae > Caldicellulosiruptor > Caldicellulosiruptor morganii. Next base: position 606,728 of record NZ_CP113865.1, read on the forward strand.
TTTCCAAAGAAGGATTTTTGCAGCTTATGTCGAATAAATATATACTGTACGCTTTTTTGCTAAATGTCAAACTACCAACAAAATACTCTTTCAAGGAGGGATCTTCTTTGAGTGGCTATCTTGCTTTAATTTACGGTGTTGTTATATTTGCAATTCTTGTGATAATTGGTCTTATCAGGTTTATCTTTTCTCAGGAAAAAGGTAATGAAAAAATGCAGGAGATTGCAAACGCTATTAAAGAAGGTGCAATGGCTTTTCTGAACAGACAGTACAAGACCATTGGTATTTTGGCATTAATTGTAGCGGTTATAATCATAATTGCTAACTATTTTGGTAATCTTTCAAAAGGATCTTCACATGCCATTTCGGTTGCTCTTCATATTGGGTTTGCATTTATTACCGGTGCACTCTGCTCGGCAATATCCGGCTATCTTGGGATGTATATTGCGGTGAATTCAAATGTGAGGGCTGCAGCAGGTGCAAGAAAGGGCTTGAACAGAGCTCTTCAGATAGCTCTTCGCGGTGGTGCTGTGACAGGTTTGGCTGTGACTGCACTGTCACTTTTGGGAGTTGCAACGCTATTTTTGCTTTACGGTGGAGCTTCTGGCAATGAAAATCTTATAAAAGAGGCGCCTTCACTGATTGTAGGGTTTGGATTTGGTGCATCGTTTGTGGCGCTCTTTGCACAGCTTGGCGGTGGAATCTATACAAAAGCAGCTGACGTTGGTGCCGACCTTGTGGGTAAAGTTGAGGCTGGAATTCCCGAAGATGACCCGAGAAACCCGGCTGTTGTTGCCGACCTTGTCGGTGACAATGTAGGTGACTGTGCAGGCCGTGGTGCTGACCTGTTTGAATCAACAGCGGCTGAGAATATCGGTGCTATGATACTCGGTGTTGCATTATATCCTGTGTTTGGCTGGAAGGGGATACTGTTCCCGATTGTTGCGCGTGCTATTGGTATTGTATCATCTGTAATTGGACTTTTCTTTGTAAACACGAAAGACGAGAGCAAGGACCCAATGAAGGCTTTGAACAAGGGGTATTTTGTGACTACAATTTTGAACTTGATTGTTTTGATTTTTGTAGTAAAGGCAATGCTCTCTGGCAAGCTTCCAAATGGGCAGGAGGTTAACTGGTGGCTGCTATATGGCTGTGCTGTTGCCGGGATTGTGCTTAGCTATATCTTTGTTTGGCTTACAGATTTTTATACCTCCTACCATTACAGACCTGTACAGGAGATAGCAAAAGCATCTACAACTGGTCCTGCAACAAACATCATAACAGGTATGTCTGTTGGCATGGAATCAACAGCCCTGCCAGTTATATTTATCTCAATTGCAATTTATATTGCATACAAGCTTGGTGAACATGCACTTCCTGGCTTTGCGACAGGCGGTCTTTACGGTACAGCAATCGCTACAATGGGAATGCTTTCAACCTGTGCATATATTTTAGCAATGGACACATTTGGACCGATTACTGACAATGCAGGTGGTATCACTGAGATGTCAGGTGCACCTGAAGAGGTCAGGAATGTAACAGACAGGCTTGATGCCTGCGGTAATACAACAAAGGCTTTGACCAAAGGTTATGCAATAGGTTCTGCAGCTCTGGCTACATTCCTTCTTTTCTCAGCATACCTTGATGAGGTTAAAAAGATTTTGGGCAGGCCTCTTGAATCCTGGTTCTCTGTTGATATTGGCAAACCTGAAGTATTCATCGGCGCATTTATTGGAGCAATGGTTGTGTACCTGTTTAGCTCAACAGCAATAAGGGCTGTTGGAAGAGCTGCACAGTATGTAATCCTGGAAGTTAGACGTCAGTTCAAAGAAATCCCGGGTATTATGGAAGGAAGAGCAAAACCAGATTATGCAAAGTGTGTTGACATTGTCACAAAAGGTGCATTGAAAGAAATGGTGGTACCGGGTATGATTGTTGTAATTGCTCCAATTCTTGTGGGAATTTTGCTTGGCAAAGAAGCAGCAGCAGGGTTTTTGATGATAGGTACAATTGCGGGTGTCATTCTGGCACTGTTCCTGAACAACGGCGGTGGCGCCTGGGACAACGCTAAGAAATACATCGAACTTGGAAATTATGGCGGCAAAAGATCTGATGCACACAAGGCAGCAGTTGTTGGCGACACTGTTGGTGACCCATGCAAAGACACAGCAGGTCCATCCTTGCATGTTCTTGTAAAGCTCATTTCCACAATTACTCTTGTGTTTGTATCACTTTTTAGATAATGATGAGCAAAAAGATAAAAAAGGGGAAGAAGGGTTTTTAAAGACCTTTCTTCCCTTTTCTGTTTTAAGGGGATTTTTACTTTAAGAGCTATTTACTTTTTTAAGACAGAAAATAAAATAAAGTTGTTAAACAATTTTCAAAAATGGTATAATAAAATTAGGAGATAAATAGGGGGGATCACAGATGGGTTTATTTAGTTTGGGTGTTCCAAAGCAGATAAAAGAGTTGGGGCGCGACATCTGTGAGCCACTTGATGTTGAGTACATTGAAGGTCATCCGGACATAAAGTATCAGGGAAGAATGAAGCTGCATGTCTGTCAGAACGGTTTTTATCTGAAATATAGCAAGAAGACTCCATCTTCTTCAAGATGGAGATGAATTGCTAAAAATGTGATAAAATATTTCTGGGTGATGACAAGTGTACAAAACACAGAAAAATCATATAAGATGTAATAAGAAAACATACAAACTTTTGCGAAAGCTCTGTCACTTTTCAAAAAACCTGTACAACTTTGCTCTGTATCATATAAGACAGCACTATTTTCAAACTCATGAATATTTGCGATATGAAAGTGTATATCACATTGCAAAAGGCAACCAAAACTACATGCTCTTGCCATCACAGGTTGCACAGCAGACACTTATTTCGGTGGATGAATCTTTTAAATCTTTTTTGAACCTTTTGAAAGCCAAAAAAGAAGGAAAGGTAAAAGAGAAGGTTTCTATGCCCAGATACCTACCAAAGGAAGGGATGTACCAGATAGTTTTTCCAAAAGACCAGTTCAAGATAGAAGATAAGAAAGTGAGACTGAGCCTTGGCAGAAACTTTTCAAAGGAGTTTGGGGTAAGATACTTATATTTTGATTTGCCAAAAAACATTGCAGGCAAAAAGATTAAGGAAGTCAGGATAATTCCAAGATACCATGGGAAATGGTTTGAGATTGAGTATGTGTATGAGGAAAAAGAGCAGGATTATGAGCTTGACAAAAGCAGGATTTTGGCAATAGACTTGGGATTAAACAACTTTGCAGCGCTTACGGATACCATTGGGACTGCCTTTTTGATAGAGGGCAGGTTTTTAAAATCAGTCAACCGATGGTATAACAAAGAAAAAGCAAGACTGCAAAGTGTATACTCCAAACAGGGAATCAAATATGGTTCAAAACTTGCTCAAATTTCTCTAAAAAGACAGCATATAGTTGAGAACTTTTTAAATCAGGCTGTAAACGTTGTAGTTAAGCACTGTCTGGAAAATAAAATAGGAATAGTTGTTGTGGGTAGGATGAAAGAGATAAAGCAGGGTATAGAGCTGGGGAAGGTGAACAATCAGAACTTTGTGGGGATACCGTACAAGAAGTTTAAGAGAAAATTAGAAGCAAAGTGCAGGTTATATGGGATAGAGTATGTGGAGGTAGAAGAAAGCTACACCTCACAGAGGTGCAGCAGATGTGGGATAATTGACAAAAGTAACAGAAAGCACAGGGGCTTGTATGTATGCAAGGAATGTGGGAATGTATTGAATGCGGATATAAATGGGGCGATAAACATACTTTTGAAGGTAGCTGGTGAATCTGCAAAAGAGCAGATAACCAGTAGTGGGTGTGTGAACCACCCTGTGAGAATAAGGGTAGCATAAAATGCTGCCAAACTTCTCATGAAGCCTTAACCTCTTTAGGTTGATGGTAGTTCACCTGATTGACCCTTCAAAAAAGCACTTTGGAGTTGTTAAGTGGACAGATTTCAAAGATGCATACCCCAGCAAGACAGGTGACAGAAGAACAGTGATTGCAACAAATAATTTTAAGATCTACTTGCTTGGTATTGAAGAAAGAGTTTGCGAGGTTTTGACAAAGAGAATGGCAAGCTAAGGTGAGTTAAGTATATACATGAATAGGTGCTTTATAAATTGAAGGGCTGCGCTTTTGCAGTCCTTTATCTTTTTTGAACATATTGAAAAGTTTGCTCTTCAAGAAAAGTATATCAAATTTACATAGAACTTTTTAATTCCAAATTATGAAGAAAACTTAAGAAAAATTGAGTTAGCAAAAGAAGTAGAGAGCTGAGCTAAAGAATGAAATTTAGCAAAAGAACGGAATTCAGTGTAAAATATTTAAAGGACTTTAGATTAAAAGAGCATAATAAGTAACTTTTTTTGGAGGGTAATTTTATGTCTTTTCCAATTTATATTGCCAATGAATTAACAAAAAAGTTTGGGAACAAAGTGGTTATAGATAAACTGAGCTTTGAAATATATGAGAATGAATTTGTTTATTTAAAAGGAGCAAATGGCACAGGAAAGACTACGCTACTCAATATTATTGCAAAGTTAGATGATTTATGGAGTGGTGAATTAAAATTCAAAGGTATGAGCTTAAAAAAGATAAAGTTACATAATTATCCAATCAGTTATATACCAGATACACCTGTTTTTTATGAAGGTTTAACAGTAAAAGAGCATTTGAATTTTATATCTTCAATGTATGGCTTAAAAGATAAAGAAGCAAAAGAAATTGTGAATATATATGTAAGTGTATTTAATCTAAAAGAATATTTAAATTATTTACCTTCTCAGCTTTCGCGCGGTAATAAGCAAAAAGTAATGCTGTGCTGTTGCTTGCTAAAGGATTTTGAGGTGTTAATAGCTGACGAGCCTTTTAATTTTTTGGATTCTGCTTCTGTTAAGGCTTTATTTGAAGTGTTATCTATAATAAAAAGTAGCGGGAAGACTATAATATTAACATCGCACGAGGTTGAATATGTAAAAAATTTGATGGACAGAGAGATTGAACTTAAGAGGAGTGTAAAGTAAAAGTGTTAAAGTTGCTTTTAGTTGAATATAAAGATAAACTGCGAATGCAAATGTTGATATTTAAACGTTTTGGAATGATACTGATATTGGGATTGATACTATTATTTTGGGTAACCTCAAGTTTGACTGATACCCTTTCTTTGGATAAATTTAATTATTTAGCAAACAGATGGGTAATCCTTTTAACTATTGTATTATTCTTTGCATTGAAAATATATATATCCAGGAATACTAACATATATCTTTATTTTCCAACATTTACTCATTTTTATACACAAACTTCTTACAAACTCAGACTTATAATAATAATCAAACTTATTAGCTATTTATTTTCAAGAGTTTTCTTATTCTATCTATTATACGAAATGGCAATATATATATTTGGTGAAAGGTTATATTTATTCATAACAAACAAGATTCTATTTCTATTTATTATGACAGACATTTTTGCTGAGCTGATCAGGTTTATTTGTTCATTTACTATTTTTTCAAAATATTCTTTTATAACAAGGATGCTGTCATTGTTGACGTTTGTTTTATTAGTTTACGTTTTGAAGGAAAAGGTTTTTCTTATATTATTAGCAATTGAGATAGTGTTAATACCCATAATTTTGAAAAACATTGATATAAATAAATTGTTAAATTATAGCAAAATTATATATAAATCAAGCTGGGGATGTGCAAGAGGTGACTGGGAATTACTTGTAGAAGTAAGTGAAGAATACAAGAAGTTGATTGATTTTGATGAAAAGAAATCTTGCAATTTGGTGCTATCATTTCCATTTAATATCTTGTTACACCAATTTTTGATTTTTAAAAGAGTCTATTTGAGGCAATTAATATTGTTATTGTTGATAACTGTATTATCGATTATTATCATGCCAAAACTGCAATTAAGTGTACAGCCATATTGCTATTTTATCATTCATAGCTTTACGTTATTTTACCTCTTACTATTCTACTCGATGGATACAAAAGAACATATGTATTTCTATATGCATAGATTAAACAACTTAGAGTTAGCATTTTCTGCACTGTCTTTTGTGCTTTTTAATGTATTTTTGAACTTCCTGCTGCTTGTTTTTTTACAACCATTATGGTATTACAAAATAGTCTGGTATTTAATATTAGACTCACTCCTGCTTTTTGGGTTAAAAATTTTATGGCAAAATGAAAAAGTTAAGTTTTTAATGATATGCGGTATAATAATTCTGGAGGGTTTGCTGATCAGAGCTTAATACTCTTTAAATTTAACATCAGCTACTATTTTCATCAAGCTATGATTTCCAGTTTCATCAAAAAGGTATTTATTTAATATTACAATTTAGGACTAATTTTTTTTAACAAAAGCTTGCACATTTTAACTCAAAAGTGATATTATTAAACTAGGGGAGGGTGATGAAAATGAGCGATATAAAAACTATTCAAGAAGATATCAGACACGAAGTTGGCATTGACTTAATATGCGGCCTCTTGGGTAAACTTACAAATATACTTATTAACATTAAAAACTCAGACATCGAAGATAAAGAGCAGAAAATCGAAAAACTAAGAAAAATAAAGGCTGCCCTTGCAAAAGAAAGAGATGAAGCATACAGAGGAAATAAGGACACAATTGAAAGAGCTTACACCATATACGTCACACTTTTAGATTTAATTGCCGTAAACGAATCAAGTTTTATAGAGATCTTGTAAGAGGAGGGATGAAAATGAGCGATATAAAAACTATTCAAGAAGATATCAGACACGAAGTTGGCATTGACTTAATATGCGGCCTCCTGGGTAAACTTACAAATATACTTATTAACATTGAAGACTCAGACATCGAAGATAAAGAGCAGAAAATCGAAAAACTTAATAAACTTTTGGATACTCTCTACAAAGAAAGATCTGAAGCATACAGAGGAAATAAGGACACAATTGAAAGAGCTTACACTGTATACGTCACACTTTTAGATTTAATTGCCCTAGACGAATCAAAGTTTGTAGAAATCTTGTAAGAGGGGGTTGACAATGGACGAACTTATCTACAAGTTGGACGAAAAAACTCACAACGAAACTTTAGAAGAATTAAAAAATAAGCTTTATTCAGGTAAAACACCTGTAGCCAATCCTCAAATAGTAATTCTTGGTGGGCAACCAGGTGCAGGAAAAAGTAAAATAATAACATTATCAGAAAACCAATTTTTTAAAGATGGCAATGTTGTAGTGATAAACGGTGACGATTTCAGGCACTATCACCCAAAAGCCGAAGAAATATTTTAAAGTCATGATAAGCTGTTTGCCAAATTGATAGATCCAGATGTGAGGGAATGGACACGAAAAATCTTTGATGAAGCCATGAACAAAAAATTTAACATCATCTTCGAGGGAACTCTTAGAACACACCAAATCTGCGAAACAATGAAGAAGCTAAAACAATTAGGTTATGAAATAACTCTGAGAATTCTTGCAGTGAATGAACTTATAAGCAGAGCTGCAATTTATTCAAGATATATAAAAAAATTTAAAGCTTCTGGGAAAAATGTAGCAAGATTTTCTGAAAAAAAGGCACATGATGAAGCGTACTCTGGAATGCTAAAAACAATAGAAATCATAGAGAAAGAAAAATTATGTGATAAATTAGAAGTTTTTAATAGAGACGGTCAGCTACTATTTAGCAGTGAACCAGATCCAAACAGAAGTTGTATACCAACAATAATCGAAGAGCGAAGCAGAAAATGGAGTTTAGAAGAATATAAAGAATTCATTGAATGGACTAATGCAATAATAGAAAAGCTCAAGAAATACAATCTCAAAGAAGAATACGAAGGAGAAATTAAAGAGCTACAATCGAAAGCTAAAGAAATGTTGAATGAAAAAGACAGATCATCGATTTAAAAAAGCAAAAAACTGAAAACAAAACGAAAAAATAAAGAAAGTAGAATACAAAGTTTACGAAAATAAGTACAAATTAACCTAACAAAAACTCTACAAGAAAATCAGAATCAGAATTTTTTCAGTTTCTCACAGGTGTTTTTAGAGTTTTTGTTAGGTTATTTTTTGTTATTTTAGCTATTTCATTTTTGAAATTGTTAGTTAATTGGTCGAACATAAAAAAATATACCCCTCTGAAACACTTTTGAAGCTTTTTATACATTGTTGAAAAGCCCAAATAAAAAAACATATCCTGCGTTAAAAATCATTTCTAAAATGCTTTTAAACTTTTGATAATTGTTACATAAAAATTTGACTAATTATTTTGTGCACAACCCGTCAAACTTTTTCTTTTATCCAGGTTTTGGTTTAGCTTTAAAGCAAGCAGTTGTAAAGTTTCAATAATATCAATTTTTTCAACGATTTTATAAATTCAAGCTCAAAATTTTTATTTCATCATTTGACATCATTTTATAAGCATCTATTTTTTTACTTTTTTGCAATAAAAATTTTTTTCCTACAAACTCTTGACACTATCCATCATCTTTATTTTCTTGATAATGAGATTTTTTTACTATAAAATAAAAAAGAGTAGCAAAAAGCTTTAAAAACTAAAGGAGATGAGATAAAGCATGATAACAAAACAGGACGTTGAATATGTTGCAAACCTTGCAAGGCTAACTTTGACAGAAGAAGAGATAGAGAAGATGACAAAAGAGCTTGGTGCTATAATTGAATTTGCAAATAAGCTTTCAGAGCTGAACACTGAAGGGATTGAACCAACTGCACATGTTCTTAACCTTTACAATGTTTTCAGAAACGATGAGGTAAAACCTTCATATCCGCGCGAAGAGATTTTGAAAAATGCTCCATCTCATGATGATGTATGCATAAAAGTTCCAAAGATAGTTGAGTAAAACCTTAGAAGGAGGCAAAATTAAAAATGCTATATAACTTAACCGCGCACGAAGCAATTGAACTTATAAAGAAAAAAGAGGTCACCTGCCAGGAGGTTGTCCAGAGCGTTATTGACAGGATTAAACAGGTTGAAGATAAAGTGAAGGCATATATAACAGTTACAGAAGAAGAGGCAATGGAGAGCGCAAAGAAGATTGATGAAAAGATATCAAAGGGCGAAGATGTTGGGGTGCTTTATGGTCTTCCAATTGCCTTAAAAGATAATCTTTGCACAAATAGGATAAAAACAACCTGTGCATCAAAAATACTTTACAACTTTGTTCCGCCTTACGATGCAACAGTTGTGAAAAAGCTAAAAGAAAACCATATGACACTTTTGGGCAAGCTCAATATGGACGAGTTTGCAATGGGGTCATCCACAGAGAATTCTGCATTTCACACAACCAAAAATCCATGGGATTTGGAAAGGGTCCCGGGTGGCTCAAGCGGCGGCTCTGCAGCAGCTGTTGCTGCGGATGAGGCATTCTTTACACTTGGTTCGGACACAGGTGGTTCTATCAGGCAGCCTGCTTCGCTCTGCGGAGTTGTTGGTATGAAACCAACATATGGAAGAGTTTCTCGTTTTGGACTTGTTGCGTTTGCATCTTCTCTTGATCAGATAGGACCTTTAACAAAAGATGTTGAAGATTGTGCTTTGGCTATGAACATCATCTGCGGACATGACCCATATGACGCGACATCAGCACCGGTTGACGTTCCGGATTTTACAAAAGCCCTGGTGAATGATGTGAAAGGGTTAAAAATAGGTGTTCCAAAAGAGTATATGGAAAAAGGGATTAACCCGGAGGTAAAACAAGCAGTTGAGAAGGTTCTTGAGCTTTTGAAAACTCTTGGGGCAGACTATGAAGAGTTTTCAATACCAATTGTGGAATATGCGCTCCCAACATACTATATAATTGCATCCTCTGAGGCAAGTTCAAACCTTGCGAGATACGATGGAATCAAATACGGGTATAGAACTCAAAACTATGAGGATTTAATAGATTTATACAAAAAGACAAGATCAGAGGGCTTTGGAGCTGAAGTAAAAAGAAGAGTTATGCTTGGCACATATGCGCTTTCAGCGGGGTATTATGATGCTTACTACAAGAAGGGCTTGCAGGTTAGAACCCTGATCAAGCGAGCATTCGATGAAGCTTTCCAGAAGTATGATGTGATTGTAACACCAACAAGCCCAACAACAGCATTCAAAATTGGCGAAAGGGTAGCAAATCCGCTTGAGATGTATATGTCTGATATATGCACAGTGCCTGTAAATATCGCAGGACTTCCTGCTATTTCTGTTCCATGCGGGTTTGACAGCAATGGTCTTCCGATAGGTCTTCAAATAATAGGGAAGGCATTTGATGAGGAAACTATCCTGAGGGTAGCATATACCTATGAGCAAAATAGCGGATACAGGAATCTGAAACCTGGGAATTTATAAATTCCAAAATATAGTATATAATTCAAGAGGTGAAACTGAGGATGGAATATGAAGTTGTGATTGGTCTGGAAGTTCATGCAGAGCTTGCAACAGAGTCAAAGATATTCTGCTCCTGCACAACAGAGTTTGGAGGAGAGCCGAACACTCACTGCTGCCCTATTTGCACAGGTATGCCGGGAGTTTTGCCGGTTCTGAACAAAAAGGCTGTGGAGTATGCTATAATGGCGGGGCTTGCAACAAATTGTGAGATTGCAAGATATAGCAAGCAGGATAGGAAAAATTATTTCTACCCTGACCTTCCAAAGGCTTATCAGATTTCGCAGTATGACTTGCCGCTTTGTTACAATGGCTACATTGACATTGAAGTAAATGGGCAGAAAAAGAGAATTGGAATAAAGAGGATTCACATTGAAGAGGATGCCGGGAAGCTTCTTCATGACCAGTGGGACGAAGGCAGCCTTGTTGACTTTAACAGATGTGGAGTTCCTTTGATAGAGATTGTTACAGAGCCGGATTTGCGCTCAAGTGAGGAGACGCGAATTTTCCTTGAAAAGCTAAAAGCAATTTTACAGTACACAGGTGTTTCTGATTGCAAGATGCAGGAAGGTTCGCTCAGAGTTGATGTCAATCTTTCTGTAAGACCAAAAGGCTCAAAGGAGTTTGGAACAAGGACCGAGATGAAAAATTTAAATTCATTCAGGTCGGTTGTCAGGGCGATTGAATACGAAGCAAAAAGGCAAATAGAGGTTTTGGAAAGTGGCGGTGCTGTCATTCAGGAGACAAGAAGATGGGATGAGGCAAAGGGAATAAGCCTTGCAATGAGGACAAAAGAGGAAGCGCATGACTATAGATACTTTCCCGAGCCCGACCTTCCACCTATCATTGTAGATGAGGGGTGGATTGAGGAGATTAAAAAGAGAATTCCTGAGCTTCCTGACCAGAAAAAGGAGAGGTATGTAAAAGAATACGGGCTTCCTGAGTATGACGCCGGGGTTTTGACATCGTCAAAAGCAATAGCAAACTATTTCGAAGAGTGCATAAAGTATACTCAGAATATAAAGGCTGCAAGCAACTGGATGATGGGAGAGATCATGAGAGTCATAAATGAAAGAGGACTGGAACCTGAAGAGATTGACAGTATAAAGATTAAACCAAATCAGCTTGCAAGTCTAATTAACCTTGTTGATAACAAAACAATTTCCAATACCATTGCAAAGCAGGTTTTTGAAGAAATGCTTGAAACAGGAAAAGATCCTGAGGTCATTGTAAAGGAAAAAGGGCTTGTTCAGATAACAGACAGGAACGCAATTTTGGAAGCGGTAAAGCAGGCAATAGCAGACAATCCAAAATCAGTAGAGGACTACAAAAATGGAAAGGAAAAGGCATTTGGATTTCTGGTAGGTCAGGTTATGAAGATAACAAAAGGCAAGGCTAATCCACAGCTTGTCAATGAAATTCTAAAAGAAGAGCTTGGGAAAATCTAAACTCTGGGGATAAGGAGCTTTCTTTGCAAATATTTAAAAGAAAGCTCCCTCTTTTTTAGATTTTTTGAAAAGGTGAGAATGAAAGTGGAAGACAAAAAGTTTGGAATAGAGGAAGAAATCCTGGATAAGATTGTTGAAATTTTTAAGAAGTACAGGCAAGTAAGAAAAGCCTGTGTCTTTGGTTCAAGGGCAAGAGGAGACTATAAAAGAGGTTCTGACCTTGATTTATGTATTTGGCTTGAAGAGGGGTGTGAAAACCCGGTTTACAAAATTGAGGATGAGCTGGATGAACTTGATACAATATTGCTGTTTGATATTGTTGCCTTTAACAGCATTACAAAAGAAAGTCTCAAAGAAAGTATTTTAAGAGAAGGAGTAATCATTTATGAGAGATTTGAAGAGATAATAGCTTCTGAGCTGTGAAAATGCATCAAATTTGTTGATGTATTTGCAAAAAAAGGGTAAAATAAAGTTAAAAACATTTGCCTGAGCAAGTGTACTTTTTTGAGGAGATGAGGAAAGTGCAGAGGATAAATTCAAATAACAACTTTTATATGGCATTTTACGATGATAGATTCAAAACAAACAGAGTGGCAGTAGCATTTATTGACAGGCTGGAAAAAGGGAAAAATACCTTAAATGCTCTGTTTCCAATGGTTTTAATCAGGGGAAACAATAAGTATAAGAATATGAAAGAGATAAACAGGTTTTTGGACAGTATGTATGGTGCATCTTTGAGTATTGACGTTGATAAAAAAGGTGATTTGCAAATAATCACATTTGGACTGAGCTTTTTAAACGATAGGTTTGTGGGCGAGAAGCTTTTTGAGAAGTGTCTGCAGTTTTTACATGATATAATATATGGACCGATAAAGTACGGTGGCGGTTTTGAAGAAGATGAAATAGAACAGGAGAAAAACAATCTCAAGCAGGAGATAGAAAGCAGGATAAACGATAAGGTGCAATACGCAATTGATAGATGTATAGAGATAATGTTTGAGGGACAAAGTTACGCGCTTTATGAAAAAGGCAGTGTTGAAGATCTGGCACATATAACAAAAGAAAAGCTTTACTCCCAGTACAAAGAGGTTGTTGAGAAAAAGCCAATGTATGTAATGATTTATGGTGACTACAATGAGGAATATGCAATTTCCAGAGCGTTAGAAATATTCGGGCAAAAGGAAAGGGAAGACATCAGAAATGATTTTGCTATAAACATTCCTTTTAACGGCACAAAATATATAACAGAAGAGCTGGAAGTGAATCAGGGCAAGATTTCAATCGGTATAAGGACAAACGTTGATACCACAACTTCTGATTACTACAGGCTTTTGATGTTAAATGGGATTTTGGGTGCATCGCCAAAGTCAAAGCTATTTGAAAATGTGCGTGAAAAAGCTTCGCTATGTTACTACGCATTCTCAAGGATAGACAGGTTTAAATCTGTCATGGTGATAAGCTCTGGTATAGAAGTAGAAAACTATGAGAAAGCTTTGAATCTTATATTGCAGCAGATTGAAGATATTAAAAGCGGGAGCATTACAGATATTGAGTATGAAAGTGCTATAAACTATTACAAAACAGCGCTGATGGCTATTTATGACAGTCCCAAGGATCTTCTGGGATTTTATTTCAACCAGGCTCTTGTAGGTGAGCTGGTAGAACCAAAAGATATTTTTGAAAAGATAAAAAGTGTAAAAATTTCTGATGTCATTGAGATTGCAAATAGATTTGAGCTTGACACAGTATATTTTTTAAGAAACAGAGGTGCAAATAACAATGGAGAGAATATATGATGACGTTTTGCATGAGGAGATTTATATAAACTCATATCCGAACGGGCTTAAAGCTTTTGTGATTAAAAAGAAAAACTTCAGCAAAGCATTTGCAGGGTATGCCACAAAATATGGGTCTGTTGACAGCAAGTTTATCCACCCGCGGACAAATGAAGTAGTTGAAGTGCCGGACGGGATTGCACACTTTTTGGAACACAAACTATTTGAAGAGCAGGACGGGAATGTATTTGACAGGTTTGCAAAATTTGGTGCAATGGCAAATGCCTTTACTTCATTCAAGGAGACAGTTTACTACTTTATTTCAACCCAAAATTTTTATGAAAATTTTGAGATACTTCTTGATTTTGTGCAAAATCCGTTTTTTACAGATCAGAATGTTGAAAAAGAAAAGGGTATAATTGCGCAGGAAATCAGGATGTACCAGGACAATCCAAATTGGAAGGTATATTTTAATCTTTTAAATGCCCTGTATGTCAGGCATCCTGTGAAGATTGACATAGCAGGTACACTTGAGAGTATCCAGAAGATAACAAAGGATGATCTCTACCTGTGCTACAATACCTTTTATCATCCCAGCAATATGATCATTGTTGTGTGTGGCGATGTTGACCCACAGAAGGTTTTTGAGGTGATTGAAAGGATGACAAAGACAAAGGAGTATCAGAGGCTAATTGAAAGAATCTATCCTGAAGAGCCCGACAGGGTAAATCAAAAAAGAGTGGAAGAGAAGCTTGCTATTTCAACACCCATTTTTTATATAGGCTTCAAGGATGTTGTTAATGATCTTCCACCGTATGACATGATGATGAAAGATATACACACACAAATCCTGGCTGAAATGCTTTTTGGAAAGTCTACAGACTTTTATGAGCAGCTTTATAATGAAGGTTTGATCAACCAGAATTTTGGATTTGAATACAGCTGTGAGCCTGAATATTCGTTTTTCATGATAGGTGGAGAAAGCAAAGACCCGGATAGAGTTTATGAAAGGATACTTGAGCATATAGAGGAAGTAAAAAACAGAGGTATTTATAAGCAGGAGTTTGAAAGGGCTAAAAAGGTTGTGCTGGGAAGCCACCTGCGAAAGTTTGATAACCCTGAAAGGCTATCTGTTGAGTTTATCTATAGCTATTTCAAGGGCGTGAATATATTTGAGTATGTAAAGGAGATAAATTCAGCATCGTTTGAAGGTTGCCAGAGCAGACTTAAAGACTTTTTTGATAAAGATAAAAGCTGTATTTCTATAGTGTCCCCTGTAAAGTAAAAAATTGGTGGATGTGAAAAAGCAGATGTTTGATAACAGTATAGTGTTCCCGGGACTTCACCTTAAATTTGATTTTAGCCCGGTTGCTTTTAAAATATTTGGTCTTGAAATAAGATGGTATGGAATTATAATTGCAGTGGGCTTTCTTTGTGGTTTTCTTCTTTCAAACTATATTGCAAAGAAGGAGAATATTCAAACCGATGTTTTGCTTGACATTGCAATAATTGCAACCCCGGTTGCAATTGTATTTGCAAGGTTGTATTATGTGGTGTTTAATTTCAAAGAGTTCAGGGGAAATCTCGCAGCTATATTTGCCATACGTCAGGGCGGGCTTGCAATCTATGGTGCTGTGATAGGAGCTGTTATCAGCAGTTATGCATACTGCAGGGCAAAGAAACTTAATTTTTTAAAAATATGCGACACAGGTAGTTACGGTCTTATCCTGGGGCAGGCAATTGGAAGATGGGGCAATTTTGCAAATCGCGAAGCTTATGGGTATGAAACAAAACTTCCCTGGCGTATGCAAATATACAGCTTTGAGGCAGGAAGGCGTATAGAAGTTCATCCCACCTTTCTGTATGAGTCAATATGGGATTTCATTGTACTTGCTGCTTTGATTTATTTGAGAAGATATAAGAGAAAAGACGGTGAGATTTTTGGATTTTACCTTATGTTGTACTCTGCCGGCAGGTTTTTTATTGAAGCCTTGAGATCAGATAGTCTAATGCTTGGCACAGTCAGAATATCGCAGGCTTTAGCGCTGATTTGTATTGTTGTTGGTCTGTTTTTAGTTTTAAAATCAAGGTTGAAGCATTTCGACAAAATATAGCAAAAAATTAGCACAATGTCTTTTTAGAGTATTTTTGTTGACAAAATGCGCATTTGGTTTTATAATTAAAATACAATCTCTGTAAGATGGTGGGAATATGATAACAGATAAAATAATGAAGCTAAGAGAAAAACTGGATGAGCTTATCAATAGTAATGCTGATTATGACGCTATATATCATGTGAGTATTGAGCTGGACAAGCTGATACTGGACTACTACAGGGAGCAGAATGAGCTGGTATTCAAGAAGCTGAAGCAGAAAGAGGGGAAGGTTTAGGAGCTTTTGTGTTTTTGATAAAAAAGCGGGGGGCTTGTGTGCTAAATAAAAAAGAAAATACAAAAGATAGGGCAGTAGAATGCCCTATTTTTTTTTCTTTTATTGAAGGATTTTTCAAATTGGTATAGAATATTTTTATAAAGTGGTGCAAAGTGGAGCAAAGTGGTTGGATGTTAATAGGTGAATACAAGCATGTGGTAGATAACAAAGGGAGAGTGACTTTGCCATCCAGGTTCAGAGAAGAACTGGGTGATAGATTTATTCTTACAAAAGGGCTTGATAACTGTCTTTTCGGGTATTCGCTCAAAGAGTGGGCAGTACTGGAAGAAAAGCTAAAGAAGTTGCCTCTTACGAATAAAGAGGCAAGAGCTTTTTTGAGATTTTTCTTTGCGGGGGCATGTGAGTGCGAGGTTGATAGGCAGGGGAGAATTTTAATACCCCAGAATTTAAGAGAATATGCCAGCTTGCAAAAAGAGGTATTTATCATAGGTGTTATGACCAGAATAGAAATATGGAGTGAAGAAAACTGGAAGAGAGAAATGGCCGATGAGAGCCTTTCTGTTGAAAAGATTGCACAGAAAATGGAGGAACTCGGGATATAAAAATTAAGAAGGCAAAAGGTGAATGCAGATATGTACGAACATATACCGGTTTTGCTTGAGGAATCAGTGTCATATCTGGTGACAGACCCTGATGGGATTTATGTTGATGCCACGTTTGGGCTCGGGGGACATTCAAAAAGAATACTGGAAAAACTATCAAACAAAGGTTTGCTTGTAGCAATAGATAGAGATAAAGAAGCAATTGAGATGGGCAAAGAAAAGTTTAAAGGTTGCAATAATATAAAGATTGTTCACTCACCATTTTCAAAGTTGGATGAGGTTCTTGAATCTCTTGGGATTGACAGAATTGACGGGATACTATTTGACCTTGGCGTGTCATCTTTGCAGCTTGATAAAGAAGATAGGGGTTTTTCGTACAACAGCGACTCTTTCCTGGACATGAGGATGGACAGGACAAGTAAGCTTACTGCATTTGATGTTATCAATAATTACCCCGAAAAGGAGTTAGAAAGAATTATAAGGGAATATGGTGAAGAGCGATATGCCAGAAGGATTGCAAATGAGATAGTAAAAAGAAGGCAGCAAAAGCCGATTGTGAGCACAGCAGAATTGAACCATTTGATAAACTCAATTGTTCCAAGACCAAAAGACGGGTCAAACCCTGCAAAAAGGACATTCCAGGCAATAAGGATTGAGGTAAACAACGAATTTGACGAGATAAAAACAGCACTTGAAAAGAGTCTGAGGTTTTTAAAAAGTGGAGGAAGGATTTGTGTTATATCTTTTCATTCTCTTGAAGACAGAATAGTAAAAGAATTTTTTAAATACCACTCGCTTGAATGTGTATGTCCGAAGGATATACCGGTTTGTGTATGTGGCAAGAAGAAAGAACTCAATATACTCACTAAAAAGCCAATAACCCCTACCAAACAGGAGATTAAGAAGAACAAAAGAAGCCACAGTGCAAAGCTGAGAGTGGCTGAGAAGGTATGAATAATATCATATAAGGGGGTTTTTATTTATTATGGCAAGAGAAAATTTTGCTATTTATAACCACCAGTATTTAGAAGAGCTTGAAAGAAGGGATCTTGAGCAAGAGATACTCAAAAAGAATGAATTGAGAAAAAAGATAGGACAGCAGAGAAAACTTGAAAAACTAAAATTGATAAGGCGACTTATGTTTGTAAGTTTATTCTGCTGTATCTCTATAATTCTCATGTGCGGGTATGTGAATATTACGGCAGAGAGGGCAAAACTTGCAAAACTTCAGAACGAGTTGAAATTCCAGAGCGACATAAATAAAGAACTAAAGCTTCAGATAGATGGTAAATTTACACTTTCTGAGATAGAAAAAATTGCCAAACAGAAATATTCAATGACCTATCCTGATTCATCGCAGATTATTTATGTGGCTGTTGACAGTAGTAGCAATAATAAGGTTTTAGCCAAAAAAGATAAGGCAAACTATAATAATAGAATCTTTTCAATAATAAACTTTATTAAGAAATTGTTTTAAACCATCCATTTGTTTTTTTGTGGGGGTAACAGAAACTTGAAAGAAGCATCAATCAGGTTGAAAAAAAGAGTTATATTTGTAATGGTGATATTTTTTTTAAGTTTCGTATTGCTTGCAGGAAGGCTTTCATACCTGCAGCTAATAAAAGGTGAAGACCTTAAGAAAAAGGCATTTGCGCAGTGGACCAGAGAAAGACTTGTAGCCCCCAAAAGAGGGAGCATAGTTGACAGAAATGGCAAGATTCTGGCAATGTCGGTTACAGCAGAGACTGTTGTTGCAGCATTAAGTCAGGTAAAAGACAAAGAGTACACTGCAAAAGTACTTTCAAATATCCTGGGAATGGACTATGAGAAAATTCTGAAAAAACTCAACACAAAAGGTGTCTCTGATGTGTACATAGCAAGAAACATAGATAAAGACAGGGCAAATAAAATAAGAAAATATGACCTGCCCGGGATTTATCTTACAGGTGGTACAAAAAGGGTGTATCCAAACGCAAATTTTTTATCCCAGGTACTTGGATTTACCGGAATAGATGATCAGGGTTTGGCCGGGCTTGAACTTTACTATGACAGGTATTTAAGGGGGAGACCCGGTAGTATTGCCTCAGAGACTGATGCGAGTGGAAGGTCAGCACCATTTTCTGAGGAATTTTTTAAAAAACCGGTTGATGGATATGACCTTATGCTTACAATTGACGAGACAATTCAGCACTTTGCAGAAAAATACGCTAAGAAAGCTCTGTACGATAATAAAGCAAAAAGTGTTACAATCATAGTGGAGAAGGTCAAAACAGGAGAAATTTTAGCAATGACATCAAAACCTGATTTTGACCCAAATAAGCCGTTTGAGCTGATTTATAAAGATAGATTTCCTGATTTTGATAAGCTCCCGCAGTCTGAGAAGATGAAAATTATTCAATCAATGTGGAGAAACAGGGCACTAAATGATGTATACGAGCCAGGTTCTACGTTTAAGATTGTCACTGCAGCTGCAGGGTTTGAAGAGGGAGTTGTAAGTGAAAACTCTCAGTTTTACTGCAAAGGTTATGTAAAGGTAGCAAATGCCATACTTAAATGCTGGCGATATTACAATCCACATGGCTCAGAAAATTTTGTGGAGGGCGTGCAAAACTCATGCAACCCCGTATTTATAGAAGTTGGGCAGAGGCTTGGCAAAGAGAAGCTTTATAAGTATATAGATCTATTTGGGTTCGGGAAAAAGACAGGGATTGACCTTCCGGGTGAGGCAAAGGGTATTGTCCAGCCTATTAACAGGGTGGGACCGGTTGAACTTGCTACAATATCGTTCGGGCAGGGTATTTCAGCAACCCCTATTCAGGTAATCAGCATGATAAATGCTGTTGCCAATGATGGTGTATGGGTACAGCCACATGTTGTTAAGGCTATTTATGACAGAGACAGGAGGTTAATAAAATCATTTGACAGCGTGCCAAAAAGGAAGGTTTTAAACAGCAGCACTGCACGGAGGTTAAGAAACATTTTGCAGTCTGTTGTGACAAATGGTACTGGTCATAATGCATATCTTTTGGGTTACAGGGTTGCTGGCAAGACCGGTACATCGCAAAAGTATGATAAAACTAAAAAAAGGTATATAGCATCCTTTGGTGGGTTTGCCCCGGCTGATAATCCAGAGGTTTCAGTACTTGTGGTAATAGATGAGCCTGACCCTTCGCTTTACTATGGTGGGTTGATTGCGGCACCTGTTGCGCGTGACCTTCTGAATGATATTTTGAGATACCTTGAGGTGCAACCACAGTATACAGCTGATGAGCTAAAGCAGATTGAATTTTACAAAGAGTATATTGTACCAAATGCTGTTGGTATGGACATTGAAAATGCAAAAAAAGTGATCTCAAACAGCAAGTTCAATGTTAGGATAATAGGCAATGGCAGCAGTGTAGTTGACCAGGTGCCAAAGGCAGGGTTTATGCTAAAAGAGGGTTCAACCATAGTTCTTTTTACTGAAAAGTTGCAAAGCCAGGATGTTGTAGTTCCCAGTGTGATAGGCTTTAGTATGCAGGATGCACAGAAAGTATTGACGGGCAATATGCTGAATATAAAAATAAAAGGGATAAAGGGAAAAGCTATAAGGCAAAGCCCACAGCCGGGCACAAAAGTTTTGGTTGGCTCCATTGTTGAAGTTGAATTTGCCGACAGAGAGAATGCCGAATAGAAGATTTATTGAGCAAGAGGTGACTTTGAGGTGAAATTGAGTAAGCTAATAGAAGGTCTGGATATTATCAGGACAAATATACAGGATTTTGATCAGGATATAAAAGATATTGCTTATAATTCAAAGAATGTAGAGGATGGCTTTGCATTTGTATGCATAAAGGGATTTAAAACGGATGGTCATG
Organism: Caldicellulosiruptor morganii; assembly: GCF_026810225.1. Classification (NCBI taxonomy): domain Bacteria; kingdom Bacillati; phylum Bacillota; order Caldicellulosiruptorales; family Caldicellulosiruptoraceae; genus Caldicellulosiruptor; species Caldicellulosiruptor morganii. The sequence continues at coordinate 627,210 of NZ_CP113865.1, forward strand.
AATATATAGATGAAGCTATAAAAAGAGGTGCAAGACTTATAGTTGTTGATGAGTTTTATGACACATCCAGGCTTGAGGATAAAATACCTTTTATAAAAACATCAAACACAAGAAGAGCTCTTGCAATTATTTCTGCTAACTTTTTTGGTCATCCTTCAAAAGAGTTTTTGCTCATCGGTGTGACAGGGACAAATGGCAAGGCATCAACAACCTTTATGATAAAATCAATCCTTGGACAGAGTGGTCATAAAGTTGGGCTTATTGGAACAGTTAAGAACATGATAGGGGAAAAAGAAATAGAGGCAAAACACACAACACCCGAGTCTTATGATTTACAGAAACTGTTTTTTGAGATGAAAAAAGAAAATGTGGACAGTGTTGTGATGGAAGTATCATCACATTCGCTTGAACTGCATCGTGTGGATGGTTGTGACTTTGATGTTGGAGTGTTTACCAATCTTACTCAGGACCATCTTGATTTTCACCAGACGATGGAAAACTATTTTGCTGCGAAGTTGAAGCTTTTTAAAATGAGTAAAAAAAGAGTTGTGAACATTGACGATGAATGGGGAAGAAAGATTGCAAGTATATACCCTGATTCTGTGACATATTCTAAAGAAAATGGTGGGGATGTAGTTGCAAAGAATATAAAACTTTTTGTCAACAAAAACCAGTTTGAGCTCTGGCACAAAGATCAGAGTGTATCTGTTACTCTTTCCATTCCCGGTATTTTTTCAATATACAATGCACTGGCAGCATCAGCCTGTGCAGTTTCACTTGGAATGGATCTGAAGACCATTAAAGAAGGGCTTGAAGCTTTAAAGGCAATACCCGGCAGGTTTGAGATAGTTGAGTCAAACGATAGGTTTACAGTGGTGATTGATTATGCATACACCTCCGACGGACTTTTAAATTTAATGAAAACTGTGGATGAGGTTGCAAAGGGAAGGAAGGTTCTTCTTTTTGGCTGTGGAGGGGACAGGGACAGGGCAAAACGACCTGTTATGGGTGAAATTGCCGGAAAAATGGCTGACTTTGTGATTGTAACCTCTGACAATCCACGCACGGAGGATCCTATTAAAATCATAGAGGATATACTTGTGGGCTTGCAAAAGACAAATGTCGAATACGTGGTTATTCCGGACAGATATGAGGCAATCAAATATGCTTTGCAGAATGCAAGAGAGAACGACTTTATTGTTCTTGCTGGAAAGGGGCATGAAAATTACCAGATTTTAAAAGACAGAACCATTCACTTTGATGAGAGAGAGGTTGTGAAAAATATCCTGGAGGAACTCAAGGGATGAGCCTTTTTTTGAGCGAGATAGGGAGAATATTAAATGCTACGGTTGAAAATTTCAAGGAAGATATATTAATAGAAAGCTTTTCTATTAATAGCAAAGATATTAGAAAAAATGCAATGTTTATTCCTTTGAAAGGTAACAGATTTGACGGTCATGATTTTATTGACCAGGCAATTGACAATGGTGCACTTTGCTTTCTTACACAGAAAGATGTAATAGCAAAGAAAGATTGTCCTTACTTGAAGGTTGACGATACATTAAAAGCTATGCAAAATCTGGCTTGTGCTTACAGAGAAAAAAGAAAAGACCTTGTTGTGATTGGAATCACGGGAAGCGTTGGCAAGACAACAACAAAGGAGTATATATACAACGTGCTGAGTACCACCTACAATACATACAAAAATCAGGGAAATTACAATAATCATATAGGTCTTCCATATTCTATTCTGAATATTCCGGATAAAACAGAAATAGCAGTCCTGGAGATGGGTATGAGCAATTTTGGTGAAATATCTTTTCTTTCAAAAATATCAAAACCTGATATAGGAGTAATTACCAATATTGGAGTGGCACATATTGAGAATCTCAAAACAAGGTATAATATCTTTCTTGCTAAATCTGAGATACAGGATGGTATGCCAAGCAGTAGCTTGCTTGTCATAAACAATGATAATGATATTTTACATTCCCATAGAAATGAGCTCAAAAGAAGGGTTGTAACCATTGGGATTGAAAATGATTCTGATTTTATGGCAAAGGACATTCAAAAAGCGGCAAATGGATTTTATTTTGTTGTGGACAGTTATAAATACTTTATTGAGACCTTCAACTTTCATGACATATACAATTCACTTTTTGCAATTGCAGTTGGCATAATTTTGGGAATTGACAGAGAAGCAATTGCACAAGGGATAATGAAGAAAGATGGGCTTAAAAGAAGGTTTGAGGTGATAAAAAAGGGTGATATTACAGTTATTGATGATACCTACAATGCAAGTACACATTCAATGATTTCTGCAATAGATAGTGTATGTAATTTTGAGGGCAAAAAGATATTGGTGCTTGGCGATATGCTGGAACTTGGCAGTCTCTCCGAACAGGAACACAGAAAGGTTGGCAGTTACATAGTTACAAAACCGATTGATGTTGTTATCTGCACGGGTCAGGATGCCTTTTATATATTTGACCAGGTGAGAAAGAACGAAAAAATTAAATCATATTTTGTATCAAAAGAAGAGTGTCTTGATATTCTTCAAAAAGAGCTTGAAGGGGGATCGGTTGTCCTGTTTAAAGCATCAAGAGGTGTAAAGCTTGATGAACTTGTAGATAACTTTCTCAGGGGGCTTTGAAAATGCTTGACATTGATACAATACTGGCAATTATAATCTCATTTTTGATAATTCTAATTGTTATGCCAGTTGCAATTCCGTTTTTAAGATACTTAAAATGCGGGCAGGTTGTCCGTGATGATGGACCACAGACACATCATAAAAAAAGCGGTACTCCTACAATGGGCGGAATTATAATTTTTTTAAGTATTTTGATAACTTCATTGATTTTTTACAGAAAATATCCACAAATAGGAGCACCGCTTGCCTGTGCATCCGCGTTTGGACTGATCGGGTTTATTGATGACTTTATAAAGGTTGTTTTAAAAAGGTCACTGGGTTTGCGTGCACGTGAAAAGTTGGTTTTGCAATTTTTGATCAGTATAACATTTTTATATTTTGTTCAAAGGTATCTGGGCACTGATGTGTATATACCGATTTTAAACAGATATGTAGATTTGAAATGGACATATGTACCTGTAATGTCCACTTTGATGGTATTTACTGTAAATGCCGTAAATCTTACAGACGGGCTTGACGGACTTGCAAGCGGGGTTACTTTCATTGTTGGTCTGTTTCTGGCTATTATTTCAATCTTTTTTCAAAAACATGACATGGCAATCTTTAGCGGTGCTATTGTTGGAAGTTGTTTGGGGTTTTTAAGATATAATGCGTATCCTGCAATGGTTTTTATGGGTGATACAGGGTCGCTTATGCTTGGTGGGGCAGTTTTCGCAGTGGCTGTGATGTTAAAACAGCCTGTTCTGGTAATGATTATAGGTGGGTTTTATATCATAGAGGCACTTTCTGTCATATTGCAGGTAATATACTACAAGCTTACAAAGAGGCGACTATTCAGGATGGCACCTTTGCATCATCACTTTGAGCTTTTAGGATGGGATGAGGCGAAGGTTGTTGTTGTGTTCTGGATATTTACAGTTATATTCTGCTTGGTGGCTCTGGCAGTTATACAAATATAAAACTGGAGGTTTTAAAATTGGATTTAAACAAAAAAAATGTTCTGGTGGTTGGGCTTGGCAAAAGTGGAATATCATCGGCAAGGTTTTTAAAAAAACATGGAGCTTACGTTATCGGTTTTGATGAAAAAAGAGAGGATGAGTTAAAGGCTGAAGATGTAAAGGTTTTACATCAATTTACAGATGAACTCTTTTTTGAAGATTTGCCGGATAGCATTTTGGACAAAGTAAACATGGTTGTTGTAAGTCCTGGTGTGCCGCTTACAAAGAGATATATTCTGTTTGCTCACAAAAGGGGAATAGAGATAATCGGTGAGATGGAGCTTGCGTACAGGTTTTGTAAGAGTAAAAACATAGTTGCAATAACAGGGACAAACGGGAAAACAACAACAACCACACTTGTAGGAAAAATTCTACAGGAAGTTTACAGTGATGTGGTTGTGTGTGGCAACATAGGTGTGCCGTTTATTGATTGTATAGAAAGCACAGGTGCTGAAACCATTTTTGTTATTGAAGTTTCAAGTTTTCAGTTGGAGACAATAAAATATTTCAAACCTAAGGTTGGGTGTATTTTGAACATAACGCCTGATCATCTAAACAGACATGCAAACATGGAAAACTATATAAAAGCAAAAATGAGGATATTTGAAAATATTGATGAAGAAGGGTTTACTGTTCTCAATATGGACAACAATATCACAAGAGACTTGATTGGAGATGCAAAAGGAACGCCTATAATCTTTTCGAAAAGTAAGCTGGATAATGAGAATGGTGTTTTTGTTGATGGAGATTATATCTACTTTAGCTTCAATGGTAAAAAGGAAAAGGTGATGAATAAAAATGATATATTCATTCCGGGTGAGCACAATTTAGAAAATGCTATTGCTGCAATTGCATGTGCACTGCCTTTTGGCATTGAGGCAGGCATTTTTGAAAGGGTGCTGAAAGAGTTCAGAGGGGTTGAGCACAGGATAGAGTTTGTTAGAGAAATAAATGGAGTTAAATTCTATAACGACTCAAAGGGTACCAACACCGATGCAGCTATGAGAGCTTTGAATGCTTTTAGCTCACCAATAATTCTGATTGCGGGCGGTTATGATAAAGGGGAAAGCTTTGAGAAATTTGCAAAACTGATTTCGCAAAAGGTCAGGAAGGTGTTTTTACTTGGGCAGACAAGCCAGAAGATAGCAAAAGAATTACAGAAGGCAGGATACTCTAATTTTGAGTTTGTAGAAGATTTGAAAGAGGCTGTTGTAAAAAGCTACAGAGAAGCAAAAGAGGGAGATATAGTTTTGCTGTCGCCTGCATGTGCGAGCTGGGATATGTTTGAAAACTATGAACAAAGAGGAAGACTTTTCAAACAATATGTGAATGAACTTTGAGACTATTTGTGGGATGTGGAAAAATGGAAAGAAAGATTGTCGATTATCCACTTTTATATGTTACTCTTTTGTTATCATTAATTGGAGTTGTCATGATATTCAGTGCAAGTTATTATTATGCATATTATCAATTTCATGATAGTTATCATTTTCTAAAAAAACAATTGATAGGTCTTGTTCTGGGTATAGCAGTAATGTATATAACAAGTCAGATGGATTATAAAATCTTTAAAAAACTGTCGGTGCTTTTTTATATAACAGGAACGGTGTTTCTTGTACTTGTTTTAATACCCGGGATAGGGAAGCTGGTGAATAATGCACGCAGATGGATTGATATTGGACCTATTCAATTTCAGCCATCAGAACTTGCAAAGTATGCCCTTGTAATACTGCTTGCAAGCTATCTTGATGAGACAGCTGAAACAAAATCAAAGTTCAAGGTTTTTATAATCTCCATAATTCTGAGCAGTGTTTATTTTATACTAATATACAAAGAGCCAAACATGAGTACGGCTATTCTGATACTTGCTATTGCAATGCTGATGCTTTTTGCATGGGGACTTAATATTGGCTACTTTTTAACAATTGGCTCTTTATCTTTGCCGGTTCTATATTATCTTACAGTAAAGGAAGCATATAGAGTTGAAAGAATACAGGCACTTTTTAACCCCTGGGCAGACCCGACAGACAAGGGCTATCAGATAATTCAGTCACTGTACGCAATTGGCTCTGGAGGACTTTTTGGTATGGGACTTGGTCAAAGCAGGCAAAAACTTTTGTACATTCCTGAGCCTCATACAGACTTTATTTTCTCTATCCTGTGTGAAGAGCTTGGCTTTGCAGGGGCTGTATCAATAATAATTTTGTTCATACTTTTCATCTGGCGTGGTTTTGTCATTGCTCTTAATGCGCCTGATAGGTTTGGGTTGCTTTTGGCATTTGGTATTACAAGCATAATTGCTGTTCAGGCTATTTTGAATATAGCAGTTGTTACAGCTTCTGTACCCGCAACAGGTGTGCCTATGCCATTTATTACCTATGGAGGTTCATCGATACTTTTTCATATGTTTGGAGTTGGAATACTTTTGAGTATTTCAAGGAGGATAAAGGTGTTAAAATGAACCATAAAAGGGTAAGTATTGTCTTCAGCGGAGGGGGTACTGGCGGGCATATATATCCGGCTCTTGCTGTTGCTGACTATCTGAAAAAAAAGCACAGTGGACTTGAAGTGGTGTTTATTGGCACACAGCAGGGTTTGGAATCCAGGATAGTGCCGCAGCATGAATATCACATAGAGTACATTCAGGCAAAAGGACTAAAGAGAAGTTTGAGTTTAAAAAATGCTGATGTATTTGTTAAGTTTTTAAATGGCTACAGGCAGGCTCTGCGCATATTAAGAAAAGTAAAGCCTGAATTGGTTTTTGTGACAGGGGGCTATGTATCTCTTCCTGTTGCACTTGCGGCAAGAAAACTTGGGATTAAAATTGTATTGCATGAACAAAATGCATATCCCGGGCTTGCCAATAGAATAATTTCAAGATTTTGCGACAGGATCTTAATCAGCTTTGAAGAGAGCAGAAGATTTTTTAAAGATTCAAGCAAGACAGTACTTACAGGTAACCCTGTAAGACTTGAACTTTTATCTTATAGTCAGAAGGCTGCAAAAAATTTCTTGGATTTGACAGACAGGACAGTAGTTTTAGCAGTTGGTGGCAGCAGAGGTGCTGAGAATCTCAATAAAGCGGTGATTAAGCTTGCTAAGGAATTTGAGAATAACAAAGATGTATATTTTATTCTCTCAACCGGTGAAAAAAAATATCAAGAGGCGCTGAGCTTTGCAAATACCTTTGGCGCAAAAAATAACATCAAGATACTTCCGTATATTTCAGATATGCCAAAATACCTTTCAGCTGCGGATATTGTAATATCAAGAGCAGGGGCTATGGCAATCTCAGAGATAACTGCACTTGGAAAGCCGAGTATACTTGTTCCTTCGCCATATGTGGCAAATAATCACCAGGAGCACAATGCAAGGTCTCTTGAGATGCAAGGTGCATGTTTTGTTGTTCTTGAGAGGGAATTGGAAAGTAACAAACTCAAACTTTTCCTTGAAAAGCTTGTTTATGACAGAGCTGTGTATGAAAAAATGAGCAAAATCAGCAAGAAATTGGGCAAACCCGATGCCACCCGGAATATAGGGGAAATTATTGAGTTATACCTGTTTTAGTAACAGATATTGTGGTTTGTGAATAAATAATATGCGGTATTCATCCAAACTATTGTTTAAACAACTAAAAGCAAACAACGTTAAAGGTGAGTGAACTTAGTAAATGAGCAGGTTAGTTAAAAAGATTACAGTATTATTGATTTTGGTTTTCTTAACACTTATATTTGTGTTTAGACTTGACTTCTTTAATGTGAAAGAATTTAGTATACATAATTTGAAAAGAGTTAAAAAAAATGATATTATAAAAATACTACAACAATATCAGAATAAGAATATACTGAGCATAAATAAAAATGAAATTAGAAAAAAACTGCTGGAAAACCCCGAAATTGAAGATGTTAGAGTAAAAATACATTTACCAGATATGCTAATTTTAGAAATTTATGAAAAAGAGACAGCTGGTCTTATAAAATATTTAAACTCCTATATAGAGATTGATAAAAATGGGTATGTAATAAGAATAGAAGGAGATCTGCCCAAAAACTCAATTATATTTGAAGGGCTCAAAATAAATGAGGCAGCAGTTGGCAGAAAACTTGATGTTGAGGATAATCTTTTGCTTGATGAGGGAATACAGATTGCAAATAATTTGAAGAATTTTGATGTTTTTAGTAAATTTGATGTCGACAACGTTATTGTTTTACTGAAAAATATCAATGACATTGAACTTAAAATAGACAAGCTAATAGTAAAATTAGGTGATGGCTCGGAGATAGATTATAAATTGAGGCTTTTGAAAAGTGTGTATGACAGGCTTCCAAAGCATATAGAAGGGATAATAACTGTGAATTCAAACGGGATAGCCACATTTAGTCCAGACGCCGGGGAGGAAAACTAATTATTATGAAAGTAAAGATAAAAAGACCAACAGGTGGACAGGTTGCAATTGCTATTTTGCTGCTTATTTTAGGGATATTGATTTCAATGCAGATAAAAAGTGTCAGGCAGAGCAATGAACTTAAAAACCTTGAAAAGGCAAGGGCTATTGAACTTGCTGAACAGATAAACCAGCTACGAAAAGAAAATAGCAGTTTGAAAGCTCATATTTATGAACTGGAAAGCAGGATTAAAGAGTACCAGGACTCAGCTGCGAGTATTAGCAAAACAACAGAGCTTTTAAAGGAAGAACTTGACAAAGTAAAGATACTGGCCGGGCTTACAGATGTGGTGGGACCAGGCATAGTAATCACGCTTGACGACAGTAAGCTTCCTGCAACAACAAATGTTGACCCGAACAGTTTTCTTCTGCATGATTCAGATATTCTGCAGGTTATAAACGAACTGAGGGCGGCAGGAGCTGAGGCAATATCAATAAATGACCAGAGAGTAGTAGCTACCACAGAGATAAGATGTGCCGGTCCAACAATCAGTATAAACAATACGCGATATTCTGCCCCGTACATAATAAAGGCTATTGGTGATCCCAAAATTTTAAAGAATTCATTGATGATGCGGGGTGGTATTATAGACCTTTTAAAGGAGTTCTCCATTGAGGTCAAAATTGAAGAGGCTTCGAATATTGTGATTCCGAGATATACCGGGACTCTGAAATTTAATTTTGCAAAGATAAAGAGCGAAGGAAGTTGATGGTGAGATGATTGTACTTATACTTGCACTGGCAATAGGCATCTTAATAGGTATATATATCCCTGTGAGTATTCCGCAGGATTATTCTTCATATATTGCAGTGGGGCTTCTTGCTGCACTTGATTCTATTTTTGGTGCCTTGAAATCAAACCTGAAAGGTGATTTTAAAATTGACATATTTATCTCTGGTTTTGTTGGGAACACATTGATTGCTATGCTTTTTGCATATCTGGGTGACAGGCTTGGGATTCCTTTGTATCAAGCGGCAGTTGTGGCGTTTGGCGTTAGGATTTTTCAAAACTTTGGGGAGATGCGAAGAAAGCTTTTGCTTAAAAATAAGAGTTTAACCGGGGAGGAGAAAGAAAATGATTAGTTTTGACACAGAAAAAATGACTGTTGCTCAGCTGAAAGTAATTGGTGTTGGTGGGGCGGGCAATAATGCAGTAAACAGGATGATTGATGTTGGAGTGTCGGGCGTTGAATTTATAGCGGTTAATACAGATAAGCAGGCTCTGCAGAGGTCCAAGGCTCATTATAAGATTCAAATAGGTGAGAAGATAACAAAAGGACTTGGAGCAGGAGCTGACCCCGAGATTGGGCGAAAAGCGGCAGAGGAGAGCAAAGAAGATATAGCTCAGGTTCTAAAAGGTGCTGATATGGTGTTCATCACAGCAGGTATGGGTGGTGGCACAGGAACAGGTGCATCTCCGGTTGTTGCTGAGATTGCAAAAGAACTGGGGATATTGACTGTTGCGGTTGTCACAAGACCGTTTAAAAGCGAAGGTGCAAAACGCAGGGTCAATGCTGAAAAGGGAATTGAAGAGCTAAAGAAGATTGTAGACACAATAATAATTGTACCCAATGACAGGTTGTTTATGCTCTCAACCAATAAAGGTCTAAAAATATCAGATGCATTCAAAATGGCAGATGATGTTCTAAGGCAGGGAGTTCAGGGTATTTCTGATATAATATTGAATCCTGGTCTTATCAATGTTGACTTTGCAGATGTGAGAGCTATTATGATGAATAAGGGATATGCACATATGGGTATTGGTAAGGCAAAAGGGGATGATAAGGTCCTGAAGGCACTGGAACAAGCCATTAACAGCCCGCTCTTGGAAACATCAATAAAAGGTGCAAAGGGAGTGCTTGTGAATTACACAGGCAACCCCGAAGAGCTTTTGCTCGATGAGATTGAAAAGGCAAATGAACTTATCTCATCCGAAGCAGATGAAAATGTCAACTTCATTATGGGTATTGTGTTCAATGAAGAGATGAAAGATGAAGTGCAAGTTACTGTCATTGCAACCGGGTTTGATTCTATAGAAGAGAATAAACAAGAACAGCAAAGTACTAAGATTCCTTCATCAAAGGTGGAAAACCTGAAAAACCTTTTGCAAGATGATGATGTGTTTGAAATTCCAATATTTCTGAAAAATAAAAGAATAAAATATTAATTAAAACAAGGCAAAACTTTTTGCGAAGCAATAGAATGTTGCTAATTTTGTATTTTACATACACAGTTATTAAGAATAGAAAATGATGCAATTGGACATATTGATAAATATATATAATTTTTCGTGATTGACAATTTATGCATCAAAAATTTATAATAGTCTAAAGTCATATAGCCTTTTACCTTATAGAGCAAGGTAAAAGGCTATATAAGTTTTAAGGAGGCAATGGTAGGATGGCTTTAATTGATATGACAATTCCTGATTATTTTGATATGATATCACAGAAGTACGCAGATAACCTTGCAGTAATTTATCATCATGAAAAGATTTATCTTACATATGCTGAGTTCAAAAAAATGGTAGAAGATGCAGCTAAGGGATTTATGGCAATAGGAGTTCAGAAAGGTGAACATGTTGCTGTCTGGGCAACCAACAGGTTGGAGTATCTTATTTCTATTTTTGCTCTTGCTAAGATTGGTGCTGTTTTGGTTACAGTAAATACTAACTACAAAATATATGAGCTTGAGTATCTGTTAAAGCAGTCAGATAGTTCCACACTTGTATTTATAGAGGGCTTTAAGGACTCTAATTATCTTGAAATTGTAAAACAGCTAAATCCTCAGCTTTCTACCTGTGAGAAGGGAAAGCTTGAAAATCCCAACTTACCATATTTAAAAAGGTTAATTTTCATCGGGCAGGAACCTCAAAAAGGAATGTATACCTGGGATGAGGTTGTAGAACTTGGCAAAAATATTACAGACCAGGAGCTTTACCAGAGACAGAAAAGTTTACATCCTGACGAGGTTATCAATATGCAGTATACCTCCGGGACAACAGGATTTCCCAAAGGAGTTATGCTTACACATAAAAATATCTTGAATAATGGCTGTGCAATTGCTGATTGCATGAAACTCAAGCCAGAGGACAGGCTTTGCATACCTGTTCCGTTTTTCCACTGCTTTGGACTGGTGTTGGGAATTACTGCCTGTGTTACAAAGGGTGCTACGATGGTACCTCTTGATCACTTCAATCCACTCATGGTAATGGAGACGATTCATTATGAAAAATGCACTGCTTTACATGGTGTGCCAACAATGTTCATTGCAATACTGCAGCATCCAGATTTTAACAAATTTGATTTTTCTTCACTCAGAACAGGGATTATGGCAGGTGCCCCCTGTCCTATCAAAGTTATGAGAGAAGTTGTTGAAAAGATGAATATGAAGGAGATAACAATTGCATATGGTCAGACAGAGGCCTCTCCTGTCATAACACAAACAAGGGTAGACGACCCGCTTGAATTTAGAGTATCCACTGTAGGCAAGCCATTGGAAGGTGTTGAGGTTAAAATTGTTGATATAAATACCAGAGAAGAGGTTCCAAACGGAACAATTGGTGAGATCTGTGCAAGAGGCTATAATATCATGAAAGGGTATTATAAGATGCCCGAGGCAACAAAGCAGGCAATTGACCAGGATGGCTGGCTTCACACAGGTGATTTGGGCTATATAGACCAGAACGGGTATTTGAGAATTACCGGAAGGCTCAAAGACATGATAATAAGAGGTGGAGAAAATATATATCCGCGTGAGATAGAAGAGTTTTTATACACGCACCCGGCTGTCAAGGATGTTCAGGTGGTTGGAGTGCCTGACAAAGTCTATGGTGAGGAGATAATGGCATTTATTATTTTGAAAGATGGTGCAAGCGCTTCGGAGGAAGAGATAAAGGAGTATGTAAGGCAGAACCTATCACGTCACAAAACTCCAAAATACATTAAGTTTGTAGATAGCTTTCCTACAACTGCCAATGGCAAGGTTCAAAAGTACAAGCTCCGCGAGATGGCGATAGAGATGTTAAATCTTCACGATGCAGCGAATATTGAAACAGCCTGAAAATGATGTAAAATGCAGATTGAATTTGAATGAGTCAATATGTTAGAATTATTAAAACCATTTCTGGAGGGGAAAGAGGATGCAGCTTCGGTACAACCTTGAAATATCACCAGGGGGTAATCTTTCATGGGAAGGAATTGACCTTCTTGACCTGGTAGAAATGTACGGAACGCCTCTTTATGTTATGAATGAGAGGATGATAAGGGAAAATATAAATAGATTCAAGAGTGCACTTCAAAAATATTTTGGAGAAGATGGGCTTATAATTTATGCATCAAAAGCTTTCTGTACAAAGGCAATGTGCCAGATTGCAAAACAGGAAGGAATAGGGCTTGATGTTGTATCAGGTGGAGAGCTTTACACTGCTCTTTCAGTAGATTTTCCGACCGACAGGATATTTTTCCATGGCAATAATAAAACATATGATGAACTGGATATGGCAGTTGAAAATGGAATAAAGATTGTTATTGACAACTTTGATGAACTTGAGCTGCTCAGCCTTATCTGCAAGACAAAATCAAAGAAGGCGGATGTTCTTATAAGAGTAAAACCTGGAATTGAAGCACACACTCATGAATTTATCCGGACAGGTCAGATAGATTCAAAATTTGGCGTTACACTTGAAAATGGTGAAGCATTTTCAATGGTAAAAAGAATACTCACAGAAGAACATCTGAACCTGGTTGGGCTTCATTGTCATATAGGCTCACAGATTTTTGAAACAGCACCTTTTAAGCTTGCAGCAAGGGTTATGCTTGAGTTTATATTAAAGATAAAAAAAGAGCTTGGTTATGACATCCACATTCTGGATTTAGGTGGTGGTTTTGGTATTAAATATACTGCTTTTGACCAGCCACCTCAAATAGAAAAGTTCATAGAAGCTATAGCTGAAGAGGTGGAAGAGTTTTGCCAGCAAAAAGGTATTAAAAAACCTTTTATAGTTTTGGAGCCAGGTCGTTCAATAGTTGGGGAGGCTGGGATTACCCTTTATACAATAGGTGGTATTAAAGAGATTCCCAATGTCAGAAACTACGCATCTGTGGATGGTGGCATGACAGACAATCCACGTTATGCACTTTACCAGGCAAAGTATGACGCATACGTTGTTGAAAATCCACTGGGCGAAAGGACAAAGGTTTACACGATTGCGGGAAGATGCTGTGAGTCAGGGGATATACTCATAAAGGATATTAAACTTCCCGAGCTGAAAGTGGGACAGCATCTTGCTATCCTGGCAACAGGTGCATATAATTATTCTATGTCGAGCAATTACAACAGATTCCCGCGTCCGGCAGTTGTGCTTTTAAAAGATGGACAGGCAAAAATTATTGTAAAGCGTGAAACCTATGAAGACATAGTCAGAAATGATCTGGAAATATAAAAAGTTATGGAGAGAAAGATTATGGGCTTACCAGATATTTCAACAGCGTTACTCAGGATTCCTGGACTTTTGTTTGCTATATCTGTCCATGAAGCGGCACATGGATATGTTGCCTATCTTCAAGGTGATGACCTGCCTAAAAGGCAGGGAAGAATTACATTAAATCCTCTGCCGCATATTGATATTTTGGGTGTAATTTCGCTGATGTTATTTGGTTTTGGATGGGCAAAACCTGTTTTGACAGACCCGAGAAGATACAAGAATCCCAGGGTAGGTATGGGACTTACTGCCCTGGCAGGGCCTGTTGCAAATATTTTATCTGCCATTGCATTTGCTTTGATTTTGAAGTATGTTGGAAACTACAATCTTGTTTCAAACAGATATGTTCTGGCTATGCTGCAGCAGGCATACCTGATAAATGTATATCTTGCCATATTTAATCTTTTACCCATACCACCACTTGATGGGTCAAAAATTTTATTTATTTTTGCACCTGCAAAATATATAGAATTTTACGATAGATTCGAAATAGCTGGTCAGATAATACTTATTGCGTGTATATTTTTGGCACCATTTCTTCTTTCGTTTATACTGCAGCCAATAGCTTATGTTGTTATTAATTTTATAAATATCATACTGAGTCTATTTCCTTGAAAATTTTTTGAAGCATCAATTTCTAAAAACAATGAGGATGGGAGAAGGTAAGAATGAAAAGAGTTTTATCGGGTACAAGGCCGACAGGAATTTTGCATCTGGGAAACTACTTTGGTGCAATAGAGAGCTGGGTAAAACTTCAGGATCAGTATGAGTGTTTCTTTTTTGTCGCCGACTGGCATGCACTTACAACCGGGTATGAAGATACATCCAATTTAAGAGAGTATACAAAGCAGGTGATTATTGATTTGCTTGCGTGCGGGCTTGACCCCAATAAGTGTACCATATTTGTTCAATCTCATGTACCTGAGCACGCGGAGCTTCATCTTTTATTTTCAATGATAACTCCACTTTCCTGGCTCTACCGATGCCCGACTTATAAAGACCAGATGAGAGAGCTAAAAGAACGGAATATAGCAACCTATGGCTTTTTGGGATATCCATGTTTGCAGGCGGCAGATATTTTAATATACAAAGCTGAACTTGTTCCTGTTGGGGAGGACCAGCTTCCGCACCTGGAGCTCACAAGAGAAATTGCAAGAAGGTTCAACTACCTGTATGGGCAAACGTTCCCTGAACCGCAGCCAATCTTGAATACCGTAAAAGTCCTGATCGGGACCGATGGAAGAAAGATGAGCAAAAGCTATGGTAATACAATTGCTCTATCTGAAGATTTGGAAAGTGTGAGAAAAAAAGTAATGAACATGGTCACAGACCCTGCGAGAATAAGAAAAAATGATCCCGGTCATCCGGAGGTTTGTACTGTATTTGCTTATCACAGGATATTCAGTCAAGATTCTATAGATGAGATAGACTCAAGCTGCAGACAAGGGAAAATTGGCTGTGTTGAATGCAAGAAGAAGCTGTTTGAAAATCTTTCTGGATTTTTGGAACCAATTCAGGGTAGAAGAAAAGAGCTTGAAAATGATATGGATTTTGTATATGGAGTGATTGAGGAGGGGGCTAAAAAGGCAAAAGCTGTAGCATCCCAAACATTAAAAGAAGCAAAGGATAGGGCAGGGCTGTTATGAGCTTTGAGGTAAAGCTTCCTAATTTTGAAGGACCGCTTGACCTGTTGCTTTATCTTATAAAGAAAGATAAGATAAATATCTATGATATTCCTATTTCTGAAATTACTAACCAGTATCTGATGTATATAAAACATATGGATGCTATAAATGTAGATTCTGTTTCTGAATTTTTGGTTATGGCATCAACACTTCTGGAGATTAAATCAAAGATGCTTTTGCCAGCATTAAAACAGGAGGAAGATGACCCAAGACAGGAGCTTGTTGAAAAGCTCAAATTATATCAGAAGTATAAAGAGATGGCAATTTACTTAAAGGAGAATCATCCATATAGAGAAAGTTACAGAAGAGTGGTTGGCATAGAAACTCTGGAAAAGGATGTTACAGTAAAGCTTGATATAAGCAAACTTTTTGAGGCATATAAAAATATTCTGACTAAAAGTGAGGTATCGCCGATTAGTATCGAAAATACTCAAAAACTCCATGAAATAACCAAAAAACAGACAATTTCAATTTTAAAAGTGATAAGGCAGGTTTTTGAGTATATAAAGCAAAAGGGTGTTTTGTATTTCAGTGCTCTTATAAAAGGAATTTCAAAAGAGGAGATAGTGTACAGATTCCTGGCAATTTTGGAGTTATGTAAATTGGGTCATATTTGTGTATCTCAGCAACAGGTGTTTGACGATATAAAAATCACAAAAAGGCAGTGAGGCTAAAAGAGGATGGATAGGGCAGCTGCAAAGTCTGTGATTGAAAGTATACTTTTGATGAGTACATCACCGCTTGAAATAAACAGGCTTGCGAAGATTCTGAATATTTCCGAGGAGGAAGTTGAAAATTTTATTGAGGAGCTAAAGCAGGAGTATATTGAAGCTAAAAAGGGTTTTTTGATTGTAAAAGAAGAAAAAGGGTATGTTTTGGTTACAAACCCGGAGAATTCTAAGTATATAAAGGAGTATTTTGAATTTGAACAAAAACAAATGGCACTTTCACAGGCTGCGTATGAGGTACTCTCTATAG
Organism: Caldicellulosiruptor morganii; assembly: GCF_026810225.1. Classification (NCBI taxonomy): domain Bacteria; kingdom Bacillati; phylum Bacillota; order Caldicellulosiruptorales; family Caldicellulosiruptoraceae; genus Caldicellulosiruptor; species Caldicellulosiruptor morganii. The sequence goes on from NZ_CP113865.1 coordinate 643,450, forward strand.
TGGCACTCAACGGACCTGTAACAAGGCAGGAGATAGAAAAGATAAGAGGGGTTGGCAGTGAAAATGTGATAAAAAATCTGCTTGAAAAAGGGCTTATAAAAGAAGCAGGGCGGCTTGAAACAGTGGGAAGACCGGCTTTGTATGAGGTGACAGAACTTTTTTACCACTGCCTGGGAATAAAAGATTTGGAAGAGTTGAAACAAAAGTTCATTGAGGCTCAAAAAGGGGATACAACAATTTGATGTATCCTCTTTTTGTTTTTTATAGAAATATTTGCAAATAATATTATAAACTTATCCATCAGCATAAACATCAAGATTTGCACAGCATGGCAAAAAGATAAGATAATTGTACAGAAAAACCCTTTTGAAATTTCAGAAAGAGATTTTATATATTTTAAAAAGAAAGACGGTGCGTAGTTTGTGTATTTTTAACAAATGACTTGTTAACTCACAATATGTTATACTAAATTTAGACAGAATTCGACAAAAAGTAAAGCTTAAAATAGAGGATGTGGCAGGGTGGAGCTAAGAGTTAAAATACTTATTGTGACAATCTTGATAGCACTTTTACCTTCATCAATTGTAGCTGTGTATGTTATGACAAACCTGATACCTCAGTATGAAAAGATAGTTTATGAGTATTTTGTAAATCAGCAGAAAAGGTCCCTGGAAAAGATAACTCAAAAGGCATTTGATGATATCAATAGCAGATGTATTTGATGCCCTCACAACTGACAGACCTTACAGAAAAGCATATTCTACACAGGAAGCTATTCTAATCATGAAAAGTGATGTTGGGAAGAAATTTGATCCGGAGATATTTGATGTCTTTTTGCAGGTATTGGAAGAAGAGAAAAAATTAAATGTTGAGATGAAGATAGATGGACAGGTATAAACTTAAGGTGTTGCTTGAGTCTGATGAAGGACCAAAACTTGATTTTAAAAGTAAGCTTTCTCTGGAGACAGAAAGTGAAAAAAAGGAACTTGTAAAGGATGTAATTGCTATTGCAAATTCAAGAGGTGGCAGAGGATATATCATCTTTGGTGTTGAAGACAAAACCAAAAAAGTCGTTGGAATAGAAGATGAAGGAATTACCGAGGAGAAGATTCAGCAGATTATCTCAAGCAGATGTGACCCTCCTGTTTCAATTAAGTTTGAGATTATGGAGTACGAAGGTAAAAGAGTAGGGATACTTACCATTTACAAAAGCAGTTTGCGTCCCCACCAGATGGTGCAAAATGGAGTGTTTTATATAAGGCGTGGGTCCACCACAGATGTTGCAAAGCGAGAAGAGATTGCTTCCATGTTTGAAGAAAGTGGTATTGTCAACTTTGAGATGACAATCATAAGGAATGCAACTATTTCAGACCTTGACCCGAATCTTATAAGCTTATTTTTCAAAAAAAGTGGGATTGCTTCTGAATGGGATAATGTGGTTTTGCTTGAGAGCTTCGGAATTATTCAAAGAGACAGAGAAAACGGAAATTTTTACCCTACAATGGCTGGAATACTTGTCTTTGGTAAGTACCCGGAGCGGTTTATACCTTCTGCTTATTTGAATTTTGAATTTTTTGACCACAATATGATTATTTGTGGTAACATATATAGTATAATAAATTCGATTGTAAATAACCTGACAGGAAAGTACCCGCAGAAGAATTTATGGGCGCTGTTTGAAGCAGTTGCGAATGCCCTTGTGCACAGGGACTACTGTGATATAACAAGGGCAACAGCGGTGAGGATTACCGAAAAGTCCATAGAAGTTGCAAATCCGGGCTGCCTTTTGGAAGGCAATATAGTTTACAATATGGGAAGGGAGATTATCCCGCGAAGGCGGAATCCCTGGATTTATCAAAAGATGATTGTCTTGGACGAACATAATCTATTTTTAAGAAGCGGTAAAGGTATTGGGAAGATTAAAAAGAGTTATCCTTCTGCGAAGCTGGTAAACGTAAATTCTCAGAATACCTTTAAGATTATATTGCCGCCAATAGAGAAACTGTAAAGAGGAGTATGTTGTCGAAGATGGTGAAAGGTAAGGTTGTGAATTTGCATCCCACATCATCACGGTTTTTTAGGATGGGAATTAAACATTATGAAAAAGGTGAGATAGACATTGCTATTGAGAGACTCAAAAGAGCACTTGAACTTGATAGTAAAAATATTGAGATAAAATTTAACTTGGCAGGACTTTTAGCACAGATAGGAGACTTTGAGAATTCAAATAGACTCTTGCAGGAGCTTGCTCATGACAATCCAGAATTTTACGATTCTCTTTTTGGACTTGGCTGTAATTTTTTTGAGATGGGCAAGCTAAGAGAAGCAAAACACTTTTTAAAAAGGTATCTACAGCTTAGCAATAACATGGAATTTAAGGAAGCAGCTGAAGATCTTCTTGATTTTATTGAGACGCAGCAGGAATTTGAAAAAGAACAAAAAGAGATGGAAAAATTAACAAAGCTTTTAGAAAGAGGCAATTTTCTTTTAGAAAATGGACGTTACGGGGATGCTATAAAGTATTTTAAGATGATACTGTCAAAAGATAATACAATCTTTGCAGCAAGGAACAATTTGTCGCTTGCTTATTTTTATATGGGGGAGATTGAAAAAGCAATACAGGAGGCAAAGAAGGTTTTAGAGGTTGATAAATACAATGTTTATGCAAATTGCAATCTGGCGTTTTTTTACAGTACAGCTGGCAAAACAAAAGAGCTCAGAAAGCAGCTGAAAATAATACTGGAGCTTAAAACGTACGACAACAAAGACAGGATAAAAGTACTGGACACGCTGATAAAGCTAAATCAGCATGATGCAATTGTTGAGAGAGCAGCTGAACTCTTTGAAATTACAAAAGAGCCTTATTTTAAGCATATACAGGCAATTGCATTGTATAATACAAAAAGGTATATAAAAGCAAAAAAGATATGGATGGAGCTTAAAAAGAAGTTTGACATGCCAGAAATCAGGATTGACTATTTCATCAAAAAGGTGGAGAATGTAATAAAAACCTTCAAAAAGGACACTGTAGACTATTTTGAAACAGGTTATACAGGTTCTTCACAGCTTGAGGAGAAAGAGTTTAAAAACCAGCTTCAAAAACATATTAATTTCTATTTTTCTCAGACATTTGAGGAAAATTCAAACAGGATAATGGATATAATACAGCAAAATGTGCTGTTAAGTGAAGAAGATAAAAATGGCATCTACAAACTTTTAAATGCTCTTCCGCTTGAAAAACAGAGACTCAATCTTACTGCAATTGCAGCGGTTGTATACTATGTCTATACAAAGCATTTTGCTAAAAGGAAGGTCAAACAAAAGGATATAGCACGGCAATTTGGTATCTCTCAAACAGTGTTTTCAAAATGGTTTAAAGAATTCAGGGAGTTATTGCTGGGAGAAGAAACTTGAGCTGTAAAACTTATTATACACAGAAGGAGGTATGCAACAGTTGAGAATTACAATGCAAAAAGGTATAATTTTGACTGGGTAGCATTAAAAGTTATTCTGTATGCAAAAGGTTGGTAATATATATGCTACCAGCAGAAGAGCCTTAATAAGAGGTGTAAAAAAACGTGGTAACAGTTCAGACCAAGCTTATTTTTGAAAGTTATGAAGACAAGCAAAAGATACTTGAGCTTATGAGAAGATGGTCTTCATGCATGAGATTTGCATACAAAAGGCTTTTAGAAGGCTTTGATAGAAATAGCCTCAAAAAAGATTTGCAGGGGATTTTTTATTTGAACTCAAGGTATGTAGATGATGCAATAATGAAAGCAAAAGCTGTTTTAGAGTCCTGCAAGCAAAGAGGAGAAGACCCGAGGAAAGCTATCTTTGGCGGCAGGCAGCTTTTTGAAAAGCTCAAAAAGCGGCATATAAATGGCAAGCCTTATAAAAAGCTCAAGATTGAGTGGCAGGAAAAAAGGAAAGGGAATTTATATTCAAGAGGGGACAGGAGCAAGAAAGGGAACTTAAACACAAGGATTGTGACAAATGAAAGAGGCACATTTTTGAGGATAAATGTAGGAGATAGAAAATATGTATTTGCAAGATTGTCAGCTGGTTATAAGAAAGGCAAAGATAGAAGACAAATTTTACAGGAGATTGCTACCCTTGGAGTGCCTTATTCTGTAGAGCTAAAACTCAAAAATGGGAATGTGTATGCTTACTTTTCAGCAGAAGAACTCTTTCCGGCGACAGAAATAACCAAGGAAAATGGTGCTATAGGTATAGATACAAATGCATATCCAAATCACATGGCATGGGTAGAGGTGGACAGAAGCGGACAGTTTATAAGCCATGGCAAGATTCCAATGCCAGAGCTTGAAAGTGGAAGTTTTGAAAAAAGAGAGTATTACAGGTGGCAGTATGCGCATGAGGTTGTGAAGATTGCAAAAGAGAAAAGAAAAGCTATTGTGATAGAGAGGCTTGATATAAAAGACAAAGGGCAAAGAGGAGATTTTTCTTTCAGAAAATCAAGACGGATAAGACATTTTTTCAGTTACAGGTCGCTTTTAGACAAAATCAAGATTTCAGCAAAACGAGAAGGGATAGAGGTTATAGAAGTAAATCCTGCGTACACATCAGTGATAGGGATGCTAAAGTTCGCACCGCAGTTTATGATAAGCAAAGATGTTGCAAGCGCATATGTGATAGCAAGAAGAGGACTTGGAAAAAAAGAGAGGATACCTGCAAACTACATGAAGCTTTTAAATAATCTTGATGCCAGTAGTTTAGAAGAGCTAAAAGGGTATGTGAGAAAAGAAGTTAAAAATGTTTACTTGAGAAGGAAACAAATCAAAGAGATTGAATATGTAATGCGGAAGATACAAAGCTCTGGGAGTGAGCCAGGGAGGCTATTTGCACCTCTGGATGGAACAAGTGCGATTAGCTGTAGTGCAGGCTACAATCTCTGGCGAGTTCTCAGGGTAGCGGTGGTAACACCACTCTCCCCTGACAGGGTGTTGCGAGACATGTCTGTCCTGAAACGGATATTGGTTTCAGGGCAAGTGGGGGGACCGAAAATCGGCGCAAGTTCCTACTTCTTGGGGTAGGGGCTATGGCTTTCCCAAATACCGCCTGCTGGGGCTGGGAAAGTCTTGAGATGGCGGATTACAAATACCCCAGCCGCCAATACTGTACAATTTTGCACAGTATTGGTTGACCAGGAAAAGCTTTAAATGGAAAAAGTAAAAGTCACTCTTCCGGATGGAAAAGTAATTGAAGTTGAAAAGTCAACCTGTGCTTTGGATCTGGTAAAATCAATTAGCATGAAACTTTACAAAGAGGCGGTTGCATGCAAGATAAACGGGGTTTTAAAAGATCTGTGGACAAATTTGTATGAGGATTGCAATTTTGAAGTTGTTACATTTTCAAGCGATGAAGGAAAGAAAGTTTACTGGCATACAACTTCACATATCCTGGCCCAGGCGGTAAAAAGGATTTTTGGTGATGGGGTGAAACTTGCCATTGGACCTGCTATTGACAACGGTTTTTATTATGACTTTGATGTTCAGGAGTCCATTACAGCAGAGATTTTAGAAAAAATAGAGCAAAAGATGCAGGAAATAATCAAAGAGGATTTGAAAATAGAGCGGTTTGAGCTCTCAAGGCAGGATGCTATAAAGCTTATGGAAGATAGGAATGAGCCATATAAAGTTGAGCTTATAAAAGAAATTCCGGAAGGCGAAGTTATTTCATTCTACAAACAGGGGGAGTTTGTTGACCTTTGCACAGGTCCACATCTTCCTTCGACAGGCAGAGTAAAAGCTTTCAAGTTGCTTTCTGTAGCAGGTGCGTACTGGCGTGGAAATTCTCAAAATAAAATGCTTCAAAGAGTTTATGGAATATCGTTTGAGAAAAAGTCACAGCTTGATGAATACCTTACAATGCTTGAAGAGGCAAAGAAAAGAGATCATAGAAAGCTTGGAAGAGAACTTGATCTGTTTGATATATTTGAGGAAGGACCGGGATTTCCTTTCTTCCTGCCAAAGGGGATGGTTATAAGAAACATTCTGGAAGACTTTTGGAGACAGGAGCATAAAAAAAGAGGTTATCAGGAGATAAGAACTCCTATAATGTTGACAAAAGACCTTTGGGTTCAGTCAGGTCACTGGGACCATTACAAAGAAAATATGTATTTTACCAGAATAGATGATCAGGAGTTTGCCATAAAGCCTATGAACTGTCCTGGTGGCATACTGGTATACAAGAGAAAATCACATTCATACAGAGAACTTCCTCAGCGTTTGTGTGAGCTTGGGCTAGTTCACAGGCATGAGTTATCCGGTGTATTGCATGGTCTTATGAGGGTAAGGTGTTTTACACAGGATGATGCTCATATATTCATGTTGCCTTCGCAGATAAAGGATGAAATAAAGGGTGTAATTGATCTTGTTGACTATTTTTACAGTGTATTTGGTTTCAAATATCATGTTGAGCTTTCAACAAGACCTGAAAACTCAATGGGGACAGATGAGCAGTGGAATATGGCAGAGACTGCTCTTAAAGAAGCTTTAGAGGAACTGGGTATAGATTACAAGATAAATGAAGGTGATGGTGCTTTTTATGGTCCCAAGATTGATTTTCATCTTGAAGATAGTTTGAAAAGGACATGGCAGTGTGCGACAATTCAGCTTGATTTTCAGATGCCAGAAAGGTTTGACCTGTATTATATAGGTGAAGATGGTGCAAAGCACAGACCGGTAATGCTGCACAGGGTTATCTTTGGAAGTATAGAGAGATTTATTGCCATACTTACTGAACACTTTGCCGGTGCGTTTCCTGTTTGGCTGGCACCTGTTCAAATAAGAGTAATACCGGTATCCGATAATTTCAATGATTATGCAGCAAAAATATCTCAAATACTGAAGGAAAATGGATTCAGAGTTGAGGAAGATTTCAGGTCTGAGACAGTGGGGTATAAGATAAGAGATGCTCAGCTGCAAAAAATACCTTATATGGTGATAGTTGGCGAAAAAGAGAAAAAAGAAGATACTATATCTGTAAGGGACAGAAAGAAAGGTGATCTGGGAACTTTTACGGTTGACCAGTTTATATCAATGGTTAAGGAGAAAGTAGAGAAAAAGGCTCTGGAATAAAAAGAAGGCTGCCTTTGATTGATGTTTGCTTGAATGCTTTTGGGGCTGTTTTATGGCAGCCTTTTTTAAATTCTTTTTGTTATTTATGAATTACTTAAAAGGATCAAGAGAAAGATTTACAATATTGCATTTGTATGAATTTTTGGGACTGGCCGATGAGGTTGTGCAAAGTTTATGAAAAATGGTCTGTTTTGATTATAGCATTTTTGGGAATAAATATTAATAAACAATATCATAATAAGGTGAATGGCTTATGTACAGAGTACTGGTTGTTGACGATTCAGCATTTATGAGGCAGCTCATCAAGTCAATTTTGGAACAAACAGGAATGTTTTCTGTAATGGTTGCGCAAACACCTCTTATTGCACTTGATAGAGTGAGGAAATTTAAATTTGATGTTATAACCATTGATTATGAGATGCCATATATGAATGGTGTTGAACTTATAAAGAAGATAAAAGAGATTTCAGACAGTAAAATCTTAATGATAAGTGCATATACCTATCCCGGTGCACATACAACATTTGAAGCATTGTCAGCAGGTGCATTTGATTATATACTAAAGCCATCAACACAGGAAGAAATAAAAGAGTTCGAGAGTGAACTGATCAAGAAAGTAACTGCTGCGTGCAAAGAATACAGGATACCACAAATTACAAAAGCTGTAACCGACGATATAAAAGATTTCAAAATGTCAGTAGAGGATAATCTAATTGAAAGAGCAAAAGCTGCAAAGGTTGTGGGTATTGGGATATCAACAGGGGGCCCCCCTGTTTTAGAAAAGATGTTTAAGGACCTCAAGAAAGATTTTTCTATTCCAGTTCTGGTTGTGCAGCACATGCCACCGAACTTTACAAAACCGTTTGCAGAAAGGCTTGCTTCTATTACATCCAAATGTATCAAAGAAGCAGAGGATTGGGAAGAAATAAAACCGGGGTGTATATACATTGCAAAAGGTGGGTATCACCTGGCTGTTGAAGGGAAAGCGGGCAAACTTTACACAAGAGTGCTTGACCTTGAAAAGATAAAGAGCCACAAACCATCTGCTGAGATTCTTTTTAGCTCAATTGCAGAGGCATGTGGCAAAGATGCCATAGGTATAGTTATGACCGGGATGGGTTCTGATGGAAGTGATGGTATACTGGAGATGAGAAAAAAAGGAGCAATTACTATTGCGCAGAGTGAAAAGACATGCGTTGTCTTTGGAATGCCAAAGGCAGCTATTGAAAAAGGAGCAATTGAATTTGTTATGAGTCCTCATGAGATTGTTGGGTTATTAAATATGCTCTAGGATAATAATTTTTAAAAATTTTTTTGATTCTAGCTGTAGATGACCACAAAAATTTGACAGTGGTCATCTTTAATTTTGTGCAACAAAAAATTTTTCAGTTAATTGACACAAAAAAGTGCTTGTGTTATAATAACAAAATGCGTTAATATGGCTGTGAATTCCTTTCAACAAAGACTGGTCTAAAAAAGCTTGATGTCGATATAGATACTTTCATGAATGCACTTGTAAGTTTAAGGAAACAATATTAAAGAGAAGGAAATTTTTTTAAGAGGTGATTTAGTTGGCGCTACCTCGTCCTGTGCAATATGGAAAAGTACAGAGAATGAGCTATGGAAAAGTAAAAGAAGTTCTGGATTTGCCATATCTGCTGGAAATCCAGAAAAAGTCATTTCAGTGGTTTTTAGACGAAGGACTCAGAGAGGTTTTAAAAGAGATATCTCCTATCAAGGACTACTCAGAGAATTTGCTTTTGGAGTTTGTGGACTACTATTTTGACGGACCACCAAAGTATTCTGAGCAAGAATGTAAAGAGAGAGATGCAACGTACGCAAGACCTCTCAAGGTTAAAGTGAGATTGATTAACAAAGAAACAGGTGAGATAAAAGAACAGGACATCTATATGGGCGATTTTCCAATTATGACCGAAACAGGGACATTTATAATCAATGGGGCAGAAAGAGTAATTGTAAGCCAGCTCATACGATCACCTGGGTGTTATTTTGCATCCTCAATTGACAAACAGGGTCGCAAGATTTTTTCTGGCACTGTGATTCCAAACAGGGGTGCATGGCTTGAGTTTGAAACAGACACCAGCGAGCTTTTGTCTGTCAGACTGGACAGAACAAGGAAAGTGCCATTGACAACATTCCTCAAAGCACTGGGACTTTACAATCAGCAACTAATATTTGACAAATTTGGTGAGGATGAGAGGTTAAAAGCTTCTCTTGAGAAAGAAGCCAACAAAGGCGAGCTTGGAAATCCGGTTGAAAATGCACTTTTGGAGATTTACAGAAGGCTCAGACCTGGTGAGCCACCGAATGTTGAAAATGCAAGAAGTTTGCTGAAAAGAATGTATTTTGATCCAAGAGGATATGATCTGGCAAAGGTAGGAAGGTACAAGTTAAATAAAAAATTATCATTGTGGAAGAGAATTTTTAACAAAAGAGCTGCCCAGGATGTTGTTGATGAAACAACAGGGGAGATACTTGTAAAAGAGGGTGAAATAATATCGAGAGAAACAGCACTTGCTATTCAGGATGCAGGTATTAATGAGGTTTTAATATATATAGAAGACAGCAGAGTATTCAAAGTGGTTGGAAACAATACAGTAAAGCTTGAAAAGTATGTGGATTTTGATGTCTCTGATTTGAACATCAGAGAACTTGTATATCTACCTGTTCTCAAAGAGATTCTGTCTGCGACCAGCGATGTGAGTGAAATTAAACAGTTAATTAAAGAGAGAGAAAGAGAACTTGTACCGTATTGTCTCACAATAGATGATATATTTGCTGCAACAAGCTATTTCCTGGGCTTAAAATATGGTATTGGTCATACAGATGATATAGACCACCTTGGAAACAGAAGAGTAAGAGCGGTGGGTGAGCTGCTGCAAAACCAACTCAGAATAGGTTTTGCACGAATGGAAAGGGTTATCCGGGAGAGAATGAACATACAGGATATTGCTTCTGTCACACCACAAACGCTTATAAATATACGTCCTGTGACAGCTGCAATTAAGGAATTTTTTGGTTCAAGCCCGCTTTCTCAGTTTATGGACCAGGTGAACCCGCTTGCAGCTTTGACAAACAAAAGGAGACTTTCTGCACTTGGTCCAGGGGGGCTTTCAAGAGACAGAGCAGGGTTTGAGGTAAGGGACGTTCATCATTCTCACTATGGAAGAATGTGTCCTATTGAAACACCCGAGGGACCCAATATCGGTCTTATAACATCCTTAGCAACATATGCAAGAGTCAATGAATATGGCTTTTTGGAGACACCCTACAGAAAGGTGGATAAGAAAGAAGGAAGAGTTACTGATGAGGTGATATATCTTACGGCAGATGAAGAGGACACATACAAAATTGCTCAGGCGACAGAACCTGTAGATGATGAAGGAAGATTTGTAAACCAGAGAATTACAGTAAGATTTGGAGAGGATATTATTGAGGTTGACAAGCATGAGGTAGACCTTGTTGATATATCACCAAAACAGATTGTTTCAGTGTCTACATCATTAATACCATTTTTGGAAAATGACGACGCAAACCGCGCGCTCATGGGCTCCAACATGCAGAGGCAGGCTGTTCCACTTCTGATGACAGAGTCACCAATTATTGGCACAGGTGTTGAGTATAGAGCTGCTGTGGATTCTGGTGTTTGCGTAGTTGCCAAGAAAGACGGTATTGTTGAGAAGGTTTCTGCCGATGAGATTGTCATCAAGAATAATGATGGCACAAAGGATGTATATCATCTTTTGAAATTTAAGAGGACAAACCAGGGGACGTGTTTTAACCAGCGACCAATTGTGAAAAAGGGGCAGGAAGTAAAGGCAGGCGAGGTTATAGCAGACGGACCATCAACCGACCATGGCGAGCTTGCGCTTGGCAAAAATGTTCTTGTTGCATTCATGCCATGGGAAGGCTATAACTATGAAGACGCTATATTAATCTCTGAAAGGCTTGTAAAAGAAGATGTATATACATCCATTCATATAGAAGAATATGAATGTGAGGCAAGGGATACAAAGTTAGGTCCGGAAGAGATAACCAGAGACATACCAAATATAGGTGAGGATGCAATCAAGGACCTGGATGAAAGGGGAATTATTAGAATTGGTGCAGAAGTAAAAAGTGGAGATATTCTTGTAGGTAAAGTTACACCAAAAGGGGAAACAGAGCTCACTGCCGAAGAGAGGCTTTTGAGAGCTATTTTTGGTGAAAAGGCAAGAGAAACAAGGGATACATCCTTGAGAGTACCTCATGGTGAGGGTGGAATAGTTGTTGATGTGAAAGTGTTCTCCCGTGACAAAGGCGATGAGCTACCACCGGGTGTAAATCAGCTTGTAAGGGTATATGTTGCCCAGAAAAGAAAAATTTCGGTTGGCGACAAGATGGCAGGAAGGCATGGTAATAAAGGTGTTATTTCAAGAATTCTGCCTGTTGAGGACATGCCATTTTTACCCGACGGTACTCCGGTTGATATTGTATTGAACCCGCTGGGTGTACCATCGCGTATGAATATCGGGCAGATTTTGGAGACGCACTTAGGTTATGCAGCAAAAGCACTTGGCTGGAAAGTAGCAACGCCTGTGTTTGACGGTGCCAAGGAAGAGGATATAGAAGAGGCTTTAAAACTTGCAGGGCTTTCACCAAGTGGGAAAACAGTACTCTATGATGGAAGAACTGGTGAGCCATTTGATAATGAAGTCACTGTAGGTTATATGTACATGCTAAAGCTTGTGCATCTTGTTGATGATAAGATTCACGCACGCTCAACAGGTCCTTATTCACTTGTTACACAGCAACCACTTGGTGGTAAAGCTCAGTTTGGCGGGCAGAGATTTGGTGAGATGGAAGTCTGGGCGCTTGAAGCATATGGAGCTGCGTATACATTGCAGGAACTTTTGACTGTGAAATCTGACGATGTCACCGGTAGAGTAAAGACCTATGAGGCAATTGTAAAGGGAGAGAATATTCCAGAGCCGGGTATACCTGAGTCGTTTAAGGTTCTGGTAAAAGAGCTCCAGAGCTTGTGCCTTGATGTGAAACTACTGTCTGAGGATAACAAAGAGATAGAGCTCAAAGAATCTGTAGATGAAGATGAGCAAATACAGGGTCTGACAGGTTTTGAACAGGGACTTGAGGATATTGAAGATGTTGAAGAAGACAGAGAAAAATTCTATGAGGATTTAATGGATGCAGTCAATGAGCAAGACGAGGGTGCAGACGATGATTTTGACGAGTAAAAACCTCAAAAAGGTGGGTGTGAGGTGGAATGGATTTATTCAACTTTGATGCCATAAAGATTAGCCTTGCTTCTCCTGAAAAGATTAGAGAATGGTCAAGAGGCGAGGTAAAAAAACCCGAGACTATAAACTATAGAACATTGAAGCCCGAAAAAGATGGGCTTTTTTGTGAAAAGATTTTTGGTCCGACAAAGGACTGGGAGTGTCATTGTGGAAAGTACAAAAAAGTGAAATACAAAGGTGTTGTATGTGACAAATGCGGTGTTGAGGTAACAAAATCAAAAGTAAGACGTGAGAGAATGGGGCACATTGAACTTGCTGCCCCCGTCTCTCACATCTGGTATTTCAAAGGTGTACCAAGCAGAATGGGACTTATACTTGACATGACACCAAGAAACTTAGAAAAGGTCCTGTATTTTGCAGCGTATGTTGTAATTGACCCGGGCGATGTACCTAACTTAGAGAAGAAGCAGATTTTGTCTGAAAAAGAATACAGAGAGCTTAAAGAGAAATATGGTGACAGATTCAAAGCGGGAATGGGTGCAGAAGCTATAAAGGAGCTTTTAAAGGAAATAGATTTGGATAAGCTCTCAAAGGAGCTAAGAGAAGAGCTTGAAATGGCAACAGGGCAAAAGAAACTGAAAATAATAAAAAGGCTTGAAGTTGTTGAGGCGTTCAGAAGGTCAGGTAACAGACCCGAGTGGATGATATTAGACGTAATACCAGTAATTCCACCTGAGCTTCGCCCGATGGTGCAGCTTGATGGTGGGAGATTTGCAACATCTGACTTGAATGACCTTTACAGGAGAGTTATAAACAGAAATAATCGTTTGAAAAAGTTGATTGACCTGGGTGCGCCCGACATAATAATCAGAAATGAGAAGAGGATGCTTCAGGAAGCGGTTGACGCACTGATTGATAACGGAAGACGTGGCAGACCTGTCACAGGTCCAGGAAACAGAGCTCTTAAGTCTTTGTCTGATATGTTAAAAGGTAAGCAGGGAAGGTTCAGACAGAACCTTCTGGGTAAACGTGTTGACTATTCAGGACGTTCTGTTATTGTTGTTGGACCGGAGCTAAAAATATACCAGTGTGGTCTTCCAAAGGAAATGGCACTTGAGCTTTTCAAGCCTTTTGTTATGAAAAAGCTTGTTGAAAAAGGAATTTGCAACAATATCAAAAACGCCAAAAAGGCAGTGGAAAGACAGAGAAGTGAAGTATGGGATATACTGGAAGAAGTTATAAAAGACCATCCGGTTTTGCTAAACCGTGCTCCAACATTGCACAGGCTTGGTATTCAGGCATTTGAGCCAGTACTTGTTGAAGGAAGAGCTATAAGACTCCATCCTCTGGTGTGCACAGCATACAATGCTGACTTTGACGGCGACCAGATGGCGGTGCATGTTCCACTGTCTGCAGAGGCACAGGCTGAGGCAAGGTTTTTAATGCTTTCTGCGAACAATTTGCTAAAACCTGCCGATGGTAAGCCTATTGTGGTTCCAACCCAGGATATGGTTCTGGGAATATATTACCTGACGCTTGAGAAGAAGGGTGACAGAGGCGAAGGGATGATATTCTCCTCAGAGGATGAGGCGCTTTTAGCGTATGATCATAAAGCGGTGGGGCTACATGCCAGAATCAAAGTAAAGAGGACGGTTGAGAAAGACGGTGAGGTTGTTTCGGGAATTGTTGAGACAACTGTAGGGAAAATTATACTGAATCAAGTAATTCCACAGAACCTGGGATTTGTCGACAGAAGCAAAAAGGAGAACTGGATAAAGTACGAGATAGATACGCTTGTTGATAAAAAAATGCTGGGCAAAATCATTGACAGGTGTATAAAAGTTTATGGAAATACTAAAACGGCAGAGATTTTGGATGAGATAAAAGAGCTTGGATTTAAATTTTCAACAAGGGGAGCAATCACAATTTCTGTATCCGACATGGTAATTCCAGAGGTTAAGCAAAAGCTCATAGCAGAGGCTGAGCAAAGGGTTGAGGAGATTGAAAAGCTATACAGGCATGGATTGATTTCGGATGAGGAGAGATATGAACAGGTAATTACTGTGTGGAATGAGACAAAGGACAGGATAACAGAGGAACTTATCCAGAATCTTGATGAGTTTAACCCGATATACATGATGGCAAACTCGGGGGCGAGAGGTTCAAAAAATCAGATAAGCCAGCTTGCAGGTATGCGTGGGCTTATGGCAAATCCATCCGGAAAGACCATAGAGATGCCTATTAAGTCAAACTTCAGAGAGGGCTTAAATGTTCTGGAATTTTTCATCTCTACACATGGTGCAAGAAAAGGGCTTGCAGATACAGCGCTAAGAACAGCTGACTCAGGTTATTTGACAAGAAGACTTGTTGATGTTGCTCAGGATATTATTGTTCGTGAAGAGGACTGTGGTACAAGCAAAGGTGTTTGGGTGGAAGAGATAAGGGATGGCACAGAGGTAATTGAGACGCTTGAAGAAAGGATAATAGGAAGATATGCTGCCGAAGATATTGTACATCCGCAAACTGGAGAGATCATAGTAAGAAGGAATGAGGTTATAACAGATAATAATGCAAACAGAATAGTAGAGGCTGGTATAAAGAGTGTGTATGTAAGGTCAGTGCTTGAATGCAAAACAAAATATGGAGTTTGTGCAAAGTGTTATGGGCTTGACCTTGGCACAGGACAGCCGGTAAACGTTGGTGAAGCAGTGGGTATTATTGCTGCTCAGGCTATAGGTGAACCGGGAACACAGCTTACAATGAGAACATTCCACACAGGTGGTATTGCAGGGCAGGACATTACACAGGGTCTTCCGAGGGTTGAAGAGCTATTTGAAGCAAGAAAACCAAAAGGAGTTGCTATAATTTCTGAGATAGAAGGGTATGTTTCTATAAAGGAAGATAAGAAGAAGACTATCACAGTGCGCAACGACAATGGAGAGGAAAGGACTTATGAAGTGCCATATGGTGCAAGGTTGAAAGTGAATGATGGGGATTATGTAAAAGCAGGAGATGAACTTACAGAAGGTTCACTCAATCCACATGATTTGCTGAGGATAAAAGGACCAAGAGGGGTTCAGAGCTATCTTCTGGCAGAAGTCCAGAAAGTTTACAAGATGCAGGGTGTTGATATAAATGATAAACACATAGAAATAATAATCAGGCAGATGATGAAAAAGGTCAAAATTGAAGATGCGGGTGATACAGAGCTTTTGCCGGGCGATATTGTAGAGATTCACAGGTTTGAAGAAGAGAATGACAGAGCGATAGCAGAAAGCAAACGTCCTGCTCTTGGAAGAAGGGTGCTTCTGGGTATTACAAAGGCAGCACTGTCAACAGAGTCGTTTTTGTCTGCTGCATCTTTCCAGGAGACAACAAGAGTTTTGACCGATGCAGCAATTAAGGGTAAAGTGGACCCACTGATTGGTCTTAAAGAGAATGTTATCATAGGCAAGCTAATTCCAGCAGGAACTGGAATGGCAAAATACAGAAATATTGTGGTTCAAGAAAAAGTATAAAAGAAAAAAGGGGTATGCCCGATAGAACTTTTAGAGGCATACCCCTTGAAAAAGCCTAAAAGCTGCTTTAGCAAACTTTCTTGACATAAAATAATTTGAGTGTTATTATATTTGAGTGTAATTTTACACCTTCCATTGTGAAAAAGGGAGGAAGTGAATTTGTCATCAGACTTAGAAGCCTTAAAAACTTCTCCTAAGACAGTAGGGGCGCGCCAAACTGCCCAAGCTATCCAGAAAGGGAAAGCCAAAATAGTATTCGTGGCAAAAGATAGCGACGAATGGGTAGTGAGGGATATTATAGAGATGTGCAAACAAAAAGGTATAAAGCTTGTGTTTGTTGATTCCAAAAAGGAACTTGGAAAGATTTGCGGTATAAGTGTGGCAGCATCCTCTGCCGCAATAATTGAATAAGATTTTCGACAAGGAGGTGTAATGAATGCCAACAATAAACCAGCTTGTAAGATATGGGCGTGAAAAGAAGATTGATAAGTCAAAAGCACCAGCGCTCCAGAAAGGTTTTAATTCACTTAAAAAGAAGTACTATGATATAAGCTGTCCACAGAGAAGAGGTGTTTGTACAGTTGTAAAAACTGTTACACCAAAGAAGCCAAACTCTGCTTTAAGAAAGGTTGCCAGAGTAAGGCTTACAAATGGTATTGAAGTGACAGCATACATTCCTGGTATTGGTCACAACCTGCAGGAACACTCTGTTGTTCTTGTAAGAGGTGGAAGAGTCAAGGACCTGCCGGGTGTAAGGTACCATATTGTAAGAGGAACTCTTGACTGTGCTGGTGTTGCTAACAGAAGACAGGGCCGTTCCAAATATGGAGCAAAAAGACCAAAGCAGCAGGCAGCTGGCGCGGCAAAGAAATAATGAATATGACAGGGTAGCGTAGAGCAGGATACAAGCTTTAAAAAAGATGATTGTAGTTTTTAAAAAGGAGGGGTAGAGTTTGCCAAGAAAAGGACCAGCAAAGAAAAGAGAAATATTGCCAGATCCAGTCTATAATGACAGAGTGGTGGCAAAGCTTATAAACAAGGTAATGAAAGATGGAAAAAAATCTATTGCACAGAAGATAGTATATGGTGCATTTGATATAGTTAGAGAAAAAACCGGTAAAGATCCGCTTGAGGTGCTGGAACAGGCACTTAATAATGTTATGCCAGTACTTGAGGTAAGGCCAAGAAGAGTTGGTGGTGCAACATATCAGATTCCGATTGAAGTATCACCTGACAGAAGACTTTCGCTTGGTGTTAGATGGCTTGTTGAATATGCAAGGGAAAGAAAAGACAAAAGAACAATGAGGGAAAAGCTTGCTGCAGAGATTATGGATGCAGCAAACAATACAGGCGGTGCAGTCAAGAAGAAAGAAGATACACATAGAATGGCAGAGGCAAATAGAGCATTTGCACATTATAGATGGTAATATTACTTTTTTGACAAGGAGGACAGAAGAAATTGCCCAGGCAGTTTCCGCTTGAAAAAACAAGAAATATAGGTATTATGGCTCATATAGATGCAGGGAAAACTACAACAACAGAGAGAATTCTTTTCTATACCGGTAAGGTTCATAAACTGGGAGAAGTCCATGAAGGTACAGCTACCATGGACTGGATGGAACAGGAACAGGAAAGAGGTATTACAATAACCTCGGCTGCTACAACCTGTGAGTGGAGAGGGCACAGAATAAACATCATTGACACACCAGGGCATGTTGACTTCACGGTTGAAGTAGAAAGGTCTCTGCGTGTGCTTGACGGTGCAATAGCTGTATTCTGTGCAAAAGGCGGTGTTGAGCCACAGTCAGAGACTGTGTGGAGACAGGCGGACAAGTATCGTGTTCCGAGAATTGCGTATGTTAACAAGATGGATATAATGGGTGCTAACTTCTTCAATGTCATTGAGATGATGAAGGAAAGACTGGGTGCCAACCCTGTTGCGATTCAGGTACCAATTGGCAAAGAGGACACTTTCAGAGGTGTTGTAGACCTTCTTACAATGAAGGCTATTATATATGTAGATGACCTTGGTAAGGTTTCTCAGGAGACAGAAATTCCAGATGATGTAAAAGATGTTGCAGAAGAGTATCGCACAAAACTTTTAGAAGCGGTGGCTGAAACAGATGAAGAGATCATGGTAAAATATTTAGAAGGTGAAGAGATTACAGTTGATGAGCTCAAAGCTGCTATAAGAAAAGCAACAATAAACATGCAAATGACACCTGTTTTGTGCGGTTCGTCATATAGAAATAAAGGTGTTCAGCCACTTTTAGATGCTGTTGTTGACTATTTACCATCACCGGTTGACATTGCAGCTGTTAAAGGATTTTCGCCTGACACTGGCGAAGAGATTGAAAGAAGAACAAGTGAAGATGAGCCATTCTGTGCTCTGGCGTTTAAGATTATGTCTGATCCATATGTTGGTAAGCTCACATTCTTAAGGGTTTACTCGGGTATACTTCATGCAGGTTCCTATGTATATAACTCAACAAAGAACAAGAAAGAGAGAGTTGGAAGACTTCTTCAGATGCATGCAAATCACAGAGAAGACATTGATGCAGTATATGCAGGTGACATTTGTGCAGCAATAGGTCTTTCCAATACAACAACAGGTGATACCCTGTGTGATGAAAACCACCCGATAATACTGGAGTCAATGGAATTTCCAGAGCCTGTTATTCAGGTTGCAATTGAACCAAAGACAAAGGCTGACCAGGAAAAGATGGGTATTGCACTGCAAAGACTTTCTGAAGAGGACCCGACATTTAGAGTGTCAACAAACCATGAAACAGGTCAGACACTAATTGCAGGTATGGGTGAGCTGCATTTAGAGATTATTGTTGACAGAATGAAAAGAGAGTTCAAAGTGGATGTAAACGTTGGTAAACCACAGGTTGCTTACAAAGAGACAATTAAAAAGTCGGTCAAGGTTGAAGGTAAATACATCAGGCAATCAGGTGGTAGAGGTCAATACGGTCATGTATGGCTTGAACTTGAGCCGCTTGAAAGAGGCAAGGGATATGAATTTGTTAACAAGATTGTTGGTGGTGTGATTCCAAAAGAATTCATACCATCGGTGGACGCGGGAGTTCAGGAAGCTATGCAGACAGGTGTTCTGGCAGGGTATCCTGTTGTGGATGTAAGAGTAACTCTGTTTGATGGTTCTTACCATGAAGTTGACTCAAGTGACATGGCGTTCAGGATTGCGGCGGCTCAGGCTTTCAGAGAGGGTATGAAAAAGGCAGACCCGGTTCTGCTGGAACCTATTATGAAGGTTGAAGTTGTTGTGCCCGAAGAGTATATGGGCGATGTAATGGGTGATATTAACGCAAGAAGAGGTAGAATTGAAGGTATGGAACTCAGAGGAAATGCGCAGGTTATCCGTGCATATGTTCCACTTGCTGAAATGTTTGGATATGCAACAGACCTGAGGTCTAAAACACAGGGTCGTGGCACATATACAATGCAGTTTGATCACTATGAAGAGGTTCCAAAGAATATTGCTGATAAGATTCTTGAAATGAAGAACAAATAAATGATAAAATAATTCATAAGCCGTGGTTGTAATTTTAAACATTAACATAAATCAAAAAATATTATTATCGTGAAGGAGGATAAAACGAGGATGGCAAAGGCTAAATTTGAAAGAACAAAACCACACGTAAACATAGGTACAATTGGACACGTTGACCATGGTAAGACAACATTGACAGCAGCAATCACAAAGGTTTTGGCGCTAAAAGGTAAAGCTCAGTTTATGGCTTATGACCAGATTGACAAGGCTCCAGAGGAAAGAGAAAGAGGTATCACAATCAACACAGCACACGTTGAGTATGAGACAGATGCAAGACACTATGCACACGTTGACTGCCCAGGACATGCTGACTATGTAAAGAACATGATAACAGGTGCTGCTCAGATGGATGGTGCTATCCTGGTTGTATCTGCAGCAGATGGTCCAATGCCACAGACAAGAGAGCACATTTTGCTTGCAAGACAGGTTAACGTTCCATACATCGTTGTATTCCTCAACAAGGTAGACATGGTAGACGACCCAGAATTAATTGAGCTTGTTGAGATGGAAGTTAGAGAGCTTCTGTCAAAGTATGGTTATCCTGGTGATGAGGTACCAATCATTAAAGGTTCTGCTTTAAAGGCGTTGGAGTCAACATCACAGGACCCGAATGCACCGGAGTATCAGTGCATTTTAGAGCTTATGGATGCGGTTGACAAATACATTCCAACACCACAAAGAGACATTGACAAACCATTCTTGATGCCAATTGAGGACGTGTTCTCAATTACAGGTAGAGGTACAGTTGTTACAGGTAGAGTTGAAAGAGGAACACTCAAGACAGGCGAAGAGGTTGAAATTGTTGGTTTTGCACCGGAGCCAAGGAAGACTGTTGTAACAGGTATTGAGATGTTCAGAAAGGTACTTGACGAAGCAGTTGCAGGTGACAACGTAGGTTGCTTGCTCAGAGGTATCCAGAAGAATGAGGTTGAAAGAGGTCAGGTTCTTGCAAAGCCAGGCACAATCAAACCTCACACCAAATTCAAAGCACAGGTTTATGTACTGACAAAAGAAGAGGGTGGAAGACATACACCATTCTTCAACGGTTACAGACCGCAGTTCTACTTCAGAACAACAGACGTTACAGGTACTATTACACTACCAGAGGGTGTTGAAATGTGCATGCCTGGCGACAATGTTGAGATGACAGTTGAACTTATTTCCCCAATTGCAATTGAATCAGGACTCAGATTTGCTATCCGTGAAGGCGGAAGAACAGTTGGTGCAGGTTCTGTTACAACAATAATCGAGTAATAAAAAAAGCCCAAGCCTATGGGACGGGATATGGTTTTCTCCCCCTTAGGTTTGGGCTTTTTTTGACATATAGAAAATTACAAAAGGGGGCTTTAAGTTTTAAGATTTATGGCAAGGATAAGAGAATACTACAGAGACCTCATTGAAAAGCTCAGGCGCTACAAAAGCGACGAGTATATGATAGAC
Source organism: Caldicellulosiruptor morganii (assembly GCF_026810225.1). Taxonomy (NCBI): domain Bacteria; kingdom Bacillati; phylum Bacillota; order Caldicellulosiruptorales; family Caldicellulosiruptoraceae; genus Caldicellulosiruptor; species Caldicellulosiruptor morganii. The sequence continues at coordinate 664,343 of NZ_CP113865.1, forward strand.
CAGTTTATCTACAATGGTTTAAAAGAAATCTCCCAGAAACTGAATAAAGAAGTTGCTGTGATAATGAACAGGAAGGGTAACATTGAAGAGGTTGTAATTGGAGAAAAGGATAAGATAGAGATTGAAGATAAACTTAAGCCTCAGAAAAAAGCAGCCATCATCCATACTCATCTGACAAACCAGTCCAGCCCCTCTATGAGTGATTTGTCAACACTGATTTTGGAAAAATATGATTATATAATGACAGTTTCGCTAAAGACAGAAGAAGCGACTGTAGCGTTTTGGGGTAAAGCACTTAAAGATATTGAAATACTCGGTCCTTTTAAGGTTGAGTATTTCTATGGATTTGACATATCACACAAAATTTCAGAAATTGACCGAAAGCAAAAAGAAAGAGAAAAAATCTATGATATTGATAGTGATAAGATTGAAGAAAAGGCTCTTTTGGTTGATGTGTGGGCAAGAAGTGATTCTGAAATTGACAAATATCTGTTTGATGAACTTGAAAGCCTGTGTCACACAGCAGGTGTAAAGGTAATTGACAGGGTTGTCCAGGTAAGACGCAACATAGACCCTGCATATTTTATAGGCAGGGGTAAAGTGGAAGAGATCTTACAAATATGTCAGCAAAAAGACATTGATGTTGTAATCTTTAACAGGGAGCTGACTCCGGCACAGATAAAGAATCTTGAAGAGGCCCTTTTGAGAAAAGTAATTGATAGAACAGACGTCATACTTGACATATTTGCAAGAAGGGCAAGGACAAAAGAAGGAAAACTTCAGGTGGAGCTTGCCCAGCTTCTTACGCTGCTTCCACGACTTCGTGGAATGGGGACCATACTTTCAAGACTTGGTGGTGGGATTGGCACAAGAGGTCCCGGTGAGACAAAGCTTGAGCTTGATAGAAGACATATCCAAAGACGTATAGAAGAGATCAAAAAGGAACTTGAAAAGGTAAAGAAAAGCAGAGAAATACAGAGAAAAAGTAGAATAGAGAACAATGCCCCGGTTGTTTCTATTATAGGTTATACAAATGCCGGCAAATCAACTTTGATGAACGTACTTTCAAAAGCAGATGTACTTGTTGAGGATAAGCTATTTGCTACTCTTGATACCACAACAAGAAGAGTGTACCATAAAGGTAAAGAGTTTTTGGTTACAGATACAGTTGGTTTTATACGCAACCTTCCACATCATTTGGTAGAAGCCTTTTCTTCAACTCTTGAAGAGGTGAGATATTCAAATTTAATTTTAAATGTTGTGGATGTATCAGACCCGTTCTACTTTGAACACATAAAAGTCTCGGAGGATTTACTAAAGCAGCTTGGTGCTGACAACATTCCTATTATTAGAGTGTATAACAAGATTGATAAAGTCAACTCTTTCGATTTGCACATTTTTGACCGGGTTCCGTCTGTTTTTATTTCAGCTAAAAATAAAGCAGGTATTGACAGGCTTCTTGATATGATTGTTGAGAGGATATAAATAAAGATTTTTCACATTCTAAGATGCTCAAGTTGAATATAATGCATAAAGAGGGTATTATTAATTTAAGGGGGAAATTTTAATTTAAATAAAAAAGGAAAGGGGTTGTCCGCAGTGCTTATTAGAAACTGTGCTGGTGGGGTTGTATTCTATCAGGGCAAAATTTTTATTATGAAAAATGAAAAAGGTGAATGGGTGTTTCCCAAGGGCGTTATCAGGAACGGTGAGATTGCACCTGAGGTTGCTGTAAGACGGGTAAAAGAAGAGGTTGGGATTGATGCTTCAATTCTGTCAACTGCAGGTCAAACAAGTTACGAATTCTATTCGGTGACACGTCAGAAGCCAGTGTGCAATAAAATAGTCTGGTATATCATGGAGGCAAAATCCCCGGAGTTTTTGAAGGAGAATAAAGAAGAGAATGTATATGATGCAGGATATTTTGATATTGAAGAGGCTCTTCAGAAGATTACTTATAGTCAGGATAAGGCTTTGGCTTCCTGTGCGTATCAGCAATACAAGCAGCTTGTGAATATTTAAATTGATGTCTATAATATAATTGATAGAGGCTAAAAGGGGGCTGTCATTAAATCAAAATATGACAGCCCTTTTGCTTCTGCTTCTAACCAGGGAAAATGAGGGCTAAAAAAGGGAAGGGAATGGGGATATGGGCTTTAAAACTATAAGAGAAAACACACGAGCAGAGATTGTAGAAAAAAAATCCAGATTTATTGCCTCAATATTTAGAGTGGAAAATCAGCAGGAAGTGGATTTTTATTTAAATGAAATACGAAAAGAGTTTTACGATGCAACTCATAATGTATATGCCTATACATATGGCATTGAATATCCGGTTCAAAAATACTCGGATGATGGAGAACCACAGGGCACAGCAGGGCTGCCTGTGATGGAGGTTATAAGAAAAAACGGGCTTTCCAATGTTCTGCTGGTTGTTACCCGTTATTTTGGTGGAATACTCCTTGGTGCATCAGGACTTGTGAGAGCGTATACCCAGGCTGCCGCAGTTTGTATTGAAAAGGCAGGAGTTTTGGAGTATCATGAGTGTGAGAAGATAGCCATAACTGTGGATTATCCTGACTATGAAAAAGTCAGGTGGTTGATTGAGAAAAATAGGACTAAAATACTTGAAATAGAATACTCGCAGGTGGTGGACATCCTTGTTTTGGTGAAAGCAGAACATGCCGACGAATTTGTAAAATTACTTTCTGACCTTACAGGGGGTAACTTTTTGGTCGAAAGAAAAGGCCTGTGTCTTGAAGCAATTTAAATACTTCAGGTAATTTTACAAAAAAGGAAGTGAATGGTCTGTGAACAAAAAAGAAAATATGTACAGGAATGCTATCTTTAATCCTTTGAATTTTATCAGGGATGTTTCACTTATAAATAATTTTCCTGCTGGAATAGCAATTTATTTAATTTATCTGGTTTTATTTTCATTGTATGTGTATGTGCAGATTAAGGGCAGAAATGAGATGCTGCCACAAGAATCAGGTCTTATCTTTTTTGCAGATAGAATAATAAACTATGATATTGAGAATTTGAGACTGGCAAAACTTGTAATAAACTTATTTTCAGCAGAAATTTTAAGACTTTTTGTTATGAGCGTAATTTTGTTTATAGTATCCTCAATACTGACAGGAAGAAGAACAAAACTATCCCAGATTACAACAATATTAACAGTATCATACTTAATCCCCTGTTATGTGTTTCTCATAGGAGTTGTATTATCATTTTTGCCTTTGAGCTTTGTGATTTTTAAAGCAGCCGAATTGGCGTTTTTAATATCTTTGTATGAAGCATTTTCAAAAGGTTTTGGTATATCAAGACCGAAAGCATTTGTGAGTTTATTTGTAATTGTTGTAGCTCAGGCACTGCTTTATGTGTATGTACCCTCAGTTTTTCTCACACCATTTTTCATATAAATAATAAATTCTATTTGACATTAATCCTAAATTGAATTTATAATTTCTGTGTACTGAATGCTTTTGTTAATTCATATAAGCTAAGATATTCGTCAAAGGCAAAAATTGAAAATTATTCATGTATACTATACAAACGGGGTAGGTGTGAGATGGATGGCTGGACATTCAAAATGGGCAAATATAAAACATAAGAAGGAAAAAACTGATGCTCAGAAAGCCAAAATTTTCACAAAACTGGGCAGGGAATTGATGGTTGTAGCCAGATTGTATGGTCCTGACCCTGAAGCAAATCCCAAACTCAGAGATGTGATTGCAAAAGCAAAAGCTAACAATATGCCCATGGACAAGATAATGGGGTTTATAAAAAAAGCAGCCGGTGAAATTGACACTACAGGGTACGAAGACATTACATACGAAGGCTATGGTCCTGGCGGTGTTGCTGTAATTGTTGAGGCTATGACAAACAACAGGAACAGAACTGCCGGGGAAATCAGACATATCTTTGACAAAAATGGTGGTAATTTGGGGCAAACTGGTTGTGTATCCTGGATGTTCAGCAGAAAAGGTGTGATTATAATAGACAAAGAGAGTTTTCCTGATGAAGATTTTGTGATGGAGAAAGCTTTGGAGTATGGAGCAGAAGATTTTTCTTCAGAAAATGATATATATGAGATAATAACTTCTCCTGAGGATTTTTCAAGGGTGAGAGAAGGTTTGGAGAGGGATGGATTTACTTTTATAAGAGCTCAAATAGAGATGATTCCCCAGACCACTGTAAAGCTTTCTGAAGAGGATGCCCAGAAGATGAGAAGACTGATTGACATGCTTGAAGACAACGATGATGTAAAAGAGGTATATCATAACTGGGAAGAAGAGTAAGTTTTTATGTATAGCAGTGAGAGTGGCAGGGAATAACAGTAAAAAAGCAGGTATTATTTGGGAATTTTTTAGATGCAAGAATTTATTTTAAAGCTGCCCTTCTTACTGCTATTATTTTATATAAATTGAGGATAACATTTTAATTTTTGCTGAATTGTAGTATAAAATATGAATATATCCTATAGATTAGAGGGATTTTGAATGTTAGAAGACATTCTAAAGATCATGTTTGCAATCTTAGCAGGTGGTCTTATTGGCATTGAGCGCGAAAATGTCCACAGACCCGCAGGCTTTAGAACTCATATTCTGGTGTGTGTGGGCTCTACTCTTGTTATGATGACGTCAGAGTACATTTTTAATGTATACTATAAGGGACATGCCAACATAGACGTTGCAAGGCTTGGTGCTCAGGTAATCTCGGGGATTGGTTTTTTGGGTGCAGGCACTATAATAAAAGATGGTGCTACAGTAAAGGGTTTAACAACAGCTGCAACACTGTGGGCTGTTGCATGTATTGGGCTGGCAATTGGAATTGGCTATTATAAAGGTGCGGCTCTGGCAACAGCTGCTGTATACCTTACATTAATTTTTTTGAAGAAATTTGAAGTGAGATTTGTTTCCAAAGGGATTTTAAGGTCGATTGTTGTTGAGGGGCACAATCTCAAGGATTCAATCCAGAAGATTGATTCTATTCTGTCCGCACATGCTATTGCAATAAAAGACCTTAAATTTATTCATGAGGAGACAGAAAAGATTTATTACAAAGTTCTTGTGCTTCCCGATGCAAACATAAATCAGCTCATTACAGACCTTTATCTTGTAGAGGGAGTCAGCCGCATTTTCTTTGAATAAAAAAGTACTTTTAAAAAAAATGAAGTGTGGTATAATTATCAATCAGAAAATTAAAAAAATAAAAGTGGATGGAGGCAGGGCAGAATAAGGTGACAAAGGAGGACCAGAGCAAAACACCCCTTTTTGATGCTGTAAAAAGACACATTGAGAAAAATATTATACCATTCCATGTGCCGGGGCATAAATATGGAAGAGGTCTTAAAGAGTTTACTGACTTTGTCGGGCAAAACGTCATGCTAATGGATCTGAATGGTATGGAGGATCTGGACAATGCAAACAACCCGATAGGAGTGATTTATGAAGCAGAAAGGCTTTTTGCAAGTGCATTTGGCGCTCAGTATGCATACTTTCTGGTGAACGGGACAACATCGGGTGTACAGACAATGATAATGTCGGCCTGTGAACCTGGCGATGAGATAATATTGCCTCGAAACGCTCACAAAAGCGTGTTTGGGGGTATAATCTTAAGCGGGGCAATTCCGGTGTATGTTCAACCGGAGGTAAATGAAGAGCTTGGCATTACTATGGGTGTGACAATTGAAAATGTTAAAAAGGCAATAATGAAACATCCTCATGCAAAGGCTGTGTTTGTTATAAATCCAACATATTATGGTATTGCAAGTGATTTGAAATCCATCACAAGAACTGCACACAAGTTTGGCATGGCAGTTTTGGTTGATGAGGCGCATGGTGCACATATGGGCTTCCACAATGATTTTCCACTGACAGCAATGGAAGTTGGGGCTGATATGAGTGCTGTTTCAACCCATAAAACGGGTGGTTCTCTTACCCAGAGTTCGGTACTTCTTCTGCGCGGGCACAGAATTCAGCCCGAGACAGTAAAACAGGTTCTAAACCTCACAATGACAACAAGCTCATCCTATATATTGATGTGTTCGATTGACGTTGCAAGAAAACAGCTTGCAATGTACGGTGAAGAGATGCTGGAGGAGACATTGAGGCTTGCCAGAATGGCAAGAGAAGAGATAAACAAGATTGAGGGACTTTATGCATTTGGTAAAGAGCTCATCGGCACCCCTGGTGTTTATGACTTTGATGAGACAAAACTTGGGATCAATGTCCGAAGACTTGGAATTACTGGTTATGAGGCTGAAAGGATATTGAGAGATGAATACAACATACAGATAGAGATGTCTGACCTTTATAATATTCTTGCAATAATCACTCTGGGTGATACTCAGGAGAGTGTGGAAAAGCTAATCGAAGCGCTGCGCGATATGGCAAAGAAACTTGGTGTAAAGGATGTAAAGACCCCAACAATTGTGCTTCACTCACCGCAGGTTATTGTATCACCGCGGGATGCCTTTTACAGTTCAAAGAAGGTTGTTGAGCTTGACAATGCAGTAGGTGAGATTTCTGGCGAGATGGTAATGGCATATCCACCGGGAATACCACTTATTTTGCCCGGTGAAAGAATAACAAAGGACCTTGTGGACTACATTAAGCTTTTAAAAGAAGAGGACTGCCAGCTTCAGGGTACTGCCGACCCGTATGTCAATACAATAAGAGTACTGGGAACTGCTGATTAGAGAAGAGGAGTGTGTGAGTAACTTTTAAAATTTATTTAAGAGAGAGTGTTGATAAATTGCTTAGCCCTTTGGTATATGCTTATATTGGTGATGCAGTGTATGAGTTATATGTAAGAAATAAAGTGATATCCGAAAATCCTGATTTGACTCCTTATCTTTATTACTTGAAAACTACTATGTATGTAAGAGCTTCAAGTCAAGCGATAGCTATAAAAAAATTGTATGAAAAGCTTGATGAAAATGAAAAGTGGATTGTGAAGAGAGGTAGAAATGCAAAGACTAAAACTATTCCTAAGAATGCTAAGTTGAGTGATTACAAATATGCTACAGCCCTTGAAACATTAATTGGGTATTTGTATTTAGAAAATAATATTGAAAGATTGGAATATGTTCTTTCACAAGCATACGAAATAATAACTCAAGAGTACAAAATGATTAAAAACAACTGATTTGAAAATCAATTTTGAAAGGATTGATGAATATGATCACTGGATTAATAGTTCTCCTTTTGATTATTTTATTTTTGCCTTTTTTTGTTAAGGCAGTAGAACACAATTTAGAGTATTTTTTGTTCATAATGGGCATTATAGGTGTTGTTATCTCTAAGCAGATGAGCTTAGATTTATTTGAGCATATCCTTAAAAATCATCTGCTTTATTATATAACTTTTGCTGTTTTAATAGCTGGAATGTTGTTTTTCTTCTTTAGAAATAAAATAAACACAATGATAGAATTATTGACTCGTAGAATTTCTATCCAATTTTTTGTGTTTATTGTAATTATTATTTTGGGATTAAGTTCAAGTTTTATTACTGCCATAATTGCGTCATTGTTATTAACCGAAATAATGCATCACACGCCACTTGATAGGAATACGAAGATAAAGGTTATTGTATTGGCATGTTTTGCAATTGGATTTGGTGCTGCATTGACACCAGTGGGTGAGCCATTGGCAACAATTACTATTTCAAAACTCAAAGCAGATTTTTTCTATTTAGCAAGAGCAGTTGGAGTAGAGATTATTATCACAACACTGTTAATGGCTTTTTTAGCAGCTCTTGTTGTTAAAAAGGCAAGTAAAGTAGATAAAGATGAATTTACTGAAAGTGTAGAAACCATTAAAGATGTGTTTTTGAGGGCTTTTAAAGTTTTTGTATTCGTATTTGCACTTGAGCTGTTAGGGACTGCTTTTAAACCATTAATAGATTTGTACATTATAAAGTTAGATGCCAGAATTCTTTACTGGGTCAACATGATTTCTGCTATAGTTGATAATGCTACCCTGGCAGCTGCAGAAATTTCAAGAGATATGACAGATGAACAGGTCCGAGCAATTATTCTTGGAATGATTATAAGTGGAGGAATGTTAATTCCTGGGAATATACCAAATATAATATCAGCAGGAAAGTTCAAAATTAAAAGTAAAGAGTGGGCAAGGATTGGGGTTCCGATAGGTTTGGTTTTGATGTCTGTATATTTTGTTTTGGTATTTATAATTAAACTGTAAAAAATTTCAAAAAGTTAGGAAAGGAAGATGTAGTTGATGTATGATATTACCAGTATACTACATATTCTTCCACACAGATATCCTTTTTTGCTTGTTGATAGAATAATTGAAATAGAAGAAGGAAAAAAGGCAAAGGGGATTAAAAATGTAACAATAAATGAGCCTTTTTTTCAGGGGCATTTCCCAAAAGAGCCTGTTATGCCGGGTGTTTTAATTGTTGAGGCAATGGCTCAGGTTGGAGCTGTTGCAATGCTTTCAAAAGAAGAGTTCAAAGGGAAAACTCCATTTTTTGCGGGTATTGATAAAGTGAGGTTTAAGAAGGTTGTAAGACCGGGAGATGTGCTTTTGATTGAAACAGAGCTTATATCTCTCAAAGGCTCAATTGGCAAGGCAAAAGCTGTTGCCTGTGTTGAGGGTGAAGTTGTCTGTGAGGGAGAGCTACTTTTTGCAATAAAATAAATTAAAGCAGAAAAGGGTAACCGCTATAACTTCTTGAAAGTTTTTGGGGGTTACCCTTTTACTTTATAACACCTCTTTTATCTGAGCAAAATCTATTATAAGATCATCAAAGATTAAGACTTTGATTTTGTCATCAAAAGTATAAAGTGATGGTGGTAAATAGTCTTGGTTATCTTTTAGTTGATAAACTAAAATGGTCTGGTTTTGTGGATTTACAATCCAGTATTCTTTTACTTTAAATTGGGTGTAAAGATTTAGCTTTCTAATATAGTCATGGGAAAAGTTGTTTTGGGATACCACTTCAATTATCATGTCAGGTGTTCCGATACAACCTTGTTCAGTAAGTTTCTTTTTGTCACATATAATTGAAATATCAGGCTGAACTACATTCTTAGCTTTATTCACCTCATTTCCTTCCTCTACTAAGATGACGTCAAAAGGAGCTGTATAAACCTTGCAAGGTTTTTTATTCTGCTTTATATAGTTTCCAATAATCAGTGTTAATTCAAAGATAATTTCTTGATGTATTCTTGAAGGAGCAGGGCTCATGTTATAAATGACACCATCAATAATTTCCACTCTTTCCTCTTTAGGAAATTTCAAATAATCTTCATATGTCCAGAACTTTGGTAATATCTCTTCCATACAAGATGCACTTCCTCTCTTTAGAATTATATTGAAAAAATTGAATTTTATGTCGCACGTTTTTCCAACTGAGTTTTGGCTTTTATAACCCTTATATCTTCACCAAACAGGTGCAAAAACATGAAATACTCATGAAGCCTTCCCATTGTCTTGTCTGAATAGAGTTTTAAAAGTCCATCAATGTTATAGTTTGTTGTTATAATTGTCTTTTTGTTTGTCATATAGCGTTTGTCCAAAAAGCTCTGGAAAACGCCGTGACAGAACTCAGTGCCTTTTCCTTCATTACCAAGGTCATCTATAATCAAAAGATCCACCTCTTCAAGGCTTTTGTACTCTTCGTCATCCACCTCATCGTACAGCCTCACCATTTTGGAATATTTTTCTTTTAAGATCTCAAAAAAGGCAATGCTGTCAAGGAATATTACCGTTTTTTTTCTGTCAATAATCTCTTTTGCAATACAGTGTGCTAAAAAAGTTTTGCCAAGCCCGGTTGAGCCATAAAAAAGTAGACCTTTTTGAGAAGGCTTGTCAAAATTCTTTACAAATTTTTTCACTTCTTTTATGATATTCAGCATATTCTCGTATGGCGATATGCCCTCTTTTGGGTCTATCTCTTTTGAATAGAATTCAAGGTTAAAATTTTTAAAGTTATGCTCTTTTAAAATGTCCTTCAACTTGCTCTGTTGATATAAAAGTTCTATAAAAAGCTGAGTTCTGCATCTGCAAACTTCAATTCCTTTTTCACCCACCACAAAACCTGTATCTTTGCAAGTTTGGCAGGTATAGCCGGGTTCTAAATAGTCCTTTCCAAGTCCAAGGCTGATAAGTAGTTTTGTCCTCTTTTGAATCAGGTTGTCTAAAACTTTTGTGTACTTTTCTATATCAGCCTGATTCTGAGAAAGAGAAGCCTGTGAAAGTTTTAAGCCAGCTTTTATTATCTTCTGGTTCAAATCGGCAAATTCTTTTGACTTAGAAGATAATTCTGCAATTTTTTTCTCTCTTGCAATCTCAGCATTTTGTCGCCTTTGCTGATATATTCTGTTTATTGTTTCAACTATCTTCTTTTTATTCATCATCGTCATCATCTCTGTTACCTCTCAGAGCTTTTTTATAAAGTTCCTCCAAGGCAGTATATGTAGAGGGGTCCCTTTCTTCGTGGGTTACTTTTTTGGAAGCTGTTTTTTTATTCTTTTCTCTTTTCTGAGCATTTTCAAGCTCAAACTTCTTGATTGACTCTAAATCTCTGAGCCCTGCCTCATACCATCGTTTTATTATACCATTTACATAGTTAACGGTAGGATTGTTGACATTTTTTATAAGACTCAGTGCATACATTATTACCTCTTCGGGCATCTTCCAGTCATTTATCCAGACGTTCATTATCTCATCTTCAACCTTGGTAGGAGCTCTGTTGTAAATTCCAAGGTTTTGAAGCACAAGTCTTTTTATTCTGCCGGTGCTTTCCTGAAGCCTTATATACTCCTCAGCTTTCTCGATACTATCTATGTTCAGTTCCTTCCACTTGATGGCAATCTGCTCGAGGTATTTCAGGTTCTTATTGTTCTTGTTTATTGTAACATAGTTGATGAGAAGATATATAACCTCAATAGGGAGTTTTAACCAGTCGTAAATTTCAAGAAGCACATCTATATCGTTTTTATTGAATGTTCTGCAGTACTGCTTCTGGGCAAATTCCAAAAGGTTTCTGAACTTCTCATCTGTCTCAAAAAATCTTGATAAATCGTCTGTTGTGTATACAGGAGGTGTTGGTTTGGTTTCAGCAGTTTCAAAATCAAGTTTTTCGTCAAAAAAGTCAACTGTGATGTTTCCATCTGTATCTTTTGAAATCTTTATAAGTTTCCTTTCAGCCCAGAATTCAATGGCTTTGATTACATCGCTTTCAAGAAGATTCAGGTCCTGAGCTATTTTATTTACTTCGATAAAATCCACTTTGTTTTGCAGCAAAAACTTCAGGTAAATATATACCTTTACAAACTCACCGTCTGAAAAAGGCATATGGTTTTTTATAAAGTCATGGGTTATCACAACAAAGTTTTGTACCTTCTGTTGAAAAAAAAGCTTCATACCTGTAAAATGCCCCCTTTTTGTGATAAAATAATTTTATCACAAATTGAGCATTATTTTTATACCAAAAAAATGAATGAATACACTAATATGGAGGAAAAAAATGGGTTTTAAAGTTAGCCTGCTGTCGCACACGCCGGAACCAGAAAAGGTTGTTGCAACGGCTGCAAAGCTCTGCTATTCAAATACATCTGTGGAGAATATTTTTGACAGGCTTGATGATGAAGCAATAAAGAACTTTCTGAGTTTTTTGGTTGAGATAGGGCACCAGTCTCCGCTTGAGCATGTTAGCTTTACTTTTGGAATAGAGGGTGTTAGTAGGAGCTTTACACACCAGCTTGTGCGGCATAGAATTGCTTCATATTCCCAGCAGTCGCAAAGGTATGTAAGGCTTGATGGCTTTGAATATGTAATTCCACCGAGTATAGAAGAAGATGAAGAGTTAAAAACAATCTTTGAGGATACCATGAGAGAGATTGCAAGAACCTACAGAGTTTTGACAGAAAAGCTTCAGGAAAAACACAGAGCTGCTTTTGTAAGTAAAGGTTTTAGCGATAAAGAAGCTTTTAAAAGGGCTGAGAAAATGGCAATTGAAGATGCAAGATATGTTTTGCCAAACGCATGTGAGACAAAGATAATCATGACAATGAACGCAAGGGAGCTTTTGCATTTTTTTGGTGAGCGTTGCTGCAACAGAGCACAGTGGGAAATAAGAAGTGTTGCTGATAAAATCTTGGAGATAGTAAAAGAGGTTGCACCAAATATTTTCAGGTTTGCAGGACCAAAATGTATAAAGCTTGGATACTGTCCCGAAGGGAAGTTTTCCTGCGGGGAGTTTGAACAGGTGAAGAAGAAATACCTTGGAAAGAGGGAAAAAGATGAGAACAATTGAGGGCAAAAATCCTGTGAAAGAGGCGTTGAAGGCAGGAAGTTCTATTGCAGAGGTGTATGTGTCAAATACTGCAAAGGATAAAACCATTTCAGAGATCATAAATCTTTGCAAGCAAAAAGGTATAGTTGTAAAATTTGTTGACAGAAATAAGATTGACAGAATGGCAAAGACCAAAAACCCACAGGGAGTAATTGCAATTGCTCAGGAGTACAGATACTATGACATAGATGACATCTTGCTTGAAGCATCAGGAAGAGGCGAAAAACCTTTTCTGGTTTTGCTGGATGAGATTACTGACCCTCACAATTTCGGCTCTATTATAAGGTCTGCACATTTGTGCGGTGCACATGGGATTGTGATTGAAGCGAGAAACTCATGCCCGATTACCCCGGCTGTTGAAAAGGCTTCAGCGGGTGCAATTGAGTATATAAAGATTGCAAGGGTTGTCAATTTGAGAAGGACAATTGAGGAGTTAAAACAAAAGGGTATCTGGGTGTATGCAGCAGATAACAATGCTACACAACTTTTATTTGATTGTGACTTCAAGATTCCAACATGTATTATAATTGGTTCTGAAGGGAAAGGCATTTCAAGACTTGTTAAAGAAGGTGCTGACTTTTTAATAAAAATCCCCCAAAAGGGTAAAGTCAACTCTTACAATGCTTCTGTTGCTGCCGGGATTATCTTTTTTGAGGTTTTGAAACAAAGAATTCAAGAAGGAGAAGGAAAAGGTGCACTTGATAGTTGATGGATATAACTTTATAAATGCATGGAGTTATTTGAGAATGATTGCTGAAGATGATCTGGAAGCAGCAAGGAAGAAGTTGATAGATATTCTGGCTGACTTTTCTGGCTATAAAGGTTATAGAATAACCGTTGTTTTTGACTCGCATCTGGTCAAAGGTGCCCGGCGAAAGAAAGAGGTTATAAATGATATAGAGGTGGTATTTACAAAAGAGGGTGAAACAGCTGATAACTACATAGAGAAGTATGTTTACAAAAACGCAAGCATTGAGAAGATAACGGTGGTTACATCTGACTACTTAGAGCAGCTTATGATTCTGGGCGATGGAGCCATCAGGATGACCCCAAGAGAGCTTATTTACCAGTTAGAGAGTTATAAAAAGGAGCTTGAAAGAAAAGCAGGCGAAAAAACCTTAAAAAAAGAGAGAGTGGAGGATGCACTTGACTGCTCTGTTATCAAAAAATTGGAGAAATTTAAAAAGAAATTGGACCAAGCTTGATATGTTTTATGGCAATAATATATAATTATGATGTGGGAGAATATCTTGATTGAAATTATTTTACAAAAAGGCTTAAAAAATTAAGGAGGCTTTTGCCTTGACATCACAAAAACAGCTACTGAATTTCAAAGACTGTACTGATGAAGAGCTTGTAAGGTATTCAAAAGAGGGTATAAAGGAAGCTACAGAAGAGCTTCTAAACAGGTATCAAAATTTTGTAAAGGCAAAGTGCAGGGTATATTTTCTGATCGGTGCTGAAAAGGACGATATTTACCAGGAGGGTATGATAGGACTTTTTAAAGCTGTACGTGATTTTGATGAGAGCAAATATCCCACTTTCAGGTTATTTGCCGAGCTTTGCATTACAAGACAGGTGATAACTGCAATAAAAACTGCAAGCAGGCAAAAACATATCCCTCTTAACACGTACATATCCCTGAACAAACCTGTGTATGAGGAAAATGATGAAAGGACGTTGCTTGACACTATTGCAAATTCTCTAATATCTGACCCCGAGGAGGTTATGATTACAAAAGAGGAGTTTGAAAACGCGTTAAATGTTATCACGGGGTGCTTGAGCCCTTTTGAAAACAGGGTTTTAAGCCTCTATCTTGAGGGAAGGAGCTATCAGGAAATTGCCGAGATGATTAACAAGGATGTAAAGTCTATTGACAATGCGCTTCAGCGAGTTAAAAAGAAGATTGAAAAATACTTTGGAAGTATGCATAACCAGTGATGTAAGTGGTCAATAAATGTTTGCTGTAAGGATATGTGTTTGAAAAAGATGGTCATGTGGTTTTTACTGGCCATCTTTTTTTTGTTTGTTGTAAAAATTTTAAACTATATTATAATATACTTGTCCAATTTTTTTAGAAGGAGGTCAAAATAAATATGACAAAGATAACCTTTGGAACAGATGGCTGGCGAGGTATAATTGCTGACGATTTTACATTTGATAATGTAAAAATAGTTGCTCAGGCAATTGCTGATTATGTTTCAGAAACTTACACTGACCCGAAAATAATCATTGGTTATGACTATAGATTTCACTCCGAAAACTTTGCAAAGATTTGTGCAGATATTTTAACTTCAAATGGTATTCAGGTGCTGTTTTCAAAAAATCCAATTCCCACTCCGGCTGTTGCACATGCAGTTGTAAAATACAAAGCAAGCGGGGCTATTATGATAACAGCAAGCCATAATCCCTACTATTACAACGGTATAAAGTTTATACCTCATTATGGTGGACCTGCAAATACACAGATTACAGATAGGATTGTAAAGAATGTTGAAAGAATTCAAAATAGTGGGATTTCAGAAATAAATCCGGATTCCAGCCTTGTTGAGTTTTTTGACCATAAAGAGGAGTATTTAAATGATTTGCTTGCGTTAATTGACAGAAGTGCGTTTGAAGGCAGGAGGTTGAAAGTGCTTGTAAATCCAATGTATGGCTGCGGGATAGGGTATGTTGACGAGGCACTGAGAAGGCTTGGATGTGAAGTAAAGGTAATCAATAACCATCGTGACCCACTTTTTGGCGGGCATTTACCCGAACCAAATTTGGAAAACATGAAAGATTTGCTTGAAATTATTAAGACAGAAGAGTTTGATCTGGGTCTTGCAACAGACGGCGATGCCGACAGGTTCGGTGTTGTAAATCCAGATGGAGAGTTCATATCAGCAAACCAGGTAATATCCATGCTGACCGATTACCTGATAAACACAAGAGGCAGGGCGTCATCGGTTGCAAGAACAGTTGCAACAACCTCTATGGTTGACAAGATTGCAGAAAGACATGGTATGAGATGCATTGAGACACCGGTTGGATTTAAGTACATTGCAGAGTGTCTTATGAAAGAGGATAGTTTGATTGGCGGGGAGGAATCAGGTGGACTTTCTATAAAAGGACATGTGCCAGAAAAGGATGGAATTTTAGCAGACATTCTTGTTGCAGAGGCGGTTGCCAGACTTCAAAAGTCACCCAAGGAGATTCTGGATAAAGTTGAATCTGAATATGGTAAACTGTATAATAAAAGAATTGATATCAGAACAACTCACAGCAAAAAACAGGAAGCACTGGAGAGGATAAAAAATTTCGGCAAAGACAGCGTGGCTTCTCTGAAGTGTCTTGAGTACAGAACAAGAGATGGTCTTAAGGTCATTTTGGAAAATGAGGCATGGTTTTTGGTAAGGGCATCTGGCACGGAAGATTTGATTAGAATATATGCAGAGAGCAGGGATATGGATACGCTTGAGAAGATACTTTCTGAAGTAAAGGAATACTTAGGGCTGTAAACAAAAAAAGGGAATAAATTAGTTTATATATGAGGAATAAAGAGGAATAAAATTAGAAAGTTTATGAATATATAAATTTACAAAAAGCACATTCTGGAGGTAATTTGTAGATGACCAAATTAAATGTTGCTGTTTTATTCGGTGGAGTTTCAACAGAACATGAGGTTTCTATAGTATCTGCAAAATCGGTTATGCAAAACCTTGATAAAGAGAAGTATGAAATAATACCTATCGGTATTACAAAGGAAGGCAAATGGCTTTTGTATACCGGTAAAATAGAAGATTTGGACAGTAAATGGACAGTGTATTCTATTGAATGCTTTATCTCACCTGACAGGACCAGAAAGGCGCTTGTCAAGATAAAAGATAGCGAAGCTACTTTTATTGACATTGACGTTGTATTTCCTGTCCTCCACGGATTGAATGGTGAGGATGGTACAGTGCAGGGACTTTTGGAGCTTTCAGGGATTCCATATGTTGGATGTGGTGTGCTGTCATCAGGCATATGCATGGACAAAGCTTTTGCCAAAAAGCTTGCACTTTTGGAAGGTATTCCACAGGGTCATTTTTTGGTGATTTACCAGAATGAATATCTTTCAAAAAAAGACTACTTTATAAGAAGGATAGAGAGTGAATTTTCATATCCTGTGTTTGTAAAACCTGCAAATTCAGGTTCTTCGATAGGGATTTCAAAGGCAAAGGACAGAGATGATCTGATTTTAGCAATCAACCAGGCTTTTTATTATGACACAAAGATTTTAATTGAAGAGGCTATAGATGCGCGGGAGATTGAATGTGCACTGCTCGGGAATGATGAAATTTTTGTCTCTGCTCTGGGCGAGATAATACCTTCCCGTGAATTTTATTCATATGAGGCAAAGTATATAGATAACTCTTCTGAGCTGATTATTCCTGCAAAGCTTGAAAAGCAGGTGGAAGATGAGATAAAAGAACTTGCTGTAAAGATTTACAGACTATTTGAGTGCAGCGGTATGGCAAGAATAGACTTTTTTGTAGACAGAAAGACCAGCAAAGTATATTTCAATGAAGTAAATACAATCCCCGGCTTTACAAGTATTTCTATGTATCCAAAGCTTATGGAGTACAGCGGTATACCCTATTCACAGCTTCTTGATAGGCTAATTGAACTTGCAATTGAAAGAAATTCCAGAAAACAGAGTATAAAATACAGCAAAGAGGGTTGAAGCTTTATGGATACACGACCAATTGGCATATTTGATTCAGGTCTTGGTGGGCTTACTGTCTTCAAAGAGATTGTGAAACTTATGCCAAACGAGAATATTGTATATTTTGGTGATACTGCAAGAATACCATACGGTTCTAAGTCCAGAGAGACTGTGACAAAATTTGCTGCCCAGAACACAAGGTTTTTGCTATCAAAGAATGTCAAGATTGTGGTTGTTGCCTGCAATACAGCCTCTGCATATGCATATGAATATTTAAAAAATCAGTTTGAGATTCCGGTTGTTGCTGTTATTGAACCTGGAGCAAAAGCAGCGGTTTTCACCACAAAGAATAAAAAGGTTGGTGTGATTGGGACCGAAGGAACAATTGCCAGCGGTTCTTTTGAGAAAAAAATTCTGGAGTTTGATCCTGAGATAGAGGTGTTTTCAAAGCCCTGCCCTCTGTTTGTGCCTCTTGTTGAGGAAGGTTGGGTTGACAAAGAGGTCACATATCTTGTGGCAAGAGAGTATCTGGAGGAATTTAGGCAAAAAGGCATAGATACTCTTGTTCTGGGGTGTACACACTATCCATTTTTGCAAAAGGTGATAAAGAAGGTATTGCCGGGTGTTTCTCTGGTAAACCCGGCGCTTGAGACAGCAAAACAGACATATGAGGTATTAAAGCAGGCAGACATGCTGAACCTATCTTCTGAAGAGCCCACTTACTATTTTTATGCAAGTGACAATTTAAAGAAATTTGAATCGGTAGCCTCAATATTTTTGAATGAAAAGATAAAATGTGAAGAAAAGATTGACATTGAAAAATACTAAATTGCAATGTTTTCGGGGTGAAAGTATGAAAAAGGATGTCCTAATTTTTGTCAGAGGCACTCAGGAGTACCCCGCAGGTAGTCCGGAGAATAGCATAGAGTTTTTTACAGAAGGAAAGTTTTATAAAAAAGGTGAAAGTTTTTATGTGACATACAAAGAAAGTGAGATTACCGGGCTTGAGGGCACAACCACCACATTCAAGATTCAGCAGGACCATATAACCCTGATTCGCTATGGTGATGTCACATCAACACTGATATTTGAGCCTGGCAGGAGGCATATATCAACATATATTACCGAAGATGGTGTGATAATGATAGGTGTTTATACAAAAAGGATGAAGGTAGATTTGAGTGAAAATGGTGGAGAGGTTTTTGTTGAATATGCCATTGATTTGGATTCACGTATGATGTCCGAGAACGACTTTTTACTCCAAATAAAAGAGGCAGGTGTAAAAAATTGAACTTGGTAAAGCTTGCAAAAGACCAGATAAAAGAAACCATCGAGAAAGCTGTAAATAGCTGCATTGAAAAAGGGATTTTTCAACTTGACCGGCTGCCACAAATAATGATTGAAAAACCCAGAGAAAAGGCACATGGTGATTTTGCAACAAATATTGCAATGGAGCTTGCAAGAAAGCTTAAGAAAAATCCACGTGAATTAGCTCAGAATATTGTTGATAATATTGACCTTGCAACAACACTTATTGAAAAAGTTGAAGTGGCAGGTCCCGGTTTTATAAATTTCTTTTTCAAAAAAGAGTGGCTTTACAGGGTTGTTGATGTTATACTTTCTGAGGGAGATAATTATGGCAAAGTTGACATTGGCAACCGTAAAAAAGTTATGGTTGAATTTGTCTCAGCAAATCCGACAGGTCCCATGCACATGGGAAATGCACGGGGCGGTGCTCTTGGAGACTGCCTTGCAAACCTCCTGAAGTGGGCGGGGTATGATGTCACCAAGGAATTTTATGTAAACGATGCAGGGAATCAGATTGAAAAGTTTGGGGAAAGTCTTGAGATAAGATACAGGCAGCTAAAAGGAGAAAAGGTTGACCTGCCCGAAGACTGCTACCATGGTGAGGATATAATCGAAAGAGTAAAAGAGTATTTGAATGAAAATGGTGATGATTTGGAATCTTTACCTTCTGATCAGAGAAGGAAGAAGCTTGTTGAGTTTGCGCTAAGGAAAAATATTGCACTGATGAAAGAACATTTGCAAAAGTATGGCATCGAATATGATGTGTGGTTTCACGAAAGTAGCCTCTATAGCAGTGGGGAGGTTTTTGAGACAATTGAAGAACTAAAAAGGCGTGGGTTTACCTACGAAAAAGACAATGCTTTGTGGTTTGCCGCATCCAGGATAGATGAAAATTTAAAGGATGAGGTTTTGATAAGGACAAACGGTATACCAACCTACTTTGCGGCAGACATTGCTTATCACAGAAATAAGTTTGAAAAAAGAGGATTTGGCATTGTGATTGACATCTGGGGAGCGGATCATCACGGACATGTACCGAGGATGAAGGCTGCTATGAAGGCACTTGGGATTGACCCGGACAGGCTTATTATAATACTCATGCAGCTTGTAAGACTTGTCCGTGGCAGGGAAGTTGTGCGAATGTCGAAAAGAACAGGCAAAGCTATAACTCTTATTGACCTGATAGAAGAGATTGGGAAAGATGCAGCAAGATTTATGTTCAACA
This sequence comes from Caldicellulosiruptor morganii, assembly GCF_026810225.1. Lineage (NCBI taxonomy): Bacteria > Bacillati > Bacillota > Caldicellulosiruptorales > Caldicellulosiruptoraceae > Caldicellulosiruptor > Caldicellulosiruptor morganii. Next base: position 683,896 of record NZ_CP113865.1, read on the forward strand.
CAAAGTCTGCCGACACACATATTGAGATTGACCTGGACCTTGTGACACAGCAGACGCTTGACAATCCTGTGTTTTATGTCCAGTATGCTCATGCAAGAACATGTGGAATAATAAGAGCTCTTTCTGAAGAGGGAATTGTTCTGAAGAAAGAAAAAATAAGGCTTGATCTTTTGCAGCAGGAAGAAGAGCTTGAACTTCTGAAAAAGCTTTTGGAGCTTCCGGAAGAGATAGAGATTGCAGCACGCAATTTGGATGTTAGCAGAGTTACCAAATATCTTTTGGACTTGGCTTCACTCTTTCACGCTTTTTACAACGCATGCAGAGTAAAAAATGAGAATGAAGAACTTATGCACACAAGGCTTTCACTTGTTGAATGTGTAAAAATTGTAATTAAAAATATGCTGTCTTTGCTTGGTGTTGACGCTCCAGAAAAGATGTAGATATACAATATCCCCCTTGACCATTTTTTACAAATGGTTGAGGGGATTTTTTATTTATTCTAAATAAAAATTAGATTAATAGCTTTTAATCTATTGTTAAACTTTGAGATGATATGATATAATTCTACATAGTAAAGTCTGAAAATCTTAGGGGCGCTATTGTATGGATTTATTTGCGGTGCTTATAAGAAATATGTTTTTTCCTCTGATGGAAATCTTTAAGGGAAACAGGATTAGAAAAAAACTGAACATTTTGAAAAGTGTTCAATCAAAAAGCAAAATCGAAATTGAAGAGATTCAGAGAGAAGAGCTAAAGAAATTGCTTCTTTTCTGCATTGAACATGTTCCGGCATACAAAAAGTTCGGGTATTTGAAGGAAAAGATTTTGAAAGATCCATATACTGCTTTGCTTGAATTTCCTGTACTGGAGAAAAAAGAATTTAACCAGAATAGAGATTTGTACCTGTCTGAAAAAGCTGATCTGTCGCAGTGTATACCAAATAAAACAGGCGGTTCTACAGGTGAACCTGTAAAGTTTTACATGGATAGAGAAACTGTTGAGTGGTATGAGGCTGCAAGATATTTGGGCCTTTCATGGTGGGGAATAAATATTGGCGACAGGTGTGTTATGCTCTGGGCGTCTTTGAATGACATAAAAAACACAAAGGATTTGAAAGGAAAATTAAAAGAGCTCATTTTAAAGAACAGATTGATTATATCAGCCTGGGATATAAATGAAAAAAACATAAAAGAGATTGCAAAAAAGATTCAGAAGTACAAACCTGTCTTTATATATGCATATCCTTCGGCTGCTTATAAACTTGCAAGATTGATTAAAGAAAATGGCATAGACCTTAAGATTAAGCTTAAAGCTGTTGTCACAACAGCAGAGAATTTGTACAGCTATCAGAGGGATTTAATAGAAGAGGTTTTTGGATGTCCGGTGGTAAATGAATATGGTGCAAGGGATGGAGGCATCATTGCCTATCAGTGCAGAAAAGGAAAGATGCATTTGATGACTTTAACAGGTTATTATGAATATATTAACATTGAAGGTGCAGAAGATGAAAACAAAAAGGCTATTCTGGTTACAGACCTTCATAACTACACAATGCCACGACTGAGATATAAACTTGGTGATGTTGTAACACTGGACAGTGATGGGTGTGACTGTGGCATAGGATTTCCAACCATAAAAGAGATAGACGGCAGGGTGGATGAAATTTTCTTCACCAGAAATGGGGAAGTATATGATAGCCATTTCTTTAATATATTAGCAAGAGAAATGGAAGGAGTTTTGCAGTATCAGCTGATTCAGCATGATGTGGATAACATGACCCTGAGGATTGTAAAAGGGAAGGCTTTTAAAGAAGGTGAAGTTGAGAAATTTATAAAAGAGATTAAAAACAGGTTTGGCGATGTTTCAATAAAGGTTGACTATGTTGATGAGATTCCGGTAGGACCGTCTGGCAAAGCAAGATATACTATCAGGGAGTATAAGATCCCTGCGATGAAGTTGCTTTTACTTCTTGCAAAGATTGCTTTTGTGATGCTGTCTTTGCCCGGCATAGAAATATAAACCGATTGTGCCGGCAATTATTTATAAATTTACAAAGTACAAACATTAAATCAAATGTAGAAGGGGAGGATGGTTTTAGGATGAATTTGAGAAGGCCAAATGCAAATGAAGCAACAGGTACTTTTAACCGTTCAAAAGATGTTGTTCCAATGTCGGGTATCTGTACACGCTGTGTGGACGGTTGCCAGGGTAACTGTGAAATCTTTTTATCCTCATTCAGAGGAAGAGAGGTTTTGTATCCTGGACCTTTTGGTGAGGTCACTGCGGGTGCAGACAAAAACTATCCTGTTGACTATTCGCACCTGAACATACAGGGCTATGCGGTTGGTGCAAAGGGGCTTCCGGAAGGGGTTGAAGCCAATTCTGACACAGCAATCTTTCCCAATGTTGATACAACCACCGAGTATGGCTGGGAAAAGAAGGTAAAGTTGAAGGTTCCAATATTTACAGGTGCACTTGGTTCAACAGAGATTGCGCGCAAGAACTGGGAGCACTTTGCAGTTGGAGCAGCCATTTCTGGAATCACACTTGTGTGTGGAGAAAATGTCTGTGGAGTTGACCCTGAACTTGAACTCTCTTCAGATGGCAAGGTCAAAAAATCTCCTGAGATGGACAGAAGAATCACAACATACAAGAGATTTCATGATGGCTGGGGCGAGATACTTGTTCAGATGAATGTTGAAGACACACGTCTTGGTGTTGCTGAATATGTCATTGAGAAGCATGGTCTTGATACCATTGAGCTAAAATGGGGTCAGGGCGCTAAGTGTATAGGCGGAGAGATCAAGGTAAAAAGCCTTGAGAGAGCTCTGGAACTCAAAAAGAGGGGATATATAGTTCTTCCTGATCCAACTTTGAAAGAGGTTCAGGAGGCATTCAAAAAGGGTGCTATCAGAGAATTTGAAAGACATTCAAGGCTTGGTTTTGTTGAAAAGGAAAGCTTTTTGAAAGAGATAGAAAGGCTCAGAAGCCTTGGTTTTAAGAGAATTACTTTAAAGACGGGTGCATATTCTGCGGTTGAGCTTGCAATGGCACTGAGATTTGGTGCTGAGGCAAAGCTTGACCTTATAACAATAGATGGTGCGCCGGGCGGTACCGGTATGAGCCCGTGGCCAATGATGAATGAATGGGGAATTCCAACATTCTATTTGGAAGCACTGGCGTATCAGTTTGCTGAAAAGCTTTCAAAGAAGGGCTTCAGAGTGCCTGACCTTGCGATTGCAGGTGGATTTTCAACAGAGGATGGAGTGTTCAAAGCAATTGCAATGGGCGCTCCATATGTAAAAGCAGTATGTATGGGAAGAGCTTTGATGATACCCGGCATGGTGGGTAAGAACATTGAAAAATGGCTCAAAGAAGGTAATTTACCAAAGACAGTTTCAAAGTATGGAACAACCCCCGAGGAGATTTTCATAACATATGAGGAGCTCAAAGAGAAGTTTGGCGATGAGATGAAGAACATCCCGCTTGGAGCTGTTGGAATTTACACATTTGTCCAGAAGTTCAGGATAGGGTTGCAGCAGCTTATGGCAGGTTCAAGAAACTTTAGAATCTCCACAATCTCAAGAAAGGATTTGATTGCGCTCACAGAAGATGCTGCAAAGATATCAGGCATTCCGTATGTAATGGATGCATACAGAGAAGAGGCAGAGAGAATTTTGGAAGAATAGTTTTGCAGCAGAGCAATATACAATAGTAAAGAGGGGCTTTTGCCTCTCTTTTTTTTACCTTCGCTTGATTTTTCAAAAAACAACGTTTGAATTGACACATTATCACAAATTTTATAAAATATCAACAAAATATTTTATAAATCTTGGAGGGGTTGTGATGAAAAAGAATTTAAAAAAACTTTTGACCATGATTATTTTGTGTGCTTTTACAATGAATATTTTGATTCCTTATTTTGTTAAAGCTGAAAGTTTACCTGCCAATACTTCAGCTTACACAGGAGCGACACCTCAGGATACTTCTCTCATTAAAAGTCCAAGGCAGATTTTGTTTGAACAAATTGAAAGGTTATCAGGTTTGCCAGAACCTTTCTATGATCAAAAGCCATCTTATGACGAAAAAATCAAACAGGTGAAAATTGCACTGATAAAGGCTTTAAACTTTTTTGACAGTGACACCACCATCTTTGACAGGAACTTTTTTGATTATGTTGAAAAGGCAGTCAGAAAGCTTAAGTATTATTTGCATCATGGGAACCTCAAAAAAGATATAGCTCCAACCATAAACGAGATAAGAACAAGCTGCATTCTGGCAGCAAAGCTGGTTGTAGAAAATTTAAAGAAGGTATGTGAAGAAAATGAGAGCATTTTTACCCAAAAACAGAAAAAGGAGTTTTTGAAAGCAGTTGAGGAATATAATAAAGGCTGTGATTTTGAAAACAAAAAGAACAATGAGCAGGCTATTCATTTTTACAGAAATTCATGGGAACGTTTAAACCAGCTCAAAAAAGCAATTTTTCAGCTTCAGGACAAAGACAGTGACAGTTGTCCCGATTTTCTTGAAGAAAAATTTGGGCTTAAGACTAACAAGAAGGATACAGATGGAGATAACCTTTCGGACTTCTTTGAAGTTTTAAAGCTTTTCAATCTGACAGATGGTAAATCCATTGACACAGACAGAGATGGCATACCGGACAGTCAGGAAGATCCGGATGAAGACAAACTTGTAAATATTGAAGAGCAGAGATTTGGCACAGACCCTCTTTTGCCCGATACAGACGGTGACGGACTGGATGATTATTTTGAAATTTTTACTTTTAAAAGTTCACCGCTGAAAATTGATACTGACGAGGATGGTCTGCTGGACAAAAGTGAATATCTACTTGGCACAGACCCGAATACGCCTGATACAGATCAGGATGGTATTTTTGATGGACTTGAAGAGTATAAACAGGTGTTTACAGATAAAGAAACTGGTGCAAAGGTGGAAATTACAGCAGAGGGTGACATTTCAGAATTTGTTACAACAAGAAATCTCAGCAACGAAGAAATATTCCAGCATGTTTATGGTTTGGTTTCTGAACCTGTTGATTTTGAGGTATATGTGCCTTTTAAGGAAGCTACAGTATATATTCCAATTGACACAACAAAAGTTCCAAACGGTGATATACAGAATGTAAAAATGTTTTATTTTGATGAAAATTTGATGACTTTTGTTCCACTTGATGAACAAGGTGTAGATGTTGAAAAAAAGCTTGTATGGGCAAAGACAGACCATTTTACAACTTTTGTACTCTTCTATATACCAACATGGAAAGCAGTTTGGGAAGTTCCAATAAACAAAGGCGAAAGGGAAGTTAGCCATCAGACAAAGTATATAGACATAGTATTTGTGCTTGATTCATCTGGGAGCATGAGCTGGAATGACCCGAACGATTACAGAAAAACAGCCGCCAAGTCTTTTGTAGATGCCCTTGTGCAGGGAGACAGGGCAGCTGTTGTAGATTTTGACAGTTACGGATACTTATTGCAACCACTTACACATGATTTTGAAGCGGTCAAGAGTGCAATTGACAGGATTGACAGCAGCGGTGGTACAGACATAGCAGCAGGTATAAGGATTGCAAATCAGCAATTAATTTCACAGAGTTCTGACGACAGGATAAAGGTAATAATACTTTTAACAGACGGTGAAGGATACTATGACCAGAGCCTCACTGCTCAGGCAAAAGACAGCAATATAAATATCTACACAATAGGTTTGGGTACAAGCGTTGATGAAAATCTTTTACGTAATATAGCAGCGCAGACAGGCGGAATGTATTTTTCAGTATCTTCTGCTTCTCAACTCCCACAGGTATTCAGCAGAATAACAGAAATAGTAACAGAACCGGTTGACACTGATGGAGATGGAATACCGGACAGTGTAGAGGTATCAGGTGCGCGAACAGGTTTTGGAACTTTGGTATATTCAGACCCCAATAATCCAGACACAGATGGAGATGGGATAGAAGATGGTGAAGAAATAGGTGTACTTGTTAACGGGCCCAATGGTGAATATTACAAGTCATCCACAAACCCTGCTATTAAAGATAGCGATCAGGATGGGCTTTTTGACGCTGAAGAGGATGAATATGGAACAAAGCCATATAATAGCGACACAGATGGTGATGGGCTGTCCGATGGTATTGAAGTTAGCATGGGATACTCACCGCTTCACAAAAACTATGACGGCGATTCATATACAGACAAAGAAGAAGCTGAAAGAGGACTTGATCCGTACCTGTATGATAAAACATGGTTCGAACATATAAAAGATATTCTGGCAGGTGCAACATGCGGTGATGCAGGTGAGATACTTGTAAAGTATGGTATACTGGCAGAAAGAACTTTGAAATCTCTTGGCTATTTGATAGGACAAATTGCTTCGGGATTTATTCCATTTTCCAACATAAGAGATGCTGTTGCAAGCCTTGTAAAACTTGACTTTGCAGGGGTGTTTACTAACCTGCTTGCGTCTGTGCCGGGTGCTGGTAATATTGCTGATGTTATAAGAGGATTTTTAAAGTTTATAGGGCTTGGAGATGAGTGTATCAAAATTGCGGCAAGGCTTATATATGAAAAGTTTGATGCATGGAGGAGTATATTTGCATCTGATGTATTCATGCCTGTTTTTGCGTTACTTTCAAAGGGAAAAGACAATCTTAAAGCATTGGAAGATGCTGTGGAAGATAGAAAGTTTTACAAAGCTGTACCAGAACTTGCACAGCATAATTGTATTGATGAGGTGGCAGAGTGCCTTAATAATGCAAAAGACAAGATAATATTAAAAGAGATTGAAAAAATACAAAATATTGAAGATATAGAAACAAGAGTAAATAAATACATGATAAAAAATAATCTAAAAAGTGAAGTGATAAAAGCAGAAAGGTTTGCAGTTGAAGCTGCAGTTGATTACTTTACATCTCTTGGCTATATATGCGTATACAAAGCACCCCATGGAGTAAAGGGACCTGACTTAGTTTTCAGAAAAGGTGATGATTATTTAATAGTAGAGGCAAAAGGAGCAGTAGATACTACTAAAAATCCGACAGTAGGAAGTGGAAGGCTGTTTAATTATGTGAAAGACGAAGAAACAGGGGTGAAAGAAAAATTTGCCCAGCTTTCGTGGAAATGGCTGAGTACAAATTCAGAAAGGTATCTGGGTGTTATGAAAAGAGAAATGGACCCTGTGGAATTTGAGAAATTCAAGAAATTTTTGCGAAATGAAGGGCAGTATGAGGCAGCTGTTGTGTATGCGGCAAAGAATGAGAAGATAAAATGGGATGGGGGAATTGCAAAATACCTGAAAGAAGCTGTTGCAAACAATGAGCATATCAAAAGCATGACAATGATCAAGATGACATTTTAAAATCAACCTGAGGGATGGTTTTTTTATAGGGAGCAGGTTTTAATATTCAGGCCAAAAGGGGGAAGTTTGCTTATGTGGTGGGAGATAAAGCTCAACAGTAAAAGACTAAAAAAGATGATTGAAGAGGAGCTGGATTTTTATCAAAGAGGCTATAGAGATATATTTACATTGATAGCGCTTGGGAGAGCATATATGTATCTGGGGGAGTATGAAGAAGGCAGGAAATATATGTTAAAGTGCATAGAGAAATCGTGGGAAATTGTAGAAGAAGCAAGAGTTAAATACGGATATGAGAGTGCGTCAGTAGCCCTGAATATAGCAAGGACAGCCAAATATAGGAGATGGATAGGTGAGTTAGAGCAGATGAAGGAAGAGTTTGCGGAGGCGAGCAGGATATTTGGAAGGGTGTATGAGAAGAAGAGAGAAGAAGGAAGTGTGCTGGCATTGCGACCATGGGGTCATCCTGATTTTTATGTATTATGGGCAACAGCCGAGTATTATACAGGGAATCTGCAGAAAGCTGTTGAGATAAAAAGATTAATGGAGGGAAGAAGAGGAGTAATTCCTGGTGGTTTTGCGGAATGCATTCTCAAGAAAGACCCGGAGGGGATAAAAAAGATAATGAGTAACATTATTGGTGTTATAAAAGAAGAAAAAATACCACCCCATGGTGATGAACTTGTGGATGACCCGTGGCACTGGTATGAGGAGGGCAAAAAGATACTGGGGTTTCCGAGCATATTTGATGTGTATGATAAAACTCCCCCCATATTCAATTACTCTGAGTTTGAGAATGGCTGAGTACAAATTAGAATTAACCTGAGGGATGGTTTTTTAAAATGAGCAGGTTTTAATATTCAGGCCAAAAGGGGGAAGTTTGCTTATGTGGTGGGAGATAAAGCTCAACAGTAAAAGACTAAAAAAGATGATTGAAGAGGAGCTGGATTTTTATCAAAGAGGCTATAGAGGTACATCTACATTGATAGCGCTTGGGAGAGCATATATGTATCTGGGGGAGTATGAAGAGGGCAGGAAATATATACTCAAGTGCATAGAGAAGAGAAGAGAGCTTGTAGAAGAAGTAAAAGTTAAATATGGATATGAGAGTGATTCGGTAGCTATAAATATAGCAAGGATAGCCAAGCATATGAGATGGATAGGTGAGTTAGAGCAGATGAAGGAAGAGTTTGCGGAGGCGAGCAGGATATTTGGAAGGGTGTATGAGAAGGAGAGAGAAGAAGGAAGTGTACTGGCATTGCGACCATGGGGTCATCCTGATTTTTATGTATTATGGGCAACAGCCGAGTATTATACAGGGAATCTGCAGAAAGCTGTTGAGATAAAAAGATTAATGGAGGGTAGAAGAGGAGTAATTCCGGGTGGTTTTGCGGAATGCATTCTCAAGAAAGACCCGGAGGGGATAAAAAAGATAATGAGTAACATTATTGGTGTTATAAAAGAAGAGAAGATGCCGCCTGATGAGGATGAACTTGTGGATGACCCGTGGCACTGGTATGAGGAGGGCAAAAAGATACTGGGGCTTCCGAGCATATTTGATGTGTATGATAAAACTCCCCCCATATTCAATTACTCTGAGTTTGAGAATGGCTGAGTACAAATTAGAATCAACCTGAGGGATGGTTTTTTTATAGGGAGCAGGTTTTAAAATATCCAGGCTAAAAGGGGGAAGTTTGCTTATGTGGTGGGAGATAAAGCTCAACAGTAAAAGGCTTAAAAAGATGATTGAAGAGGAGTTTGATATGTTAAGCAAGGGGTATTTTCTGCATGATTTAAGGGCACTGACTTTAGGGAGAGCATATATGTATCTGGGGGAGTATGAAGAGGGCAGGAAATATATACTCAAGTGCATAGAGAAGAGAAGAGAGCTTGTAGAAGAAGTAAAAGTTAAATATGGATATGAGAGTGATTCGGTAGCTATAAATATAGCAAGGATAGCCAAGCATATGAGATGGATAGGTGAGTTAGAGCAGATGAAGGAAGAGTTTGCAGAGGCGAGCAGGATATTTGGAAGGGTGTATGAGAAGAAGAGAGAAGAAGGAAGTGTACTGGCATTGCGACCATGGGGTCATTCTGATTTTTATGTATTATGGGCAACAGCCGAGTATTATACAGGGAATCTGCAGAAAGCTGTTGAGATAAAAAGATTAATGGAGGGTAGAAGAGGAGTAATTCCGGGTGGTTTTGCGGAATGCATTCTCAAGAAAGACCCGGAGGGGATAAAAAAGATAATGAGTAACATTATTGGTGTTATAAAAGAAGAAAAGATGCCGCCTGATGAGGATGAACTTGTGGATGACCCGTGGCACTGGTATGAGGAGGGCAAAAAGATACTGGGGCTTCCGAGCATATTTGATGTGTATGATAAAAGCGGACCTTTGTTTGAATGTAGTTCTGAAAAGTAGATTAAATGGAGGTGTTGAAAAGATGAGCATCCCTTCCTATGTTATTTTAGAGTATGAATTTAGAGTCAATGGCAGAGTTCAATCAGACGATATTATAAAATTCGAAGATGTATTTGTTGAGTTCATACACAACTTTTGTGAAATTACTCTTCTAAACATAGAAGGTTATTTTCCTAACGATGCAACGTTCAACATTTTCTGGCCCAACATTCATGCTGAATTGACACAAATTGAGAGAGTTGGTGAAAACTTATTTAAAGTTAAGCTGTGGTTTGCTTATGATATGACATTATCAAAAAAGGGGAAAAAGAAATTAATAGAAAAATGTAAAGAGTTTATAAGAAGAATGAACAGGTTTTTTGAGCTGTTTGAATATAATGTCAGATTTGGAGACGAACCTATTAGCGAGGAAGTGTATGATCCTGCTGAAGAATCGGGAATAGTCCCTGATTATGAAGATTTGTTTCTTGATGATGACGATGAAGAATAGTTAATAAATTTTTATTAGCCAGTTTTCAAAATTTATCAGAGCAATAAAATAGTGCGATAACTCTGCAGTGTAATATTTTTGTGGATTATTAGTAATTTAAAATAATAGGCTGTTATTCCCGGTAAAAAAGGAATAACAGCCTGCTTCCTTTGAAACTCACAGGCAATTTATACAACAAAATTTGTAAGCACTCCGATTCCTTCTATTTCAACTTCAACCACATCACCCTGTTTCATTGGACCGATGCCTGAAGGAGTGCCGGTTATAATCACATCAAATGGCTTTAAAGTCATTATTGAACTTATGTAGCTTACCAGGTTTTCCACAGGAAAGATGAAGTTGCTGGTGTTTGAACTTTGAACAGGCTTTCCATTCAGATAGGTCCTGATGTTGCTATTATTGGGGTCAATCTCATCTGTTATAACAGGACCAAGAGGCAGGAATGTGTCAAATGACTTTGCAACTGTCCACTGACCATTTTTTGGCTGAAGATCTCTTGCTGTAACATCATTTGCACATGTATAGCCCAGTATGTACTCATTTGCCTGCCCGGGAGTGATATTTCGACATTCCTTTTTTATGACAATTGCAAGCTCGCCCTCATAGTCCACTTGTTTGCTCATATGCTTGGGGTATATAATATTCTCCATGTGTCCAATCACACATGTTGGTGGTTTTAAGAATAGAACCGGTGTTTCAGGGATTTCAAGCTTTAATTCGCATGCATGGTCCCTGTAGTTAAGTCCCACGCAGATTATCTTTGAAGGTTTTACAGGCGGCAGGATTTTAAGGAGATCTTTTGGGTAAATTTGGCTATCTACAATCAGCGGGTCTATACTTTTAACAGGTTTTACAATATCATCTTCCACAAGTCCAAAGAATGTCCTGTTTGCATAAAAAAATCTTCCAAGTTTCATTTATAGCTGTCACCTCACAACACTGAATGATAATTAGCCTTTTGCAGAAACGCTCAATATGAGCGTTATCAAGCTTTATAAAGATTCGAAAAAGTCTGGTCACCCTCCTCATAGTTGTAGTAAAATATGATTATATAAAACAAATTTTCTACTATGAGGAGGGGGTCCAAAATGTTCAACAACAAACCTAAACAACTTTCTTTCCTCGATCTATTCTCCCACCTAAAGGCTTCGGCTCTCTACAAGCCTGAAAGCCTCTTGGGCTTGTTCAATAAATTCATCAACTTATCAGACTACATACCTTCTTCTTTCTACAATGCCTACTACAAATACTTTGGTAAGCATAGATGCTTCTCCTTAGAATCTATGCTCCTTTGCTTTTTTGTCCAAAAATTACTCAAACTCAATACTCTTACTCAGCTCCGCGCTGTGCTTCTTAACTCCTATGAACTTCGTTCATTCTGTAACTTAAATGGTAATGTTCCCTCTATTTCAACCTTCTCTCGCTTCAGAAAAATCTTCAACAACGAAATCCATAAACTTTTTCAAAATATCTCTATCCATGCACACAATATTTCTCTTAGGCAATCCCCTGAACTTGCTTCAATCTTAATCTTCGATACAACCGGTATTGTCCCAAAGGTCCGTGAAAATAACCCTAAATTCATTCAATCTCTCTTGAAAAATACCTCAAAAGCTAACCCTGAGCTGTCCTCTGATAAAATCTACTCTCTTGTTTATTCTTCCTTGCCTAAAACTGCTAATGCTAATTCTAATATCCGTCTTATGTTCGTAAATGGCCATTTCTGCTGGGCTTTAAAATTCGCTGTCATTACCAATGCTCTCGGTATTCCTTTGGCTTTAGTACCTCTGTTTAACTCTGACTCTCCTTCTTCTGACCCTCAAGAAGCAAAGGCTATCTCTGACTCTAAAGCTTTATTTCCTTCGCTCGAAACTCTATTCTCTTACATTCCCAAAAATTTCTCCACTTTCATCGCTGACAGTGCCTTGGATGCACATAACATCTACTCAACTTTAAAAAACACTTTCAACTTCTCCAAAATCATTATCCCTCTAAATCCAAGAGCCTCTAAAAATACTACACCTACTTCAGACCCTAATATCGTTATATCTGAAGATGGTGTCCCTATCTGCAAAAAGTTCAATCAACCTTTTAAACCTGAAGGCAAATGTCAGGGTAAAAATCGTTCTGTGCGTCTTAAATGGGTCTGCCCCATGTCTTGTTATAAAGACGGCAAACGCATTTGCTCTTGCCCTCAACCTTGTACTAACTCTAAATCTGGCAGAATGTTCTACACTTACCCTGACGATTTTCGCTCTTCCCCAGGTATCAACAGAAATTCTCAAGAGTTTTTAGACCTCTACAATAAACGTGTCGCTGTAGAGCAGACTATTTATCACCTAAAATCCTATATGGGCTCCGATGTCATCTGTACTTATGACCATATTTCTATCTTCTCTGATTTTTTACTCTCTGCAATTACTTACTCACTTTTGTTTATCCTTGCTCACAATATCAAACTCTATTGTTCTAAATTAACTATCAAAAAGCTTAACAAACTCAAAAAACTTATCGCTTAAAACTACAATTTTTCTTAAATCATTAATCTACCAAAAATTTGTGACTTTGTTTTTTACTTAACCTTCTAAAGCCAAGAAGCTAGAAGGCTTAGGATACTATTGTCTTTTTTGATATTGTTAATTTTTGTCATATGTTTGTTGCTGATTATTTTTGTTTGCATTGATAATATTTGGTTGTCATTTTGCTTTTCTTTTTGTATCTTGATAGTATTTCATGTTAGTATTGGCATCTGTTACCTTCAATCACCAACCATTTTGCAAACGGCTATAGAGGATTATTAAAATACAAAATATTTGAACAAGGTTCGGTTTGTAGTAGTAATCTTTTATCATAAAGTGAAAAAAACTTAAAAATGGTGTTATTAGGCTCCAAATATTCCATTGTTACAAGGTAGCCATCACTTTCACAAATATCTATACATCTTTCTTTTTTGTTAAACTTAAATGTGTTGTAATTCTTAGTAACTATTTTTTTTCCTAAATAGAGAGCTTCTATAATACTTATTTCTTGATTTTCAACTATTTCTCTTGCAATGTAAAGAACATCTTTTTTATCAATCTTCTTTACTTTAATAATTTTGTAATTGGTATAACTAGAATTTTCTAATATTTTTTCCCTGATGGTACAAATAAGATGTGAAGAATTATTCTTCTCAAGAAGATTAATTTTGTAAAATTCAGATTTATTTTCATTAACATATGTTTTAAGATAATAATAGTTATCATTCTCAATGAAATAAAAGGGTAAAACAGCATCGAATTGAGTACATGTAAAAGTGTATTTTTCGAAATCTACTGTATCTTTTAAAATATCAACTTTTAATTGTTCAATAGGATAAATTATGTGCTTTTGAGTAAAATGATCGGTTGAAACAATATCACTTCCTTCTTTATTATTGACAAGGAGATCATGTTTTTCGGAACTTCCAAGGTTGTTAATTTCAAAAAATAAGTATTTAGAATCAAACAGATGTACTTGGACCACGTTGATATGTTTTATTTTTTTTGATAGTCGAGAAGACAATAGATAATATTTTTTTGCTATAATATCAATAAAAATAAATAATGGTTCAAACATCTCTAATTTGTTATTCTTATCAAAGTATAGCATTAATTTCACAAAGATATATCTTTTATCTAATAATTTTGCATGTATTGAATATTGATTCTAGTAGCTTGTTGAATAAAACATATTGACATAAAAGTAATAAATTTATAAATGGAAAAAACCATCCTCCTTGAGATAAAATTTTAAGAAGAGAATACTAAAAAACCCAAGCAAGGAGGATGGCAATGACTAATTTTATTAAAGCACAAAAACAAAAATTTTTAAAGATATTTATGACAATTGAAAAAGTAATAAAAGATTTAGGATTGAAGATAAAAAACAACAAAAGAGGAAGACCGAAGAAATTTAAGCTGAGCCATATAATAGCTTGTTTTGTTTATAAAGTCAAAAATAGGATAAACAGCTTTAGGGAATTAGAGTACAAGATAAATGAAGATGAAGAATTTAGAAAGGTCATAGGAATAGAAAAGAGCCCCGATCATTCATATTTTTCAAAATGGGCTAAAATGATTGAAGAAGAATATATAGAAGCAATAGCAAGAATTTTAGTAAGAGAAATAGATCCCAAGACAAGAGTTTGTGCTATAGATTCTACACCTTTGAGAAGCTCGAGGGGTGATAGAGAAGCAGGAGTAGGAAGATGTGTTAGTTTAGGTTTTTACAATGGGTATAAATTACATGTGCTAGCAACAGTTGAAGATGAGGTCATACCGATAGTATGGTGGTTGACATGTGCAAATATTCATGATAGTAAAGCGGTAGAACTTTTGTATGAAGCTAAGATATTTGGACCTGATGTAATATTAGCAGATGCAGGTTATGATTGTACAAAGTGGTTTGATGTGGCTGATAGACTTGGAATAAAGTTTGTAGCGGGTATAAATAAGAGAAATACTAAGGATTTTAACAATGTCAAAAATATTCTGAGAGCACAAAACATAGAATTTTTAAGAAGTAAAGAAGGACAAAGAGTATATAAGCAAAGGATAAAAATTGAAAGATTATTTGGGAAGCTGAAAGGAGAATATAATTTAGAACAAGTACGGCTAAGAGGTTTTAGAACATATAAGAGACATGTTGACTGGATAATGGTTACTTATTTGATAGAGCTTTATATTCAAAAAATTGAAAACTGTAAATTTTCTTTTAAATATGCATGGAATAATTTATAGTCCCATATAGTTACATTAATAGTAGAATTATTTATTCAACAACTTAGATTCTAGTGTAAAAACTCAATTTTAGAATCTGCCTTTCTGTATTTTGAAAATTTATTCAGGTAAATTGTGGTAATTTATGCCCATGATAACAAAAATCCAGTCTAAAATCTGCCGAGAAAAACTTATGTATTACCTCTATAATACGTTATTACCATTTATTGTACCAATACGGGCGCACTTCCCCCCTGGCTCTCTCCAATAGCTTTTTTAGCTCGCTCCAACATGTATCTTGCAAAACGCTTAAAATTCTGGGCCAATACCTTTAAACCTACGTTTACTCTACATTTTACAAGTCCCCTTACTCGAAGTTTCGAAAGACCATGACCCCTCTTCAAGGCTGAATTAGTACCTTCTATTGCTGCTCTTTTGCTCTTGTTTTCCTCACACCTGCATTCTATCTTTTCCCGTTGTTTGGTTGCTTCTATCGATTTTAGATTTACCCTCACCACATAATCTTTTTTCTGCTCTTTGCAATAACATTGATTTTTTAATTCACACTTTGCACAGGCTTCTTTTGGAAAATGGGCTACCGTCTGCCCTTTCTTAACACTTGCATGAATGGGTATTATTCCCCTTGGGCATTTTTTTATCACTTTCGTCTCTTCATCTATTTCATATTCGCTCACTGACATCCTAACAGGCTTCCTACCGTTTAAATCAGTAAAATGAACTTCTACACAGTTCTCTTTTGCAATTTGTACTACTTCTTTGGAGTAATAACCACCGTCTACATAGACTTCTTGACATTTTGTATTCTGTTTTACAATAGGTAGTCTCTCTTTTAAAAGCTCTACATCACTCTTTATGTTCTTTTCTACCGTATAGTCTGTTATGAGCTGAAAAGAATTTTCTTTTGCACAGGTTTCGCTAAGGTTTAAAACATATCCGCTTTCAGCTTTGTTCCCCTTCTTGCGATAAGTAGCATCCTCATCATATGCTGACTGAAGAGAATCGCTGGGTATACTTTTGCTATCTTTGGCCTTGAGCTTCTTGGTTTGTTCGTCGTAGTACGCCTGTTCCGACAAAAATCTTTCAAGGATCCTATACGCATCGGAGTTTTTTAGTTCAGAAATGTTTTCAATTGTTTCTTTTGTTTCTTGGCAAAGATTCAAGAGCATTTCCAGCCTGCTTTCGCCTTCTGAAGGCTTGGTTTTGTGTATCACTTCTGTCCTAAATTCAGGGTTGAGAACTTTTTTAGGTTCTCTGAAAGTCTGTCTTCAGGAATGGATTTTACTGCCCTGTAAAGTACATCAAAGGCAAGGGCAACTCTTCCTGCTTTTTTGATGTTTGACATGAACATGGTGGAGTCTATCCGCTGTTCTTTCATGCATATACCTGCTTCTTTGGCAAAAATCATGGTAAGATTTAAAAACTGCCCGAATATTAAGTCCTCTTGTTCAGGATGTTTTATGAGGTATTTGTATATCCTTGTTCTAAAGTCATACAAGGTTTTCTCTGAAAGGTTCATACCTCCTAATGTTCTTATTCCTACAGCATAATTTATCAGGTAATTGAAGTTGAAATTTTCGATAAGTTCATCATCAGAGTAGTTTTTAAGGTGTTTTATGTATTCCAAAGAAAGAAGTATGTTAACCGGGAAGTTAGCCCTTCCTGTATCACTGTATAAAACTGAAAAGGGTTTTTCATCGATGTTGCAGAACACGTATTTATAAAATATGGGAGCCCATGATTTTTCAAGTTTAGCCTTTATCCTTGAATCCATGAAGTTAACACTTTCAAATAATGATTGTTGGAGATGGTTGTTATTTTCTCTAAACAAGTACAACACCCCATTTGTCGTAATTTTTGCTCCTTTGATTCTAACATAATTCTATAAAAATTTGTACTACATATATTTTTATGTTTATTTATTCAATTCTAATTTTATATTTATACTTCTTCATAAAGAAAAAAGGCTTTTTACACCAGAATCAACTTTGAATTCTGAAAACTTAAAGTGTCGAAAATGAAAAAAACATGACATCAACAGCAAACTACTTTTCAAGAAACAGAGGTATTGTCCAAAGTTTTTAATTTCGTTTAACTATTAACACCTGTCAATTTCCTCTAATTGCCAAAACAAAATGGCATTTAACAATATTAAATTATACCAATAAAGTTAAATTCAGGACATTAGAATATTAATACTTCAAAAAGCAAATAATTTTCTTATTCTCTATTTTTATGTTTCCTTTTTTCAGCTTCATAAAGACTGTGTGACAATACTTTGATATAGTGCAGAGTGGAAGCTTTTCGTATTAACATAAATACAAAATAAAGATATTTACTGTCTTTCACTTCTTCACTATTTAAGTCTACTCTTGCTCTCGCATAACAGAAACTATCATATTTAACCTTGTTAAATATCTCAATTGGAAGTTGAAAATAAAGAGCAGTCGAAGCAGGGTCGATAATTAAATAACCGTTCTTTTTATCAATAATAAATCCTTCATCTTGCCATTTAAACATGTTTTCACCCAGATAAGAACGAGCAAACTCTTTAAGTAACATATTCAAATAAGAAATTTCAAAGGTCACTGGGGATTCTTTCAAAGCTTTGTTAATTTCTTTACAAGCAAGTAAAAAGACTTCATTAGGGCTCCATATTTCTATTCGTTTTCTTCTCATACCAGCACATAAACCATAAAAGGAATCAGGGAAAAATAAATTAACTGCAACTGTTTTTGCATGCGGATTGTTACTATATATATAATTTCTGAAAGCACTGTCAAAAGTATTTTTGTTAGTATATCCATACCAGTCGTAATTGCTTTCTACAGGTCTGTAATTGAACAGCTTGTCAATTAAAAATTCAAAAAGATTTTTGTTCATTCTTTTCAGAAATTTAATACTCTTTTTCTCTTCCATAATCAAATTATAAGAATAAGCAATAGCAAAAGCTTCTTCTTTCTGCCATATTCGACTACAGTTATTTATTCTGGCAAAAACATCACAGAAGTGGTAAAATTCGAAGCGAGAATAAATGGTTTTTAAAATAATATAAACAACTTGGGCAAGTTCTTTTTCTGAACTTATTGTGAAACCATTTTGGTAAACAAGTTTTAAAATTTCAAGCATTAACTGCAAAACTGCTTCAATTTTAATTCTTAAAAAACCTATCTGCTTGTCAGGAATGTAATATCCTAAAACTTTATTTACAGAACCATAATATACTTTTTGGTAAATTTCCAGCTGAGTATTTTCTATTTCTTTTTCAAGAAACTCAACATAGAACAAACCGTTATTATATTTTTTTCCAGATAAAACCTCAACATATTTTTGGAAGAAAACATCAAAAAGCATGTATTATTTATTTTCACCTCTTTCGAATATTTACATATTTTTATCATACCTTAAGTTTTAATTTGTTTCAAGCTATATTTACAAAAATAAACTGGATATGATATTATAAAATTAAAAAAATGGTGGGGTATAGAGGATGCCAAAAAGAGTAATATCTTTTGTTATGCTTTTGTCTTTTTTAATTTCAATTTTACTTTCCTATCAAGCTTTTTCGTATTCAGATAAAGTTCTAAAAGACATTTCAATATTTGTGACAAAAGTTGAGAGGCTTGACAATAACCAGTATAAAGCAACATGGGGATATGAAAATCCGAATAAGAGTACAATAATGCTTCCGAAAGGGCACTCTAAACTATTTGGCGATATCAAAAGAGGTGACTGTATTTACAGATTTGAACCGGGGAAACATGCAACTGCTTTTTCAACATTATTTACTGGTGACAGGGTGATTTGGGAGATAAAAAACATTTCGGGAAAAGAAAAAAGGGCTATAGCTTACAAAGAGGCTGCAAATTTAGATTTTAACTCTTCTCTTATATCTATTAATTTTCAGCCGTATATAAAAGGACAAAATAATATTTTAACAGAAGGTTTTATACCAGACAGTGGTGAAGTTTTTTCAAATCAATTCGGGCTTGATTTTGGATTTGAAAAGAAGGCGAAAACCTTCAGGGATAATGCTTGCAAAGACCCTCTTGTTTGTACCGGCGTGATATTAGAACATAACAATAAATGGCAGATAAAACTTCCCAATGGAGCTTATGATGTTGTAATAAGTGTGGGGAGTGCAAATAAGGACACATGTAACACAGTTATTGTGGAAGGGCAGGAGTTCTGTTTAAATTTGAAACTCAAAAGAGGTGAATTTCAGCAGATAAAAAAGAAAGTAATTTTAAATGATGAATACCTTACACTCAGCACATCTTTTCACGGTAATTCAAAAACAGTTTTAAATTACATACAGATATTCTCAAAAAAAGTTTGTAGCATCAGCTTAGAGCCGAAGGAAATGGAAATTGAAATAGGTGAGAGTTTATATTTATTTGCTAAAGTTATTCCAGAGTGGGCGGATAATCAAGAAGTAATTTTTAGCAGCGAAAACCCTTCAATTGCCGAAGTAGACCAAAAAGGTATGGTAACAGGAGTTGCAGCCGGAACCACAAATATAATTGCACAAACTAAGGATGGAGGATATAAGGCTGTATGTAAAGTCACTGTTGTAGAGTCTGGTGTGCCATATCAGATTTCTTTTGCAAAGACTCGTTTGGATGTAGAGATTGGCAAAAGCAGAAAGATAGAATATATAATTGAACCTGTAGGGTATAAAGGCAAGATTGAGTGGATTAGCTTAAATCCTGATATTGCTGAGGTGGACTCACAGGGCAATGTAAAAGGAGTTTCAGTAGGAGAGACAAGGGTTAAGGCAAATCTGCCTGAGACAGGAAGTTTTGATGTTTGCAGGATTGTTGTCCACGACAAGTATCCTTATCCATTTGTTCTTATGGCAGACAGTGTCTATGGAGATGTTTATCTTGAATGGGATGAAGTTTGCAATGCTGAATATTATGTTGTAAAGAGAAAAGCAGAAACTGAAGAGAATTACAAAGAAATAGCAAAGACAAAAAATACAAGTTTTGTAGATACAACATGTTATGAAGATGGCAGATATTATTACGTGGTGTATGCTTACAACAGCTTTGGAGAGAGTCATTCAAACGAAGAAATAGTAGATGTTCGCAACCTCGACAGCGATTTTGATGGCATAAATGACAAGAAAGAGAGCATGCAGGGTTTGAACTCCAAAGTGCAGGATAGTGACCGAGATGGGCTTGAAGATAGTTATGAAGCAGAGCTTGGCACAAATCCACTTTCTAAGGATTCTGATAATGACGGACTGAGTGATTATTTTGAACTTGAAATTTCGAAAACAGACCCACTCATTTCTGATTCTGACAGTGATGGCATTATTGATTCCAAAGAAGATTTTGACAATGATAAGCTTGATAATTTGTCTGAAGAAAAGACTTTTACATCTCCAATTTTTGCAGACACAGATTTTGATGGAATTAGTGATTATGATGAAATATTTATCTCAAAAACAAATCCAATAAAAGTAGATACTGACGAAGATGGTTTGTTTGATAAAACAGAAGTAGATAGTGGTTTAAATCCACTTAGCAAAGACAGTGACGGCAATGGCGTGATTGATGGAGAAGAAAGTATCTACCAAGTTGTGTCAGGCGAAAGGCTAAGAAGTGTTAATCAAAATGAACAGGTTGTCTTTGGACTCAAGATAAAAGCAAAGGGTGAAATAGTCAACAGTGTTGTTGTCCAAAAAGTTTATAATTCATCCACATTTTTTGCAAATGGCTTTATAGTAGGAGAACCTGTTAAAATTGAATGTTTTGAACCGTTTGAAGTAGCCCAGCTTCAATTTAGGTTAAATGACACTGTTTTAGAGGGAGATCAGCTGAGCCATTTTGCGGTTGTGTGCTATGATACCAAAGGCGGCAAGTTTAGCTTACCAAAGGCAACATATAATGAGAGTTCAAAAACTATTACTGTTGAAACAAATCATTTCAGTGTATACTATCTTATAAATCTTAAGAAATATTTAGACATCACTGGTTTAAAAAGTGGGACTGTTTCACCTTCCGGGCAGGCTGATATTGTGTTTGTTATAGACACAACAGGTTCAATGTCAGACGAAATAGATGCTGTCAAGCAAAACATTAACAATTTTGTAGATAAGCTAAAAACAAAAGATATTAGTGTAAATTTGGGGCTTGTAACATACAAAGATATAACATGTGATGGTCCAAATTCAACAGTAGGTCATGGATTTTTCTCATCAGCAGATGACTTCAAAAATGCACTCGGCAGTATAAAAGTTGATGGTGGTGGCGATACACCTGAGACACTGATTGATGCTCTTGAAACTGCAAGGTTGCTTGGCTTTAGAGAAAACAGCACAAAATTCATAGTTGTTTTAACAGATGCCAACTATAAGCTTGAGAACAGGTTTGGAATAAAGTCAGCAGATGAGATAATAGAAAGACTCAAAAGTGATAATATTATTGTTTCAGTTGTAAGTCCTACGTCGTTTGAAGAATTGTATTTTGCTTTTTCCAGCCAAACAAAAGGTATTTTTGCAGACATCTATTCTGACTTTTCTTCAACACTTGAAAAGTTAATTGATTTAGCAAACCAATATGTCAATGATGGCAGCTGGATTGTTTTGTCCAATCTGGATATAATCAAACTTAAAAAAGCTCCAGATTTAAACGACAGTGTTACCGACACTGATGGAGATGGACTTACTGACTCTGAGGAGCTAAAGAACTCCCAGAAAATAACACTGGAACTTCCATGGGGTGGATTGCTGGAAAATTTAGAAATTTGGGATTTTGTAAGCTATCCTACCAAAGTTGATAGTGATGAGGATGGACTTTCAGATTACGATGAGGTACTTAAATACAAAACATCTCCTATCGATTATGATACCGACTGCGACCTTTTGAGCGATCTTGAGGAAATAGAAGCAGGGACAAATCCGGTTGTTGTTGATAGCGATGAAGATGGTTTGAGTGATAGTGTTGAGTTTTATCTATTTCCTGGTGATGAAGCTTTTGATCCTAACACTGAAACAACTTTGTGGGGATGTGACTATGAAGAAGCACTCCTCTATTTAAGAGAAGAGCTTCCGCTTTATGTGAAAAGAAACACAGTTGAGGATGTAATCTTAACAACAACATACTCTCTTTACAAAAAGCAGCAAACTTTAAATAATTCCAGAAAAAGAAGCAAAGTTACAATGTTGAATAAAAACATAGTTTTTTGCTCAAGAAATGATGAAAAACTTCTGATTGAACCGGATGAAGAGTTAATAATTTGTGAGGGCTCAACTATTTATGTTAACAGCAAATACCCTGAATTGTTTAAAGTTTACGGCTCTTTAAAAATAGGTGGACCTAACAAAAAAACTTATGTGAAAATAGGAAATCCAAATAATTCATCAAAGTCCAATACACTCAAAGCAATTAGAGAATATACTTCAAGAATGACCATTTTTGCGGTAGTAGCCCCAATGGAGTGTGGTAACCAACCCAGATGCGAAATTACGAATATAGAGCTTTCTTCATTTGCGGGTTTTTTAAGCATAGGACACAAGGGATATGTTAAGATAGATGGTTGCACACTTAAGAATGTGAAGACGGGTGTATATGTAAGCCCGGTTTGTTCTCCGCAGGGTTCCCAGCTTTTGATTTCAAATACCACATTCCATAGCTGCTCAACAGCCGGGCTGTGGCTTTGCGCAAATATCAAACCTGTCAGGATAAATAAGAGCATATTTTATAGTGCCCCTGTTATAGTTGACAGCAAGGATGCAAATTTGAGGTTTGATGAATGTATATTCGAAAACTGCAATAACAGCAAAGATGAACCGGCATTTAGAACACTGCAAAGAGGCTCAAAAAACATTCTATTTTTATCCTGTGCATTTAGAAACAATAGCATTGGAATACATGCTTATTATCACAAAACAATAGTATTTATAAATGATTGTGTATTTGAAGGGCACAAATATTGCTCAATTTTACGCCAAGTAAATCCTAAGGTTATTGTAGATAGACATACACGGTTTTTAGAAACATAGAGCCTATCGTAAAATTTGAGGGAGCATCAACAAGCGAAACTCTATTTTCAGCTATTTTAGGATTATTAGATCCTTGTGGTATTAAAGATATCATAGAAATATTAGCAGGCGAAGACATCATAACTGGCGAAGAGATTCCAGGTATCGAGAAAGTTGAAAGGTTACTGTTTTTAACTTTAAATGCTAATGATATAAGAAGAGCAGATGATATTGAAAAGTGGCTTAAATATTTGGATGAAATAGAGAAAAATTCAAGTAAAGAATTCAGGAACTCTGTTGCGAAATATTCACCTGAGTTTGCCGAAAAAATTTGCAGGAAATTGTCGAATTCTGAAATATCAGCGGCAGGAAGACTGTATAATAAGATAGGCGAATTTTTTACCCAAGGATTAAATATCTATATAGACTCACATTACAAAAAACTGATGGAATTATCAGAAGAGTATGGCAGAGAGGCAGTTTATTTGAGCATTCACGAGGGGTTGGAGAATGCCGAAAGAAGACTGGCTGTGATTTTTAAAAATACAAGAGAGATAAAAAATAAAGAAGATTTAGTATATTTTATAAATAGCGGCGATGAGCTGGCAAAGTCGCTGGGTGTGAGTGCTTTCAAAGAATCCAACTATCGAGATTGTTTGTATAAATATCTGGGTATAGATAACATAAAGGATTTGGCAAACAAGGCATATCAAGTTCACCACATATTTCCACAGAGTTTATTTGGGGAAGGTGGTCTTTATGAATCGATATTTAAAAGAGCGGGGTTGAATGTCCACGATGTGAGGTTTTTGGGGCTGTGGGATGCAAAGGACCATTTGAAGAAAAAGTATGATTATAATAGAGAATGGTTAGAGGAAATGAGGAAGTTGCTGAGAAAACATGGAGATCGGATAGAGGATATTGATATAATTGAAGTGATAGAAAAAGGAAGGGAGATAGCGGATAGATATGGGTTCACAAGGGTTAGATTTTAGCTTTTATGATAATTTTTATCATCTTAGATCTGATTGGCGCTCAATGCAAGTAGAATTGCGACAGGAAGACTATTTAAGTGGTAAATATTTAGAGATATTAAGACGAGGGCATGAGATAGTGGAAAAAGAAGGGGCGATAGAGTTTTGGAGGATAAGGAATAAAAGGTTATCAGATGTTCTTACCACAGGAAGTGACATACTGATAGTGTCGATCAGGGTGATAGAGATTTTGGAGAGGTATGGACTTACGGGTTGGAGGAAATTTAAGGTAGTGATAAAGGATGAGAGGAAGGGTGTAATAAGCGAAGGTTACTGGGGAATAAGTGTTGTGAGTAATATATTGAGAAACAGGTGGGATTTATATCGCGAGATAGTAGAGGAGAGGCTGGATGGGACTAAGAAGATAAGGAAGTTTGGATGGTATTTTGAGCCTGAGGACTGGGACGGCAGTGATTTTAACCTGCTTGATGGTATATCTTTAATAGTTACAAAGAGGGTAAAGGATGTGTTTGAGAAGGAGAAGGTAAAGAATATAAGTATTAAGAGTGTGCATGATATTAGTGTTTAATGATATTGAGGACTTTTGAGAGGGGCAGAAGAGCCCCTTATTTTTTAATATGCTATAAAAAATTTTGACACTTCTTCTGTAAAGAACTTTTAAAAAGTATGCTTAAGAGTATATTAAAAGGTTTCTCACAAGGTTTATTTATCCCTCTATATCTTATTCACTTGTGAATATTAAATGTTCTATAATAATGTTATACTCAAAGAAAAGGGGGCTACTAGTTTTTGAAAGTTGTCTGCTACGGAGAGGTTTTGATAGATTTTTTGAATGTAAAAGAAAACCTTTTTGAAGCAAACCCGGGTGGTGCACCGGCAAATGTTGCAGCGGCTATCTCAAAGTTTGGAGGAACGTCCTATTTAATTTCACAAGTTGGGAATGACATGTTTGGAAAAATGATTATAGATAGCCTTTCTGCCTGTGGTGTTGACATTTCAAATGTTAAAATAACAGATGAATATTTTACGACACTTGCGTTTGTAAAGCTTGATAGCAGGGGCGAGAGGTCTTTTTCGTTCTCAAGAAAATATGGTGCAGATGTTTACCTGAGAGTGGAAGATATTGATATGAATATCGTAAAGTCAGCTGATATATTTCACTTTGGCTCACTTACAATGACATATGAACAAAACAAAAGAACCACCTTAGAGCTTTTAAAGATTGCAAGACAAAGTGGCAGCGTCATCTCATATGCCCCAAATTACAGAAGTAGCCTTTGGGAAAGCCAAAAAAAGGCTTTGGATACCATGATTGAACCTGTTGAGAGTGGGTTTGTTGATATTCTGAAGATGTCTGAGGAAGAGGTTTTGCTATATGAAAAGGACGTAAATAACTTTTATAATAGAATAAAAGATAAGGTAAAGATTTTTCTTGTGACATTTGGCGAAAAAGGTAGTATGGTTTTCTTTAAGGAGAAGTCATATTTTGTTGATACAATAAAAGTTGATGTGGTTGACACAACAGGATGTGGAGACTGCTTTGTCGGCATGGTTTTGTACGAAATTTCAAAGTTTTTGCCAGTTGAAAATCTTTCAGAAGATGAAATTATTAAAATTGTAAGAAAGGCAAACATAGCAGGGGCTCTCTGTGCAACCAAAAAAGGTGCTATTCCTGCAATTCCTGAGTACACTCAAGTTTTAGAAAGGCTTTGAAGTTCAAAAAGCCCTTTATTAAAAAATTTTTTGGGGGAAAGAATTATGAGAGCAATAATAACGGTTGTGGGTAAAGATAAAGTTGGCATAATTGCGGCAATCTCGAGCTTACTTGCCCAGAACAATGTAAATATTCTTGATATAAGCCAGACAATTATGCAGGGATTTTTTACAATGATAATGCTTGTTGACCTTCAAGATTGCAAATTGAAGTTTTCTGAACTGAAAGATCTTCTCATAAAAAAAGGGCAGGAAATAGGCGTTGATGTAAATATGCAGCACGAAGACCTTTTCAATAGCATAAACAGGATATAGTAATTTTACTTTTTTGAGGAGATGAAAGCAGAAAGTTTACATCGCAGGAGATAATTGAAACCATCAATATGGTGAAGCAAAGCAATTTAGATATTCGAACAATCACAGTGGGGATAAGCCTTTTTGATTGTAGCTCTGACATTCCCCAAAGGTTTATTGATAACATGAGAAAAAAGATTATAAAATATGCGGGGAATCTCAAAAATGTGGCAAATGAGATTGAGGATATGTTTGGACTTCCAATTGTCAACAGAAGGGTTGCGCTAACACCTATTTCTCTTTTGACCTTTTCTTATTCATATGAAGACCTCATAAAGGTTGCAACTGCCATTGATGATATTGCCAAAGAACTTGAGGTTGACCTGATAGGTGGTTACTCTGCTGCTGTTCACAAAAACTATGATGAAAATACAAGGAAATTTATATCTTCTATCCCAGATGCGTTGGCATCAACAGATAGACTATGTTCTTCGGTTGATGTTGGGACAACAAGGTCGGGTATTAACCTTGATGTGATTGCCCATCTTGGGTTTATAATAAAAGAGATTGCACAAAAAACTAAAGACAAAGACAGTTTCGGATGTGCAAGGTTTGTTGTGTTTGCAAACGCACCAGATGACAATCCATTTATGGCAGGTGCGTTTCATGGGACAGGCGAGGGAGATTGCAGCATCAATGTTGGAATCTCAGGCCCTGGTGTTGTGAAAAGAGCATTGGAAGAGAAGAAAGACGCTTCAATTGATGAGATTTATGAGACAATAAAAAAGATGGCATTTAAAATAACAAGGGCCGGTCAGCTTGTTTTGCAGTATGCTTGCAAGAAACTTGGTATTCCTGCAGGGATTGTAGATTTGTCTCTTGCGCCAACTCCGAAGGTAGGTGACAGTATTGCGGAGATACTTGAAGAAATTGGGATAGATAAGGTTGGAGGGTATGGAACAACATTTGCTTTAGCAATTTTAAATGATGCAGTTAAAAAAGGCGGTGCAATGGCTGCAACATTTACAGGGGGTTTATCTGGTGCGTTTATTCCTGTCTCAGAAGACAGTGGAATGGTAAAAGGGGTTGAAAGTGGTTCGCTTACGTTGGAAAAACTTGAAGCTATGACAAGTGTTTGTTCTGTTGGGCTTGATATGATTGTTGTGCCGGGAGATGTTGAACCTGAATTGATTTCAGGGATGATAGCAGATGAGATAGCAATTGGTGTATATAATAACAAAACAACTGCTGTGAGAGTCATTCCTGCGTATGGTAAAAAAGAAGGCGATGAGGTTAACTTTGGTGGGCTTTTGGGAGGTTCAAAAGTGATGAAAATAAATAGAAGCTCACCAAAAAGGTTGATTGAACGTGGAGGAAGAGTTCCACCACCTATAATTTCGCTTAGAAACTAAAAATTTTGAAAAGGAGGTACAAAAAATGCTTTTTTCCAAGATGCACGGACTTGGCAATGACTTTATTGTAATAGATGCAAGAGGCAAAGAGGATATTGATTACAACTCTCTTGCAAAGAGGATGTGCCACAGACACATTGGTGTTGGAGCAGACGGACTGCTGCTTGTTTTAGATTCGAAGCTTGCTGATATCAGGATGAGAATTATAAACTCAGACGGGTCTGAGGCTGAGATGTGTGGAAATGGAATTCGGTGCTTTTCTAAATATGTGTTTGAAAGAGGAATAGTAAAAAAAGACAAATTCAAGGTTGAGACATTGGCAGGAATAATAGAACCAGAGCTTATTTTAAATGAATATGGGCTTGTGGAGAAGGTAAAGGTCAACATGGGAAAACCAAGCTTTAAAAGAAAGGATATTCCTATGCAAGGCGACCCAGAAAGCGATGCTATAAATACATCAATAGAGGTTGATGGTAAAGAGTATAAGATTACATCTCTGTTGATGGGTGTTCCTCACACAGTGTTGTTTGTTGATGATGTAGAAAAGGTTGACATTTATACTTTAGGTCCTAAAATAGAAAGGCATGAGGTATTTCCAAGGAAAACAAATGTCAATTTTGTTCAGGTGATTGACAAGAATAATATTAAGGTGAGAACGTGGGAAAGAGGAGCCGGAGCTACATTTGCATGTGGAACAGGCTCTTGTGCCTCTGTGATAGCATCAAACTTGAACGGTTTTACAGAAAAGAAGGTAAACGTCCACCTTTATTTTGGCATGCTTGAAATAGAGTGGCAAGATGATGGCACAGTATTCATGACAGGACCTGCCGAGGAGGTTTTTGTTGGAGAGTATTTGGATTAAAGATTATTTTTAGAAATTACAGAAAAAAGCTCTCTTATCTTGGTTATAAAGCTTATAAATAGAAATAGATGCCAAGAATGAGAGCTTTTTTATTTAACAATTAAAATTTGGTATTATATAATTAATAAAAATTTATCTTTAGTTCTACTTTTTTCAACAAGTGTAATTGTAAAAGGACTTGAAAGGGGATATTTTGTGGTAAATTCAAGAAAAGCTGAAGAAGAATCTAATGAATATACCTTTATTTTATAATGCTTTGGAATATCTCTATAGTCAAAACGAGGGGAGAAAGTTAAAAAAAGACCATGTTTTAAGATGTACTTGTACATGATATCTGGCATAAATTGCTCTTCTTTGCTCAGGAGAATATTTACACTTTTTGTATTGTTACCATTTAAAAATTCTTTACTTATTCTTAACAGATTTTGTTTATCATTTATTTCTTCAATTGATAAAGAAATAGTCGTTAGTAAACCATTATTATAGTGCAGGAATTTATTATCAAGATTGATTGAAGTTTGCATTATCTCTTTTGTATAATTTTTAAGTTCTAATTTTATAAGTCTGGATAAATTAGTTTTTATAGATTTCTTAATATAGTAGAAGCACAAATCTTTTATCGATTCAATATCATCTAAAAAGCGAAAAGAAAAATTTTCTGAGACACGTTCAACAATATAAGCGTCTAAAAATAATTTTTGATTTTTAATGTCTTCAATAAATTTATTCAGTGGATAAAATGCAAAAGCCTCCCAAAAGTGTCGAGTCATTTTTGAATTTTCTGGTAGCCAATACATTTCCTTTTCCTCAGCGTCAATTTGTCCAAATTTAATAAATATAAAACCATCAGCGTTGCTAACAGGAAAATACCTTATATAGGATATAGGAAACGGCTTTTTAGGATCATTATCGTAAATGTAACTATAGAATTTATTTTCAAAAAGGTCTATTACATAAATTTGCCATTTATTATTAGAGTTGGAAGCATAGAACTTGTCGTGTATAGTTATTATATAGCGAAAATTTACCATTTCAAAAAAAAGAAGGGGAGGCACAATGAAATTACTTATACCTTCCTGTTTTAAGTGATTTTCCCATAGCTTTAATTCAACAATAGGAATTTCAAAAATGTCTTTTTCGTCTCTATTTAGCAGGTTAATACTCCTGACAGTAATTTTAACATAGTCATCTGCAATATTCCAGTAATACCCATATAGTGTATTATTTATTTCATCAAAATAAATGATTTTATCTAATTCTTTTTTAAACAGGTAAGTTTTAAGTTGAAGATTTGAGATATCAATAAAACATATACCAACAGATTTATATGTGCTTCGGTTTAATACACTTCTTAATAAGAAATTTTTGCACTCTATTGGTAAACTACCCAATTGATTATTTTTTAAAACATTATGCATTTCGGATGATAAATCTTGGATATAAACAACATCAATGTTCATTATTTTTATCCTCCTAAATAAAAGTATTTGACTGCTTTGTTAAAAGACAAGAAGTAGCTTTGAAAAGTTTGTTTAGCTACCTCTTTGTAATTTTTGTATTACAAAATTTTACTAAACCATAACCAAAGATATTGTCTTTTCCTTCTTTTCCTATGTCTTTAGATAATTTCAAAAGCACTTTATAAATTTCATTAGCTATCAAGAATAAATCAGTAAAAATATATCAGTGTCTCCATTTGATTATAAGGATTATCTAAAACCATATCTTTATATAGCATGTGAACTTGATCTTGAGAATCAATAAACTGTTTATTAGAGCAACTATAAGACTTGTAAGTTAAATAAAGATGGTCGGGATTTTGCAATATATCTTCTTCATTAAAATGCATTTTACATGTAATTATGTAATCTTTTTTTAAATTTAATTTAATGATATTTTCATTTCCCTCAAATTCAAAATAAAAGTCCCTCTTAATTATCCTTTTTCCAAAAAACAAAATAGTAACTTTAAAACAATACGAATTTATTTTATTGGCTTTCACAATATAAAATATAAAATAAATTCTTTTTTTGGAATTTTATTGCTGTCCAATATACGTTCTTTTACGAACATTGAATCACTTAAAATTCTCTCATCAAGGCTACAGACGGTTTCTTTTGTTTTTACACCTAGAAACTTTGACTCTTATTAGTTCTGACTTGTTTTGAGTTATAAAAGTCTTTATATAGAAAAACTCATCATTTTCGAACCATCTGCAACAAGTTGGCACAACAACATTGAAATCCATTCTCTCAAAACAATATCTTTCGAGATCAACATTACGAATAGAAATGTCTTCAAAAAATTTCCTGAGAGGATAAATTATCATCTTTTGATTAACACGGAAATTAGAAAGCTCAAAATTTTCTTTTTTTTCTTGTATTGCCTCAAAGATAATATCAAATTTTTCAGAATCACCAATTCTACCAGTTTGAAAAAGAATATATTTTCCTCCCAACAAGGTTGTCTGAACTATTTCAATTTCTTTTATAAACTTTTCAGAAATGTATGAAAGGTAATAAATTTTCTCAACTGTTGAGTCAAAGAAGAAAAGATAAGATTTATCTTTTTTCTTTTTATTCATTGTTTCTATCAAACAATCTATTGTAAAAATAGAATATTTACCATCAAGAATCTTAGTTTGACAGAAACATTCTATCTGATTTAAGGAAATTTTAGATTCAGTTTTCCGAAACTGTAGCAGTTTTATTTCATATAAGTTTACTTCGGCATGGTTTAATATATCTATTTTTAATATGCAAAAAGCCGAAGAGTTTTGCTCTATAGACAAACCATAGACAATCATTTTTGTCTTATCAATACCAATAATATTATCTATTGGTATTTTTAAACTGTATTCAGTCAAAAGGTGAAGACGTTTATCTGCTTCAAGAGTGTATATTAGCAAATTTGTAATTTTTAGATTAGAAGAATTTTCCTCTCTTGTTGCAATAAATAAAGTATCTTCGTGGTACAAAAGTCTCGTCTTAGAACAAATTTTTAATGGATTTTCAGACAATATGCTTTTTTGTGGAATAAACAAATGTCCTACAAAAGTTACATTACCCACTTATTTACACCTCAATTGATATTTCTATTTTTGACTTTTTGGCGTCACAAGCTTATTTTGCATACATTATTCTAATTGTTGTCCAAACCACTTTTGACAACTAGAAAACGACTGTAATTCAAAGAATACCAATGATTAGAAACTTTATATCAATATGGTACAACCAAGATTTCCTCATTATCTAGAGGATTATTAAAATACAAATAGCCTTTTGCAGAAACGCTCAATATGAGCGTTATCAAGCTTTATAAAGATTCGAAAAAGTCTGGTCACCCTCCTCATAGTTGTAGTAAAATATGATTATATAAAACAAATTTTCTACTATGAGGAGGGGGTCCAAAATGTTCAACAACAAACCTAAACAACTTTCTTTCCTCGATCTATTCTCCCACCTAAAGGCTTCGGCTCTCTACAAGCCTGAAAGCCTCTTGGGCTTGTTCAATAAATTCATCAACTTATCAGACTACATACCTTCTTCTTTCTACAATGCCTACTACAAATACTTTGGTAAGCATAGATGCTTCTCCTTAGAATCTATGCTCCTTTGCTTTTTTGTCCAAAAATTACTCAAACTCAATACTCTTACTCAGCTCCGCGCTGTGCTTCTTAACTCCTATGAACTTCGTTCATTCTGTAACTTAAATGGTAATGTTCCCTCTATTTCAACCTTCTCTCGCTTCAGAAAAATCTTCAACAACGAAATCCATAAACTTTTTCAAAATATCTCTATCCATGCACACAATATTTCTCTTAGGCAATCCCCTGAACTTGCTTCAATCTTAATCTTCGATACAACCGGTATTGTCCCAAAGGTCCGTGAAAATAACCCTAAATTCATTCAATCTCTCTTGAAAAATACCTCAAAAGCTAACCCTGAGCTGTCCTCTGATAAAATCTACTCTCTTGTTTATTCTTCCTTGCCTAAAACTGCTAATGCTAATTCTAATATCCGTCTTATGTTCGTAAATGGCCATTTCTGCTGGGCTTTAAAATTCGCTGTCATTACCAATGCTCTCGGTATTCCTTTGGCTTTAGTACCTCTGTTTAACTCTGACTCTCCTTCTTCTGACCCTCAAGAAGCAAAGGCTATCTCTGACTCTAAAGCTTTATTTCCTTCGCTCGAAACTCTATTCTCTTACATTCCCAAAAATTTCTCCACTTTCATCGCTGACAGTGCCTTGGATGCACATAACATCTACTCAACTTTAAAAAACACTTTCAACTTCTCCAAAATCATTATCCCTCTAAATCCAAGAGCCTCTAAAAATACTACACCTACTTCAGACCCTAATATCGTTATATCTGAAGATGGTGTCCCTATCTGCAAAAAGTTCAATCAACCTTTTAAACCTGAAGGCAAATGTCAGGGTAAAAATCGTTCTGTGCGTCTTAAATGGGTCTGCCCCATGTCTTGTTATAAAGACGGCAAACGCATTTGCTCTTGCCCTCAACCTTGTACTAACTCTAAATCTGGCAGAATGTTCTACACTTACCCTGACGATTTTCGCTCTTCCCCAGGTATCAACAGAAATTCTCAAGAGTTTTTAGACCTCTACAATAAACGTGTCGCTGTAGAGCAGACTATTTATCACCTAAAATCCTATATGGGCTCCGATGTCATCTGTACTTATGACCATATTTCTATCTTCTCTGATTTTTTACTCTCTGCAATTACTTACTCACTTTTGTTTATCCTTGCTCACAATATCAAACTCTATTGTTCTAAATTAACTATCAAAAAGCTTAACAAACTCAAAAAACTTATCGCTTAAAACTACAATTTTTCTTAAATCATTAATCTACCAAAAATTTGTGACTTTGTTTTTTACTTAACCTTCTAAAGCCAAGAAGCTAGAAGGCTTAGGATACTATTGTCTTTTTTGATATTGTTAATTTTTGTCATATGTTTGTTGCTGATTATTTTTGTTTGCATTGATAATATTTGGTTGTCATTTTGCTTTTCTTTTTGTATCTTGATAGTATTTCATGTTAGTATTGGCATCTGTTACCTTCAATCACCAACCATTTTGCAAACGGCTACTGAATGATAATATTTTGGTTAAAATTATACAACATGACCCTTGAAAACACAAATTTTAAATTGCAAGAAAACATATTGTAAAGTTTCATTTCAGGTGGTATAATAAGATTGTTAAAAAATAAACAAAAAAATATTTGATTGTTCTGGGGCTTTTATGGGTATAAATACTTATATATTGCTCAATTTAGGAAAATACTATTAAGATAGAGTCAAATATGAATAGGTGGTGATTTAAATTGCCAAAAGTATTAAGAGCCGATAATATGAACAAGTGTCTCGGATGTTTTACATGTATGCTTACATGTGCAGCTGTAAATCATAACAATCACAACTTAGCAAAGAGCTCTATAAAAGTTAAGACAAGAGGAGGGCTTCAGAGCAAGTTTGCAGCAACCATTTGTGTTGCCTGCAAAGAGCCTGCCTGCGCCGAGGCCTGTCCAACAAATGCGCTTGTTAAGCGTCCGGGTGGAGGCGTGAGGTTAATAGAAGAAAAGTGTATTGCCTGTGAAAAGTGTGTTTCGGCTTGCATTGTTGGTTCCATTCACATGGACTATGACAGAAAAATTCCAATTGTATGTAAGCACTGCGGAGCATGTGTTAGAATGTGCCCGCATAACTGTTTGAGCATGGAAGAGGTGAGTGAGTAAAATGATTGGAACAGATTTTATTAGAGTTTTATACATCGACCTTACGAGCAAAAAGGCAGACATACAGGAAAGAAAGGACCTGTATAAATACTTAGGCGGAGCGGGAGTTGCAGCAAAGCTTCTTGAAGAGAACATGAAAAAGGATTTACCACCCCTTCATGAACAGCAGCCACTTATACTTTCTATTGGTCCGCTTTCGACAATATTTCCTGTTGTGACCAAAGCTGTTGCAACATTTATCTCACCCCACACAGGTGAGTATGGTGAGAGCCATGCAGGTGGAAGGCTTGCAATGGCAATCAGAAATGCAGGCTACGATGCAATTGTTATAACCGGAAAGGCTGAAAAGCCCACATATCTTGTTATAACAGACAAATCTATAGAGTTCAAGGATGCGCGTGCCATGTGGGGGCTTGATGTTGAAGAGGTTGGAAGGGTTATCAGAGAAAGAGAGCCCGGCCCCGGCAAGAGGAGTATTATAAGAATTGGGAAAGCGGGCGAAAACCTTGTGACATATTCGTGCGTGAATGTTGACACATACAGACATTTTGGAAGACTTGGAATTGGAGCTGTGTTTGGTAGCAAGAACCTAAAAGCAATGATGATAATGGGCGAAGAAGACATACCAATTTCCAATCTCAAAGAGTATTTTAAAACATACCAGGAGATCTACAAAAAGGTCACGCAAACAGATGCTATGGCAAAGTATCATGAACTTGGAACGCCCATGAACATCAAAGTTTTAAATGCTATAAATTCCCTGCCAACAAAGAACCTTTTGCAATCCACTTTTGAGTATGCAGATAACATATCAGGCGAGACCTTTGCAGAAAAGAATCTGATAAGAAAGGTTTCATGTGTTGGCTGCCCGATAGGGTGTATTCATATTGGACAGTTCAGACGCGAATTTGACAAAGGGTATGAATACGAATCAATAGCAGTGTCATACGACCATGAGCTAATTTATGCTCTGGGGAGCCTTCTTGGGATAAAAACAACTGATGAGGTTTTGCAGATAATCGATGAGGTTGAGCTTGCAGGGCTTGATGCAATTTCGACCGGTGTTGTTCTGGCATGGGCAACAGAGGCACTCAACAAAGGCCTTATAACAAGAGAAGATACTCTGGCTGACCTTGAATTTGGCAACACCATGGAGTATATAAAGGCAATTGACAACATTGCAGACAGGGTAAATGAGTTTTACTATACAATTGGGAATGGTCTTAAAGAGGCGGTCAAGAAGTACGGTGGCGAGGAGTTTGCACTTTTATATGGCGGAAATGAGATGGCTGGTTATCACACAGGGTATGCTTTTGCGCTTGGTCAAACAGTTGGTGCAAGACATTCGCACTTAGATAATGCAGGATATTCATATGACCAGAGCGCAAAAGAGTTAAAAGATGAAGAAATAGTGGATTATGTGATAAAGGAAGAAAAAGAGAGGGATGTTTTAACATCGCTTTGCATCTGTCTTTTTGCAAGAAAGGTATATGACAGACCTACAATATTGAAGGCTTTGAATACAATTGGCATTAACTGGACAGATGAAGACCTGACCCGGCTTGGCAATGACATTTTCTTTACAAAACTTAAAATAAAAAAAGAACTTGGTTATTCGCTTGAAAACTACAGATTCCCCAGGAGAATTTTTGAAACGCCAACTCTCTGGGGTAAGATGGATGAGCAGAGGTTAAGCAGGCTTTTGAAGATGTACATTGAAAGGGTGGAGAAGGAGTATGAAGATTGGAGTAGAGGTGAATGATTTTTTCAGAAGATATGGTAGCAGAGTTGGCAGATTTGAACTTGAAATAGGGGAAAACACCAGTGTCCAGGCCCTTCTTCAAAAGCTCAATATTCCAGCTGACAAAGTTGGCTTTGTCATTGTAAACCAGAAAAGGGTTGACAATGACTATGTTTTTTCAGACAATGATAGTGTGTATATAACTCCATTTGCAACTGGAGGCTAAGGTTTTATGCAAAAAAGGTTTCTAAAAAATATAGGTGCGTTGACCGAAGAAGGGCAAAAAAGAATTTTTTCAACAGTTGTTGCTGTTGTTGGTGTTGGTGGCATAGGCGGATTTTTGATTGAGGGTCTGGCAAGGCTTGGAGTAAAGAAGATTATAGCAGTTGATATGGACACATTTGATGAGACAAACCTCAACAGGCAGATAATATCGAATATTAACAATTTGGGCAAATACAAGGTTTTTGAAGCAGAAAAAAGGGTGAAAGAGATAAATCCCGGTGTGTATTTTGAACCAATAAAAGAAAAAGCATACCTTGAGAATCTTGATGTTTTTCTCTATGAAGCCGACTATATATTTGATGCGACAGATAACATGGAGATAAGAAAAAGCTTATCTAAGTTTGTACAGAATACAGGCAAGGTTTTAATCCATGGCGGGTGTGCTGGCTGGTATGCACAGGTTGCAATCATCACAAAAGATACACCCGGGATAGAAAGGCTTTTGGGAGAGATAAATGTTGAAGGTGCAGAAAAAGAGCTTGGCAATCCTGTTTTTGCACCAATGCTGACAGCAGCACTTGAGCTTTCTGAGTTTTGCAAACTTGTTTCAAAACAGGGAGATATACTTGTTGGCAGGTGCTTGCTTGTAAACCTTTTGACAAATGAATATAGAACCTTTGAATTTTAAAAATCTTTCCGAGCCATTGCAGCCTAAAAAGAGGCTTTTGCCTCTTCATGGTGCTTTGGCCGATAGGGTGCAGGTTCAGGGAAACCACTGCGCCTCCCGCTTTGGAAAGGAAAGATTCAAAAAGGGTACTCTTTCTGGTTTTTCAAAGCGGGGAGTACCCTTTTGCTTTTTTTAAGCTTTTGATTAAAAAGGGGTATATTGGAAATGAAAAGGTATATAGCCAGAATTTTATTTAGCATATTTTTTGCCATTTTGATTTTAAGTTTTTATTCTTATTCGGAAGATATGAAAAGCTTCAGGATAGCCACCACAACAAGCATCTATGACAGTGGTTTTTTGGATTTTGTTGCTCCTGAGTTTGAAAAAAAGAGCAATATAAAACTCAGTTTTCTCTCTGTTGGAAGTGGTCAGGCTGTGAGAATATTTAAAAATGGGGATGCTGATGGAATAATAATCCATGAGAAATCTTTTTTGGATGACCTGAAAAAGCAAAAACTTATTCAAAAGTATACTCCTTTTGTTTCAAACCAGTTCATACTTGTTGGTCCAAAAAGCAAAAAGGATTTATTCAAAAAGGTAAAATCCATTCACGCAGCATTTTTGATAATAAAAGACAGAAATTTGAAATTTGTATCACGTGCAGACAATTCTGCAACATATATAAGAGAGCTTGAAATATGGAAACTGGCAAAGACAGAGCCTGATTTTAAAGGTTATATTAAGTCGGGGCAGGGTATGGGAATGAGTTTGAATCTGGCAAACGAGAAAGAAGCTTTTATTTTAACTGATGAAGCAACATTTTATAAAATGAAGGACAAACTTGACAGGCTGGATATTGTGTATCAAAATCCCGGGGAAGAAATATTGTCAAACACATATTACTTTGCTTTTTCACCCGGAAAAACAAAGCTTGCCTTTTTTGAAATGTTTTTAAAAAGCAAAGAGTTTAAAAGGCTTGTTGCTTCTTTCAATCAAAAGTATTTTAAAAAAGAGATTTACAGAGCAGCAAAATAAAAGGTAGAGGTTAAATTCAATGATTGCAAATGTTATTGTATCAACCCTAATTGTCTGTATTCCATCAACAATAATTTCACTTATTATAGGGATTCCCGCAGGTTTTTTTCTCAAGATAAAAAGATTCAGGGCTCGAAGACTGGTTTTAAGGCTTGTATATACTTTTTCGGGACTTCCTCCTGTGCTGGCAGGGCTTTTTGTGTATATAATACTTTCCAGAAAAGGTCCTCTTGGTTTTTTGAATATTCTTTTTACCAGGTGGGCAATGATTATTGCCCAGGTAATTTTGATTGTGCCAATAGTTATTATGTATACACTGTCAGGACTTAAAAATGTGCAAATGGTTTTGGACAATCTGGACTTTTTAAATGTAAAAGGTAAAAAAAGGTACATTGCACTTGTAAGAGAGTATTCAAAAGAGCTAATTTATGCAACCATCCTTGGGCTTTCGCGTGCGATCTCCGAGGTGGGAGCTGTTTTGATTGTTGGTGGGAATATAGAAGGAGAGACTCGAATACTTACAACAGCCATTATATATGAAATAACAAAAGGAGAATTTTCAAGCGCGCTTTTGCTGGGGGCAGTTTTGCTCATTATATCATTTGCATTTAATACTATTTTGCAAATACTGCAGGGTGATATAGTTGATTGAGGTAAAAGAGGTTGAAAAGTTCTTTGAAGACAGGTTTTTGTTCAGATGTGAAAACTTAAAATTCGAAAATAAAGGTCTTTACATCATAAAAGGTCCAAATGGATGCGGAAAGACAACTTTTTTGATGATGCTCTTTGGAAAAGATAGAAATTTCAATGGGATTATAGAGAATACATTCTATGAAAAGGTTATGCTTCCGCAG
The DNA here is from genome assembly GCF_026810225.1 of Caldicellulosiruptor morganii. Taxonomy (NCBI): domain Bacteria; kingdom Bacillati; phylum Bacillota; order Caldicellulosiruptorales; family Caldicellulosiruptoraceae; genus Caldicellulosiruptor; species Caldicellulosiruptor morganii. The sequence goes on from NZ_CP113865.1 coordinate 722,489, forward strand.
CAGCCGTATTTTTTCAAAGGAAGTGTTTTATATAACCTTTCTTTGAGTTTAAAAGGGGAATTGCTCAGGGAAGCGATAAATATACTCAAAGCGTTTTCAATAGACCCTGATTTGAACATACACTCTCTTTCGCTTGGTCAAAAACAGCTTGTTGCCTTTTTGAGAGTTTTCTTTGCAAAGTCTGATGTCCTTTTTTTGGATGAACCTGATTCATATCTTGGCAGTGCTGTTAAAGATTTTATATTTGACAGAATAGAAAAAGATGCCCGAAATAGATGTATAATTGTTGTGACACATGATTCATGGGAAACAAAGCACGCAAAAGAGATCTATTTTGAGAACAATCAAATAAAAGAAAAAGGTGGTGCAGTATGAAGGTTTTGAAGACTTACTTTGAAGTGTTTGATATTTTAAGAAATGAATTTTTGGACTTTAAACTCAGAACAGAGATTGTCCCTATAAAAGATGCTGTTAACAGGATATGTGCAAAGGATGTTGTATCAAGCATTGACGTTCCACACTTTGACAAATCAACTGTTGATGGATATGCGATAAGGTGTGAAAACACATTTACGGCAAACGATGAGAATCCTGCCATCTTTGATTTGATTGGTGAGGTAAAAACAGGTGAAATTCCGGCATTTGAGATTGAAAGTAACAGGGCGGCGAGGATATTTACAGGTGGCTGGTTGCCGGATGGTAGCAATGCTGTTGCCATGCTGGAAAATACAGTTGAAGAGGATGGAAAATTTTTTGTTTTTCGTCCGGTAAAGCCAAATGAGAACATACTTAAAAAAGGTGAGGACATAAAAAAAGGCTGTGTTGTTATAAAAAAATATCAGAGGTTAAAAGCGCCTCAGATTGGAGTTTTAGCAGCAATTGGTCAAAAGGATGTTGAGGTATTTTCAAAGCTCAAAGTTGGAATCATTTCGACAGGTGATGAGATAATTTCACATGACCAGAAACTTGAGGGTGCAAAGGTTTATGACATAAACTCATATACGCTTTATGCTGCTTGCAGTGAAGAGTATGCTGATGCTAAGCTTTACGGAATTGTTAAAGATGATTACAGTGCTCTGTACAATGTGGTTCAAAAGGCCATTTTGGAAAACGACATTGTGCTTATATCAGGTGGAAGTTCTGCTGGCATGTATGATAATACCCTTAAAGTTATTTCAAGTTTAGAAGATGCAAAAATTCTTGTTGATGGAATTTCAATAAAGCCAGGAAAACCAACAATAATTGCAAAAGTCCAGAATAAAGCTATATTTGGATTGCCAGGGCATCCCGTTTCGTGCTTATTTATATTCAAGTTTTTTGTTAAAAAGTTAATTGACATTATTCTTCATCAGGAGGAAACAGATAGAAAGGTTCTGGCGAAAATGAAAACTAACTTTGCAATCTCAAGCGGGAGGACAGAGTTTGTGTTTGTAAAGCTTGTATACTCTGATGAAATCATTGCTGAACCTCTGTATGGGAAATCCGGTTCAATAAATCTTTTAAACAATGCATCGGGGTATATCAGAGTGGATAATACAAAAACAGGCATCAAAGCAGGTGATGTTGTTGAGGTGATACTTTTATGAAAGATTATCACTTTTCGGCTACCCTGCCGCAGGATGCGAGAGATATAATGGAGAAGATATTGAAAGAGTGTGTGAGCCTTAAAACAGAGATGGTTTCAATTTACAATTCACAGGGCAGATTTGTGGCAAAAGATCATCTTTCTATCAATACATCACCTCCTGCCAGTGTTGCTGCAATGGATGGGTATGCAATAGAAGCTGAGCAGACTTTTGATGCAACCGATACAAGTCCAAAAACAATTGAAAATTTTAAAGTTGTTCAAACAGGAGAGAGCATACAGGGATTCAATGCGGTTGTTCCATTCGAGGAAGCACAGATAGAAGGGCGAAGAATTAGGATTTTCCAGAGTTACTATCCGGGGCAGAATGTACGTTCAAAAGGTGAGGATGTTCAGAAAGATCAGATTCTTGTCAGAAAAGGTGATTTTTTGACCTTGTTTGACAGGGTGTATTTGAAAGCTGGTGGCTATCTTGAAGTTGAGGTTTACAGAATGCCAAAGGTTGCTTTCCTACCAACAGGTGAAGAACTTGTGGACATAGTTGAAAAGGAAGGACAGCTTGTTGAGTTCAATTCTATCATCTTTAGCGATATTTTACAAAGATATGGTTTTGAGGTTTCTATTTTTAAACCTGTTGAAAACAATCTAGAAAAACTAACAGAAAAAATAAAAGAGCTTTTACCAAGTTTTGATATCATTTTTGTAAATGCGGGTTCATCCAAGGGTGACAGGGACCTGACAGCTGATGCTATATCAGCTCTGGGACAGGTGCTTGTCCACGGTATAGCTATAAAACCCGGCAAGCCAACAATCATAGGGAAAGTGGAGAATAAGCCTGTTATAGGTCTTCCGGGCTTTCCTGTTTCAATGTTTTTTGTATTGAAGGAAGTTTTTTTGAGGTCATTTTTCAAGGCGTTCGGTTTGAATCCAAAAGAAAAAAGTGTATTTGCAATTCTTGAAAGGAGACTCTCATCCGACATAGGCTCTGAAGAGTATGTGAGAGTTAGCATTGAAAACACAGATGGTAGGAATGTCGCTAAGGTTTTGAAAAGAGGGGCAAGTGTGATATCAAGCTTGAAAAGGGCAGATGGATATATCACAGTGCCTGTCAATGTGGACATGCTGGAGGCAGGTAGCATAGTTGAGGTGAAACTTATTTGAAAAGGTGATGGTAAATGTATGATGGGTTTTTTAGAAAGATTGAATACCTGAGACTTTCAATAACAGACAGGTGCAACTTCTTTTGCAGATACTGCAGGGAAAAAAACGCATGCAAACTTGAGAGCAAAGAGCTTTCAAAAGATGAGATTTTTAAAATTATTTCGGTATTTAAAAAACTTGGTATAAAAAAGCTGAGACTTACAGGCGGTGAACCATTTTTAAGAGATGATATATTTGAAATTATAGAGTATGCCAGTAGCATTGGCATAAAAAATATAAATGTTACAACAAACGGATATTTGGATGATGAGAAAATTGCAAAGATTTTAAAAAGCAGTCTTTTATCAATTAATATTTCACTTGATACTCTGAACAATCAAAGATACAGAGTTTTAACTGGGTTGGATGTACTTGACAAAGTGAAAAGTGCCATAAAAAGCCTTTCAGAATACAAGAAGGTAAAGATTAACACCGTTTTGCTCAGGTCAACAAACTTTGATGAGATTGAAGATTTAATATTATTTGCCAAAGAGAACAATGCTATCATTAGATTCATCGAGCTTATGCCAATAGGTGTTGCAAACAGAATTTTTGATAATGAATTTGTAAGCATTGAGGAGGTTTTAAAAAGGTTTAGGAAGTATTACGAGGTAGATGTTAATAGAAATTCTGTTGCAAAGTACTACTATATTGAAGATTTTGATCACGTTGCTGGGTTTATAAATGCTGTTTCAGGGCATTTTTGCGAAAGATGTGACAGGGTAAGGGTCTCGGCTGAAGGAATTCTTTACAACTGTTTGTTTGATAAAACAGGACTTGATTTAAAAGAGTATTTAACCGATGAGGATGTTTTGGAAGAGAAAGTCCAAGAATTCATTAAAAAGAAAAAGTTTACAAGAAATCAATCAACAGATTCAATGATGTTCAGAATAGGAGGTTGAAAAAATGGAGTTTACTCATATTGACAGAGAAGGAATGCCACAGATGGTTGATGTATCCGAAAAAGAGATAGCAGAAAGGTATGCAAAAGCAAGTGGCAGAATTTATGTGGGAGATGAGGTCATAAAAGCGATAGAAGAAAACAAATTACCAAAGGGAGACATATTTTCAGCAGCAAAGATTGCGGGTATAATGGCGGCAAAGAGAACGTCGGACATAATTCCACTCTGCCACAACATATTTCTATCGCACGTTGATATTTCGTATACAATAAACAAACAGCAGGGTTTTATAGAGGCAGTCTCAGAGGTAAAAACCCATGCTCAAACGGGTGCTGAGATGGAGGCATTGACAGCAGTTTTGATTTTTTTGGAGACAATCTATGACATGTGCAAAGCAATAAAAAAGGATATGGTAATTTCTGATGTGAGGTTGATTGAAAAGACAGGGGGAAAATCGGGGCACTATATTTTTGACCCGGAAAAGAGATTTGCAAAGGTTATCTCAATAAATATCAGTAAACAGAAAGGTACACCAAAAGTGCCTGTACAGGAGGCGAATGTAATTGAGGATTTTGGCATAGAAGAAGATGCACATGCAGGGACATCACACAGACAGGTGAGCCTTTTGGATAAATCCAGCATAGAGAAGATGGAGGAGTATGGTATAAAAGGCCTTTGCTTTGGCAAGTTTGCAGAAAATATTACAACCGAGGGACTTGATATAAGCAAAATTCGACCTGGCACAAGGTTGAAGATAGGAAGCAGCGTGATACTTGAGATAAGCCAGATAGGGAAAAAGTGTCATGCGGATGGATGTGAGATTGCAAGGACGGTTGGCATCTGCATAATGCCAAAAGAAGGACTGTTTGCAAGAGTATTAAAAGGAGGCAAAATAAGGGTGGGAGATACTATAGAAATTTTAGGTTAAATCACTCTGCCTTACCACATTCTCTCTCATTTTCAAGCAGGATATTCAGTCCATGTTCCAGAAGCGGCAGAACTGCCTCAATGCATTCTTTTACTGCCTTTGGTGAGCCGGGAAGGTTGATAATAAGACTGTTTTCATATATTCCCGAAACACCGCGTGAAAGGTAGCTTCTTTTGTTTATTTTGCCCGTCTCATACCGGATTAATTCAGAGATGCCCGGGGTCTGTTTCTGGACAATCTCAAGTGTTGCCTCGGGTGTGACATCTCTTTTATAAAAACCGGTGCCGCCTGTTGTCAGAATGAGGTTTGCACCCGAGTTTGCCGCTTCCACTATAGCCTTTTTTATTTCTTCTTTCTCATCCGGGACAATTTTGTAATATACATCTACAAACCCCTGATCTTTTAGAAGATTCATTATCTCTTTTCCGCTGAGATCTTCTCTTTCTCCTTTTGCACTCCTGTCCGAGCATGTTATTACTGCGAACGTGAATGGCATTTTTAGACTTACCCCCTTTATTGAGCTATCTTTTCTCTATTTTAGATTTTAAAGTGCTTTTCAATTTGTTATAATTATATAAGATATTATCTTAATTTTAAAGAGGTTTGAGTTTCATGGTTGAAATAAGGCAAATGAATCCTGATGAGAAGCAAACTGTCAAAAGCCTTATAGAAAAATGTGGTTTTGAGTATTATGACAGTGCAATTACCCATGTTGTGAGCGATAAAGACAGAATTATTGGAGCTTCCCAGCTTGCAGTGGAAAAATCTGAGGCTCAGATTTTGTCAATTGTGGTGGATGAGAACTTTCGCAGGATGGGATTCGGTGATGGGCTTTTGAAGATGCAGATAAATCATTGCTACAAAAATGATATTTCAGTTGTAAAAGTCAGAAAAGGCATTGCAGATGGATTTTTTAAAAGGGTGGGATTTATAGAAACTCAGGAATGGCTTGTTTTGGATGTTCAGGCATTTTATTTAAACCTGCATTGCAGGTAAAAAAACAAAAGTAGAAAGAGGGTAGGAAATGAATCTTGATTATGAGTGGTTTAAAAAGAAAATTTTAGAGTATACAGGGATTAACCTTTCATATTATAAAGAAAAACAAATGAAAAGGCGAATAGAGTCTTTGATGAAAAAGAATGGCTTTGAAACTTATACTGACTACTACAGTGCTCTGACAAAGGACCAGAGACTTTTCAATGAATTTATAAACTATTTAACAATAAATGTATCTGAATTTTACAGAAATCCACAACAATGGGATATACTTGAAAAAGAAATTATGCCATATATTCTCAAAAGAACAAGAAGACCAAAGATTTGGTCGGCTGCGTGTTCAACCGGAGAAGAGCCATATTCAATTGTAATGCTTCTGACAAGATTTTTTCCATTGAATGAAATAAAGATTCTGGCAACAGACATTGACGATGATGCTCTGAGAAAGGCAAAAGAGGGAGTGTATTTGAAAAAAAGTCTTGAGAGCTTGCCGCAGGAATTTGTAAGAAGGTTTTTCAGAGAAAATGGAGAATTATATTACATAAGTGATGAAATAAAAAGATGTGTTGAATTTAAACACCATGACCTTTTAAAAGACCCCTATCCAGCAGGGATGGATTTGATTGTATGCAGAAACGTTCTCATTTACTTTACAGAAGAGGCAAAGGATATGGTATATAAAAATTTCAACAGGTCTTTGGTGATGAATGGTATTTTGTTTGTTGGTTCAACCGAGCAGATCATTGCACCGCAAAAATACGGGCTAAAACCAATCAGGACATTCTTTTATGAAAAGGTGATGGATATTTGAAAGCAAAAGAACTTTCATATACTGGTTTAATGGCAGCCCTGAACATAATCTTTTTAATTTTTGCTTCTATTTTGCCAAGAGTAAACAGTGTATTTTATATTTTATCTTCGGTCTGTGTTATGATAATTGTGTGGCTTTACAGTACAAAAACAGGTATTGTTATGTATATTTCAGTATCACTGCTGAGTTTAATAATTGTTCCAAATAAACTTGTTGCAATCCTTTACATTCTTATTTTTGGTCTGTATCCAGTAATAAAGGCTTTCTGCGAAAAGGGTTTTCCGCTTTATGTGGAGATGGGGTTTAAAATTTTGTTCTATAACTTTATGTTAATCATTTTATATTTTGTTCTCAAAATAATACTGAAAGAAGTTCCGCATTTTAAATACGGAATAGTTTTGACAGTTGCATCATCAGAGGTTATATTTTTGCTTTATGACTATCTTCTAACACTCATTCTACAGAGGTTAAAGACACTCAAAATTCCTTGGAGGGGAAACCAATGACAGACCTTATAATAAAAGATGCACTTTCGTTTTTGCTTTCGTTTATTCTGGTGACCATTATAACACCGTATGTTCAGAAAAAGTCCATTGAAATAGGGTTTGTTGATAGACCAAATCCGCGAAAAATCCATTCATACCCGATTCCTGTAACAGGTGGAGTTGCACTATTTTTATCATTTTTCATATCACAGTTTTTGATAAGAGGCATAAGCCGTGAATTTTTGGGCTTCTTTATAGCATCAAGCTTAATTTTGGCGATAGGGCTTGTTGATGACTGGTATAAATCTCAGGGCAGGGAATTTGGTGCTCTTCCAAAATTTCTGGTACAGGTTTTGGCCTGTTCGATAGTTTTTTTTATGGGCATCCAGATTGAAGGGATAACCAATCCGTTTACACACAGGTTCATAAACTTTCCTGTGTGGTTTCAGTATATAGCAACTGTGATATGGCTTTTTGGTGTGACAACAGTGATAAACTTTATTGATGGGATAGATGGACTTGCGGCAGGCATCACTACCATTTCAGGCACTACTTTGTTTTTTGTTGCTCTTATGAATCTCAGCATAATTTCAACAGCAAGAGTTTCAACGTATATGGCAGCAGCGCTTGTGGGGGTTGCATCGGCATTTTTGATTTTCAACCGCCACCCGGCAAGAATTTTTATGGGTGACTCGGGGGCCACATTCTTGGGATTTGTGCTTGGAACAATTGCTGTTGAAGGGACGTTTAAAGTTGCAACGGTTGTATCTTTGATTGTGCCAATCCTGACTCTGGGACTTCCTATATTTGATAATCTCTTTGTAATATTCAAAAGAATCAAAGAAGGGAAGCCTATTTACAAGGCTGATAAAAGTCAGGTACACTTCAGGCTTCTTGAAGCGGGGCTCAATCAAAAACAAACGGTTCTGTTTTTATACCTTGTAAGTATTTGTTTCTCATTGACCTCGCTTATAATTATGCTTCTGGCAAGAAGATAGCTAAAGACAGGTTCTTTTTCTTGTTCTAAACCACCCTCAATTTAAATATGTTAATAAAAAGATTAACATAAATTTTTGAAAAGAGGGTGGTTTTGGAATGAGAAAAAGAATTTTTTTTGTACTGGTTCTTTGTTTGTTCTTCTTGACCTCATGTAGTTTAAACAACTGATAAAAAGTCTTGGCTATAGATTTTCTAAACTAAATGGGTTAAAATTGAATAATGTAAGCCTGAAAGAGGTTGATACAATTCTGTCCTCAATCTGTTTTACAGTTAAAGAAATAGACAGATCTATACGGTACATTAAGCTATCTGTAAATGGCAAAGAAGAATATCTTGACCAGTATCATCTGAAAGATAAAATAGATGTAAATCAGTTTGAATTGAATCCTGCAAATCTAAAACTATGAAAGGAAGGTTAAGAGCTATGAGACCGGATCAGAGAGCTTACAATGAACTTCGACCGATAAAGATAACACGAAATTTTATAAAATATGCTGAAGGTTCGTGCCTTATTGAGATGGGGAACACAAAGGTGATTGTGACAGCAACGGTTGATGACAAGGTTCCGCCTTTTAAAAAAGGAAGTGGTGAGGGCTGGATCACAGCTGAATACTCCATGCTGCCAAGGGCAACACAGCAGAGAAATGTAAGGGATATAAACAAGCTCAGGCTCAGCGGCAGGAGTCAGGAAATACAAAGGCTGATTGGCAGAGCACTCAGGGCCGGTATAAACTTTAAAGCTTTGGGCGAGCGTGTTATAATCCTTGACTGCGACGTTATTCAGGCAGATGGTGGTACAAGAACAGCTTCAATTACAGGTGGGTTTATTGCAATGTTCGATGCCTGCAAAAAGCTTTATGATGATAAAGTGGTAGAAAGCTTCCCAATTACAGATTTTGTGGCTGCAGTGTCTGTCGGGATCTGTGATGGAATTGAGATGCTTGACCTTTGCTTTGAAGAGGACTCCAAAGCTTCGGTTGATATGAACCTTGTTATGAACAGCAAGGGAGAGTTTATTGAGATTCAGGGCACGGCAGAAGGTGCTGCTTTTACACAGCAGCAGTTTGAAAAGCTGCTTGAGCTTGGCAAGCAGGGTATTCAAAAGATTATTGAAATTCAAAAAGAGGTTTTAGGGGAAGATAGCAAACTTGTTGGGAGTGTTCAAAAAGATGAAAAAGCTTCTTGTTGCGACCAGGAATAAGGGAAAGGCGCAGGAGATAAAGAATCTAATTGGAGATTTTTTTGATGATGTTTTGACACTGCTTGATTTTGCTGAGAATATACACATAATTGAGGATGGAAAAACTTTTGAAGAAAATGCACTGAAGAAAGCAAAATCTATTTACGGGCTTTACAGACTTCCCACTTTGGCTGATGATTCAGGGCTTGAGGTGGATGCGCTTGGAGGAAGACCGGGTGTGTATTCTGCAAGATATGCGGGCGATAATGCAACCGACGAAGAAAGAATAAAAAAACTTCTGGAAGAATTAAAAGATGTGCCTTATGAGAAAAGGGATGCACAGTTTGTATGTGTGCTTGTTTTTATTGATGAGAATGGCAGAGTGTATCAGACAAAGGGAGTATGCAGAGGGAAAATTGGCTTTGAACCACGGGGTGAAAATGGTTTTGGGTATGACCCTATTTTCATTCCTGAAGGCTACAGTGTGACATTTGCAGAGCTTGAGACTGATGAGAAAAACAGAATATCACACAGAGCCAGAGCTTTTGAAAAACTAAAAATGATTTTGGGTGAGATATACAATGAAGATACTGGTACTGAGCGACACCCATGGAATTACCTATGATGCAGAGAGAATTGTAAAGAAGTATGAAAAAAACATTGTTTTGTGTGTTCACCTTGGTGACCTTGTGAAAGATGCTGTATATCTTCAGAATAAATTCTTGAATCTAAGATTTGAGATAGTGAGAGGAAACAACGACTTTACAAGAGATTTTCCATCGGAAAAGATTATTGAAGTCGGGGGCAAAAAAATTCTAATAACACATGGTCATATGTATTCTGTAAAATCTACATATGACCTTATTGTCAACCATGCAAAGACATTCAAAGTTGATGCAGTGTTTTTTGGTCACACGCATCAGCAGGAGGAGTTCTACTCTGACAATATCTTATTCTTAAACCCCGGAAGCCTGGCACTTTCAAGAGATGGTTCAAGGTCATACGCGATTGCAGAGGTAACAAAGTTTGGTGTTGTAGCATATTTAGAAAAGGTGTGAAATGATGTTAATTGCAAAGGGTGATCTTGTAAATATCAGAGAGCTGAGATGGGGGGATTTAAAGTACCTCCAGAAATGGTCAAATGACCCGGAGGTTGCTTTCTGGGCACGTGGTGTAAAGGATGTTTCTTATACATCTGCTGGTGAGTTCAGAAGATGGTATTATTCGCGTTCAAACTCAAGTATTAAAAGGTTTATAGTTGAAACAAAAGATAAAAAACCAATTGGATCTATTTCTTATCGCGACTATGACCCTGTAAACAAGGTGGTTGTGCTTGGCATTCACATAGGTGAGAAAGAGTACTGGGGGAAAGGTTTTGGCACCGACGCAATTAAAGCATTTGTAAAATACTTGTTTGCAACACTTGATATAAACAGAATAGAACTTGACACATTCGATGACAACATAAGAGCTATTAAAGCATATCAGAAATGCGGGTTTAAAATTGAGGGAGTTTTGCGTGAGGCAAGGTTTATTGATGGAAAGTTTCATGATGTTATCATAATGGGTATGATAAGAAAGGATTTCGAAAAGATAGCAAACAGAACACAGATATGATATAATAAAAAAATAAAAAAGCAAAAACAAATAAAGAGAAACAATAAAAATATCAATTGCGGTGATGCTGGTTTTGGAGCCTCAAAATGCAGATTTGCTTCTCAAAAAAAGGTACTTTGTTTGAAATCTACAGGGGGAGGTAAGTAGGAAGGTGCTTGCAATTGAACGAAGACAAAAGATTATGGCAATGCTCAATGAAAATAAGAGTGTTCTTGTACCCGAGCTTGCAAAGCTTTTTAATGTTACAGAAGAGACTATCAGGCGCGACCTTGAGAAGCTTGAAAAGGAAGGATTTTTGAAAAGGACATATGGCGGAGCGGTTCTGGTTGAAAACTACAATGTTGACATCCCATTTGAGTTTAGAAATGTAACCAATATTGAGGGTAAAAAACAAATAGCTCTGACTTTAATCAAGTATATCGAAGATGGCGATACACTTGTTATGGACTCAAGCACGTCAGCTCTGCAGGTTGCAAAGTTATTAAAAACCAAAAAGAAGATAACAGTTATTACAAACTCTGAACAGATAATAAATGAGCTAAAAGTTTTTGAGGATAATATCAAAGTAATATCCACTGGTGGGACACTGAGAAATAGATCACTTTCACTTGTTGGACCTATTGCAGAGAATACTTTGAAGTCCCTTAATGCAAACAAAGCTATAATTTCATGTAAAGGATTTGACATTGAAAAAGGTTTTACAGAGTCAAATGAGCTTGAAGCACAGGTCAAGAAAATAATGATTGAAATAGCAGATCAGGTTTTTATGATTGCTGACCATACAAAGATGAACAAGACAGCACTTGTCAACATTGCAACACTGGATGATGTGGATTTTATATTCACCGACAAAGTACTGCTACCAAGCCAGGAAAATGCTATAAGAGAGAAGAATGTGGAAATTGTCTATTGCTGAAAAGCAGTTTAAAAGGGGCTTTCAAAAGCCCCTTTTTGTTATTTTCCATTGTTTAAAAGATGCAGCTTGAACTTGTCATGTATAGCTCTTACTGCTTTTTCAGCATCCTTTTCGTCAATCAGAACAGAAATCTTTATCTCTGATGTTGAAATCATCTCTATGTTGATTCCTGCATCGTAAAGTGCTTCGAACATAGTTGCAGCAACACCTGGATTGTTAACCATTCCCGCACCTACAATTGACACCTTTGCAACATTATCTGCATATGTTATGTCCTTTGCGCCGATTATGTGAAGATTCTTTGTCAGAACATCCAATGTCTGCTTGAGATTGTTCTTTGACACAGTAAATGATATGTCTTTTGTCTTTTCTCTTCCAATTGACTGCAGAATTATATCAACGTTTATATTTTCCTTTGCCAGCAGTGAAAATATCTGAAACGCCTTTCCGGGAACATTTTCAACTCCAATCACAGCAACTCTTGCAATATCCTTGTCACAAGCAACACCTGAAACTAAAAGCTTTTCCACAGAACTTACCTCCTTTACAACTGTTCCTTCATTGTCATTGAAAGATGACCTGACAACTATGGGGATATTGTATTTTTTTGCAAGCTCAACAGACCTGTTATGAAGAACCTTTGCACCCAGCGTAGCAAGCTCTAACATCTCATCATATGAGATCTCTTTTAACTTTGAGGCGTTTGGAACAATTCTTGGGTCTGCTGTGTAAACACCGTCAACGTCTGTATAAATTTCGCACTTATCAGCTTTCAAAGCCGCAGCCAGAGCCACAGCTGTTGTGTCAGACCCTCCACGACCCAGGGTAGTAATATCATCATATTTGTTTATTCCCTGAAAACCTGCAACAACCACTATGTTTCTCTTATCAAGCTCTCTTTGAAGCCTTTCTGTATCAATCTCTTTGATTCTTGCGTTTGAATAGTTACTATCTGTCTTTATTCCTGCCTGCCAGCCGGTAAGAGATATTACAGGATAGCCGAGTTTTTCGATTGCCATTGCCATAAGAGCAATTGATATCTGTTCACCTGTTGAAAGTAGCATATCCATTTCTCTTTTGGATGGATTTTCATTTATCTCTTTTGCTTTTTCAATCAGCTCATCGGTTGTATCGCCCTGAGCAGAGACAACCACAACAACCTTGTTTCCCTTTTCGTACTCAGCTATGGCACGTCTTGCTGCTCTAAATATTCTCTCTTTGTCTGCAACAGACGTTCCGCCATACTTTTGAACAACTATTCCCAATTTTTGTCCCCTCCCTTTTTTAAAACTAAAACTTACTGGGTCTTTTATTATGGCTTTGAATAATATTATATTATACTTTATTTTTTAAATTATTGCTTTATCTTTTAAAACTGCTACTGCTTTGCACAGAGAAGACTGTTGCACCGCTGTTGTCAGCCTCTAAAATCATCAGGTCCCACTTTGCTTTCAAATCCAGTGATTTTAGAGCGCTTTTAACATTATTTTCAAATATATCGTAATTTTCGTCAATCAATGCTATTATGGAAGGTCCGGCACCTGACAGAAACGCACCTTTTGCACCAAATTCCAGAGACAAATTCACAATCCTATCAAAGTCAGGTATAAGATTTTTTCTGTAAGGCTGATGGAGTCTGTCCTGTGTTGCAGCAGGTAAAAGTTCATAGTTTCCTGTTGTAATTGCACTTGCAAACAGTGCTGCTCTTCCCACATTGAAAACTGCATCTTTGAAATCAATGTATTTTGGCAAAATATTTCTTGCATATTCAGTGGATAGCTGAAAATCAGGAATGAACACTGCAAACTTGAGCCTGTTTGGCACAACAAACTTGATGTAATTTACCCTGTTTTCTTCCAGTACCGCAAATACAAGCCCGCCAATCATTGCAGGTGTTGAGTTATCGGGGTGTCCCTCCATCCTGGCTGCTAAGAAAATCATCTCTTCTTCGGAGAGTTTTCCACCGCACAGAAGGTTTGCAGCATAAATCCCGCCGGAGATACATGCAGCAGATGAGCCCAGCCCGCGTGTAAGTGGAATTTCATTTATAAGATTTATCCTCAAACCTTTTGGATACCATCCAACTTCATCAAATACAGTCTTCATTGCTTTGAATACAAGGTTGTTTTCATCTTTGGCAATCGAAGGATCGTCCGGGTTGGAAGTTATAACAAGCCCTTTTTCAATTTCTTCTACTTCAATGATGTTATAGAGTTTTAATGCAACTCCCATACAGTCAAATCCGGCACCAAGGTTTGCCGATGATGCCGGAACCTTTACAGAAATCATTTTTGCAGCTTACCTCCAGAATTCTGATTTGTTTTAGAGTTTATATGTTCTCATCATATCTGATTACTGACAGAACCTTTTCAACAGCAGGCAGTTTTTCAAGCTGGGATATTTTTTCTTTGAATTCCTCTTCTTTTAGCTCATGGGTTACAAAAGCAAACTCGTTTTCGCCAATTGGTTTGTGAGTGTTAACAATCATGCAATCATTGAAAATAATGGAAACAGCATCTTTTGCTTTTGTGATGTCTTTGTATTTTACTCTTACAAAAAATCTGCATGATGTTTGATTTATATCCAGAACCTTGATATCGCCCGAAATTCCCCATGTGTATACATATGACTTGTCAATGTGCTTAACAATGTCGATTATATCCCCCACAACTGCACTTGCAGTTGGAAGCTTCCCGGCGCCCTGACCATAGAACATCACATCCCCTATTGCGTCACCTCTTACCAGGATTGCATTGAATACATCGTCCACATTTGCAAAAGGACTTTTTTGGAGTATCATAAGCGGGCTTACTCTTGCAAAAACAGTTGTATTATCCAGCTTTTTGCTCATGGCAATCAGCTTTATGGTACATCCAAGTTCCTCAGCATATTCCATGTCCTCTTTGGAAATCTTTGAAATACCTTCTGTATAGATGCTTTCGTAATTTACATAGTGGGAATATGCAATTGAAGACAGAATGGCAATCTTTCTGCAGGCATCATGCCCTTCAATATCATTTGTCGGATTCCTTTCAGCATAGCCTTTTTCCTGCGCTTGCTTTAGAGCTTCTTCAAATGACAGTGAATATTTGTTCATCTGCGTGAGAATATAATTGGTGGTGCCATTCAGAATACCTGCGATTTCGGTTATTTGATTTGCTGCCAGACAGTTCTGCAGAGGTCTAATAATTGGTATTCCACCGCCGACACTTGCTTCAAAGAAGTAGTTGATATTTTTCTCCTTTGCAATCTTTAAAAGTTCAGGACCATGCTTTGCAACAAGCTCTTTATTGGATGTTACAACATGCTTTCCTTTTTCTAAAAGCCTTTTTGTATAAGTATATGCAGGCTCAAGTCCACCAATTGTTTCCACCACAATGGAGATTTCATCGTCATTTAGAATTTTTTCAAAGTCTTTTATGATCAGCTCTTTAGCCGGATGGTCATCAAAGTCGCGAATGTCCAGAATATATTTGATTTTTATTTCATCTCCTGCTCTTCTGGCAATAGACGCTGCATTTTTTGTAAGAACTTCCCATACACCTGAACCAACAACACCAAATCCCATTATAGCTATTTTTACCAATTTTAGTCTCCCTCCTTCTTGAAACTTTTGCATTATTCTCTTCCCAGAATTTCAATCTTTTTGACGCCGTTTACCTTTTCAATTTCCTGAATAAGCTCTTTAACAGACTTTGTCATCTCAGATGTTCTGATGGATATTGTAACAGTTGCAACTCCACCTAATGGAATATTCTGGTTAATTGTAAGTATATTGGCATTTGTCTCTGATATAATGTTTAGTATCTTTGAAAGAATTCCGGGTATATCCTGCAAGACAAGTGCAAGCGTGATTATCTTCCCTCTGGAGCTTTCAAAAAAAGGGAATATACAGTCTTTGTATTTATAAAAAGCGCTTCTTGAAATTCCCACAACTTTCACAGCTTCGTTCACAGCTTTGACCTCACCTTTTTCCAGAAGCTCTTTTGCTCTGATAACTTTTAAAAAGACTTCAGGCAGCACACTTTCCTCAACGATATAGTAAGTGGCGTCTTTTTTCAGCATCAGCTTGTTCACCTTATAAGAACAAATGTCTTTATGGAATGGATTTTAACACAATCTCATCTAAAATTCAAGTATAAAAAGAGATATTTTTAAATTGAATATTATATTCTAAATTGCAATATTAAATGCAACACTTTTTTTGATGAAACTGGAAATTATAACTTAATGCTTTTTTGTATTTTTTGATGGCATGGATTTTATATAAAAAGCCCTTTTGTTTCATATAAGGAAAGAAAAAGAGCTTTTTGTTCTCTTTAAGTGAGTTTGATAAACAGGTATTTTAAAAATATTAATTTTTTTGATATACTAAATATCGTAAACACGAATTTTAATAGAGAAGCAGGAGGATATAAAATGAACCTTAAGGAAAAATTCAGACACGTTTTGAACTTTCCCAAAGAGGGTATAGATTTTATTGATATAACAACAGTTTTGCAGGACAAGGATGCATTCAGGTATGCAATTGATTCTCTGGTAGAGCTGGTAAAAGACCTTGACTTTGACCTTATTGTTGGACCTGAATCGAGAGGGTTTATCTTTGGTGCGCCGGTTGCATATGTACTTAACAAAGGACTTGTACTTGTAAGGAAAAAAGGAAAACTTCCTTATAAGACAGTTTCGGTTGAGTATGAGCTTGAATATGGCAAGGATGTTCTTGAGATGCACATTGATGCAATTCAGCCCGGGCAGAAAGTTGTCATTATAGATGACCTTTTGGCAACCGGTGGTACAACGCTTTCCAACATAAAGCTTGTTGAAAAGCTCGGCGGTAAGGTTGTTGGGATTGCTTACCTTGTTGAACTTACCTATTTGAATGGGAGAGAAAACTTAAAAGGTTATGATGTGAGGTCTGTTGTCCAGTTTGAGTCTTCTTTAATTTAAATTTAAGTATAAAAAAATGGACCAAAAGAAGTGGTCCATCGAGGTGAACTGGTCTTTGGATGAGAAATTTAATCAGCTTATAGAAAAGGTGAAAAAGTACGCAACAGAGGAAGATATCAGCTTAATCAAAAAGGCATATGAGTTTGCCAGAAGACATCATGACGGTCAGGAAAGGAGCTCCGGTGAACCATATATAGTACATCCTTTGGAAGTTGCGTTGATTTTGTCTGACCTTGAACTTGATATTGCAACCATTGTGGCAGGGCTTTTGCATGATGTTGTGGAGGATACCTCTGTTTCGTTACAGCAGATCGAACAGGAGTTTGGTAGTGAGATTGCAAACCTTGTTGATGGTGTGACAAAGCTGGGGAAGCTTGAGTTTACAAGCAAGCTTGAGCAGCAGGCAGAGAACTATCGCAAGATGCTCATTGCAATGGCAAAAGATATAAGAGTAATTTTGATTAAGCTTGCCGACAGGCTTCATAATATGAGGACTTTGAAGTATTTACCACCTGAAAAGCAACGTCAAAAAGCTCAGGAGACTATTGACATATACGCACCGCTTGCTCACCGACTGGGAATTTCAAAGATAAAATGGGAGCTTGAGGACCTGTCTTTGAGGTATCTTGACCCGGAAGGGTATTATGACCTTGTTGAGAAGATTGCCAAAAAAAGAGTTGAGAGAGAAGAATATATCAAAAAGATAATTAATCTCATCTCTGAAAAGCTTAAAGAAGCAAACATTGAGGTTGGTCAGATAGATGGTCGGCCAAAACACTTTTACAGCATCTATAGAAAGATGAGGCAGCAGGGAAAGACGTTAGAGGAAATTTATGATCTTTTTGCCATAAGGATTATTGTAAATTCTATAAAAGATTGTTACGGAGTTCTTGGGATAATCCATACACTGTTCAAACCGATGCCGGGTCGCTTTAAGGATTATATAGCAATGCCAAAACCCAATATGTATCAATCGCTTCACACAACTGTCATTGGACCTGAAGGTGAGCCGTTTGAGGTTCAAATCAGGACCTTTGACATGCACAGGACGGCAGAGTATGGAATTGCTGCTCACTGGAAATATAAAGAAGGAAGAATAAAGTCCACTGATGAAGATGAGAAGTTTGCATGGCTCAGAGAGCTTTTAGAGTGGCAAAAAGAATTAAAAGATGCAAAAGAGTTTATGGAATCTTTAAAAATTAACCTGTTTTCTGATGAAGTATTTGTTTTTACACCAAAAGGCGATGTTATAAGCCTGCCACAGGGGTCAACGCCTATTGACTTTGCATATGCAATTCACAGCGAGATAGGCAACAGGATGGCAGGTGCTAAAGTCAACGGCAAACTTGTACCGATTGACTATGAGCTCAAAAATGGAGATATTGTGGAGATTATTACATCGCCAAACGTACATGGTCCTTCCCAGGATTGGCTGAAGATTGTTAAAAGTCCTCAGGCAAAGAACAAGATAAATGCATGGTTTAAAAAAGAGAGAAAAGAAGAGAATATCCAGAAAGGCAAAGACATATTGGAAAAAGAAATCAAAAAGATGAATCTTCCGCTGCAGTATGCTTTTAAAGAGGATGTGCTGCAGGCGGTTTCACAGCGTTATGGATACAGAACACCTGAGGATATGTTTGCAGCACTTGGCTACGGCGGAATTACTGTTGGGAAGATTGCCCTGAGGATTAAAGAGGAGATAAAAAAGTACATTAAAGAGGATGAGGTTAAAGAAGTTCAAATAGAAGAGAGACCAAAACCGGCAAAAGCTTCTTCTAACAATGGTATTTTAGTAAAAGGTGTTGAAAATGTGCTTGTCAGGTTTGCAAAGTGCTGCAATCCTGTTCCCGGGGATGAGGTTATAGGATATATCACAAGAGGAAGAGGTGTTTCAATCCACAGGCGTGACTGTCCCAATGTTGAACAGTACTTAAAAGAGCCTGAGAGGATAGTGGAAGCTGAGTGGAATGTTACAAAAGATGCCAAGTTTGATGCGCAGATTAATATTCTGGCAAATGATAGAACAGGTATCCTGATGGATATAACAAACCTGCTTGGTGAGAACAGGATTTCGGTAAAGGCAATTCAGGGGAGAACCACGCGTGATAGGATTGCAAACATAAACCTCACTGTTGAGATAAGCTCAATTCAGCAGCTTGAAAAGATAATAAGAAAGCTTCGAAAGATTGACAGCGTATTTGATGTTCAGCGTGTAAAAGGGGGATAAAAAGTATTGAGAGCAGTAATCCAGAGGGTAAAGAAAGCATCTGTTGCTGTGGATGATCAGATTGTTGGAAAGATTGGACGGGGTCTTTGTGTATTGCTTGGTGTAGCCAGCGATGATACAGAAGAAGATGCAAATTACCTTTGCGACAAGATTGTAAATCTCAGGATATTTGAAGATGAAGCGTCTAAATTTAATCTGTCGCTGAAAGATGTCGAAGGAGAAGTTCTGGTTGTTTCAAATTTCACGGTTATGGGTGATGCAAGAAAGGGAAGACGACCAAATTTCATGTTTGCAGCAGACAGAGAAAAAGCAGAGAAGCTTTACAACTATTTTGTGGAAAGGTTAAAAATGCTTGCTGGCAGGGTTGAGTGTGGAATCTTCCAGGCTCATATGGAAGTTGAGATTGTAAATGATGGTCCTGTGACAATTCTGCTTGATAGCAAAAAAGTTTTTTGAAGTTTTTGTTTTATAAAAGTAGAGGGGGTAAAGAGTTTAAATGTTTTTTAAATGTATTGAGGTTGGGGATGTCTTGACAAACTGCTATGTTTTTGGTGAAAAGGAAGTTGTAATAATTGACCCGGGGGATGATGCAACAAAGATAGAAAGTGTGATTGTAGAGAATAATCTTGTACCATCTGCAATCCTTCTTACTCATGGTCATTTTGACCATATTCTGGGCTGCCATTACCTGAAACAGAGGTTTAAGATTCCAATCTGGGCGCATGAGGATGAGAGAGTCGTATTGATGACACCGAATTATAATCTTTCATATATGGTGGGAAATGAGACAATAATAAATTGTGATGGATATTTCAGAGATGGCGATATACTTGAGTTTGGAAGCTTTAAATTGAAGGTTATTCACACACCCGGTCACACACCTGGTTCGAGCTGTTTTTTGTATGAAAATAGTATCCTTTTTTCGGGAGATACACTTTTCAAAGATTCGTTTGGAAGAGGCGATCTTCCACTTGGTGACGAGAGGCAAATTTTTGAGTCTATAAAGAATAAACTTCTGATTTTACCGGGTGATGTAAAAGTCTATCCGGGTCACGGGATTCCTACAACAATAGCCCAGGAGCTTAAAAATTTTTGAAAGAATGAATAAAAATCCAACTTATAGCTAAAAAGAAGCTATAAGTTTTTATTTTATGTTTTACAATGACATGTTTGAAAAAAGGGGAAGTTCAAAGTTGAAGATTACATACTACTCAAACAGCCAGAAATTTTTATATGATTTTCAACATATAATACGCGCATTTTATCCAGGCGTAGAGATAAAGTTTGGAAACGGTGGAGATGTCCATTTTGAAGCGCTGTTTGAAAACTCTTTTGTTACAATAAAAGCAAAAAAGGCCGGAAAAGAGATTTTGGTCAGAAGTTTTATGCTGACAGATGATGAGCATGAGTCAAAAAAGATATTTGGTAGAAATCTTTACGATGTTTTAAAGGCTTTGACTGGTAAAGAACTTCCATGGGGTATTTTGACGGGGATAAGACCAACCAAGATTGCATACCCGCTTGTGGAGGCCAAGCTTTCAGCCGGGGAAGCCTGTGAGTATTTGCAAAGAGAGTATTATATAGCTAAAAAGAAAGGGCTTCTTCTTTTTGAGGTTGCTCAAAACGAAATTGATGTTTTAAATAAGGTTGATCCTCTTGCAGCATGTTTGTATATTGGAATACCCATTTGTCCCACCAAATGCCTGTACTGCTCATTTTCTTGTAATGAACTTAACAGGGAGACTGAGTCACTTTTAGACCTTTATACTCAGGCGCTTTTGACAGAGCTTGAAAGAACGTATGAAATTATTGAGAAAAATAAAAATAGGATAGTTGCCATCTATTTTGGCGGGGGAAGTCCGGCAATTTTGGGTGCCGGAAATATAAAAAAGATTTTTGAAAGTTTACTTGCCAGCTTGAACAAAGAGGATATTCGCGAGATTACGTTTGAGGCAGGAAGGCCGGATACTATAGATCAAAGTCTTCTGGAGCTTTTATCAGTTTACAAAAGGGATTTTAATATGAGGCTTTGTATAAATCCGCAGACATCAAATGACAGAACGCTTCAAATAATAGGCAGAAATCACACATTTGAGGATATTAAAAGAGCATTTGAGCTTGCCAAAGAATATGGATTTGAGAACATAAACAGCGATGTGATTCTGGGGCTTCCAAATGAAAGTGAAGAAGACTTTCAAAAGACAATTTATGATGTGCTGAATTTAAATCCTGCTTCAATTACAGTTCATACACTCTCAATTAAACGCGCAAGTCTTTTGAGGTTCAGGTGGCAGGAGTACCGGTTTATGGACGAAGGTACAGTAAACAATCTTCTTGATTGGACAAAGTCCATCTTGAGCGCTGAAAGGTATATTCCATATTATATGTACAGACAGAAGAACATGATAGGCAATTTTGAAAATGTTGGGTATTCGAAAAGAGGTTTTGAAGGGCTTTATAATGTTATGATAATGCAGGAGAGGCACAATATATATGCTTGCGGTGCAAAGGCTGTTTCCAAATTCGTATTTGAAAATGACAGGATTGAAAGGGTGTTCAATCCTGCTGATATACAGCTTTACATCTCGCGAATTTTAAATGTTTAAAAATATGGTTGGTATGGGCAAACTTTTAGTAAATTTTTCAAAGTATTGTAAATACAAAAGAAAGGATGGTATAAAGTTCATGATAAAGACCATGATAGTATTTGGTACAAGACCTGAAGCCATAAAGATGGCACCGCTTATAAAAGAACTTCAGAATGATTCAAACTTTGATGTCAGGGTATGCGTAACAGCTCAGCACAGGCAGATGCTTGACCAGGTTCTGGAGATATTTGATATAAAACCTGATTATGATTTGAATATTATGAAGCACAATCAAAGTCTTTATTCTGTAACAGCCGATGTTATATTAAAGTTCGAGGAGGTTTTAAAAAAAGAAAAGCCAGACATTGTTCTGGTGCATGGTGACACAACCACAACATTTGCATCAGCTCTGTCTGCTTTTTATTATAGGACAAAGATTGGGCATGTTGAGGCAGGGCTTCGCACTTTCAATAAATATTCACCATTTCCGGAGGAAATGAACAGAAAACTCACGGCAGCCCTTTGTGACGTTCACTTTGCACCCACAAAAAGGGCAAAATTGAATCTGTTAAAAGAGGGGATTAAAGAGGAGGACATTTTTGTAACAGGAAACACAGTGATTGACACGTTAAAATATACTGTGCAAAAGGATTACAAATTCAGAGAGCCAATTTTAAACCGGATTGACTACACAAAAAAAGTTATAACACTTACAGCTCACAGGCGGGAAAATTTTGGAAAACCGCTTGAGAACATATTTGAAGCAGTGGCAAATTTAGCCGACCAGTTTGACGATGTTCTTTTTGTATACCCTGTTCATCTAAATCCCAATGTTAGGGATGCTGCAGAGAGGATTTTGAGAAATCATCCACGAATTATTTTGATAGATCCTGTTGATGTTGATGATATGCACAATCTCATAGCAAGAAGCTATCTTGTCCTGACAGACTCGGGTGGGCTTCAGGAAGAGGCGCCTTCTTTGGGCAAGCCGGTTGTTGTTTTGAGGGACACAACAGAAAGACCTGAAGCAGTTCTGGCAAACACAGTTAAAGTTGCGGGGACAGATAAACATAATATAGTTGATGTGGTAAAAAGACTTTTGACTGACGAAGAAGAGTACTCTAAAATGGCGCATGCGATAAATCCTTATGGTGATGGGTTTGCCTCAAGGAGGATAAAAGATGCGCTTTTGTACTATTTTGGTTACAGGAAAGAAAAGCCAGAGGAATTTAAAGGAAGTGATCTGTATGTGTGAATATCTTTATGAAATGTTGTAATTGGCCGATTTTATCAATATGAAAAAATAAAAATGGTTAAATTTTTTATTTGCAGGGTGGGGTATTTTATGAACAGGATTTTCAAAAAAATTATTGTGATTTTATGTATTGTAGGGCTTTTCATATCAAACCTTGATTTTAGCGTGCAGGGATTTTCTCAGACTCTGAGTTCCTGGTTAAATTTGATGGTAATGCGCGATAGCAATGGGGTTTATATGATAACAAAAAATTCCATTACTGTAAAGTGGAATGCAATCGAAGATGCTGCAACCTACCAGGTAAGTGCTGCTTCTTCAAATACCCAGATAGATTTTTCAACAGTTACTGCCAATACATACTGTGATGTAACGGGTTTAAAACCAGCAACAGTTTATAAATGTCTCTGACCCTAACAATCCAAAAAAATCAGATTTTTCACTTGTATTTGTGGGAACAACAAAGCCTGTTGTGACATTGATTGTTCCACCCGTTGATGATAATTTTGTAACAAAGGTAGAGTCTGATGTGAGCAGGATTACAATCTATACGTATCAGGATAAGCTTTTGGAAGATGTGCATTCAAGTGTGTATGACTTTGTAAGAAATAGCCAGGAGTTTTTAAACTATCAGAGTGTTGAAGAGGCGGTATACTATCAGGTGTACGTTTGTAAATCTACATGGGATGAAAGCAGAGTTATCAAATTTTTTGAGATTTCAAGTAGCAGCTTGAAGAATGATGAAGGAAAGATTGAGATAAACGGTCTTGAGGCAAATACTGTTTATTACATCAGATTTAAAGTGAGAGTTTCTCTTTTTGACAGGGATTATTTTTCAAATTTCAGCAAAGCATATGTTGCTGCAACAAAGCCCCAGCAGGTACCACCGGCAATCTCAAGACCTGAGATTCCCAGAAACTTTATGATAGCACCAGAGGATGGAGCTTTGAGCCAGACATCGGTGAAATTGAGATGGGATACAAAGCAAAATCAATCCTATGTGATTTTGCAGACTTTCAGGCTTTTAGAAGATAATAGCTTGAGCTTGGATGATACAATCAGATATTTTACAAATACTTTAAAGCAAAAAGTTGAGATTTATTCTCAGACATCTTCGGGTGGTTTTGTAGTAGACAGAGTTGTATATGATGTATATTCTCAGAACGCTTCTGTTGGCGCAAAGATTTATATAAATGTAAAACCTCCCTGTACTTTTACAAACCTTGCACCAAATACACTGTATTACTTTTCAATAAAGGCAATTGAGAATGATATGGAGTCTTACTGGGGAAGTATAGCAGTAACAACATCGCCTATTGAAAAACCTGAAAATTTGATTGTTGTATCAAGAGACTCAAGCGGACATGGTATTAGTATACAGTGGCAGGCAAACCCCTCTTATGGCTACCAGATTTTTGTCAAAACGGATACAGATACTGTATTTTCAATGGTCTACTCGGGGAATATCTCTCCTTTTTCAATAATTGACTCAAAAACGGCAATTTTCAGGTTTTATATTGGAAATCTTAAATCCAATACCCTTTACCATATAAGAGTAAGAAGTATTCATATTCCAACAGGTAAAGTATCTTTGTTTGCCGAAACCTTAGCAAGGACGTTGTTCAATCAAAGTGATTTTGAAGATGAGCAGAGAAAGTTAAAAGAGCAGGAGGAGAATAGAATTAAAGAAATCCAAAATCAAAAACAGGTAACCGTTGTTTTAGAAAATAGCCCGGATAAATACTACCTGTATGTAATTGACCAGAATGCCCAGGATGAAATACAAAGGGTTTCTGCAGGTGAATTTGTCATTGACTTTACAAAGGCGGCATACAGCAGTGCAAAAGCTCAAGCTCAGTTTTCATATAAAGTAGCTGATTTGCTCGAAAATGCAAAGAAAAACCTTGTTTTGAAATACAAAAACACAATCATAAAGATACCCGCAGGAGCTTTAAATGTGCCCGAGGTTGAAAGCCTTTCTAAAAGATATAATATTGACAAAACGGGTATATTGCTATTTGCAGAGATGAAGATTATAAATGCTTCCCCGCCGCCGGGCTATGAATTAAATTCAGAGATTGTAAGCTTTAAATTGACAGCCAGATACTATTATAACGATGATGTGGTTATTTCAAATTTTGTAAAGCCTGTAAGCATTACAATGTTTTACAATCAATCAGGCATTGATCAAAACCAAACAAGGGTTGTGTATAGCTTTTCGGATAATGTCTTTATAAATAATTTTGATACAGACAAATTGGCAAATAGAATAGTATTTAATACCAACAAAACAGGAGCATATGGAATTTTGAAAACTTCAGTTTCGTCAGCTTATACAAATAGCAGATACAGAGATGATATAGTTTATCTTGCACAGAAATACGAACTGACCGGTTTGTACACCAATTTTTCACAGATTTTAACCCAGGAATATGCAGCACAGCTATTGAAAAAGGTGTTTTCTGTGCAGCCAGAAACCATAAAAAACGGAAACCTTACCCGACAGGAAGCAATATATCTTCTTGCAAGGGTGTACGAAGCAAAGAAGAGTACCTCGGTTGATAACATTTTGATTACAAAGACAACCAGTTTCAATCCCGATGGAAGGTACAAAAAGTATATCCTGGCTATGCTATCAATTGGTATTTTGGATGCAGATTTGAATCCGGTGGAGTATATACCTGTAGATGAATTTGTTCATTATATTGCTGCTGCCGAAAAGATTTTGAACAACTAAGAAATGGATTGGGTGATTGAGCATGAAGATGTGTGCAAAGAAATTGTTATCTTTACTTTTGCTATTTTCTTTCATCTTTTCTTTAATGCCTGCTTGGGTGTTTTCACAGACCATTGTTCTTCCTGCACCGTCGCAACTTACAATTGAAAGGCAAAATAATCTGCCAAGGATGGATGTCGGAGATGATGGGACAATTACCCTGTACTTTTCCTGGCAGTATTCTTATACTGATTTTGACTACTTTGAACTTTATTTGGGGGATGACCCCAGCAAGTTTACCTATAGCTATACAATTTATAAAAGTGATCCAAACCTCACACAGGCAAATGCACAGAATTATGTCTATAAGGTTCAGGGACTGCCAAACGGGCAGAAGATACCAAGCGGTACAATCTTTTATGCCAAGGTAAGAGCAGTGAAAGTCCTTCAGCAGCAAACAGGAAATATCATGTACTATTCTCCCTATTCAAATATCACCGTTTTTTTAACTCCAATATTTGTGGAAGCGTCAACATCATCAGAAACCTCAATTGACATTGTGTGGGACGATGTTTACTATTCAGGCAAAAGAATTGATTATGACATATATGTTTCAAAAGACATAAGCTTTACAACACCCACAAAATACCAGATTGATGGTGATAGAATTACACTCATGCAAAGCCAGAAACCGGGCGGGCGTGTGGATATTTTACCAAACAGGAAATTAAAGTACACCGCATCAAATCTTGCACCAAGCAGCCTTTACTATGTGAAGGTATTGCCAAGAAATTTGCCCTCAGAGGTGATCTGGAGAGACCCTCAGACCTATACTCCTCCAAATCCAAAGGTGATTGGTGAGGCAGCAACCTATATTCAAGCGGAGGCGCAGAGGATTGCAGACAATGTGGTGTGGCTCAAATGGGCAAAAGTTAGTATTGCCGTTGGTAATGACTATGAAGTATACAAGGGCAGCAAAGATCAGGTACCCACTTTGATTGGAACTGTGTCAACAAATGAATTTTTTGCAACGGTTAATATTACCGACGATGTGTTTTTCAGAATTCAAATTGATGTGATTGACGCATTTGGGCGAAAAGTGTCAATAAGATCACCGGATTTGTATGTTCATCCATACACACTGCCATATGCTCCGCCTGCCGCAGAAGATTTAGGTGCTTTTCCAAAAAACCAGGATACCATAACTTTGCGATTTAAGGTACCTTCGGATAAAGAAGTTGTATATGATTTTTATTACAAAAGGTATCTTGACACAAATGCAGATTTTACACTGTACCTTTCCAATTACCAGATGACAGATGCTGATATTGAAAAAGATAGCAACAACATTCCTACAGGCTACTATAAGTTTGATATTACTGGTCTTGAGAAGAATACTGTGTATGTTCTAAAAGTGGTTGTGAAGAAGAGATTTTTTGATTATGAGTCGGGGAATTTTATCTATAAAGAATCAACGCCTGCTCTGGCAATTTCATATACACTTTCAGGGGATATTACACCGCCAACAACCCCAACATCACTTTCTGTTGTGTATTCTACCTATGACAGTGTAACACTTTCATGGCTGCCAGTTTACATTCCGGGTACTCAGCCACCTGTAGTTGACCAGAGTATCTCATATGAGGTAAATTTTGCATTTTATCAGGACGGTATGGACATTTCAAATCCAGAGAGTTTTGATGCATCGAGTTTGCAAAAAGCAATACTTTCAAACCCTCAGATTGATTCAAACGGGAAGGTCATTTACAAAATAGGAGGATTGGAGTCAAATACGCGATATGTGTTTTTCATCAGGGCAATCAGAAAAATAGATAACAAAGATTATTATTCACTTCCTTCAAATGTAGTTATGGCAACCACATTGCCAATATATGAGGAGCCTGTTCCTTCAAAACCGCCGATTGTCGAAAACCTTAGCGTGGTTGCAACCACGTATAACACAATTACACTTTCATGGCAGTATATACCCAGTGTGTATTTTGAGATTCAGATATCCGAAGACATCAAAAATGCAAATGGCTGGCGAACGGTATCTGATTCTTTCAAGCCTTCTGTAAAAGAGATTGACTATCAGATGGGGATTTGTTATTTCACAGCCACGGGATTAAAGCCGGATACGCTGTACTATTTCAGAGCAAGGTCTTTTGTGGTGAAGAATAATCAAAGAATATACTCGGACTATTGCAGTCCTGTGTTTGCAAAGACGCAAAAGATTCCCCCACCGCAGACACCAATTGCATTTGGTATAAAGGACTATGGAAAAGACTATGCTGTTTTTGTATGGGAGCTTGCAGAAACAGGGAGAAGATATATGATAGAGGTTGCCGATAACATTTCTTTTACAAACTCACAGAAGTTTACAACTGATATAGATGCTACAGAATACAGAGTTGAAAGGTTAAAACCAAATACCAGATATTATGCAAGGCTTTTTGCAGTTTCATCAGATAACCAGATGTCGCAGGCAACAGATATCATATCATTTGTGACAAAAAAGGATGTTAGCGAATACACAGGTGTGTTTGAACCTACGGAAGATACCACACCGCCTTTTATTATAACCGAGGATGTTCAAAATAACACAATGACCATTGAGATAACCTATAAATATGTTAATACCTCTTTGGATTCAAAACCGGTTGTTATTGATTTTACAAAAAGGACAAACGCCGGTATTGGCAGGTTTGTATTGAAAATAAGATATGATGTTCTGGGCGCGCTGATAAGATTGAATAAAAACTGTCAGGTTGTTTTGGATGGGGCGAGTGCAGAATTTGGCTTTGATAGCCTTTATGTGGATGAACTAAAAAAACTTTCAATTTCTAATTTCTCACCGGGCAATCTGTATGTTCAGCTTTCTTTTGAAAAAAGCAATGAAAAGTTTGTTCAGGATGCTATTTCAGAAGTCTATGACATTAAATTGCTTGTGTTAACATCAACACAGAAAGTTGGCGCTGGCAGTTTTAACCTTCCGATAAACTTTACTCTTATAAACAGGGAGCCATGGTCCTCATTTATACCCTATGAATTTGATATTTTGAATTTGAACTGGAAGATAGCAGATGCTTATAAAGTTTCAGGTGATAAAAAGTATATTACATTTGTGCTGAAATCTCCACATGCAGTTGTGATTACAAGAAAGAGTTTTTACAACGACATTATATCAAGCAGCTATGCAACAAAGTTATATAATTTATTCCAGAAAATACCTTCCGATGATTTGGGTGCAAGTATAGGCATAAAAAATCCTGTGGGAAAACTGGAACTTGCTTCATTTTTGGTTTACTTTGCACAGAAGAAGAGACTTTACAGGTTTGAAGTCATAAATGAGTATGTGCAAAAAGCATATAAAGCAGGAATAATTAGCAGTATTGATGACAATTCGTATCTTACAAAAGAGGCTGCTATTGACATGCTGGTTAAGTTTTATGAGGTTTACACCGGTGATGAGATTGATATCAGCAATGTGACATGGAAAAAACCTGGTGTTGACAGTATGTATATGAATTCAGTAATAAAAGCATATAAAATGGGATGGCTTTTTGACCATGTGACATTTAACCCCAAAGAGACTGCCACAAGAGAGTACATCCTGGCAGTATTTTATCAAATGATTCAGGGGATATACCAGTAAGAAGTGAGGGGGTGTTTGAATATTGAAGAAGATCGTTGCTATTCTTTTGTTTGTGCTTTTTATATTTTCTACAGTTTCGGCTTTTGCAGCTGATGTTTGGTGTAAGGTTGAGTACTACTACAATGGCACAAATTATACAAAAGTTACCCTTTACTCCAAAAGCAACAAGACATATTATGTAAAAGGGTTTACAAGAGATTCGGATAATCAGGTGAGCATATATTTTTCAGATAAAAAAACTTTTAGCTCTGAAACAAATACAGTTCTCATACCGCAGAGTATGTTTCTCATGCCTGTAAGAGTGATACTGGTAAACTCAGATGGCTCTTTATTGTTCAGTGATATTAAAGATTCACCTTACAAGGATTCTATTTTGTACCTTGCGAGTATTGGGAAGATTGATGGCTACAAGGACGGGACATTCAAACCCAAAAAGAGTATCACACGTCAGGAGTTTGCAAAACTTATGGTCAGTGTATTTAATATACAGGTGAAAAAAGACATTACCAGATATTCCTTTGCAGATATAAAAGACTGCTGGGCAAAGAATGAAATTGAGACACTGGCCAAGATGGGGGTAATTGCTGGTATCAAGGGAAAAAATGGTGCACTGTATTTCAAACCACAGGATGGTATAACCTGCGAACAGGTAATTGCGATTTTAGGGAGGTATTTAAAATTGAAGGCCACTTCAAAAAAAGATTATAAATCATGGGCAAATGAGTATATAAATGCTTTTGTTGATAATAATATTTTAACCGAAAAAGAGGTGGCAGGATTAAGACTTAATATGCCTGCAACGCGCGAATGGATTGCTTATGTTTTGAGCAAAGCTGTGTTAAGGTAGAAAATTAGACCAGAAGAAAAGGGTATTGATAAAAACCAAAATGGGTGTATAATTATAACGTATGTTTATAAAAAAATTATCGAAAGGGGCTAAAATACAGAGTATAAGGGGTTAGCAAAAATACTTATCGTTGCAATGTTTATGGTTGCGTTTTTGGGTGGTTGTGGCTCAAAAAACCAGAACCTTTCTACGTTAGAAAAGATAAAACAGAGTAAAGAGTTTGTGATTGGTATGGACAATACATTCCCGCCTATGGAGTTTGCAGATGACAACAACAATACAGTTGGTTTTGATGTTGACCTTGCAAATGAGATAGCTAAAAAGCTTGGAGCAAAACTTAAAATTGTTACAGTTGACTGGAGTGGCATTCAGAGTGCTCTTAAATCCAAAAAATTTGATGCTATAATTTCATGTTTTAGTATAACAGAGGAGAGAAAGAAATCGTTCAATCTGGCCGGTCCTTATCTTTACATTCGCCAGGTTATTGCTGTTAAAAAAGGTGATAATTCTATCAGGAATTTTGAAGATTTAAAGGGTATAAAAATAGGAGTTCAGGCAAACACAACAGGTGACAATGCTGTTCAGAAGATGAAGTTTATAAACTATGAAAAAGATGTAACAAGGTATGAGAGAATTACTGATGCTTTTAACGATTTGGACATTGGGAGAATAAAAGCTGTTGTAATTGACAGTGTTGTTGCATATTACTACAAAAAACAAAATCCTGAAAAGTTTGACATAGCACCGGCTGAGCTTGAAAAAGAGCCTGTTGGCATTGCACTCAGAAAGGAAGACAAAGACCTTTATGAAGAGATTCAGAAGATTTTGAACCAGCTAAAAGAAGATGGGACAATAGCAAATATATCAAAGAAATGGTTTGGCGAAGATATTACCAGGTAAATAGAGGTAGCAGAAATTGGCTGAAAATGTCATAATAAAGTACTTTCCTGTGCTTTTGAAAGCAAGCGTTGTTACAATTGAACTTACTGCAATTGCAGTAACAATCGGGCTTGTTTTTGGACTTATTGCAGCGCTTTTTAGAATTTCGAAGCTAAAAGTTTTAAACTTAATAGGAAGCTTTTACGTCTGGCTGTTTAGAGGCACCCCGCTGCTTTTGCAGATATTTTTCATTTACTATGGTCTTCCCAAAATTATTCCGGCACTCACACTGCCAGCTTTCTTAGCGGGTGCAATTGCTCTTATTATCAACTCCGGGGCATATACAGCAGAAATCATAAGAGCAGCTATTTTGTCTATTGACAGAGGTCAGTATGAGGCGGCAAAAGCGCTGGGTATGACATATCTTCAGACAATGAGATATGTGATTATGCCACAGACATATAAAAGGCTTATACCACCTATTGGCAATGAATTTATTGCACTTTTGAAAGACTCATCGCTTGTCTCCACAATAGGCATGGTTGAGCTAATGCGTGCAGCACAGCTAAAAGCGTCTCAAACAGGAAGGGATGCAGAGATTTATATTGCTGCGCTTATCATTTACCTTGCGCTTACCACAATTTTTTCGACCATATTTAATTGGCTTGAAAAGAGGCTGGGGAAATATGAAGGACAATGAAATGACAAATAAGAAGATGATAATAGCAAAAGACATTGTCAAATATTTTGGACATAATCTCATACTGGACAGGGTATCTTTGGAAGTTGACAGGGGAGAGGTTGTAGTAATTATTGGACCGTCGGGTTCTGGCAAGAGCACATTTTTAAGATGTCTTAACCACTTGGAAAGGATTAATTCGGGATACATTGAGGTTGATGGATTTGTAATTGAAGACAAGGGACTTCATGAAAAGCACAAAAAACACAGCCCGAAGGAAATAGCAAGGTTTTGTTCACAGATAGGTATGGTATTTCAGCGATTCAATCTTTTTCCTCACATGACAGCGCTTGAAAATGTCACAATTGGTCCTATTGTTGTAAATAAGATGAAAAGAGAAGAAGCAATAGAAATTGGTCTTGAGCTGCTTGAAAAGGTGGGACTTAAAGACAAAGCAAATTCATACCCTGCCCAGCTTTCCGGTGGGCAGCAGCAGAGGGTTGCAATTGCAAGAGCTCTTGCTATGAAACCCAAAGTTATGCTTTTTGATGAGCCAACCTCAGCTCTTGACCCGGAGCTTGTTGGTGAGGTTTTGAATGTCATGAAAGAGCTTGCAAATGAAGGTATGACAATGCTTGTTGTAACCCATGAGATGGGGTTTGCCAGAGAGGTTGCTGACAGAGTTGTGTTTATGGACAAAGGCAGGATAATTGAAGAAGGGCTACCTGAAGAAATTTTTACAAATCCAAAAGAGGAAAGAACAAGGCAGTTTTTGCAAAAGATATTGTAAAAATTGGATTTCTACTGTATTTGCTTTTGATGGGGCTGCTTTTGAAAATGGCAGCCCTTTAAATATGTAAACAGTAAAATTTTCATATGAAAGGAAGAGAGCTATCAAGTTGAGTGCAAGAAAAAAGATTCTGGCAGATGCAATACTCCTTTTTATTACAATGATCTGGGGAAGTTCGTTTGTCCTTATGAAAAATACAATCTCCCAGCTTCATCCTCTTGCATTTCTGACATTAAGGTTTTTACTGGCATGGCTTATTATTTTGCTGATATTTCACAAGAATCTTAAAAATTTAAAAATAAAAGAGATGGTTTATGGGAGTTTAATAGGTTTTTTTCTTTTCTTGGGAATGGCTTTGCAGGTTGTGGGATTAAAATACACGTATGCTTCAAAGTCGGCATTTATAACAGGTTTGACAGTTGTTTTGGTACCTATTTTTGCAGCGATTGTTGAAAGAAGGATTCCCAGGGCAAATGTCATGGTTGGTGTGATTTTTGCTTTTACCGGGTTGTACCTCTTAAATGGTGCTAAGCTATCGCAATTTAATTTTGGTGATTTTCTAACCCTGCTTGCAGACTTTGGATTTGTTTTTCAGATAATATTTATTGATATCTTTACATCCAGAGAGGATGTGAACCCGGTTAATATTGCAATATTTCAGCTTATGAGTGGTGCAGTTTTGTATATTATTTTCTCTGCTGCATTTGGAATAAATCCTTTAAATATCAAGCTTACATTGGATTCAGTATTTACGATTCTTATCACAGGGGTACTTGGGACGGCTCTTGCTTTTACTGCGCAGGTATTTGTTCAAAAGTACACAACACCAACCCACACAGCTTTGATATTTTCTGCTGAGCCTGTGTTTGGTGCAATATTTTCAGCAATAATTCCTTCTGTAGCAACTCACACAACTGAAATTTTACCTTTGATTTCTTATGCAGGATGTGGTTTAATCTTAATTGGCATGATCATAGCTGAACTAAACCCGGATAAGAATCTTGATACGGAGTTGAGCTGAAAAGATGGAGATAGTTTTTCTTGGCGGTGCAAAAGAGGTTGGAGCTTCCAGTGTTTTAATAAAGGCTGGTGGAAAAAACATTCTGGTTGACTCAGGTATAAGGATGAAGGAGGACAAGCTTCCCAACTTGCAGCTTCTTCGTGAGCTTGGTGGAGCGGATGTTTGTCTTATTTCACATGCGCACCTTGATCACATAGGCAGTCTTCCTCTTATAGCAAGAGAGTATCCTAATATATTTTTCTATACCAATCAGCCAACAAAAGATCTGGTGAAAGTGCTTTTGTATGATAGCTTAAAAATTATGGATTCAAAAGAAGATGAGATTCCAATATATGCAGAAAAGAATGTTGAGGATTTACTTGACAGAACAATTACCTATGGTTTTAATTACACATTTGAACCCATAGAAGGGATAAAGGTTACTTTTTTCCCTGCGGGACATATTCTTGGAGCATCCATGATTTTTATTCAGACCCAGGAAGGTAGTATACTCTACACAGGCGATTTTTCCACTGACAGGCAGCTTACTGTTGACAGGGCTTCTTTGCCCAAAATCAGACCGGATATTGTGATTTGTGAATCAACATATGGTGACAGGCTACACACAAACAGAAGCTATGAGGAGGAAAGACTGTTTAATAGTATATTCGAGGTTGTTTCAAAAGGAGGCAAGGTTTTAATTCCTGCTTTTGCAATTGGAAGAGCTCAGGAGATAATTCTAATTTTGAGAAATTACATGAGAAAGAAAAAGGTAGAGTTCAATGTATATATTGATGGAATGGTAAAAGAGGTTATAAGGGTCTACAAAAACAATCCCACATTTTTGTCTTCAAGATATTACAAAAAAGTGCTGAAAGGTGAAGATATATTTTTATCAGATACCATTAACGTAGTATCTGACAAAAAACAAAGAGAAGAGATTATATCTTCATCAGACCCCTGTGTTATAATCTCAAGCTCAGGAATGTTAACCGGTGGTCCTTCTGTATTCTATGCCGAAAAATTGGTGGAAAATCAAAATGTGCTGATTGCAATTACAGGGTATCAGGATGAAGAGTCGCCTGGAAGAAAACTTCTTGAGCTGACCGAGCTTTTGGAGAGTGAAAGAAAGATTGAACTAAATGGCAAGGAATATGAGGTAAAGTGCAGAGTTGAAAAGTACGGGCTTTCTGCACATGCAGACAGGGATAGTATCTTAGGATTTTTGGCAATGCTAAAACCCAGAACTGTTATTTTTGCTCATGGGAGCGATGAGGCCATTTCACAGATTTCAGATATGGCTGTAAAAGAGCTTGAAGCAGCAATTTTTGTTCCTCAAAATGGAGAATTGAATACAGTTTTGATTGAAAAACCAAGAAGACAGCTATCATTTTTCAATGTTAAAAAGCTGAGCAATGATGAAACTTTGAATGAAGAAAATATCAAGAGCCTCTGGGAGTACCTTCTTGAAAACAGACAGGAAGCAAATCATATCACAGCAGAACACGCAATCATGATATGGAATGGGAAACAGTTTTTAGAGAGGGATGAAGTAAACAGGGTATTTGAACTTTTGAAATCCTGCCCGTACTTTGAGCAAAATCCACGCAAACCTTATCTTTTCAAAATTCTATCTAAAGCCGAGGTTGAGGAAAAGCTCAAGCCAAAGCCTATGGAACAGAACAGGATGAGAGATCTTGCTTTTGAAATGTTTAAAGATTACGGGCTTTACAAGGTTGGTATGGATACTGAAAAATTTTCTGTAACTTTTTATTTCAACTTTCCTTATATAGCAAATAAACTTGAGGATAAAATAAAAGAGTTTGAAGAAAAGACTCTGTGGAAGGTAGAGGTAAACCCAAATGTAAATTTGACATATGTCCAAAAATATATAAGTGGGTTGTTAGAAGAAAAAGGTGTAAAGCTGCTAAAATTTTCCTACAATCCTGTGATAAATGCTGTTGTAGTAAGACCAAATAAAGAGCTTGATTCGATGAAAGATATGTCTTCTGAATTTTTCAAGCAGACTGGTATTGAGCTTATATTTGATATGGAGAAAAAAGAGGATGAAACAGCAAAAACACAGAATAAAGACAGGATGGAACAAAACAAGGCTTTACTTTTGATAGACCTGTATTTTGAAAATGAAAAGGACAGGGTTTATAAAAAGAGCATAAAAGAGAGTGGAAAATACATTGAACTTTCATTTGTAACACCATTTGTTGCAGAAAAGTACAAAGAAAAGCTTGGAGAGCTTTCACAAAAGACCGGCTGGGAAATAAGAGTTTCGCAAACAATAAACCAGGTTGAGATGGTAAATATCCTGAAAGATATTTTGGCACGCTATAGCATTGACCTGGTAAAAAATCCAAGTATTTATCCTGCAGCAAGAGAAGTTAAGGTGAAGCTGGCAGAAGAAATTTCCAAAGACATTGCAGATAAAATTGCAAATGAATTTTTCGAAAGAACAGGGTTTAATTTGAAATTTAGCTAATGTTTGATTATAAACTTTCATACGTTAAGACACACATATACAACAAGGCTTTTAGAAGCAAATGAGCATCCTAAGGTTGTACAAGAGCTTTTAGGGCATAGAGACATCTCAACAACTCTAAATATCTATTCCCATGTTATGCCGGAAATAAAGAAGGCTGCTGCAATGAAGTTGAACAATTTATTTGAGGATGTAATAAAGACAAAGGGTAATCACTCCTAAACAGGTGGAGTAATTACCCTAATTTTTTACAGTTTCTTGGGTAGCTGTAAGGTAGCTGTAAAAAAGCATTTGTAATATTATTCCAAATCTCAAAACCCTTGAAAATGAAATGGCACGCCCGGGGGGAGTCGAACCCCCGACCACAGGATTCGAAGTCCAAAAATGTAAGCATTTTACACAAAACTCAGTTAACAAGCCATATCCACCAATACGCTTTAAAAATTTACCACTGGACTTTTTGGACTATTGCTTATGAATTACAAAGTCCATTGGTTAGTAAATAATATAGTAACAAAAAAAGTAATTAGTCAATACCAATTTTTTGTTCGCTATATATGTAAACAATTTTGCAATTAGAGAATACAACCCAAAATTTATGCTTTATAGATTTTTCTTCCTTTTGTTTTTAAGAAGCCTCTACAATGAACAAAAAATAGTTTGGGAATATAAAAATATTACCTTGCCTTTTAGATGTGGCTTATAAGCAACGGTATAAAAGGAAATGCTGATAAACTTTGGATAAGACACTTTGTATTTTGCAAGCTTTTTGATTTGACAAAAAATCAAGATAAAAAGCAATTAGACAACAATTTTCTGTTAGCAGAAGTTTGCAAGGACCTCGCAATTTGCGATTCCCTTATGCATTGTAAATGAAATTGCAACTATAAATGTTAGCATTTATTAGCATTGTCATTTTAGATAGAGAGAATCAGCTTTTTCACCACGTTTTTGATTTTGCTTTTGTAACTGCTGCCATACTTTTGGACCATTGAAAGATGTGAAAGACACAAAACAAAGTAGTCTTTTTCAATTGGATAGGACAATACATCCCATCCTAATTTGTTTTTTTAAAATTGCTTTTGACCAAAGAATCGGTGACCGGAATTGAATTCCGCCCATCAATTTGTTTTTTTTAAAAATTGCTTTGACCCCCCTCGCGTGTTTACTTGTCGCAGGTTTTTGGAGGTGGACCCGCCGGTCTTTGGCTGGGTTCTCTAAATTCAAGGTAGGGGGATATATTCTTTTACTGCTACACCTAATTACTCGAAAAATACTATAATTAAAGAGTAGCTTATTATTACATTTTTTATATGTCTTCAGAAGTACTTAACCCATCCCACGGATAAAATTCTTCTCCACAATCACTACAAAGCCAGCCTTCCCATTCATCGCTGCTATACCACCTAAAAGTTTGACCGCAGCGTGCACATAATCTGTTAGGAATAAGATTCCCCATTCCTAAGGTTACACGATTTGACCATTCAATTATGTCATTCTCGATTGATACATAGGCTATAAAATGAACTTGTCCTGATTCTTTTAAACATGGCAAACAAACAAAACCTTTTTGATTCCCATTTTCAGCAAACACAAAATCTTTACTGCCACATACAGGGCATTTTGCATTTAGGGAAGATTGCAGTTTCTCAATTTCCCATTCTCTTTGTCCGCATTTTGCAAACATCGTGAAAAGTTTTAGTGTGTTCTCGTCAGGATGTTTTTTGTTAAACTCTTGCGAAAGCCTTTCAATCATAGCCCAGAAATGACCTTCTTTGCTGCAAAGCTGCTTTTCATAAGCCTTCTTTTTTAGCTTTGCAAAGTAGGAAGGCTTTTGCTGGGCAGCAAGTTCTCTTATCTCAAGTTCAGTCATAAGTCTTATTGTGTGGTTTACTTGCTTACTGCCTTTAGTTATCTGGTTGACTTGGTTTACATAGTCTGCTTGTTTTTGAGAAGCTGCTGCCAGCGATGTTACGGCAGCAACACCAACATTACATTCAGGTTTTTTAGTATCTTCAATTAGGGAAAGCCATTCCCATGGATGCATATATAACACCTCGCTTGTAGTTTTATGCAACTGGGGAAATTTGCATAAATACAAAATCACTTTTTCTCTATTAGAGAGAGTTATATAACTCTCTCTTTTTATTTTAATTTTAATTTTACCCGATTTTATGCCTGCAAACTCTTGTCCTATCTGCATTTACCATTTTCTTCCCTGCGATTTTTTGCAGGTATATACTGCGATTTTTCATAGGTATATACTGCGATTTTCTGTAGGTACATACTGCAATTTTCCCAGCTGATTCCAGCCATGTTTTAGAGTAATTTTATGCAATTATTTATGTATATTTATGCATATAACGTCCTTGTCTATTTTGTAGTTTATCAAACCCATACTTTCAAGTTTTATAAGTGCATTTATAACTTTTTCCTTGCCTTCATCTAAAGGCAGTTCTGGACAAATATCATTTCCTACAAACTGGGCAAAGTTTCGTTTGTAGGTCTTGTTGCGTGTGCATTTTCCCATTAAGAAGTTATAAATTCTATGTGCTATCTTATATTTAATAAGCTGCTTTGCGATGTCCAAATTACCACGTGCAACATATCCGTTGTCAAGGTTGTTACAAATCTCTTTGGCAATTGTAACAGTAAGCTTTGTTTTGTAGCCACGACCTTTGCTGCCTTTCTGTGATACTCTGTAGGAAGGCAAAAGTGTAAACTTTGCTAAGTCTCTTCTAAATGTCTTGTTGTTGATAAAACCGTATCTTTCAACGACAATTTTCGTCATCATTAAGCGGTCAAGAGATTGCAAAACCAATTTTACGTTTTCTGAAGATGTCACATCCAAACCACGCTTTTCCATGATGTACTTTATTGGTATCTCAAAAGTATCTCCTCTCAAACCTGTTTCCTGCCTATAGGTGGTCAGGATGTAAAGTGTATTAATATCTGCAGGTGTCAGCATATAGTAGTTTGTCCCAATTTGAACTTTGCCACCGTCGTTTGTTTCGTACTCGTAAACAAACTTGCATTCTTTACCCTGTCGTGGTTGTATGCTATCCTCTAATAGGGAAAATATGTTAATAGGCAGGTTTGCGTCTGTGATATAAAAATTTTCGCTGCATTGATTATTCATCGCAAAATACCTCCTAACTGTAGATTTTGTTTTTTAATGCCGCCCTGTCGATTACTGCTACAAGGCAGCGTTTATGACTATAAGCTGTTATCTTTGCTGTCTATTTCTTCAAATAAGTAAATTCCACCCCAAAATCTCATTGTGATGTCATCTCCAATGCTGCCATATCTGTTTTTGACACATTTAAATGTAATTGTGTAGCCATTTCCTTTGTAGTAATCATGAACCACACGGTCATCGTCTCTTTGCATTAAGAATGCTGCAGCCGTGCCATATTCAATTGAACCTGATTCTTTGAAGGCTGTCATATCGTCTTTGTCATAGTTTTCACGGTTCAAGCTACTAATTGCTACAACCGGTATTAGGAATCGGTTTTTGATTTCAAATAATTCCTGCATTATCAGGTCTACACGCTGCTTATCGCTTTGATATGGTTTTGCTGGTTGTAGAAGCTGCAAGTAATCAATAAACAGAATAGGCTTTTGCAGGTGGTCAAGTGTGTAGGGTATATCATCAAGTTTTTGTTGTTCTATAATATGCAGTCTAAACGCATACTTTTTGACATAGTCTTGTACAACATTCATGTAATCTTGCATTTCTTCACTGCTTGCAGATTTGGTCCTGAGTTTGCGGTAAAAATCGAAAGCTGGTACTTTGACATTTGCCTTTTTTAGCCCATATTCACGACAAAATATTCTGGTCAGAATCTCTTCTTTTGGCATTTCTGCAGATAGGAAAACACAATCATAGCCTTGCTGCAAAAAGTTATCCATAAGCTGTAGCAAAAAGGTTGTTTTACCTACACTGGGCTTTGCACCAAAGACATACAGGTTACCTGCAACAAGTCCACCGTTTAACACTTTATCAAGGTTCTTAAAGCCAGTAGGGATTGATTCAAATCTTTCCGATTTGATAAAGTCCTCGTAACTGGGTAGCATGCTGATAAGTGCATATGGGTAAAACGATGTTTTTAACTGCCATTGTAGGAATTTTATGCAGTCTTCAGGATTAGCAAGCCAAAACTCGTTAATGTCTTTGTAGGGGATATCTCTATCCCAATTGCACAAAGCAACCTTGTATTCTGTTTTTAGCTTATCAAAAAGCTGTTTTGCTGCTTTTTGTCCTGCCTCGTTTTCGTCATTGTCAAACAAGATGTAGAATTTTTTGTTTTTAGGTTTAATTTTATTTAATGCTTGCAAAAAATTGCTTTGATTGTTGCAGCTATTCAAAGCAATTGCTGGTTGCCCTAAAGCTGCTTCAATTGTTAGTGCGTCAAAAATGCCTTCAGTGATAAATACACTGGTTTGTTGTTCGTCTTTGAGAATATCTAAATTAAAAGGCATACCATTAAAGCCTTTAGGAAAATCGTATTTGTGTTCTGTTTCCCCTATGTTGCGACGTGTCCAGCATATCACTTTGCCATCTTGAACAATAGGGAAGACAACAGCGTTTGCTTCAATGTCAAAGCCAACTCTGTACTTTTCAATAAAGGAATCGGGGATTCCTCTACTTGCAAAATAACTCTTTGCTAAACTTGAATTAACTTGACATCTTTCGACATATGTTATAATCTGTTCAACAGGTTCTTGTTGTTTTTGTAAATTGTTTTCTGATTTTTTATCATCAACAGAAATGCCTATTTCTTTAGCAAGCATTTCTACCGCCTCCTTAAACTCTAAACTGTGATATTTCATCGCAAATGTAATTACATCGCCCTTGTTATCACAACCGAAACATTTGAAAAACTGTTCACTGGGTTTGATATAGAATGACGGGTTCTTATCAGGATGAAATGGACACACAGCTTTGTAGCTGCTGCCTTCTTTTTGCAATGTCAGGTATCGTCCTATATAGTCAACAATGTCTACCTTGCTTTTGATTTCTTTGACAATCTCTTCTAATTGCATTGCAAACGCCTCCTAATTGGTTTTGTTCAGTGACTTTCTAAATTAAAAAGCCTGTAGAAGGTATCCTTAACTTGCGGATACCTTGGGTTTTGTTTGATGACTTTCTACATTAGAAAGCCACCCTACCGATGACCGAATAGGGCAGCGTTTTTGTTTGTTTATGAAGCAGCTTCAACTTTAGTGAAATATTTCAGCGGCAAATAATATTGTTCAGTGGAATTGCCAAACACACGCAGGATAGCTTTTTCAACAAACTTGTCAAAGTCGATTTCAAAAACGTTACCTGTATTAATTTCTTCTATCCGAATTAATTTACAACCCTTTTCTTTAAGTGCTTCAATGACACACTTTTCTATCCCATATGCGTTTAAGACAAGTAGTTTGCTGTGTGTTGAGACTGCTTTGTAAAAGATTTTTGTTTTTGTATTGAAGTGCCCAGCAGTAACTTCTCGTCCTAAATTTTTGTTGTATACTTTAAAAATCATGATAAACCCTCCTTCTGTTTTGAAGATTATTTAAAATTTCAGAAAACTTTTGACTTTTAGTTATGCTATAATCAAAATCAAAAGGGAAATTGATTTTTGCTTTGTTTAGGTGGTTGTAAAACCACCTTTTTTTATGCTATTTCGCTGTTCACCTCCTTTAGTGTCCCATCGGGCTTTGCTATCTCCTCGACGGGTACCTCAAAATATGCTGCCAGGGATTGCAGCAACTTTGGATAAGGCTTTCGCCATCCCCTTTCAATTTGACTAATCAAATTTGGATTAATACCTACTGCAAGACCAAGCTTACTTTGTGAAAGTCCCTTTTGCTTCCTCAAATATTCCAGTTTTGTCATTTTAATATACCTCCCTGAGTCGTTATTATTGACAATCTTTACCTTTTAGTTTAAAGTTATTATTAGTGAATTTCAATATCTTTAAAAGTCATTTTAAAGTCATTTTGAAGGAAAATTAGAAAAGAAGAAAGGATGATAATATTCATATGGACAGAGTTTATAATTGTGTTTCTTATGTATGTTCTGAAGGTTATGAATGGGAAGAAAGAGGATTAGAAATAGACGATATGTTAATCTCATTATATTTTAAAGGTATATCATGGAGTTTTAATGAAAAATATGGTATAGGCTTTTCAGGTAAAATTGGAAAAACTATTAATTGGTATTTTGGTTCTACCCAAGAAGTAAAAATAAATTATCCTGTATTACTTGCAAAGTCAGATAAAACTTTAGTATTAAATATATGGCAACAATATCCTTCACTTTATAAAAAATTTGCTAATTTACAACCTACAAAAAATAATATTCTCCAGTTCGCAAATTCTTTCGGCAATATCAAAGATTATTATTTTCACAAAAATGTCATAAGTAAAAATGGTGTCAAATCTTACAGTGTCGACAATATCTTTATTGGCTGTTCTTATGAAGAATGGAGAAAAGAAATTTTTGAAATGTTTGAAAACGTAAAGCTTTTAGAAATAATTCAAAGATTTGAGGAATTTGACCTTGACGATATAGTGCATATAGGTGAAGATTTAATAACTATATGGCTTCCTATTGAAGCCTTGCCTAAATGGGTTTACCCTTGTGAATCAGATAAAATGTTCGATGAAAAGACACAAAATTTGCTACAAAATATTCTTTCTCAAAGTGAAGGCAAATACCTTGAGATTGTCTGGTCCCACAAAGGTAATTATCGTATAGAAACTATTAGAAAATCTTCTATTCAGCAAATTTTTGAAGATAATGTAAAGCCTGATTTTTATTTTAGTCCAGAAGGGAAATTGCAAATTTTAAAATACACTTTAATGAAACGTATAAACAAGAAAATAACAAATAATGTAACGTTGCGAAATTTAATAAATCCTCAAACAGGTGAAATAGATGAATTTATATTCTCAGATAATTTACTAACCACTATGTATTTGCAACTTAATAATGACTTTTTGAAAAAAAGAAATATAAAACGTTGTTTATATTGTGGAGAATATTTTACACCTGTTAAAGAAAATCAGTATTATTGTCCTGAAGAAGCGGAAATAATAATTCAAGAAAAAAACAAGTTTATAAGAAAAATTGTACCTACAGGTAAGCATTGTAAAAATTATGATTATACTAAAAATAAGCCAAAGATTATAGATATGTATAAAAAAGGTATGACGATAGAAGAAATATCCACTTTAACAGGTAGACCAATTGAACAAATCAAAAGATGGGTAAAAAGATAAAGCCTTGTCCTAACAGGTAGGGCAAGGCTTTTTGTAAACTTATTTCAATTTGTTTTTGACTCTTTTTGTTTGTTGCAATAATATATTTAAAGGTGAAGCTGCATTGTTTATCTCTCGCAGGTCGTTTTGCGTGAAGTGGACATACCGCTTGGTCATCTCCAACGTGGTATGTCCCAATGTCCTTTGCAAGCTTAGTTCATAGCCGCCGTTCTTGAGATAAAGCAAAGCAAATGTGTGTCGCAAATCGTACGGTCGTATTTTGACGCCAAGCTTTTTGCTATACATCTGCATTCTTTCGTGCCATATGTCACGTGTAAGTGGACGACCTGTTACTGTACAAAACACCGGTACTCTTTCATTCCATTCTGGGTGTCTTGCTGCAATTAATCTTTTAATTGCATTTGCTGTAACTGGTAGGATAGGCAGTACTCTTGCCACTCTTGTTTTAGCCACATCACTTGGAATGTAAACTTGCAGCGTTTTAAAGTCAAAGTGTTCA
Source organism: Caldicellulosiruptor morganii (assembly GCF_026810225.1). NCBI lineage: Bacteria > Bacillati > Bacillota > Caldicellulosiruptorales > Caldicellulosiruptoraceae > Caldicellulosiruptor > Caldicellulosiruptor morganii. Next base: position 765,953 of record NZ_CP113865.1, read on the forward strand.
ATAAGAAGAGAAAATGCTTCTTTTGGTCTTATTCCCGTATCCAATGTAAGCAAAATCAATGCATAATCACGCAAACCGCAAAATGTGTTTTTGTCTGGCAATTGCAAAAGCCTTTCTAAAGTCTCTTTATCAATGTTGACAATTCGACCCTCGGCTTTCTTTTTGGGAATCCCTTCTAAAGGATTTGAATTAAGAATGCTTTCCTCGACACACCATTTAAAGAAAGCCTTCAAATATGACAATCTCAGGTTGTAGGTTGCAGGTTTAATTGGCTGCGAAAGATATTCGAACAAGTTCTTTTTAAGTTGCTTTTCATCGTGAAAGCAATTAGGATAAAGTGTAAAAAAGTGTGTTATGTGATACTCATAATCTTTAAGTGTCAATTCACTTCTGCCCTCTGCACGCTTGTAAAACAAAAATTGCTGCATTGCCTCTTGCCAGTCAACTTTAACAAAGCTTCTTTTAGGCATAATAAAACCACCTCTCGCATTTTTTTATTGCGATTGGTGGCTATGGCTTGTTACTTGTAATCGTGCAAAATAACAAAATCCTGTGGCACATAAACACCAAAGGATTTTGAGTTTTTAAACCCGGTTTCCAGTTTTTGCTGCCACGTTCAAGCCTTGATATTTCTCATTTGGCACGCCCGGGGGGAGTCGAACCCCCGACCACAGGATTCGAAGTCCTACGCTCTATCCTCTGAGCTACGGGCGCTTCTTTGAGATTACTCATACTAAATTATAAAATCAAAAGTGCAAAATTGCAACTTTTTTGTTCATCTTAAAATTCTTATATTAATCTTAATATTTAGCATATCAAAGTGGCTTAAAAAGAGTTATTTTAGTTGATATAATATAAGAAAATCCTGGAGAAAACATTTACCCGAACAAAATTTGAAAGGGAAGTTGATGAAATGTCAAATGTGTTTGAAGAATATTTTGGCATCCACAACAAACCCCATTACCTCAATCAGCAATTGACATATGATATTTTACAGTCATGTAATTTTGAATTTCAAAAAAATATACTTGAGAAATTGCAGTCTTTGCTTTATTTAAGTTTAGATTTGTGTTTTACTGAAAAGAGCATAAAAGAAAACTTCAACGAAAACTTTACAGAAGAATTAATAATTGGTAACCTAAGTAATATAGAATCCGAAGCGGTATTTTTAAAACCCGTTAGCTCAAATCCACCATATCCTGTGGTTGTAGTCTTGCATGACCATGGTGGTTTTTATTACTGGGGCAAAGAGAGAATCTTTATGGATGATACTACACAGCCTTTTTTAAGAGAGTACAGAGAAAAGTTTTATTCATCAAAAAGATGGGCTCTTGACCTGCTTGAAAAAGGAGTTGCGGTGTTCTGCCCTGATGCTTTTTATTTTGGAAAAAGAAGACTTCCTCAGGAGTTAATAAAGACATTTGTGGATAATGGAACTTTTAAGGAGCTTATAGGTTTTACTGATGGCAGCGACGAATTTATTAGGCTTTTTAACAGGATTTCCTCAGAACTTGAAGGGATAATATTTAAGAACATAAATCTGTACGGGACAAACTGGCCAAGTATCTTGATTAACGAAGACATTGCATGGTTAAATTATCTCTTGGCACGAGAGGATGTTGATAAAAGCAGAATTGGATGCATGGGTTTTTCGCTGGGCGGATTTAGAACATTATTTTTGAGCGCTTTGAAAAGAGAAATTAAAGTAAGTATAATAATTGCTTTTATGTCTGAGTTTTCAAAAATGCTGGGACAAACAGCAAGACATACCTTTATGGTACATATCCCCGGTTTTACGCGTTTTTTAGACCTACCAGATATAGCAGCACTTATAGTACCAAGAAAACTGTTTGTAATGCAATGCAATGAAGATTCGTTATTCCCATTTGATGCAATGAAAAGTGCAGTAGATAAGATTGAAGAGTATTACAAAGAAGCAGGTTGCAGAGATAATTTCTTATACAAGTTTTACCCAAATCCGCATCAATTTAATTCATACATGCAAGAAGATGCGATTAATTATATATTTTCAAATATTCAAAAGTAAAATTACTCAAAAGGAGTGTTTTGAAAAATGAAAGCTTTGGGTAAAAAGGTGTGGGTGATCCCGGATGGTTATATTCCATCCGAGGGATCAATGTCGATTCCAGGGCATGAGTGTTTGTGCATAGTGAATACTGGAGATGTTGATGCAAAGGTAAAACTTACGGTCTTTTTTGAGGACAGAGATCCATTGGAGAGCGATTATTTTGTTGTCAGGGCAAAAAGAACAATTCACGCATGGCTAAACAGGCCAGAACTGATAGGAAATCTTGTTATTCCCAGAGAAGTCCCATATTCTTTGGTAGTTGAAAGCGACCAGAACATTGTTGTCCAGATGTCAAGATTGGATACGCGACTCGGTAACATGGCTCTTTTGAGTGTAATTGGATTTCCAGTTGAGTAATATGTTGGAAAAGGGAGGTACATTTACAGTGGCTAAAATCAGGTTAAGAAAATTCTTGCATGGTGGAGACTACAATCCGGACCAGTGGACAGAGGATATCTGGGATCAGGACATTGAGTTTATGAAGTACTACAATGTAAATGCAGTGTCCATGCCAATATTTTCATGGGCGCAGCTTCAACCATCGGAGCACGAGTTTACATTCGAATGGCTTGACAAAATAATTGACAAGCTATATTCCAATGGTATTCATGTCATACTGGCAACGCCAACAGCTTCACAGCCAGCTTGGCTTTCAAAAAAATACCCTGATGTGTTGCCTGTTGATATTTATGGGCGAAAGAGAAAGCATGGGGCAAGGCAGAACTACTGCCCTAACAGTAAAAACTTCCAGGAGGCTGCAAAGAGGATTGTTGAGCAGATGGCAATAAGGTACAAGGATCATCCAGCAGTTATAATGTGGCATATCAGTAATGAATATGGTCCTTACTGCTACTGTGAAAACTGTGCAAGAGCTTTTAGACAGTGGTTAAAAGAGAGGTATAAAACACTGGATGAGCTAAACAGGCGCTGGAACACTGCATTCTGGGGTCATACATTTTATGATTGGGACGAGATTGAGGTTCCGTCGTATCTGAATGAAGAGTATGAGTATATGCCGGGCAGACAAAAGAGCTCATTTCAAGGGCTTTCTCTTGATTATAAGAGGTTTATGTCTGATAGCCTGCTGAATCTTTATAAGATGGAAGTTGAGATTATCAAAAAATATATGCCAGATGTACCTGTTACAACAAACCTGATGGGACCATTTAAACCACTCGATTACCACAAGTGGGCAAAGTATATGGATGTAGTTTCATGGGATAATTATCCTTCTATCAAAGATTCTCCACATTCTATAGCTTTCAAGCATGACCTTATGCGTGGACTTAAAAGGGACCAATCATTTATATTAATGGAACAAACACCAAGCCAGACAAACTGGCAGTGGTACAATTCAGCAAAACGGCCTGGTATGATAAGACTTTTGAGCTACCATGCAATAGCTCATGGTGCGGACTCTGTTTTGTACTTCCAGTGGAGACAGTCAATTGCTTCATGTGAAAAATTCCACTCTGCAATGGTACCGCATGCAGGAGATTTGAATACAAGAGTTAGCAAAGAGCTAAAACAAATTGGAGATGAGCTTTTGCAACTGGATGAAATTTTAGAATCAGTGAACAAAAGCGAGATAGCACTTTTGTTTGACTGGGAGAACTGGTGGGCGCTTGAAGAGAATATGGGTTTTAGAAACGACCTTTCATATTTAGAGCATATTGATTTGTATTACAGAGCTCTGTATAAACTTAAAACCAATATAGATGTTGTTGACCCAGCAGAGGATTTGACAAGGTATAAACTTGTGGTTGCTCCTCTTTTGTATATGCTTGATGACAGGACTGCAAGGAATATAGAAGAGTATGTAAAAAATGGAGGAATATTTATTACAACATTTCTCTCAGGGCTTGTTGATAAGAACGACAGGGTAATTCTTGGAGGGTATCCTGGCTGGTTCAGGAAGCTTTTAGGAATCTGGATTGAGGAGATTGACGCACTCTTTCCTGACATGAAAAATGCAATCATCTTTGAAAAACCGCTCGGGGCACTTGATGGCAGGTACGAATGTGATTTTATATGTGATGTTATTCACCCAGAAGGTGCAAGAACACTTGCATATTACGAACAGGATTATTATAAAGGAATGCCTGCCATTCTGGAAAATACCTATGGCAGTGGCAGGGCAGTATATATAGGTACAAGGCCAGAGCAGAAAGTTTTGGAAGGACTTATCAAATACTATGCGGATATGGCAGGAATAAAACCAATTTTGTCTGTTCCAGAGGGTGTTGAGGTTACAAAGCGAATAAAAGATGGTAAAGAATACATCTTTCTTTTGAATTTCAATCCTTACGATGTTTATATTGACCTGCCAGAAGAGTTTTATGAGCTTATAACCCAGAAGTCTTTATGTGATAGAGTTATGCTAAGGTCAAAAGAAGTTATGATATTGAGAAAATAAGAGGCTGAAAAATAAAAAAGTGATAGCCGTTTGCAAAATGGTTGGTGATTGAAGGTAACAGATGCCAATACTAACATGAAATACTATCAAGATACAAAAAGAAAAGCAAAATGACAACCAAATATTATCAATGCAAACAAAAATAATCAGCAACAAACATATGACAAAAATTAACAATATCAAAAAAGACAATAGTATCCTAAGCCTTCTAGCTTCTTGGCTTTAGAAGGTTAAGTAAAAAACAAAGTCACAAATTTTTGGTAGATTAATGATTTAAGAAAAATTGTAGTTTTAAGCGATAAGTTTTTTGAGTTTGTTAAGCTTTTTGATAGTTAATTTAGAACAATAGAGTTTGATATTGTGAGCAAGGATAAACAAAAGTGAGTAAGTAATTGCAGAGAGTAAAAAATCAGAGAAGATAGAAATATGGTCATAAGTACAGATGACATCGGAGCCCATATAGGATTTTAGGTGATAAATAGTCTGCTCTACAGCGACACGTTTATTGTAGAGGTCTAAAAACTCTTGAGAATTTCTGTTGATACCTGGGGAAGAGCGAAAATCGTCAGGGTAAGTGTAGAACATTCTGCCAGATTTAGAGTTAGTACAAGGTTGAGGGCAAGAGCAAATGCGTTTGCCGTCTTTATAACAAGACATGGGGCAGACCCATTTAAGACGCACAGAACGATTTTTACCCTGACATTTGCCTTCAGGTTTAAAAGGTTGATTGAACTTTTTGCAGATAGGGACACCATCTTCAGATATAACGATATTAGGGTCTGAAGTAGGTGTAGTATTTTTAGAGGCTCTTGGATTTAGAGGGATAATGATTTTGGAGAAGTTGAAAGTGTTTTTTAAAGTTGAGTAGATGTTATGTGCATCCAAGGCACTGTCAGCGATGAAAGTGGAGAAATTTTTGGGAATGTAAGAGAATAGAGTTTCGAGCGAAGGAAATAAAGCTTTAGAGTCAGAGATAGCCTTTGCTTCTTGAGGGTCAGAAGAAGGAGAGTCAGAGTTAAACAGAGGTACTAAAGCCAAAGGAATACCGAGAGCATTGGTAATGACAGCGAATTTTAAAGCCCAGCAGAAATGGCCATTTACGAACATAAGACGGATATTAGAATTAGCATTAGCAGTTTTAGGCAAGGAAGAATAAACAAGAGAGTAGATTTTATCAGAGGACAGCTCAGGGTTAGCTTTTGAGGTATTTTTCAAGAGAGATTGAATGAATTTAGGGTTATTTTCACGGACCTTTGGGACAATACCGGTTGTATCGAAGATTAAGATTGAAGCAAGTTCAGGGGATTGCCTAAGAGAAATATTGTGTGCATGGATAGAGATATTTTGAAAAAGTTTATGGATTTCGTTGTTGAAGATTTTTCTGAAGCGAGAGAAGGTTGAAATAGAGGGAACATTACCATTTAAGTTACAGAATGAACGAAGTTCATAGGAGTTAAGAAGCACAGCGCGGAGCTGAGTAAGAGTATTGAGTTTGAGTAATTTTTGGACAAAAAAGCAAAGGAGCATAGATTCTAAGGAGAAGCATCTATGCTTACCAAAGTATTTGTAGTAGGCATTGTAGAAAGAAGAAGGTATGTAGTCTGATAAGTTGATGAATTTATTGAACAAGCCCAAGAGGCTTTCAGGCTTGTAGAGAGCCGAAGCCTTTAGGTGGGAGAATAGATCGAGGAAAGAAAGTTGTTTAGGTTTGTTGTTGAACATTTTGGACCCCCTCCTCATAGTAGAAAATTTGTTTTATATAATCATATTTTACTACAACTATGAGGAGGGTGACCAGACTTTTTCGAATCTTTATAAAGCTTGATAACGCTCATATTGAGCGTTTCTGCAAAAGGCTATGAAAAATAAAAAAGTGAGCAAAGGAGGGCTTCCAATTTTATTACATTTCAAGGAAGCTCTTTGTTTTTTGCTATTGAAATAGAATATATATTTGGTTATCATATAATTATAAAGTTTAAAAACAAAATAAAGAAGTGATACGGAATGGACATCCTTGAAAAGCTTCAAATTTTGGGCGCAGCTGCAAAATATGATGTTTCCTGTGCATCCAGTGGCAGCAAACGTGAAACAAATTATGGAATTGGTTCAACTTTTACAGCAGGTATTTGTCATAGCTGGACGGATGATGGTAGGTGTATATCTCTTTTGAAAATTCTTTTTACAAACGAATGCATTTTTGACTGTGCATACTGTGTTAACAGGAAGAGTAATGATATAAAAAGGGCAACTTTCACTCCTTTTGAAATTGCTGAACTAACCATAAATTTCTATAAAAGAAATTATATTGAAGGACTTTTTTTGAGTTCTGCCATAAAAAACTCTCCCGACTGGACAATGGAGATGTTGTACAAAACAGTATACCTTTTGCGCTACAAATATCAGTTTAATGGATACATTCATGTAAAGGCAATTCCATATGCGTCACTTGATTTGATTAGAAAAACAGGATTTTTAGCAGATAGAATGAGTGTCAATATTGAACTTCCTTCTGAAAAAAGCCTGAAGCTTCTTTGCCCAAACAAAACCAAAGAAAGCATTTTAAAGCCGATGGAGTTTATAACAAAGGTAGGTGAGGAGGAAAGAAATTTTGTATCGGCCGGGCAAAGTACTCAGATGATAATTGGTGCAACAGACGATAGTGATCGAAAGATTATTACACTAAGCCAGAATCTTTACAAAAAGTTTAAACTCAAAAGAGTATACTATTCTGCCTATACACCTGTCAACGATGATCCGAGAATTTTAAAGGTTGAAAAACCACCGCTTTTAAGGGAACATAGACTGTATCAGGCAGATTGGCTCATCAGGGTTTACAATTTTACAGCTGATGAACTTTTTGAAAAGGATGAAAACCTTGACCTTGAGGTAGATCCGAAAGTGATGTGGGCACTGAGGCACCTTGATAGGTTTCCTGTTGAAGTAAACAGGGCAAGCTATGAGGATCTGATAAGAGTGCCGGGAATAGGTATAAAAAGTGCAAGAAGAATTATAAAAAACAGGATATTTCATTCACTTGACTTTGATGACCTGAAGAAAATTGGTGTTGTTTTGAAAAGAGCAAAATACTTTATAACCTGCAATGGTAAAACATATGAGAGACATTTAATAGATACTGCACCTGAAAAGATAAAGCTGCAACTCATTGAAAAAAGGGTGGCAGAACAAAAAGTACATCAGCTTTCTTTTTTCGATACTGAAACATTTGGTTCAGTAATAACCGGGGAGATCTGAAAATGTACAGAGTTTTTTTGTACGATGGAACATTTGAAGGATTTTTGACGTGCGCAGAAAGGATTTTGTCAGTGGATATTGACATCGAAAAACTCAGAATTGAGAACAAAAGCACATATCAGCCCATGTTTTTTGACACTGCTGTGTTTGTTAATGCCAATAAAGGTATTAGTAACATGCTAAAAGAAAGGATAATAAAAAAAGCTGACAAAAACACTTTTAAAAAGATATATTATTGTTTCCTATCTGAAGTCCAGAACAAAGAGATGTATATTTACAAATATATAAAGCTTGTTTTAAAGCAGGGCAAGAAAGTTAAATATTTCTATCATGATGATGTTGTCAATTTTGTTGAGAAAGTATCTAAAAGTGTAAGCAGAGAAATAGGAAAGTACATGGGACTTATGAGATTTAATGAATCAGAGGATGGACTGCTTTATGCTCAATTTGAACCTGTTAATGATATTTTGGTTCCCATTTCATACTTTTTCAGGGGGCGGCTGGCTAATTTCAGATGGATTATTCATGATAAGAAACGTGGCAAACTTTCTTTTTATGAAAACGGCAGGATAAGATTTTTAAAAAAGGCAGATTTAAAGACAGCATTTTCAAATGAAGATCTACTCTACCAGAACCTGTGGAAAACTTACTTTAAAACAATGACCATTGAAGAAAGAAAGAATTTAAAGTTACAGCGTCAGAACATGCCCAAAAAATACTGGAAATACTTAACAGAAAAGAAATAGGTGTATACCGTCAGCTTGAGTACGGTATACACCTATCTTTTTAATCAGCAATAATCTTTTTCCCTTTTCGAGGTACAGGTATTTTTGGGTGTATTTTAATATTTGTGTTGTTATTGTTATTCTTAATCTTTTCCTGTTCTTTTTGAATATTTTTATTTGGAGCAGGTAATTTTATTTTTAAAGACTCTTTGATAATATTTTCAATCTTCTTCAGTATATCTGAATAAAGATTTTTGATTTCGGTTATTCTATCAACTTTCTGCTGGTAAAGGGCAATTAAGGTGTTTAATGAGGCTATTATCTTGTTATAATTCTTCTCTTTTTTAGCCTGCTCATAATCTTTTAATGCTACCTTTATTTGAGCATTTATTTGCTCTATCTGATATACCTTGTCCTTAACAACTGGTTGAATTTGATCAACCAGCAGTTTTACTTGATAGACTGTTTGGTTGACTGCTTCTTCCTTTTCATTCTTGTAAGTTTCCTGATATACCTGTAACTCATTCAGTTTCTGTGTAAGCTGTTTCTGATACTCACTTATCTGTGAAGGTAAAAGCTTTTTGTTTTTTAAATTTTTCTGAAGTTGTTCAATCAGTCTATTTGTCTCATTGATAATTCTTTGCAATTCCCTATCAAAAAAGTTTCTGTCATAACGCTTTGCAGCTGCGATGTAGTTATTAATCTTTGCACGCAGGTAATTAACCTCTGCGTTTGTTTTATTAAATTTGAGTTTCAATTGGTTAATTTTGGCTATCAAAGAAATTATATTCTTCTTCTGTTCTTTTGTTAATTTTTCAGCCTCTTTTAGTGTTATGTTGTCATTGCTGATGGGTGGAATAACCTCTTGTGAAGTTGTAGAATAAGTAGAGCTATAGGTTGTTGATGATGTTGATGTGGTTGTTGTGCTGGAGCCTGGATTGTATGTTTGTTCATACGTTGTGCTGTATGTGGTATTTGTAGTTGTCTGATAGGCTGCACCTGCTGTTGTATCATATGTTGCAGAAGCCACAGTTTGAGTATTTGTACTGCCTGTTGATGAAGTATTCTCCTGGGCAAAAACCGGGGATATTATCGAAAGACCAAACACTAAAGCTATTAAAAGGGCAACAACTCTTTTTTTCATGAATTTAACAACCTCCTTCTGGTTAAATTTTCTTTCCTAATTCATATAATACCCTATACATATAGATTTTTCTTTTCTTCTTTGTTAAAAAAGTGTGTAAATTTGTAATAGACAAATACCACATTTTGTAGTAATATTTCAAAGGAAATTCAAATTTCAAAAGGGTGAAGGCAAAAGATGAGGTATGATGTTATCATTGTGGGTGCAGGTCCGTGTGGCATATTCACTGCATACGAACTTGTAAAACAAAACAAAGATACAAAGATAATTATGTTTGAAAAAGGAAGAGACATTGAGTCACGTGAATGTCCGAAAAGAATTACAAATAAATGTGCCAATTGCAAACCATGTAACATAACAACAGGTTTTTCGGGTGCAGGGGCGTTTTCAGATGGAAAGCTTTCTCTGTCTCCCGATGTTGGCGGGAGGATACAGGAGTTTGTGGGAAGAACAAATGCAGAGGCACTTATAAAGTATGTGGATGGTATATATCTTGAATATGGTGCAGATAAAAAGGTTTATGGTACGGACAGTCAGGTTATTGAGGAGATCAAAAGAAAGGCAACTGTTGCAAACCTCATGCTTGTTGAAAGTCCCATAAGACATCTTGGTACCGAGGAGGCAAAAAAGATATATAAAAGATTGCAGGATTTTTTGACAGGCAGTAACGTTGAGATAAAATTCAAAACACCTGTGAAGGATTTGATAATTGAAGACGGTAAAGTTGTAGGTGTGATTGCTGAAGATGGCAAGAATTACTTTGGTAAGAATATGGTTATATGTGTTGGGCGTGAAGGCGCAAGCTGGCTTTCCAAGATAATAGAGAAATACCAGATTCCCTGTGAGAACAACAGAGTTGATATAGGTGTCAGAGTTGAAACACCAAATCACATTTGGAAAGGCATTACCGAACATTTGTACGAAAGCAAATTCATTTACTATACCAGGACATTTGATGACAAGGTAAGAACATTTTGTATGAACCCTGGAGGATATGTTGCGGTTGAACACTATGATAATTTAGCAGTTGTAAACGGACACAGCTATAAAAACATCAAAAGTGATAATACAAACTTTGCATTGCTTGTTTCAAAGCATTTTACAGACCCGTTCAAAGACAGTATAAAATATGGGAAGTATATTGCAGAGCTTGCAAACATGCTCTCGGGTGGAAAGGTTCTTGTTCAGCGGTATGGTGATTTTATAAGGGGAAGAAGGTCCAACGAGGAGAGAATAAGAAGAAACTCGGTTGTTCCAACTTTGCAGGATGCAGTTGCAGGCGATTTGAGTCTTGTTTTGCCCTACAGGATTATGCTGGATATAAAAGAGATGATAGAAGCTCTGGACTATGTTGTGCAGGGTGTTGCTTCATTCGATACACTTCTTTATGGAGTTGAAGTGAAGTTTTACTCCAATGAGGTAAAGGTAAAGCAAAACTTTGAATGCACAACAGTTCAGAACCTGTATTTTGGTGGCGACGGTGCCGGGATTACAAGGGGACTAATGCAGGCAAGTGTTAATGGAGTTTTGATTGCAAGGGATATAGCAAAAAGGCTATAATGGATGTGTATAAAAACATAAAGAGGGTGGTCTTTGAAGGTAAAAGGCCACCTTTTTTGATCCCGGCATTTGATGTATAATATTTTTTAAGAAAAGGGGTGAAAATAAATTGATAGATTTACACATTCATACAACCATTTCAGATGGAACATATTCACCCGAAGAGGTTGTTTTGCTTGCAAAGGAAAAAGGACTTTCTGCAATAGCAATTACTGACCATGACACAACAGATGGGGTTAAGATGGCTGTTAAAAAAGGGCAGGATGTAGGGATAAAAGTTATAAGTGGTGTTGAAATTAGTGCAGATTTTGAGATTGAAATGCATATATTAGGACTTTTTATAGATGTTGACAATACCCTGTTGCAGGGTAAATTAAAAATGCTTGAGATGTTCAGGAAAGAGAGAAATCCAAAGATAATAGAAAAACTCAGAAAAATGGGATATGACATTTCAATGGAAGATGTTGAAAGGGTTGCAGCGGGGGATGTAATTGGAAGACCTCATATTGCCCGGGTACTTGTTCAAAAAGGATATTTTGAGGACACAAAAGCTGTGTTTGAAAATTTGCTGGGTTTTGGCAAACCTGCCTATGTCAAGAAAGAAAAGTTAAAACCCTATGAAGCCATTGAAGCTATAAAAAAAGCCGGTGGTCTTGCAATACTGGCACATCCGCACAGGTATTTGTATCTTGAAGAAGGACCCGAAGATGTATTTGAAGAATTGAAAGAATATGGCTTAGATGGAATTGAAGTTTATCATTCTGACCACACTGACAGAGAGACAAAGCAGCTTTTTGAGATTGCCAGAAAGCTTGACTTTTTAATTAGTGGTGGCAGTGATTTTCATGGGGCTAATAAGCCCGATATTGAGATGGGAAGAGGAAGAGGCAATTTAAATGTGGGGGAAGAGATTTTGGAAGAATTGGAAAGAAAGGTAAAAAGAAGATGAAAAGAGATGCTCTGTTTTTAACCATTTTTGTGATTGCTGGAATAGTAGCCGGGAGAAATTTTTCTAATTTAACCCTGCTGGTTTTGTTTATGGGTATTGCCTCAGTTTCTCTTTTTATCTTGAATTTTTATTTTTTAAGAATGAAAATCAATACGTTACTCATTTTGCTGGCAATACCCTTTTTTGCATTTGCTTCTCTCAGGACATTTTATATTTTTAACTTTTTTGAACCGGATAGATTATTGGATGGCAGGGAAGTGGTTATTGCTGGAAAAGTTTCTTCTTTTCCAGAAGGCACAAAAGATAAGATTTCTTTTTATCTGAAGACAAAGGTGGGGAGTAAATATGTAAAAATAAGAGTTACAGCAAATTCAAATAAAACCTTATACTACGGTCAAACTGTAAAAGTATCTGGCAGGTTGAAGATACCGGGAGAAAAAACAAATGAATTTGGATTTGATTACAAAGAGTATTTAAAAGCAAAAGGTGCGCTGTATACTCTCTATGCTAAACGATTGTATATAGTTTCTTCTTCTCACAACATACTAACTTATCTGAACATGTTTTCAAATAAATTAAATTCTCTTATTGATACTTCTTTTGAGCCGGAGATATCGTCCCTTTTAAAAGGCTTGATTCTTGGCAATAAATCTACAATTCCCGATGATATGTATAAGGATTTTCAAAGAAGTGGGCTTGCACATCTTCTTGCAGTTTCAGGCGGGAATGTTGGAGTGCTGTGTGCATTTGTTGAAATCCTGTTCAGAAGAATCTTGAAAGTGTATGGGAAGGCAGTAAACTTTACAATAATCAGCATTATAGTTGTTTTTGCAATCATAACAGGTCTTTCTGCTTCAGTTATAAGGGCTTCTATAATGGCGATTATATACTATATTGGTAGAATAATCTACAGAAATCCGGATACACTAAATAGCCTGTCGGTAGCTGCACTTTTAATGCTGCTTGTCAATCCACTTTATCTTTTTGATATTGGCTTTCAGCTTTCTTTTTTAAGTGTGCTTTCTATAATAATTTTTTACAAAAGGATATACGATTATTTCATAAAATTAAAAGTTTTCCCGGCCATTTCTTCTCTTTTTGCAGTTTCTGTTGCAGCTCAAATTTTGATCTTACCACTTTTAGCTTACTACTTTTGTGAAGTGTCACTGGTTTCTTTTTTAACAAATCTCATTGCAGTGCCCTTAGCCGGAGTGTTGGTGCCGGTGGGATTTTTATATTACATACTTTTGCTGCTTGGAATAGATTTTGTCCTTCTCAAATGGTTTGTGCTGATAATTGTCAGAGTTTTGATTTGCATTTCAAGGCTGTCGCACATAAGATTTTCATATATAAAGATTGTATTTTGGGATGAAAAACTGATTGCTGCCTACTATATATTCATTTTACTCTTGCTTTATAAAAAAGTTATGCCAACATTTATAAAACTTTTGACCTATTCAACTATTGTTGCTCTTGTGCTAATATTTATTTTGCAGATTGCAATAAACTACAATAGACTTATCATCAGAGTAATCGATGTGGGGCAGGGAGACAGCAGCCTTATAACTTACAGAGGATTTTCAATGCTCATTGATACAGGTCCAGCAAACGAGGATTTTAGCTCTCTCAAACGTATAGTTTTGCCATACATACTTAAAAACAATATATCCGAGATTGATGCACTGGTACTTACACACAAACACAGCGACCACATAGGTGATTTTGAGTATCTTTTAAATGAGATGAAAGTGAAATCGGTGATAACATCAAAAGAGGTTTATAGTGAGAATTTTAAGGCATTGAAGAATAAATATGTAATTTTAGTGGATAAATTTAAGAGTTTTTCTTACAAAGACTTAAAACTTTTTTTCTTTCCACCGGTTGAGCAGGATTCAAATTCGTCTGTTGTTGTGAAAATTGTTTTGGGGGACTTTAGCATGCTTTTTACAGGAGATGCCTCTTACGAGTCAGAAAAGGAATACATAAGAAGATATAATCTGCGCTCAACCATTTTAAAGGTGGGGCATCATGGTAGCAGCACTGCAACATCAGAGGAGTTTTTAAAAAGTGTAAGTCCCATGGTTGCTGTGATATCTGTTGGCAAAAACAATATGTTTGGGCATCCATCAGATGAAGTTTTGCAAAGGCTTTATAAGCGAAAAATAAAGATTTTCAGAACAGATTTGAATGGTACAATCAAGATAGTGAAAAACAGAGATAGGGTTTTGATATATTCTTATTTGAGGTGAGAAAAAATGGACAGGTCAAAGGAGATAATAAAAGAATTGAACTCTCAGCTTCTAAAAAAAGAATTCAAGAACATCTACCTTTTTTATGGGCAGGAGACATTTTTAATAGACGAATATACAAAGAGGATAAGCAGAGCAATTGTAAATGGAGATTTAAACAACATCATAAAGTTTGATGGAGAAGAAGCCAATTATGAAGATGTTATAAATGAAATGATTTCAATATCATTTGATTTACAGCCACGTGTGCTCATATTCAAAAACTTTTTTAAATACTATACAAACAATTCACATTTAAATCTTCCAGCAATAATTGAAAAACTGAAAAGTATTCCAGCAAACAATGTGTACGTAATTTTTAAAGAGTATGAAATAAAAGAAAATAAGTTATTTAACAGTTTAAAATCAATGGCATTTTCTGCTGAGTTTACAACACCGTCAATGCCGGATCTGATAAAATGGGTACAAAACATTTTGGCAAAAGAAGGCAAAACTATTTCGGAAAATATGGCACAGGAGATTATTCTTCACTATAACAAAGATATGATGCTAATATACAACTATCTTCAAGTGCTCATTTCTTACCTTGGGAAAAGGAACAAAGTCACACACGATGATATTTTAAAAACCCTGACAGACAATCCACAGGATCATATTTTCCAGATGCTTGATGCTTTTGCCACAAAAGATGTGGAAACAGGGTTTAAATATTTAAAAGAGCTGTATCAGCTTAAAACAAGCAGTAGCAAAATATTTGCTCTTATTCTTCGGCACTTCAAAATTCTGGGTATGATGAAAGAAATGCAGGACAAAAGCAAAAAGGAGATTGCCAAACAGGCTGGAATACTTGAGTTTTTTGTTGATAAGTACAAAAAACAATCTGAAGCTTTTACCATAGATAAAATTAAGAATATTATTCAAAGAACAATTGAATATGAATACATGATAAAAAGAGGACAGATTGACGATGAGACAGCGCTTGAGATGCTTTTGTATCAGATTGTTAAATGAATAATATAAAAAGGCTATCCAAAAAAAGGTAGTTGGACAGCCCTTTTTCTTTATTGTGCTTTCTTTTCTGGTTGCGGTGCAGCCAGAGCAGCATACTTGTTGATGAGCTTCATGAGTTTTGATTTCTTTCGTGAAGCATTGTTCTTGTGTATAACACCTTTTGCAGCTGTCTGGTCGATTAACTTTGCAGCCTGTGGATAAAGCTGTCTTGCCTTTTCGATGTCACCAGCTAACAGTGCCTTTTTTACCTCTTTGATAGCCTTTTTCATTTTCATTTTTTGAATTTTATTCTCAAGAGTTCTGCGTCTTATAACCTTTATCTTCTTTTTAGCAGATTTTGTATTTGCCAAAACTTTTCACCTCCACTCAAAAATTAAGACTAATTGCTATTTTACCACGACAAAAATAAAATTGCAACAGATGTGTTGCTATGAGTAAAAACAAAAGGTAAGGCTTTTGCCTTACCACACATTGCAGACTTACAACAAGAAGCTTTTAAATACCAAGAGAATCTATTACACCTTTGATGACCTTAGCAGAATTTTTCAACTTTTCTTTTTCCTCATCTGTAAGGGGGATGTCGAAAACCTTTGCAACCCCATTTTTATTAACAATAGCTGGAAGTGATAATGCCACATCTTTTATTCCAAAAAACTCACTGATGATTGAAGACACAGGTAAAATGGAATTTTCATCTCTTATAATTGCTTCGACAATTCGTCTTACTGCCAGAGCAATGGCATAATAGGTTGCTCCTTTTCTTTCAATTATTTCATATGCTGCATTTTTAACTTTGTTAAAAATTTCATCTTTGACTTGAGGTGAGCAATTTTTACCACATAAAAGACATTCCTGCATGAAATTAACACCACCAATGTTTGTCAAAGACCATGCTGCAATTTCACTATCGCCATGTTCACCAAGAATATATGCATGAACATTTCTTACATCCACCTGACAGTGCTGTGCCAGAAGGTATCTGAACCTTGACGAATCCAGAACAGTTCCGGAGCCTAAAATTTGATTTTTGGGCAAACCCGAAACTTTATACATTACGTATGTCAGAACATCAACAGGGTTTGTTACCATAAGTAGTATGGCATCGGTTGTATATTTGATTATGTTTTCAACTATAGATTTGATAATCTGTACATTTTTGTAAGTAAGATCAAGCCTTGTTTCACCAGGCTTTTGATTTGCTCCGGCAGTAATTATAATTATATCTGCATCCCTGCAGTCTTCATAGCTTCCAGCCCAGATCTTAACCGGCTTTACAAAAGAGATTCCATGATTTAAGTCCATTGCCTCGCCTTCAGCTTTTGCCTGGTTTACATCAATCAAGACAAGTTCTGTTGCAAGTCCTGCATCCATTATTGCAAAGGCGGTTGATGAACCTACAAAGCCGGTGCCAACAATAACAATTTTACCGGGTTTTCTCACCTTTTTTGCCTCCTGCTTATTTTAAATTTCTAAATTTAATTTACCCTTCAAAATAAACATTTAAACTGAAACAGAAATTTTTTATCAT
This sequence comes from Caldicellulosiruptor morganii, assembly GCF_026810225.1. Lineage (NCBI taxonomy): Bacteria > Bacillati > Bacillota > Caldicellulosiruptorales > Caldicellulosiruptoraceae > Caldicellulosiruptor > Caldicellulosiruptor morganii. The sequence goes on from NZ_CP113865.1 coordinate 782,876, forward strand.
TCAACACAGAATAAATATAAAACGATTTTGATTTCCATTTGAAAACCACTCAGTTTTGTCCTTCATTTTAAAAGCCATAAAGCAATAGAAAACGGGTGAAATAAATTAATAAGTATAAGCAAATACATGCATACAATTCAAACGTTTGTAAATTTTTTAATTAATTCAGACAATATTTGTAATTATAACTGTGACCTTTTTCCTTATGAGGATGATACCCGGTGGACCTTTTACAGGTGAAAAAACTTTGCCCGAGCAAATTTTAAAGAACCTGAACGAAAAATATGGTCTTAATCAACCCGTTTGGATTCAGTATACAAAGTATCTGAAAAGCCTTTTGCATGGTGACCTGGGAATTTCAATGAGAAATCAAGGACAAACAGTAAATGAAATTATTGCAGAGACTTTCCCTGTTTCTGCAAAGGTTGGTATTCTTGCGATAGTTGTGAGCTTGTTGATAGGGATTCCTCTGGGTATCTGGTCGGCTGTCTATCAAGGAAAATGGCAGGATAATCTTTCTATGGTTCTGGCTACAATATTTATAACGATCCCGAGCTTTGTTCTTGCAGTGCTTTTGATGTATATCTTTGGTGTAAAGCTGCAACTTGTTCCCATAATGGGCTTGGATGAGCCCAGAAGTTATATTCTGCCGGTGATAACCCTGGCAGCATACCCAATATCTTTTATAGCGAGGCTTATTCGAAGCAGCATGCTTGAAAGTTTGGCACAGGACTATATAAGAACGGCAAAAGCAAAAGGGCTTTCTAATTTTGTGGTAATATACAAGCATGCACTGAAGAATTCTTTGATACCAGTTGTGACATATTTGGGACCGTTGATTGCAGGGGTTTTAACAGGTAGTTTTGTGGTTGAAAAGATTTTCTCAATCCCCGGTATGGGAAGATTTTATGTTGATAGTATTTCAAATAGGGACTATTCACTTGTTATGGGAACCACCATATTCTATGCAGCCTTTTTGATATTTATGAATCTAATTGTTGATATCATATATGTATTTATAGATCCGCGTATTAAACTTGAGGATTGATTTTAAGACCAGCTAATTAAAGTCAAGAGTTTTTTTAAAAAATTTTGACACCATTTTATGGTATAAGATTCTTTAAAGAGGGCGCAAAAAGGTAAGCCATCCATTAGAAGTTGACATAACATATGGAGGCTGAGTAGTGTTATTGTTAACTAATGTTTCGTAAACAGAACAATTGTTTATGCACTACAAACTGCAGTTTTATTAAAGTATTTTTGAATATGTTCTTCTGGAGTTCTAAGTTCAAAAGGTTTTTTATCGCGCATAACAGCAAAGATAATACAAATAATTTTTCTCATAACAGCACCTAATGCAACTTTTTTGGGCTTTTGTTGGCACTTTTTCTGATAGTATTCGAATAATACAGGATTACAAGGTTTAGAATTTCTTTTTGTTCTGATATTGGCAAGAGCAATTGTAAATAAGATTCTTCGCAAGATTTTAGAACCACGTTTAGACATTTTATTTTTTGTGCCAACAAATTGCCCCGATTGATTTACGGAAGGATCTACACCAAAGAAAGCAACAAGCTTGTTGGGTTTTGAAAATTTTTCGAAATCACCTATTTCAGCAAGGATAGTTGCAGCGGATAGAAAACCTATGCCGGGGATAGATTGAAGGAGGTTAATATTTTCCATGAGTGAAGGCTGAGATTGCGAAGATTGCTGAACAAGTTGATTTATGGCTTCAAAAATTTTGTCGATATTCTGCTGTAAATTCAGGACCATGTTAATATAGACTTTAAGCATAGTAACAGTTGCTAAGTCTGATATAGAAAAAGGTTGAAACTGTTTAGCTTTTGCGACAAGTAATTCATATTTTTCTTTGGCCCATTGATAGCTTTTTTTAGAGGTTAGCTGAATGATGGAAATAAGTTTTTCGCTGTCAGCGCCTAAGATATCGGTTGGAGTTGGGTAGTTTTCAAGTATAGCCAAGGATGTTTTAGAACAAATGTCAGGGAAGACCTCTTTGAAATTGAGCATAATTTGATCGACGACAGAAGTAAGTCTGTATTTGTAAGAGGTTAGTTCATCACTGAGGTTGTAATACTGGCGGCATAGGTTTTTCAAGCAGTCGAGGATTTCAGATGAAGGTTGTACTACAGTAGAGTCAGTAAGTCTAAAAGTTAATGCAATCCACAGGGCATCGGTTTTATCATTTTTTACTTTTCTAACTCCCGCATTTTTGATAGAATTAGATTGGATGGGATTGATAATTGAAACATCCCAGCCATTAGAAGTAAAGAAGCGGGAGAGGATTTTGTGGTAATGCCCTGTGGCTTCCATGACGATGATAGGGCGTGCTGCGAAATCCTCTTCAACTTTTTTAAGGATTTCAATAGCCCTATCAAAATCAGAGGGATTATTGTGACGGATAGTCAAGCGGGCAATTATTTCATTTGTAGGAGATATAATCACCATTTCGCTGAAATACTTGGCTACATCAATCCCGGCAATAGGTTTTAGATTCATAGCAATTAAACCTCCCTGCAAGTGATTTTGAAATTGAATTAGGGCATGAGTTTTCCATTCCGAGCAAAGGTAAGTATACAACCTTGCACGTGATGCGAGGAACCAGCTTTGATTAGGATCTAAGCTGGCCTCAACCAGCCAAATAGTTTAGACTTACCTGGAATGGAATAATAATCTTTTTCACGGGTATACGGAAAGAAGTTCCGTTCCCAGGGGGCGCGTACAGGTAAATTCCATGCCCAGATAGAAAGAATTATATCAAAGTTAGAATGGCTGGCAAGAGGCCAGCGTTAAAGTGGCTAAAGATTAGAAGCCACAAGCAGCAGGAAGAGACTTTGCGCTGCTTTCCTCTCAAAGAGGTAGTATTTGAGATGTTATTTTAAGGATGAGACTCAAAATCTTATGTTAACCGAAACTTTGGTTGTTATTTTATTAGAATTTTTTTGATGTGTCTTACGAAAATAATTATACAAGGGGGCAAAGAAGGAAATGGAGAATATATCCAGAGAGCTTTTTGTGCCGGTGTCAAAAGAAGAAAAAGAATATGAAACTATAGTGCGACCAAGCATGAGCTACTGGCAGGATGCGTGGCGAAGGCTCAAAATGAATAAAGTTGCGATGGCTTCCATGTGGGCAATAGTAATTTTTATCCTGCTTGCAATAATTGGACCAATTGTTATGCCATACAGGTATGATCAGCAGATTCGAGGACACGAAGCGTTAGCACCATCTCTCAAACACCTGTTTGGGACTGACGAACTGGGCAGAGACCTTTTTGTAAGGTGTCTGTACGGTATGAGAATATCTCTTTCCATTGGGATAATTGCAACAATAATAAACATTGTAATCGGTGTGCTGTATGGCGGAATTTCAGGCTATATAGGTGGAAGAGTTGACAACATAATGATGAGAATTGTTGATATTCTGTACAGTGTGCCTTTGATGATTTACGTTATACTTCTTTCGGTATCGTTAAAACCTGCGCTGGAGGAATTGTTTAAAAAATATTTTTTTTTGAGCGGACTTCAAACGGTGGGTGCACCGCTTGTGTGTATATATATTGCTCTTGGTTTAACATACTGGATATCAATGGCAAGGATTGTTCGAGGTGAAATTTTAAGTTTAAAGCAGCAGGAATATGTGACAGCTGCAAAGACAATTGGTGCAAATGGCTGGAGAATTTTGCTCAGGCACCTTATTCCGAATGCTATGGGGTCAATTATTGTTACCGCTACGCTGCAAATTCCAAGCGCTATTTTACAGAATCTTTCCTGAGCTTTATAGGGCTTGGTGTTGATGCACCGGTTCCTTCATTGGGATCTTTGGCATCTAATGGTATAAATGGTTTTATATCATACCCTTATAAACTATTTTTCCCATCGCTTTTATTGTGTTTGATAATTCTGGCATTTAACCTGTTTGGCGATGGACTGAGAGATGCACTTGATCCAAGAATGAGAAAATAGCCAGATTTAACAAACAGATTTATGAATTTGAGGTGAAGTAAATTGGCTAATAAACTGCTTGAAGTCAAGAACTTGAAAACTTCATTTTTTACGCATGTTGGCGAAGTAAAAGCAGTAAACGATGTATCGTTTGATGTATATGAAGGTCAGACAGTTGGTATTGTAGGAGAATCTGGAAGTGGCAAAAGCGTAACATCCATGTCTATAATGAGGCTTATTGCTCCACCGGGGAAGATTGTGGATGGTCAGATTATATTTGAAGGAAAGGATCTTTTAAAACTGTCTGAGAAAGAGATGAGAGATATAAGAGGAAACAAGATAAGCATGATATTTCAGGACCCGATGACTTCTTTAAATCCGGTTTTTACAATTGGAAATCAATTAGTTGAAGCGATAAAGATTCACAACAGGGTCTCTAAAGCAGAAGCCAAAAAGAGAGCTTTAGATATGCTTCGACTTGTTGGAATTCCAAGCCCGGAGAGAAGGCTTTCCCAGTATCCTCATGAGTTTTCAGGTGGTATGCGCCAGAGAGTAATGATTGCAATGGCGCTTTCATGCAATCCAAAACTTTTGATAGCAGATGAACCGACAACTGCGCTGGATGTTACAATACAGGCACAGATATTAGACCTTTTGAAAAAACTCCAACAGCAGCTGAAAATGTCAATTATACTCATTACTCATGACCTGGGTGTTGTGGCAGATATATGTCAAAAGGTAATTGTGATGTACGGTGGAATTATTGTTAAAGAAGGCACTGTTGATGACATATTTTACAATCCAAAACATCCATATACGTGGGGGCTTTTGAGGTCTGTTCCAAAGATGCATTTGGGACTTAAGAAAAGACTGGTGCCGATTGAGGGCCAGCCACCTGATCTTCTAAAGCCGCCGAAAGGATGTCCGTTTGCACCAAGGTGTGAATATGCGATGAAGGTATGCTTAGAGGCAAGACCACCGCTTTTCGAAGTTGGAGATGGCCACAGGTCAAGATGCTGGCTGAATCACCAGTATGCTCCACAGAGCTTGCTGGAAAGAGCAAAAGTGGCAAACGAGTAATTAAGCTGTAATTCAAGAGGCAGGTGGAGAAGTTGAGTGAGGTTTTAATTGAAGTAAAAAACTTAAGAAAGTACTTTCCGGTTAAAATGGGACTGGTGAAAAAAGCATATATAAAAGCAGTGGATGATGTGAGCTTTTTCATAAAAAAGGGTGAAACATTGGGGCTTGTTGGTGAAAGCGGATGTGGCAAGTCTACCACAGGAAGAACTATTATAAGACTTTATGAGCCGACAAGCGGTCAGATTATTTTCAAAGGAGAGGATATAACAAAAAAGGACATGCAGCCTTACAGAAAATCAATGCAGATGATTTTTCAGGACCCGTATGCTTCTTAAAATCCAAGAATAACAGTTGGTGATATTATAGGTGAGCCTCTGGAAATTCACAACATTGCAAAAGGCAATGAGAAAAAAGAAAGGGTTCAGGAACTGTTAAGGCTTGTTGGTCTCAACAGTGAACATGCAAACAGATACCCCCATGAATTTTCTGGCGGGCAGAGGCAGAGAATTGGAATTGCAAGAGCTCTGGCTGTTGAGCCCGAGTTTATCATATGTGATGAGCCAATATCGGCGCTTGATGTGTCAATTCAGGCTCAGATTGTAAACATGCTTGAAGATCTCCAAAAGCAACTTGGGCTTACTTATTTGTTTATTGCACATGATCTTTCGATGGTAAAACATATAAGCAATAGAGTTGGCGTAATGTATCTGGGCAAGCTTGTAGAGCTTGCAGAAAGCAATGAGCTTTATGAAAGACCTTTGCATCCTTACACACAGGCATTGCTTTCGGCAATACCTATTCCTGACCCGAAGATTTCAAGACAGCGTACAAGGATTATACTGGAGGGCGATGTTCCAAGCCCGTTAAATCCACCGAGTGGATGCAGATTCAGAACAAGGTGCAAGTATGCATTTGACAGGTGCAAAGAGGAAGAGCCACAGCTAAAAGATGTTGGAGGCGGTCATTACGTGGCTTGTCATCTAATGGATAGAAAGTAGATGGCAGGCTGCGAAAAGATATAAAAAATTTTATTAGGCGTTTGCAAAATAGATGAAAATGTGAGCAATAAAATGGAAATGAAGTAATAGAGAACAAGGCAGATGATAAGTATAAGTATTTACAGATGCCATTATATAGCATTGCAAACAATAAAAGCATATACCAGACAAATGGTAAGTAATACCAAACTAAAAGAAGACAAAGTAATCCTAAACCCTTTTGAAAGTGATTGTTAAAGGGCTTTTAGATGAAGAAGAAAGTTTATGCAGAATAAGCAAAAAGGAATTTGTTAGAAGCTGAAGTTAGGCTTACGCTATAAGTTTTTTAAGTTTTTGAAGTTTTTTGTAAGTAATGTTTTTATGAGATTCTAAGATAAAGTAAGAGAGAATAAAAATCAAAAGCATACAGATGGCGGAGAGCAAGAGGTCAGAAAAAAGTGAAGTATGGTCATAGGAGAATAATGTATCATGACCGAGGAAAGACTTTAACTGGAAGATAGTTTGCTCTATAGTAACTCTTGATTTGTAAAGTTTTTCAAATTCATTAGAATTTCTGTCTATGCCAGGGAAGTTGCGCAGGTCAGAGTCCGGGTAGGTATAAAACATTCTACCAGATTTAGAAGAAGTACAGGGATGAGGGCAGTTGCAAAAGCGTTTACCATCTTTAATTTGAGAGCAAGGGCAACGCCACTTGATACGTGGTAAGCGATTTTTGCCATTACACAAGCCTTCACGGATAAAAGGCTTGTTAAGCTTATTACAAAAGGGCACACCTTCTGGAGAAATAGAGATATTTGGGTCGGAAGTAGGCGAGGTTGAATTTGATTTTGAGCCCCTTGGGTTTATAGGGATAATAGCTTTAGAGAATTTAAAGTTATTTATTAAAGTAGAGTAAATTGCATATGAGTCGAGAGCGCTATCAGCAATGAAGGTTGAGAAAGGGTTTTGGAAGTTCTTATTCAAATTAATTAGAGCAGGGATAAGAGCTTTTGAATCGGAGATAGCTTTAGCACAGGATGGGTCAGATGTATCAGCTTGAGGGAAAGTAAAAGCAGGAGAGATTACAAGAGGGATACCAAAGCCATTGGTTAGGATAGAGAATTTATAAGCATAGCAGAAATGACCATTAGCGAACATACGAGTGATATATGGTGAAGCAGAAGCAGTTTGAGGGAGATTAGAATATGTAAGAGAATAGACAAGATGAGATTGTAGGTCAGGGTTTTGTGACTTAGTTTTTTTAAGTTGTGATTGAATGAATTTAGGATTATTTTCTTTGACCCTGGGTTCTAAAGCGGTAGTATCGAAGATGATAGTAGAAGCAAGGTCAGGGTTTATTTTAAGGGCGATATTATGGGCATAGTTTGCGATATTGTAGAAAAGTTTTTCAATCTCATGGCAGAAGATTTTTCTGAATCTTGAGAAGGTAAAGATGGAAGGTATTTTATTGAAGTTGCAAAAGATTCTGAGCTGATAAGAGTTGATCAGGATAGCGCGCAGCCAAGTTAATGTAGTGAGTTTGAGGATTTTTTGTACAAAGAAAGCACGGAGCATAGATTGCAAAGAGAAATCTCTTTGTCTTCCGAAGTATTTGTAGTAAATTTTGAAGAAGGATGCAGGTATGAACTGGTTTAAATCGATGAAATTGCTGAAAAAGCCGAGCAAAGTGTGAGGGCTGCTAAGAAGCAACGTTTTTAACGTGCTCGTAGAGATCTAAAAAAGATAGTTGTTTGTTTTGGTTTTTGAACATTTTATCTTCCTCCTCATAGAAAGTATGTTTTATATAGATAAATTTTACACTATCTATAAGGAGGAAGGAAGACTTTTTTAGAAGTTTTGAAGAGCTTGATAACGCTCATCTTGAGCGTTTATGCAAAAGGCTAATATAAAAAATTTTATAAAAGGGAGGAGAGCTTTTATGAAAAAGCGTCTTATTGCTGCGTTTATTTTGGTAATGTTTCTTGTAACAGGTCTTTTTATTAACTCCAATTACAAGTCAACAGAGGCAGCTTCAAAGCAGGTTCTAACCTATATCAATGGTGCAGAGCCAAGATATTTGGACCCTGCTTTGAATAATGCAGCAGATGGTGCAAATATTATAATCAATGTCTTTGAAGGTTTGACAAAGGTTGATGTTAAAAGTAAAAAAACTGTGCCTGGTATGGCTGAAAAATGGACAGTTTCAAAAGATGGCCTTACTTACACATTCTATCTAAGGAAAAATGCAAAGTGGTCAGATGGCAAACCTGTTACAGCATATGATTTTGAGTATGCATGGAAGAGAGCTTTAGATCCAAAAACAGCATCAGAATATGCTTATCAGCTTTTCTACATCAAGAATGGTAGAAAGTTTAATGAAGGGAAAGCCAAAGCATCTGATGTTGGTGTAAAAGCTCTGAATGAAACAACATTGCAGGTTAAATTGGAATCACCAACACCATATTTTATTGATTTGACAAACTTCCCAACATACTTCCCTGTAAGAAAAGATATTGTAGAAAAATATGGTGAGAAATGGCAAACTGATCCAAAGACATATATTGGAAATGGACCTTTTAAGATGACAAAATGGGTTCATAATTCATATACTGAACTTGTGAAGAATCCTAATTATTGGGATGCTAAGTCGATCACTCTTGAAAAAATAGTTTTTAAACTCTCAGAAGATGAAAGATCTAACCTTCTTGCTTATGAAGCAAGACAAGTTGATGGTGCAGAAGGTATACCCACCGATGAGATTGATAGACTGAAGAAGAATGGCGAACTCAAGACAGCTCCTTTACTTGGAACATACTACTATCTTGTCAACTGTAAGATGAAACCATTTAATGATCCAAGAGTAAGACGTGCTCTATCTCTTGCAATTGACAGAAAATACATTGTTGATAAGATTGGCAAGCTCAATCAGAAACCAGCAACAGGTTTTGTTCCATATGATATAAAAGGTATTAGTAAAGATTTTAGAATAGAAAGTGGCAGCTTTCTGCCAGAAAAGGCAGATTTGGCAACAGCTAAGAAGCTTTTAGCTGAAGCGGGTTATCCAAATGGGAAAGGATTTCCTGAAGTAGAGATAATCTACAATACCAGCGAAGGGCATAAGAAGATTGCTGAAGCAATTCAAAATATGTGGCAACAACTTGGACTCAAAGTTAAGATTTCCAATATGGAATGGAAAGTTTTGCTCCAGAGAAGACAGAATAAAGACTTCATGGTTGCGCGTGATGGTTGGGTGGGCGACTACATGGATCCCATGACTTTCTTGGATTTATTTACATCATACAGTGAGAACAATAATACAAACTGGAGCGATAAAAAATACGATTCGCTGATTGATTTGGCTAAAAAGACAGTTGATCCCAAGCAAAGAATGAAATATTTAATGCAAGCTGAAAAGATTTTGATGGATCAAAGTGTTGTGATTCCAATATACTTCTACACAAAAGGGTATCTGTTAAGAGATTATGTTAAGAATTATTATATTTCTCCACTTGGATTCAACTACTTCATGTACGCAAAGATTGTAAAGTAAAAAAGATAGGAGTAAAATATAAAGGGAAGGGCTATTAAATTGGCTCTTCCCTTTTTAATTAAAGAACACGAAATGACATTATGTTTTATTATTATGTAAAGAAAAGGCAGGTGGTGTATGAATGATTAGAACAAATCTTAAAAAAACTCTGGTTTTGATCATTCTCATGGGTTTTGCTGCATTTTTGCTACAGGGGTGTTCAAATACTACAGATGATATTAACAAAAAAGTAAGAATTGTTCTTGTTGGCAATTTCATTGGCGATGAAAATGCTCAAAAACTTGTCTCTGAGCTTGAAAAAAAGTCGAAAGACAAAGTTTACATTGACCAGATTCTCTACACAGGAGAGACTCCCAAATCTGAGCAAGAGTTTGCATTTATGCAAAAACTCATGGTAATGCTTGCCGCCGGTGAGGGTGATATCTATGTCCTTGATAAAAAGCTATTTACAAACTATGCTCAAAATGGAGCGTTTTATTCTTTAAAATCTTTTGTGAGTAAAAACAGGTTAAATAAGTTTATTGATGATACATGTTATGTTAAAGAAAAAGATAAATCTTCAAAGGATTTATATGGTATTAAAGCCGACAGTTCTGAAATACTCAAAAAGTATGGATTTGATACCACAAATAAATATCTGACAGTTTACATCAGAAGCAATAAATTTGCAAGAGCACAGAAAGTGTTGCTTGCCCTTCTAAATGGCAAGTAAGTAATTTACAATAAGGTATATTCCATAAAAAATGCTTTTTTCAGAAGCATCAAAGAAAGGTGAGTGCAAAGGATTTTCTCCTTTGCCATTTTCTTTTATTCCAAGCCTGAAATAAAAAGAGGGAACTTCTTTGCAGTAAAAAGCAAAATCCTCGGCTGTAAAGCTGATTTGTGCATTCAGCACATTTTTGCTACCAAGCAGCCTTTTTGATAAATTTGAAAACTCTTCAGCAACCTGAGAATTATTTATTAAAAGTGGATATTGGAAATAGTAATTGATATTGACATCACAGTTGAACTTTTCAGCCGAGAACTTTGCCAATTTTTGTAGGTTTGTGTATACAAATTTTTGAATCTCATCGTCGAATGTTCTTACAGTGCCTTTTATTTTGCATGTGTTTGCAATGACGTTATAGGTTTCACCGCTTAAAATAGATGAAAAAGATACATGAAACGGAGATGTCTTTTTTGAGTATGCATTTAAAAAATTGTTCATGCTTTGAATAAAGTCTATTGCCGGGTAGATTGGATTTCTTGTGAGCTCTGGCATTGCAGCATGCCCGCCTTTTCCAATAAATTCTATTTCAAAGTCATCCACGCTTGCCATAATGGCACCATTTGATACTTCAATCATTCCTACATCGAGATTGGGCCATACATGAAATCCTATCATCTTTTTAACATCTGGATTTTTAAGCCCTCCTTCTTCAATAACTTTTTTTGCACCTCCGGGCCCTTCTTCTGCAGGTTGAAATATAAACTTCACACATTTTTTGTATCCAATATCAACCAGCGTTTTTGCCACTCCCAGCACAATTGCCATGTGAAAGTCATGACCGCAGGCATGTTTGGGTTTTCCATCCACAAGGATGGCATCCATATCAGCTCTGATTGCAATACACTCTTCAGATCTGTTGAGAAGTCCAATTACTCCTGTTCTGGCAACAGGGTAGTTTTCTATTCCCCATTCGGTTAGCGTTTTTATTATGAACTCCTGTGTTTTATATTCCTCAAAAGAAAGCTCAGCTATGTTGTGCAGCTGTCTTTGAATATTCTCAAACATTTTCAGATTTTTTTGGATTGCTTCTGCAATCCTGTTTTGTTTCAAATCCATTGTATATTCACACTCCTTTTATGAGATTGAGTTTAAAACATCTCTTATCTTTTCTACTCCGGTTTTAAGCTCAAGATTGCTACAGTTCAGAAAACTTACTCTGAAGAAGTTAACAGAATCTGGCTTGTGGTAAAAACATGTATGAGGTTGTATGAGTACCTTTTCGGCTTTTAGCCTGTTGTAAATATATGCCGAAGAAATTTTTGATGGCAGCCAGAATGATACAAAAATACCTTTTGGCTGTTGAGTAAACAGTCTTTTTAAGAGATTATACTCTTTCATCAAGTCTAAAAATAGTTTCTGCTTTTCCTGAATGTATAATTTCAAATTTTGGATATACATGTCAAAGTAATTTTTCAAAAAATGCGCAAAAGATACCTGAATGAACAGCGATGTTGAAATATCAGCAGTAGATTTAAAATATGCAACCTCATCAGAAAACTCTCGTGGTGCCACCACAAAACCAATTCTCAGAGCCGGCATGGTTATTGTTGAAAAGCTTTTTATATAGAAAACTCTATCTGCTTTATCATAAGCCTTCACAGGAAAACTTTCTTCATCCACATCACTTAAAAAATCATCCTCAATGATGTAAAATTTATATTTTTCAGCAATCTCACATAAATATCTCTTATATTCCTCGGTATATGAAATCCCGGTTGGATTTTGAGAAAACGGAATTATATAAATTGCTTTCGGAGAAAATTTTTTAATATAGAGTTCAATTTGCTCCATCTGGTCTATATCAATTCCGACAATGTTCAGATGCATATTGCTGAAGATATGATATGCTCCCAAATACGAAGGATTTTCCATAAACACTGTATCGCCCGGCTTTAGGAAGCTTTTTGTCACAATTTCTATCCCCTGCTGAGCACCCGAGACAATTGTTATATTTGAGGATTCAGTGTATATTTTGAATTTTTTTAAGTATTCTTCAACAAGATATTCCTTCAAAGGGTTTTTGAAAGGCTCAGTATAATCAAAAATTTGTGGACCAAAGCTTTCAATTGCAGCATTTATTGATGATTTAAACTCTTCAATGGGATACAAGTTATATGGCAGTTTTGAAGATGAAAGGTTTATGGCTTCAGCCACAAGGGTCCCCGGTATCTCTTCTTCAAATATCACTTTATCCTGATATTCATTGTACACAACATAGTATCCACTGCCTGCAACTGCCTTAACATATCCCTCAAGCTGAAGCTGATTTAAGGCTTTTGTCACAGTAGAGAGGTTGATATTTAAATCCCTGCAGAGTTTCCTGACAGGTGGGAGTTTGCTCATATAACCATACTCACCGGATAAAATCTTCTCTTTGATGGCTTCATAGAGCTGAACATAAAGAGGTTTTTTTGAACTTTTATCAAGCTGTATCGATACAGACATAGCCATCCAGCCTTTACTCAAAGTTTATTTTAATTATAATAAAATGGACAGAAAGATTCAACAAATTATATCGATACGGAGGTGCAATTTTATGAGCGAAGTTGTAAACGTAAATGATCGATACGAACTGAACAAAAACCTTGCACAGATGTTAAAAGGTGGTGTTATAATGGACGTGACATCACCACAGGAGGCAGAGATTGCTGAAAAAGCGGGCGCTGTTGCTGTTATGGCTCTTCAAAAAGTTCCGGCAGACCTGCGCAAAGAAGGCAAGGTTGCGAGGATGGCTGACCCAAAAATTATACTGGAAATTAAAAAGGCTGTCTCAATTCCTGTTATGGCAAAGGTGCGAATTGGTCATTTTGTTGAGGCACAGATTTTAGAAGCTCTTGGTATTGATTATATAGATGAGAGTGAAGTTTTGACACCTGCTGATGAGGAGCATCACATTGACAAATGGAAGTTTAAAGCGGCTTTTGTCTGTGGTGCAAGGGATTTGGGAGAGGCACTCAGGAGAATTCAGGAAGGAGCTTCTATGATAAGGACAAAAGGCGAAGCTGGCACAGGAAATGTGGTTGAAGCAGTAAGACACCTCAGAAGGATTAACAAACAGATTGCATATGCTGCATCTTTGAATGAGGATGAACTTTTTGCATATGCAAAGCAGCTGGGTGTTTCATATGAACTTTTGAAGAAAACTGCTGAGCTTAAAAGACTTCCGGTTGTGAATTTTGCCGCAGGTGGAATTGCAACACCGGCTGATGCAGCGTTAATGATGCAGCTTGGAGCAGATGGTGTGTTTGTTGGCTCTGGAATATTTAAATCAAAAAATCCAGAAAAAAGAGCAAGAGCAATTGTCATGGCAACAACTTACTACAATGATCCAAAAATTTTAGCAGAGATTTCATATGACCTTGGTGAAGAAATGGAAGGAATTGATTTAAGAGGTCTTTCGCAAAATGAACTTTTGCAGTTCAGGGGGAATTAAACTTTGAAAAGGATTGGAGTTTTGGCATTTCAAGGTGGAGTTATAGAGCATGTAAAAAAGATTGATGAAGTGGGTTGTGTTCCGGTTCTGGTAAAGAAAAATGAAGATCTGGAAGGCGTGGATGGACTGATTTTGCCAGGTGGAGAGAGCACAACCATAGGGAAGTTTTTAATAGAAACTGGACTCAAAGAGAAAATATTGAAATTGGCTGAAGAAGGTCTTCCTGTATGGGGGACATGTGCAGGTGCAATCCTTTTGTCAAAGAGTATAAAAAACCAGGGAAGCGGTGTTTTGCCACTTCTTGATATAGTGATTGAAAGGAATGCCTATGGCAGCCAGCTTGACAGCTTCAAAAAGGAAGTTTTTGTTCCGAGGTTAAATAAAGTATCAGAGTGTGTTTTTATAAGAGCTCCAAAGATAGTTGAGGTTTTCTCAAATGTTGAAGTTTTAGCACAGCTTGACACTCCAATTGCAGTGCTGCAGGGTAAGATTCTTGCAACAACATTTCATCCTGAACTCACTTCTCAAAATTATTGGCATTCTTTCTTTGTTGAGAATGTGGTAAAATAAATTTAAAGTTGTTCTCTTTCTTTTTCTTTATTTCTTTTAAAATTTTCTTCAGGTTCAAAAAATAAACAAAAAGCTGCGTTGTATTTTGATGGTGGGCAGATATGAGTTTTTAAACAATATCCATCTTTTTGATACTTGCATGGCTACCAGCAGATAATAAAACTCATGTTTTGTCCCCTCCCATCTTTATTTTTTGCAGTTTTTCAAATAAAATTTAAGCAAATTTTTAACAGAAGGAGAAAATTTTAAAATATGGTATTCAATGTGGGGATTGATGTTGTTGAAATTGAGAGATTTAAAAACATGAAGAGATTTGATAAATTTTTAGAAAGAGTATTTACTCAGAGCGAACTTGAATATATAAGGTTAAAAAACTACAATATTCAGACCATAGCAGGGTATTTTGCTGCCAAGGAGGCTGTGGCAAAGGCACTTTCAACAGGCATTGTGTTTGGGTTCAAGGATATTGAAATACAAAAATATAAAAATGGATGTCCTAAGGTTGTGCTATATAACAGGGCAAAAGAGATCTGTGAAAGCTTAAAGATTAAAAACATTGTGGTAAGTATTTCTCATCAAAAAATGGTGGCAGTTGCATGTGCAATTGCCGAAAAAGAGGGGTGAAATTTGCATGTATGTATTAACTTCTGAACAGATGAAGCAAATAGATAAAAAAGCAACAAGCGAAATTGGAATTCCAGAAGTAGTGTTGATGGAGAATGCAGGTTTTTGCGTATTTGAGGAAATAAAAAGAGATTTCGGTGATTTAAAGCAAAAAAGGATTGCTGTTTTTTGTGGCAAAGGAAATAATGGGGGAGATGGTTTTGTAGTTGCGCGTTATCTTTTAAATGAATCAGACAATGTTCAGATTTTTATATTTGATGAGAATGTAAGTGTATCTTCAAGGGTTTTTTTAAACATATTAAAAAACTTAGGCGCAAACATTCAAGTGCTAAATGAAGATCTTGTGGCAAGACTTTATCGTGAAAGATTTGACATTATCGTTGATGGGATATTTGGAATAGGTCTTGTAAGAGATGTTGAGGGCTTGTACAGAAAGGTAATTGAGTATATAAATTCTTCGAAAGCCTATGTTTATTCTATCGACATTCCAAGTGGAGTTTGCTCTGACACAGGGCAGGTAAAAGGAGTTGCAGTGAAGGCAAACAAGACAATTACTTTCATGTATCCTAAAATTGGGAACATCCTTTATCCAGGGGCTTATTTGTGTGGCAAACTTATAGTAAAAGACATTGGTATCCCTGAAAAGGTTGTAGAGAAGATCAGTATAAAGATTTTAAGCAGAGAAGAGCTAAATATTGAAAAGCTTTACCGCTATCCCGATACACACAAAGGTGACTACGGGAAAGTGGGGGTTGTAGCAGGTTCAAAATTCTTTCCTGGTGCTTCTGTTCTCTGTGCAAATGCTTGCGTTAAAAGTGGGTGTGGGTTATGCTTTTTATTCTCACCAATTGAGAGTCTGAGTCTGCACAATTTTAGAAATCCAGAAATAATCACAATAGCGATTGAAAGCAAAGATGGAGTAATAACTTTTGAGGGTTTCAAACAGAAAGAAGAGTTTTTGAAAAGGTTAAATATCATTGCATTTGGATGTGGTCTTACCAGTTCGGTAGAAGTTGAAAAGATATTGATTCATATTTTAAAAAACTTTCAAATACCTATTGTAGTAGATGCAGATGGTTTGAATGTTTTGGCAAATAGTAAAGAAGCTCAAACACTTTTGCGTGAGTACAAAGCACCCAAGATATTGACTCCACATTACAAAGAGGCGTCAAGGATACTTAGCTGTGATGTTTCTGAAGTTGCTAAAAACCCACTTGACGCAGCTGTTCAGCTTTCAGAAAAGTTTAACTGTGTCTGCATTTTAAAAAGTGCAAGGACTATAATTACAGATAGCAACAATATTTACATTAACATACTTGGTAATACCGGTATGGCAAAGGGCGGAAGCGGGGATGTCTTGACTGGAATAGTTTCGGCAATGCTATCTCAGGGATATGATGCTTTGGATGCAGCAAAACTTGCTGTTTATTTGCATTCACTTTCTGCTGATATCTTGCTTGAGACAAAAACAGTGCAGACTATTTTACCTTCAGAAATAATTGAGAATCTTGACATTGCTTTTAGGAGAGTAATTGAGAGTTAGGTATATAAGAAAATGGTAAAAGTTAAAAAGTTTGCTCTTTTTGTTATGATGGCAATTTTTATACTCCGCAAATGATATTTTTTGAATACTACATTGATAAACTTATAAATAGCGAAAAATACTCTATGGTAAAGCAGGCAAAATCGACTATAATAACACTTGAATTGAAAGGTGATATCAGATATCTGCACTACTATTTTGAAGATGGAAATCTAAAAAAGATAGCTGTGATCTATCAGGATGAAAGACTAATTAAGACAATCTACCTGACAGAGTATAAAAAATACAGAAAGGGATGAACAAAAATTGTCTTTGTACAGCCGTGTGTGGGCAGAGATAAACCTTGACAATCTTGTATACAATGTAAACAACATCAAAAAGAAGATTTTGCCGGATACACAGATTATGGCTGTTGTCAAAGCTGATGCGTATGGTCATGGCGCAATAGAGGTGTCAAGGGTTTTAGTGAAAAATGGCATTAATATGCTTGCTGTTGCAATAATTGATGAGGCCATGCAGCTGAGGCACTACAATTTTGATGTTCCAATTTTGATACTGGGGTTTACTCCTTTTGAGCTTTCTGAGCAGGTTGTTGAAAATGATATAAGTCAAACAGTCTATACATTTGAGCAGGCGTATTATTTAAATGAGGCTGCCAGAAAGTTAGGGAAAAAGGCAAAGATACATATCAAAGTTGATACTGGCATGGGAAGGATTGGTTTTCTGTGCAACCAGGAGAGTATAGCCACCGTAATAAAGATTGCCAGCCTTTCTAACATTGAACTTGAGGGCATATTTTCTCATTTTTCCTCGGCGGATGATCCGCAGTCTGATGATTTTACTTCTGAACAATTTTTAAAATTTGAAAACTTTGTGAAAGAACTAAATAAAAATGGGGTATACTTTAAATATAAACATATTGCAAATAGCAGTGCGGCAATCCGTTTCCCCCGGTATCAACTTGATATAGTAAGGCTTGGTCTTGTGCTTTATGGGCTTTATCCGAGCGAAGCTGTAAAACAAGAGATAAATTTGAAACCTGTTATGTCTGTAAAGGCAAAGGTGATCAATGTCAAGGAAGTACCAGAAGGGTATCCTATAAGCTATAGCAGAAAATATATAACACCGTGTAAAAGCAGGATTGCTACAATACCCATTGGCTATGCTGATGGTTTTACAAGGGTTGGAAGTGAGAAAAGATATGTTCTTATCAATGGAGAGTATGCCAAGGTTGTAGGGAATGTGTGCATGGACCAGTGCATGGTGGATGTAACTCACATAAAAGATGTTAGGATTGGTGATGAGGTTGTAATTATAGGAGAGCAGGGTGATAGAGAAATTACAGCAGATGATCTGGCAGCGCAAATTGGCACCATAAACTACGAGGTTATATGTTCTGTGAGCAAGAGAATTCCAAGAGTTTATATCAAGGATGGGCGGGTTGTCAAAATATTAAACTACATCTTATGAAAAATTTACATTGATTTGAGCTACCCAAAAAATTTATAATGGTAATAAGCTCATCCGCTATTCTGTTTTGATTGTCTTTATATTTTGTTTTGCAAGGGGGAAATCAGATGCCGCAGATACGAATAATGAAATATCTTTTGCAATATAGCGGTGATTTATATGACAATGGTTTTTTGAAACCTTTTGCACAGCGAAGGATGCTCAGAAAAATTGAGAGGGATCTGGAAAGTTGCTATAAAAAATATGCGGATTTAAATAGGGCAATTGCGAATGAATGGTTGGCACTTGACTTTGAGGGGCTTGTCAAGTATGAGAATATAATATTTGAGGAATTTAACTATGATTTTTATAAATTTGAAGAAAGTAGGATAGCGGAGAGTGGAGAAAGTGCTGCAACAAAATCAAAACCAAAATCAGATATTTGAAATTAAAAGAGGGGATATATTCTATGCCGACCTTGCTCCGCATGTTGGGTCCGAGCAGGGCGGTATAAGACCTGTTCTGGTTATTCAGAATGATATTGGTAATAAATACAGTCCAACGGTAATTGTTGCTGCGATAACTTCACAGATTAGTAAAGCAAAGTTTCCAACCCATGTTGAGATTCATGCAGGTGAATTTGGACTCACCAAGGATTCTGTTATTTTGCTTGAGCAGATAAGGACAATAGACAAAGTCAGGCTTAAAAACAGGGTTGGAAAGCTCTCTGATGAGGTCATGGAGAAGGTAAATAGGGCAATACTTATTAGTCTCGGGCTGATAGAATGGACAACGGAGGGATATGATTGGAAAAAGAAAGAAGGCGCTGGTATAAAAAAGGCTTAAATCTAATAGTAGTAGCTATTTTGTTGCTGGCGATAGGCAGTGGAGTAATTTTTGCATCTAACCAGTCAATTGACAAGGACGCGCTAATAACATATGGTTTTTTCAAAAAGCAAATTGACCAGTTGAGAAGTTACATAGATGCAAAGATAAACGAATTGAATACAAAAATTAACAAAATGAGCAACACCACATTGAGCAATGCTGATGTTGCCCAGCTTCAAAAACAGCTTTCTACTTTGAATTCAGAACTGGAAAAACTAAAAAAACAGGTTTCTGATCTGGAGACCAAGACAAAATTACAAACTCAGAATCAAAACCAGCCAAAAAGTGGCTTTATTTTTACAAAAGGATATGAGGTAATTAAGGTGCCCAGGGATAAGGTTATTGTATTTGACCAATCAACAGAGTTTATTGTAAGGGTGGGGAAAGCAATATCGGTGGTTTCCCAGGGTACCTTTATAATTGACCTGACAGCAGCAAAGGATATTGGGAATAATGTGCAGCTACCTGTCAACCATTTATTACTGGTACCAAGAAATGATGGGAGGGGGTTTAAAGCTTTAAGTGATGTATGGGTAATAATAAATGGAGGGTATAGAATAAAATAGCAGGAGAGTATGAGAGATGAACATAAGTGTGATTTCAGCTGTTGTGGCAGGTTTTCTATCGTTTTTCTCCCCGTGTATTCTTCCTCTTGTGCCAGTTTATATACTTTATATATTTTCACAAAGAGGAAGCAAGATAAAAAATAGTTTTTTATTTATACTGGGGTTCAGTTTAGTATTTGTTGCGTTTGGGATTATGGCGGCAGTGCTTGGGAGTCTGTTTTCCCAGTATAAATGGACAATTACAAAAATAGCTGCGATAATCTTGATTTTGATGGGTCTGGTGATGCTTGATCTGTCTCCAGATTTTTTAAAAAGACTTTTAATACCTATAGAGGGTAAAGGTAATGTTCAAAAAGAGAGGACTCCTCTAATTTTAGGAATGGTTTTGAGTGTTAGCTGGACACCCTGTATAGGACCGGTGTTGACGTCAATTTTGAGTCTGGCTGCAGTGCAAAAGACTTTTATAAGAGGGGGAATGCTTCTTATCTTTTATTCTATTGGTTTTGCCATTCCATTTTTATTGACTGCTATTTTTATGCATAAGTTAAAAAGCTTTTTTGGTTTTATAAACAGACATGTCAAAGTTGTGGAGTATCTGACAGGAATTTTAATGATAATTTTTGGCGCTCTTGTATTTTTCGACAGGGTAAATATTCTTAGATAAAAATAATAGTCAGGGGTGAATTTTTATGTTGAATCAAAAGGCAAAAAGTGTTATCTTTATAATTGTTACAGCTATTCTTGTAGGGCTTTTAATTTATCAATTTGTGCCGCAAACAAAGTCAAAAGTAAAAACCAATGGTGCCATTGAGTTTACACTTAAATCTGTTGATGGTAAAGAGTATTCAATTTCAAACTTCAGAGGGAGAATTGTGATTTTGAACTTTTTTGCTACCTGGTGTCCACCGTGCAGAGCTGAAATTCCCGATTTTGAAAGGTTTCATGAGAATAACAGAGACATTGTTGTGGTTGGAATCAATATTCAAGAAGACAGAAATACAGTCAAAGACTTTTTAAAATCAATGGGTGTGACTTATCTTGTTTTACTGGACAGAGATGGAAATATCTCCTCGCAGTTTGGGATAGACGGAATACCTACTACCTTTTTATTAGATGAAAGTGGAAAAGTAATAGCAAAAAAGGTTGGAATGATGACATATGATGAACTTGAGAATTTTGTAAAACAAAGATAAAGGGATTGAAGAGAGATGCTTTACAATGAAAGGCTTTTTTACGGTGATATATGGGTTGAGGTAAATGGGTCATTGGCCTCGATAGGTATTACCAGAAATCTTGAAAGAGAACTTGGAGACATTGTTATATTTGAATTTTTAAAGACAGACGGTTATCTTCAACAGGGTGAAGAGTTTGCAAGGCTTGAAACAATTTATAAAACATACACATTAAAATCTCCGGTAAGTGGTTTTATAAGACGCACCAACTATAAGCTTTGTTATGATCCCACGGTATTAAATTTATTTCCAGAAGAGACAGAAATAATTAGTATAGACATAGAGCAACTTGTGTGATATAATAGTTCAAGCAAAATATTACAAATAAAGGGGTTGAAAACGCTGATGAGGATATCTAAAAAGGTTGTTGCTATTGTTGTATTGATTGCACTTGCGATAGGTTTGTTGCCACTTTATTCACATGCTGCTGATTTTCCTGTTACAGTAAAAGATGGGAAAGGCAACAATATTACGGTAAAACAAAAACCTCAGAGAATTCTTTCGCTTGCACTTCAAACTGATGAAATTCTTTTAAGCATGGTTTCAACAAGCAGGATTGTAGGTCTTTCTGTATTTGCTGATGATAAGAACAATTCGAATGTTGTGAATTTAGCTAAAAATGTAAAGGGCAGATATTCGAGCAATGATATTGAGAAGATAATTGCTGCAAATCCTGACCTTGTGATAGTGCCCTATTACATTGACAGATCCAAATATGACATTTTAAAGAAAGGTTTAAAATGTCCGATATATGTGAGCTTAAATCCAAATTCATTTGCAAACATCAAACAGGAGATTATCAATCTTTCAAAGCTTACGGGTGAGATTCAAAAAGGACAGGCTATTGTAAAGTATATGGATGAAAAAATAAATGCTGTTCAAAAGAAGGTAAAATATCTCAGAAAGAAAAAATATGTTCTTTTCTACACATATTACTTTAACTCAACATATGGCAAAAACACCACTCAACATGAAATAGCAAAATATGCAGGGGTTATAAATATAGCTGCTGTAGCAGGCTTGAAAGGGTGGCCAACAATTACAAAAGAGCAGATTTTAGAGTGGGATCCGGACATGATTATTATTCCTTCAGCTTCATACAATCCCAAGGAAACATCACAGCAATATATAGAAAAGTTTAAAAAAGATCCGGCTTTCAAGAACTTGAAGGCTGTTAAAAACAATGCAGTAATTATACTTGACGACAGGCACATTCAGACAGTTTCACACTACATTGTGGAAGGTGTTTACGACCTGGCAAAAGCCGCTTATCCTTATTTGTTTAAGTAAAGTAAATCAAGAAGCCTGAAATGAAGTGGTGGTAGTATTGAGAAAAGTTTTTTTGGTGCTATCTATAATGCTTTTAATGGTATTTGTGATATCAATAGGGGTGGGAAGTGTATTTATCCCTCCCCTTCGTGTTTTAAAGGCACTTATTTCATTTGCCGGTTTTAAAGTAGCCGGAGCTAACCAGATGGACCTGACAATTATAGGGCAGATAAGACTTCCACGGATAATAATTGCTATGATTGTTGGTATGAGTCTGTCTGTTGCAGGGGCACTTGTGCAGGGACTTTACAGAAATCCTATGGCGGACCCGGGCATAATTGGAACGTCAAGCGGTGCAAGCCTGGGAGCCATCCTGTGTATTGCCCTTTCGCTCAATACCATAAATATTTTTTATTTACCGCTGTTTTCATTTGCCGGTGCTCTTTTGGTTTCTTTTTTGGTCTACAGGCTTGCAACAAGAAGTAGAAAAACGCCTATCTTGAATCTGATTCTAATTGGTATTGCTGTGTCTACTTTTATATCCTCAATAAATTCGCTTATCCTCTCAAATATAAGTCAGTATCAGGTGAGTGAATATATATTCTGGATGCTTGGTGGACTTGATGGTCGCAGCTGGACACATGTAAAAATAAGTTTTGTGCCCCTTGTTATTCTGATACTGTGTTCATTTATTTTTGCAAAGAGGATAAACATTCTGATATTGGGTGAGGAAGAGAGCTACACAATTGGTGTTAATCCTGAGAGGCTGAAAAAACAGCTTTTGATTTTGGTTTCTCTCTTAACAGGAATAGCGGTTTCGGTATCCGGTGCGATTTCATTTGTTGGGCTTATAACACCTCATATTTTGAGGCTCATTGTCGGAAGTGATTACAGAAAACTCATTCCTGCTTCAATTCTGGGCGGTGGAATCTTTTTGATTGTGTGTGACACCATTGCAAGAGTGCTGTTTTCACCGGTTGAGATAAAGGTTGGGATTATAACCTCAATTGTTGGTGCGCCTTACTTTTTGTACCTTTTAAAAAAGCGTGAAAATGAGGTGACAATCTAAAAACTATGCCTCTTTACGTAGAGAACCTGAAGTGTGGATATACAAAGCCTGTAGTTGAAGTTAAAGGAAAAATAAAGTTCGAAGAAGGGAAGGTCTACGGAATAATAGGACCGAACGGGAGTGGAAAAAGTACATTTATCAAAGCTCTGGCAGGCATTGCAAGGATTTTTGAAGGCAGGGTTTATTATAATCAGACCGACCTTTTATCGCTATCAGATCTGCAGCGGGCGAGAATAATTTCATACATGCCCCAGAACGTATTTTCAAACTTTCCCTTTACAGTATTTGATGTTGTGATGATGGGAAGATACCCCCATGAAAAGAGCAAGTTTTTCAACGACAGAGAGAGCAAAAAAATAGCAGAAGAAAAAATAGAGGTGGTTAATCTAACAGATAAGAAGCAATCGAACATTCTGCAGATTTCAGGTGGAGAGAGGCAGAGAACCTCATTTGCAAGGGTGCTTGCTCAGGAGAGCAAGGTTTTGCTTTTGGATGAGCCAAACTCGAACCTTGATATAACCCATCAGGAGAAAATTTTGGATATTATAAAAGATGAAGTTGCAAAAGGTAAGATTGCAATAATGGCGCTTCACAATATAAAACTTGCAGCAAAGTTTTGCGATATTGTATTTTTGATGAAGCATGGCAAAATTATAGCTTCTGGAAGACCGCAGGATGTGATAAATCAGGAGAACATAAAAAAGGTGTACAATGTGGATGCTATCATATATAAAAATTCGTTTGGAATATATGACATTGAACTAATTCAAAAGGAAGATGAAAAAGGTATTCACGTGCATGTTGTGGCAGGTGGTGGTACAGGCCAGGCAATTTACAGGATTTTAATTGAAATGGGGTTTAAAGTTACAACAGGTGTTCTTGCTACAAACGACACAGATTACGAAACTGCTCAGCTACTGTCTATTTACACAGTTTTTACAATGCCATTTATGCCAATTGGAGAAGAAGAATACTTTGAGAATGTTGAGCTAATAAAGAAAGCAGATTTTTGTATCCTGTGTGATATTTCTTTTGGAATACAGAATTTTAAAAATCTTGAAGCACTGAAGTTTGCAAAGAAATTATTTATTATAGAACAAAATGACATCTCAGGTCGTGACTTTACAAATGGAATAGCAACAAATCTTTACAATAGCCTTAAAGAAAAAGCTGTGGTCTTAAATAGCCTGGATGTTCTAAAACAAATGCTTCAAAAGGAGGTTGAAATAATTGAATCCAAACAAAAAATGGTGGATTGATACGAATATTGAAGTTTTAAAAAAGAATTTGGAAGCACGAAATTTTGAATGCTTTGTTGTAGAAAGAAAAGAGGATGTTGTTCCTTTGCTTGAAAGGATAGTAAAAGAAGGTTCGGTGGTATCATGCGGGGGCTCAATGACGCTTTTTGAGTGCGGAGTGATCGAGTTTTTGAGAAATGGAAAGTTTAACTTTTTGGACAGGTATAAAGAAGGTTTGAGTGGTGAAGAAATAGGTGAGATATACAGAAAGTCATTCTGGGCGGACTACTATTTAATGTCAGCAAATGCCATAACTCTGGATGGCAAACTAATCAATATCGATGGCAATGGTAACAGACTTGCAGCTCTGATGTTTGGACCAAAGAATGTGATTGTAATTGTTGGGATAAACAAACTGGTTCTGAATGAGCAGGAGGGTATTGATAGAGTGAGAAACATTGCATCGCCAATGAATGCCAGAAGACTTTCAAAAAACACACCATGTAGCTCTTCAGGCAGATGCCATGATTGCCTGAGCGATGATTGCATATGCAGCCATATTGTGGTTACAAGAAGACATCCGGTAAAAGGGCGTATAAAGGTTATAGTGGTAAAAGAGGAGTTGGGATTTTAAGCAAAGTAATTAAGTTGTTGAATAAATAATTCTACTATTAATGTAACTATATGGGACTATAAATTATTCCATGCATATTTAAAAGAAAATTTACAGTTTTCATTTTTTTGAATATAAAGCTCTATCAAATAAGTAACCATTATCCAGTCAACGTGTCTCTTATATGTTCTAAAACCTCTTAGCCGTACTTGTTCTAAATTATATTCTCCTTTCAGCTTCCCAAATAATCTTTCAATTTTTATCCTTTGTTTATATACTCTTTGTCCTTCTTTACTTCTTAAAAATTCTATGTTTTGTGCTCTCAAAATATTTTTGACATTGTTAAAATCCTTAATATTTCTCTTATTTATACCCGCTACAAACTTTATTCCAAGTCTATCAGCCACATCAAACCACTTTGTACAATCATAACCTGCATCTGCTAATATTACATCAGGTCCAAATATCTTAGCTTCATACAAAAGTTCTACCGCTTTACTATCATGAATATTTGCACATGTCAACCACCATACTATCGGTATGACCTCATCTTCAACTGTTGCTAGCACATGTAATTTATACCCATTGTAAAAACCTAAACTAACACATCTTCCTACTCCTGCTTCTCTATCACCCCTCGAGCTTCTCAAAGGTGTAGAATCTATAGCACAAACTCTTGTCTCGGGGTCTATTTCTCTTACTAAAATTCTTGCTATTGCTTCTATATATTCTTCTTCAATCATTTTAGCCCATTTTGAAAAATATGAATGATCGGGGCTCTTTTCTATTCCTATGGTCTTTCTAAATTCTTCATCTTCATTTATCTTGTACTCTAATTCCCTAAAGCTGTTTATCCTATTTTTGACTTTATAAACAAAACAAGCTATTATATGGCTCAGCTTAAATTTCTTTGGTCTTCCTCTTTTGTAGTTTTTTATCTTCAATCCTAAATCTTTTATTACTTTTTCAATTGTCATAAATATCTTTAAAAATTTTTGTTTTTGTGCTTTAATAAAATTAGTCATTGCCATCCTCCTTGCTTGGGTTTTTTAGTATTCTCTTCTTAAAATTTTATCTCAAGGAGGATGGCTTTTTCCATTTATTAATTTATTACTTTTATGTCAATATGTTTTATTCAACAAGCTACAAAGTAATATTTTAGCAACATTTGTGTAACAATTTTGTAAAGAGAGGTTGACGTAATTTCGAATTTATAATAAAATAATAACATCAAAATAATTAACAATGGTGGCTGAATGCATGGGGCTTGTTTTGTAAAATTTGCTCCATGCAGCGGGAGAACCGACATTTAAGTGGGGTGAATCGGCAGGCTTTTGCTTGCCGTAGGGATGTCCTTCTTGTCCCGAACCCGTCAGCTAATCCCGTAAGCCCGAAGAAGAAGGGAGTTTTTGTATGAATTTTAAAGCTTTATTTGCAACACTTTTGCTGGCTCTTTTCTTATCTACTGGCACGACAGTTTTTGCAAAAACAGCACAGGCTACAGCCACAATCAATATTAGAAGTAGCCCTTCTACTTCTGCAAAGATAGTGGGAGTTTTTCCAAAAGGCTTTAAAGCTCAGGTTATATCAACGTCTGGTGAATGGACCAAGATTTCATATGATGGTGTTGTTGGTTATGTTAAAACTGATTACATAATGATCACAAATGATAACAGCAAGGCAAATTCCAAAAAGGCATTGTCAACTTCAGATCAGGTTTTTTATCAAACGGCTGTTGTTTTAAAAGACAATGCAAGACTTAGAAGTGATAAGTCAACATCCTCAAAAATAGTAAAGACTTTATCAAAAGGCAGTAAAGTATATGTTCTGTCAAGGGAGCAAAACGGATGGATAAAGGTGAAAACTTCTGATGGTGTTATCGGTTATATGGCATATTATCTTTTGAAAATAAACGGAGCATCTTCTTCAAAAACTGTGTCACGTGGCGGATATGATAGAGAAGATAAGATAAATTACAATGGGAGCTTGGCTGATAGAATAATAGGATTTGCCAAGAACTTTCTGGGGATACGATATCGGTATGGTGGTTCATCTCCTTCAACAGGCTTTGACTGTTCAGGGTTTGTGCAGTATGTGTTTAGAAATTTTGGGATTCACTTAGAGAGAACAGCAGCTGACATGGCAGCATCAAACGGTGTGAGAATTTCACCCGATGAGTTAAGACCCGGAGATTTGGTATTTTTTGATACAGACGGTGGAAGAAACTATATAAACCATGTGGGCATTTATATTGGAAATGGAATGTATATTCATGCATCGAGTGCAAGAAGGTGTGTAACAATCTCAGACCTTACCTCAAAGTATGGCACGTCGTTTATGATGGCAAAAAGAGTAATAAGGTAAAAACAAAAGGGGGTTTTCTAACGTTGAAAAAGAAAACCCCCTTTTGTTCTGGGTGCTTGTTACAAATTTAGTTTCTGTCTTTTTTCACAATCGGCAAGATCAGTCTTTTCACATCATCTTCAGATGAAATCTTACCAGAGACCCTGTGAAGTTCCCACTCTTCATTGTGAATGATCTCACTGCCGGGAGCTAAATTATAAAGCGGGCTCAAAGTTTCCATCTCAAGCATAAAATCTGTTGTATATGTTTCATACGAAGAACCAAAGTCAGGGTATTCAGCACCTTCTGTATGCCTGTAGTATTTTATGAAAAGATCACTTTCATTTAGATAACAAGCCCAGCCATCTATGTTAGGATATCCAATTTTGAAAGCAGGCTTGCAATTTGGATCCTGCCTCAGGATAATAAAGCTTTCGCCCCATATAACTCTGTGGTCATTGAGTTTTGTATATGGCCACATAACAAGAGGATAGCTTGGCAAAAGTCCTGTGTCAATCTTTGGAATTGGCATAACTTCAACTCCGCCGGGTCTCATCACAGAAAGTGCCCATGCAGCAACTTTTACATCAAAAAGCCCGTTATTCTTTATTATGTATGTAACATATGCTTTTGGAAGATTTGAATCAAGCTTAAATTCAATTATTTTCTGGAGTTTTGTCCACTCTTCAGTCGGCTGGATTAATACAATACCGTCGGGCAGGATTTCATACTCAACAGGTGTGTTGTCAGGATAGTATGAACGTGGCATTGCCTCCGGACTGTGCCAGAGCCTTGTGCCGCCATATATTCTCCATTCATCTGACCCTTTTTTGCCGGCTTGTTCTTCCACCACACAAAACACGTTTTTACCACCTTTGAAACCAAAGTAAATTATTCTTGGACCGACATCTGTTGTGACAATTGCCTCTAATCTGTTATTTGAAATCAAAAAGCAGTTTTCCCATCCTTTAAATTCGACCTTCCTGACCTCAACCATTTTTTAATTTCCCTCCTGTTAAATTGTTTTTGAAAAAATTCCATTGTTAGAATATAATTTAATTATACTCTACAGAGAATCTTTGCTCAAATGAACTTTTAAAAAAGTTGTACTCTGTCAACTAATATATTTCAAAACTTGAACTAATTTCTTCTTTGGAGGAGAAAAAGGACCGAATGTTAAAGCGTTTTAAACCGGACATGATATGCAATAGTATATATGATATTGACCTTGGAAAATTAAAGGAAAAGGGTATCAATTATCTTATCATTGACATTGACAATACACTGGTTGCATGGGGTGAATTTGAAGTAGATACCAGGGTTCTGTCATGGTTAGAGGCTGCCAAAAAGCTCGGGTTTAAAATATGCCTTGTTTCAAACAACCAGAGAGAAAGGGTAAAGAAGATTGAGAAGGCGCTTGGGCTTCCGGGTGTCTACAGTGCAAAAAAACCTTTAAAGTCTGGTTTTTTAAAAGCATCTTATATTCTTCATGAAGGGAAAAAAAACCATCAAACAGCTGTGATTGGTGACCAGTTTTTCACGGATGTTATAGGTGCCAAAAGGCTGAAACTTTTTGTGATTTTAGTAAGACCACTTAAAGAAAAAGAGTTTTTTTTAACACGAATAAACAGGATTTTTGAAAAGAGGATTTTGAAATACTACATGAAGGATGAGGAAGAATGAAAAAGCTATATCTTATTGGAAAGAGTTTGAAACACTCTATCTCTCCTCTTATTCACAACAGGATCTTATCTTTCTTAAAAATTGATGCTGTTTACTCCAACATTGAACTTCCAGATTATGACAGGCTCAAAGAGTTTGTTGAAATGGTAAAAAGAGATAAAGATGTTGTCGGGTTTAACATCACAATCCCCTATAAAGAAGATATTCTGGAATTTTGCGATGATTTCTCTGAAGATGTAAAAATAATTCAGGCAGCAAACACTGTAAAGAAAGAAAATGGCAGACTTAAGGCATATAACACTGATTGGCTGGGTTTTAAAAGAAGCCTGGAAGAAACAGGGATTGATATAAAAGAAAAAAGAATTTTAATCCTTGGTGCAGGTGGTGCTGCAAAAGCCTGTATTTATGGACTTTACAGAATGGGTGCAGAGGAAATTTTTGTTTTTAATAGGAATTCATGGAAGGTTCTGGAACTTAAAAGTCAGTTTGGGGATTTGGTTAAAATAGACCCAGTAACCATAGATACTGTTTTTGATTTTGAAATTGATATCATAATAAACGCAACACCGATTGGGATGAATGGTCACAGCGAAGGACAGGTGCCTTTTGGTATGGATAGGTTTATTCCTGAGAGACGAAATCAATTAGTGCTGGTATATGATACTATTTACAATCCTCTTACGACTAAGCTTCTTTCAATAGCAAAGGAGAATGATATTTTGGTTCAAAATGGATTAAAAATGCTTGTTTATCAGGCAATGTTTGCTAATATGATATGGTTTGAAAACAAAATGGAAATATCTTTAAGGTTTATACAGCAAATAACAGAAATGGCCAGCGACTATATTATTCAATTAGAAACTCAGAGTTAAAAAGTAGTTTCTGAATTGCAATATTAAATGCAATAATTTTTTGATGAAACTGGAAATTATAACTTGATTAAAGCAACAACTGTGTATGATATTAGTTGCCAATATATGCCAGCTTTCCTATAGGAAAGCTGGCAAATGCCATTTTATACTATATTTCCCTCTATGTATGCGCCACTTCTTATACCTCTACTAAAAACTTCTCTATTATCTATGTTTTGCATATTTCCTTCATCTCCACTAAAAACTTTTCCATACTGCTCTTTTAGTTGAATATTCTCCTTAAGAAGCCTGTTGTACCAATCTTGTATCCTCTTTATTGCCTCTCTCGATATTTCTTTTATTTCTTTACCCTTAGGTAAAAACGCCTTATCAATCAATTCATGCGCTCATTTGTTCAGCTCTCAATTAAATTTATTTCCCAATATCTTTTGAAGTTTTATAAACAGATCTTTGACATATGAATCCCTACCCGGTATAACAAATATCATTCCAAACTAAGTTTTCTCTCCGTCAAAGTAACAAGTACATTATTTCTAAGAACGCTTGCCAAGCAAAGTATCAATCTCTAAATAGCCAAATTCTTCTCTTTTAGGCAAAATATTTTTCATATGTACTCAAATCACTCTTCATTTGAGTTACTGTACCTCTTTTAACTTCTCTTGAAATTGTACTTACATTCCTGCCTATCTTCCTTGCTATTTCTCTTAAACTCTTACCATCATTTAGTAATATTTCTATTTTACCTCTCTCTGCTTCACTTAGGTGTTTAAAACTTCTTTTCTTTGTGATATTATTATTATGAAAAATGACAGTATGGCATTAATTTTTGGATTGAATTACCTATAATAGATATGCATAACATTTAATGTATGCTTGAAAAAGCTAAAAAGGTGAGAATTCAGAATACCCACCTTACTACTTGACAAAGAGCAAAAGTTTTTTTGATTCTATGGGACATATCCTGTATTTGCAGTATTGCTAATAGTAATCAAATTACTCATAATGGATAATAATCACCATGAAAACTTTGCAGAAAGTCCAAAGGAATAATTTTCTGTAAGATTTGGTATTGATAATATTTATAATTATTGATTTCAAATAACATAGCAAAATTGTTTTAAAATTTTGCAAAAAAATTATAGAATATTTTAAAAGATTAATTTAATCTCAAATTGTAAGAAATGTTCAAAAGCAATTGTGAACCTGTAAAGGATTTAGACAAAAATTCAAGAAGACAAACGGTAAAATGTCAAGAGTGTTTTAAAGAGGAATTTTTTAGATTATTAGACAAAAAAGGCAATGAAATAACTGACCGTACAACATAGTAAAATTTAAATGGCAGCTTGTTCAGAGAAAATTATTAAACTAAAAGTTTGAGATTAACTAAATATTGTAAACGTCACCTTTTTCTTGATATATTTGACCAAGGATAGAGCATTGCAAAGATCAGAGGAATTAAGCTTATAGCTAGTTTTAACGAGGGCACGTTTATGCTGATGGCAGGTAAATCTCTGAGAACTTCTTGCTGTAAAAAGCTTTGTAGCGAACTGTGGGCTACAGTCCACAGTTAGCAGCTTCAACAAGATAGAGAATTTTAAGGTATATGAGAACAAGAAGCTCTGTTTTTTTCACGAGTTAGATTATGAACAAGGTGGTAGCGCATAAAGGTCAAGACGTTGCTGTGCAGCATATTTAAAGTCTGGTAAAGGTGTTGGATTTAGTTTGCTGAACCTGGCACATTCAGCGATAATGATGGCATCGATGTTTATCTGTTTTAGGCAAGAGAGTGTAGATTTTTTTGAATCCTTTGACGATGCTTGGGTTAAGTACGTAGAAGGTTGGTTTGTAAGGTAGTAGTTCAGAAGAAGAAGCAAGATGAAGGTGAAGATGCCATGTGTAATGTGAAGTTGCTTCCATGCCAAACTTTACAAAGGATAGATTGTACTGATTGAGGCAATTGATAACTCTTTAGATTAATTCGTTAGCCCCTTGTTGGTCGTTTGGCAAAGAAAAAGGTTTTTTGATTAAATGATTTCCGGCATCATCGATGAAGAGGATGGAATTTGACTGACTACTGATATCAATGCCCACGATTAATGTATTAGGCAATTTTAAAGCCTCCTTTCTTAAAGTATGGTGTTAGAAAAAAGAGTTAAGCCCTTTATCCCGGTGGATTACATATCAATAGCAGCCTCGCCGATATTAGAGCTACGAAGCAGTTTATGCTGTAGCACACATCGGATATGCTCAAATCAGATGTGGTAAACTGACCGTGCTTAAGCCTTCGAGTAAACACTACTTATGCGATCCTTTGGGACTGAAGTCTTTCGCAAGCTGTGGCGTACAGTTATCAAAGCACGTCCAGCAGGGGGAAGCCAAAAATATCCAACAAACTAAAACCAGGCTTAACTTTTTTCTGATTTTAGTTTACCAAAGATAAAGGGCAAATTTAAGCTGCAGCAAATTTTAATATTCAATTTTTGAAAAGTGAGTGTTTAGAGAGGAGAATTTAATTTAACAAATTTCCGGTAATCAATTGGTACTGACAATTAGATGTACCAATTGAGATATGAAGTTTTAATTAATTTGATAATTATATGAGGAGGTAATATTTTATGAAACGGTTAATTTCATTATTTTCTATTTTGTTGATATTGAGCTTTCTTATAGTAGGATTTTTACAGGTTAGTGCAAAGGCTGATACAGGCATTGCTGTTCAGCCTTATGTGTGGAAGAATGTTAAAATTGAAGGTGGAGGAGGTTTTATTACTGGAATTGTGTTTAATCCGAAAGAGAAAAATCTGGTTTACGTTAGGACAGACATAGGAGGGGCTTATCGCAGCACAGACGGTGGTAATACATGGACACAACTTATGGACTGGGTTAGTTTTGATGATTGGAATTTGCTGGGTGTAGAGAGCATTGCAACAGATCCTGTTGATCCCAATCGACTGTACATTGCGGCAGGCACTTATACAAATTGGTGGACAGAAAGTAACGGTGCTATTTTGCGTTCTACTGACAAAGGAAATACTTTTGAAATCACTCCACTTCCCTTTAAATTGGGTGGAAACATGCCGGGGAGAAATATGGGAGAAAGGTTAGCTATTGATCCAAACAATAATAAAATATTATACTTGGGAACAAGAGAAGGAAATGGGTTATGGAAAAGTGAAGATTATGGAGTATTGTGGAAGAAAGTAACAAGTTTTCCTAATCCCGGCACATATATTGAGGATCCAAACGATCCCTATGATTATCTGAACCATATAACGGGCGTAGTATGGGTGGTATTTGATCCTACAAGTGGTAAACCTGGTGAAGGAAGCAAGATAATTTATGTGGGTGTTGCCGATAAATCTACAAGTATTTATTATACAAAAGACGGTGGTCAGACATGGCAAGCATTGCCAGGACAACCAACCGGGCTACTTCCACAGCGTGCAAAATTAAGTTCTGATGGGATGTTATATATAACTTATAGTAACACTCAGGGGCCGTATAATGGTGATTATGGTGAAGTATGGAGATACAATACTAAGACCGGAGAGTGGAAAAATATAAGTCCAATGGCTGCCAAAGATACTTATTTTGGATATGGTGGATTGGCTGTAGATGCCAATAATCCTAAGGTAGTAATGGTAGCAGCCCTTAGCTCATGGTGGCCAGATACCTATATTTGGAGAAGCACCGATGGTGGAGAAACGTGGAAATGTATTTGGGAATGGAATGGATATCCTAATAGAACTTTGCATTACAACATGGATATTTCTGCAGCTCCTTGGCTAAACTTTGGAATTACTAATCCCACACCACCTGAAGTAAGTCCAAAACTTGGCTGGATGGTTGGAACACTTGAAATAGACCCATTTAATTCAGATAGAATGCTTTATGGAACAGGAGCTACATTGTATGGATGCGATGATTTGACAAATTGGGACAAAGGGCAAAATATCAACATTAAAGTCAAGGCTATAGGAATTGAAGAAACTTCAGTCCAGGCACTGATAAGTCCACCAGTGGGACCTCATTTATTTAGTGCACTGGCAGATATAGCAGGATTTAGACATGACGACCTGGAGAAAGCACCTAATTGGACATATGTTCAGCCCAATATGGGGACTACAACTGATATTGATTTTGCAGAGTTAAATCCAAATTTTATGGTTCGTGTAGGGAATGTTGATAAACAGTGGAATCCGAATACTAATAGAATTGGTTTTTCATATGATGGTGGTAAGTCATGGTTTCAGGGAAATACAGAACCTCAAGGAACAAAGGAAGGCGGTACAGTTGCAGCTGCTGCAGATGGAAGTGCTGTTGTTTGGGCGCCAAAAGGAGCCAAAGTATGCTATTCTACAGATAACGGAAACAAATGGATTGAATGTGCTAACGTACCTTCAGAAGCTATTGTATATTCTGACAGAGTAAATTCAAATAAATTCTACGCATTTAAGAATGGCAAGTTTTATATAAGCGCTGATAAAGGGAAAACATTTGTTGAGAGTCCTGCCACTGGTTTACCAACATCAGGAAATTTCAAAGCTGTTCCAGGAATAGAAGGTGATATCTGGCTGGTTGGTAATAATGGGATGTGGCACTCAACTGATGGTGGATATTCGTTTGTAAAAATTTCAGGTGTTGAGGATGCCGCTAGTATAGGATTTGGTAAACCTGCTGAAGGGAAAACATATCCTGCAATTTATACCTATGCAAAAATTAATGGGGTAAGAGGTATATTTAGATCTGATGACTGCGGTAAAACGTGGATAAGAATAAATGATGACAAACATCAGTTTGGATGTGCAAATGCAGACATAACTGGAGATCCACGCGTGTACGGTCGAGTATTTGTTGCAACAAACGGCCTGGGTATAAAATGGGGTGAAATTGCTGATTCAAATATTTTGCCATCTGCAACTCCAACATCAACACCGGGTTCCAGCCCTACACCGACTCCAACAGCAACTATTACATCCACACCTGCACCAACATCAACAGCAACACCAACCCCGACCCCAACACCGACGGTGACAGTTACCCCAACACCAACGCCAACCCCGACCCCGACGGGTGCACCTGGTACGGGAAGTGGATTGAAGGTACTGTACAAGAACAATGAGACGAGTGCGAGTGCGGCATCAATAAGGGCATGGTTTAAGATAGTGAATGGAGGCAGCAGCAGTGTTGATCTTAGCAGGGTTAAGATAAGATACTGGTACACGGTGGATGGTGACAAGCCGCAGAGTGCGGTATGTGACTGGGCACAGATAGGAGCAAGCAATGTGACATTCAACTTTGTGAAGCTGAGCAGCGCTGTGAGTGGAGCGGATTATTACTTGGAGGTAGGGTTTAGCAGTGGAGCTGGGCAGCTGCAGCCTGGTAAGGACACAGGGGATATACAGGTAAGGTTTAACAAGAATGACTGGAGCAATTACAATCAGGCAGACGACTGGTCATGGATGCAGAGCATGACGAATTATGGAGAAAATACGAAGGTAACGCTGTATGTAGATGGAGTTCTGGTATGGGGGCAGGAGCCGGGAGGAGCGACACCTGCACCGACAAGCACAGCAACACCAACGCCAACGCCGACAGTAACAGTAACACCAACTTCAACACCTACACCCACACCTACAGCGACAGCGACCCCGACACCGACAGTGAGTGTAATGCCAACACCGGCACCGACGGCATCACCGGCAGGTGGGAGTTACTGGACACCGAGTGAAAGTTACGGTGCGCTGAAGGTATGGTATGCGAATGGTAATTTGAGCAGTACGACGAATGTATTGAATCCGAAGATAAAGATAGAGAATGTAGGGACGACGGCGGTAGATCTTAGCAGGGTTAAGGTAAGATACTGGTACACGATAGATGGAGAGGCGACGCAGAGTGTAAGTGTAGCAAGCAGCATAAATCCTGCGTATATAGATGTGAAGTTTGTGAAGCTTAGGGCGAATGCAGGCGGAGCGGACTATTATGTAGAGGTAGGTTTTAAGAGTGGAGCAGGTGTTTTGGCAGCGGGTCAGAGCACGAGGGAGATAAGGCTAAGCATACAGAAGAGCAGTGGCAGCTACAATCAGTCGAATGACTATTCGGTAAGAAGTGTGACGAGCTATATAGAGAACGAGAAGGTAACAGGGTATATAGATGATGTACTTGTATGGGGTAAAGAGCCGAGCAGGAACGCCCAGATCAAGGTATGGTATGCGAATGGTATTATAAGCAGCACGACGAATGTATTGAATCCGAAGATAAAGATAGAGAATGTAGGGACGACGGCGGTAGATCTTAGCAGGGTTAAGGTAAGATACTGGTACACGATAGATGGAGAGGCGACGCAGAGTGTAAGTGTAGCAAGCAGCATAAATCCTGCATATATAGATGTGAAGTTTGTGAAGCTTGGGTCAAATGCAGGCGGAGCGGACTATTATGTAGAGGTAGGTTTTAAGAGTGGAGCAGGTGTTTTGGCAGCGGGTCAGAGCACGAAGGAGATAAGGCTAAGCATACAGAAGAGCAGCGGCAGCTACAATCAGTCAAATGACTATTCGGTAAGAAGTGTGACGAGCTATATAGAGAACGAGAAGGTAACGGGGTATATAGATGATGTACTTGTATGGGGAAGAGAGCCGGGCAGGGGTACAAAGCCGGCGGGTGGAGTGACACCGACACCGGCACCGGCGCCGACAGCAACAACTACCCCAACTCCAACGCCTGCGGTGACCCCCGATGTTAAAATATCGATCGATACGTCCAGTGGAAGAACAAAAATAAGCCCGTATATTTATGGAGCAAATCAGGATGTTCAGGGTGTTGTTCACCCTGCAAGACGACTTGGTGGGAACAGATTGACGGGTTACAACTGGGAGAACAATATGTCCAATGCAGGGAGTGACTGGTATCATTCGAGCGATGATTATATGTGTTATATTATGGGTATAACAGGGAATGATAAGAACGTTCCAGCAGCTGTTGTAAGCAAATTTCACGAACAGTCAATAAAACAAAATGCATATTCAGCCATCACATTGCAGATGGCAGGTTATGTAGCAAAAGATGGTAATGGTACAGTGAGCGAGTCGGAGACAGCACCTTCACCGAGATGGGCTGAAGTCAAGTTTAAAAAAGATGGTGCACTGTCATTGCAGCCTGACGTTAATGATAACTATGTATATATGGATGAGTTTATTAACTATTTGATTAACAAGTATGGCAAAGCATCGTCTGCGACGGGAATTAAAGGATATATACTTGACAACGAGCCGGATTTATGGTCGGCTACTCATCCGCGAATTCATCCACAGAAGGTAACCTGCAGTGAATTGATAAATAAATCGGTGGAGCTGGCGAAGGTAATAAAGACACTTGATCCGGATGCAGAAGTTTTTGGACCTGCATCGTATGGTTTTGCGGGATATTTAACATTGCAGGATGCACCTGACTGGAATCAGGTTAAAGGAAATCACAGATGGTTTTTGAGCTGGTATCTTGAGCAGATGAAGAAGGCATCGGATAGTTTTGGTAAGAGGTTATTGGATGTGCTTGACATACACTGGTACCCGGAGGCACAGGGTGGCGGTGTGCGAATATGCTTTGACGGTGAAAATAATACTTCAAGGGATGTGGCAATAGCGAGGATGCAGGCACCGAGAACGCTATGGGATCCGACATATAAAACTGCACAGAAGGGTCAGATAACAGCGGGAGAAAATAGCTGGATAAATCAATGGTTTCCGGAATATCTACCACTGCTTCCAAATATAAAGGCAGATATAGACAAGTATTATCCTGGTACCAGACTTGCTATAACTGAGTTTGATTATGGAGGGAAGGACCACATATCGGGAGGAATAGCTTTAGCAGATGTCTTAGGGATATTCGGCAAGTATGGAGTATACATGGCAGCAAGATGGGGAGATTCGGGGAGCTATGCACAGGCGGCGTACAACATTTATCTCAACTATGATGGGAAAGGTTCGAGATACGGTTCAACGTGTGTGAGCGCTGAGACAACTGACGTTGAGAACATGCCGGTATATGCTTCAATTGAGGGAGAAGATGATTCAATTGTGCATATTATATTAATTAACAGGAATTATGACAGGAAACTGAAGGCAGAGATAAAGATGAATAATACCAGGGTATACACAGGTGGAGAGATATACGGGTTTGACAGTACAAGCTCTCAAATTAGGAAGATGGGTGTGCTCAGCAATATACAAAACAACACAATCACCATAGAAGTTCCGAATCTGACGGTATACCACATTGTTTTAACCTCTTCAAAGTAGAAAAAGGATAAAAATGGAGACACTGCTGCATGGTAAAAGTTGATATGTGCAGCAGTGTCATATTTTACATTGTTGGGTTGGGAAGAAAGCAATATCTTTTTATCCTTTTCAAAATGCATTTACAATTTTTGATAAGCAAAAAAATGAAAAACAAAAAATGCATATGATAAACTCAAAGCTTGCAATAAAGTTTTTGTATTTATTACAATTGAATGTTAAGAAACTGTTTTGGAGGTGAATTTAATGTTTGTAAAGAAAAAGAGAAGAATAAATGTGTATTTAGCATTAATTATTTTTGTTGTCAATATTGTCTTATTTAATGGACAGGTAAATATAAACAAAAATAATTTAGCAATGGCAGCAACTGAAAGTCAAATTGAGAAGTTAAATCGAGGACTGATAGCTGTTAAAGTGACAAATGGAGTATTTTTGAGCTGGAGAATGTTTGGGTCAGATCCAGCAAATATTGGGTTTAATATTTACAGGAATGGAGTGAAGATAACTAAAACACCTATTCAGGACAGCACAAATTACATTGATGCTGATGGAACAACCGGTTCGAGATATTATGTAAGAGCAGTAATAAATGGGGTAGAGGTAGAACAATCTGAAGAAGTAAGTGTGCTTAATAACAATTATATTGAAATTAAATTAAATAAACCAGCGAATTCTCCCCTTGGTGCTTCATATTCGCCAAATGATGCAAGTGTGGGCGATTTGGATGGTGATGGAGAATATGAGATTGTTTTAAAATGGGATCCAAGTGATTCAAAGGACAACTCGCAATCTGGATATACAAGCAATGTGTATTTAGACGCTTACAAATTAAATGGCAAATTTTTATGGAGAATTGATTTGGGTAAAAATATAAGAGCAGGGGCACATTATACACAATTTATAGTATATGATTTAGATGGTGACGGAAAAGCAGAGGTTGTATGTAAAACGGCTGATGGGACAATAGATGGACGGGGAAATGTTATAGGTGATCCTAATGCTGATTGGAGAAATTCAAGTGGTTACATTTTATCAGGTCCTGAATATTTGACAGTATTTGAAGGTGCAACAGGAAGGGCATTGAAAACTGTTAATTATATTCCTCCGCGGGGAAATGTTTCATCATGGGGAGATTCATATGGGAACAGAGTTGATAGATTTTTGGCTGCAGTGGCTTATCTGGATGGGAAAAGGCCAAGTCTTATTATGTGCCGAGGATATTATACAAAGACATATATAGTTGCCTGGAATTGGCAAAATGGCGAGTTAACAAAGTTATGGCAATTTGATACAGGTGAAACTAATGATGGATACAGAGATGATTATGAAGGACAGGGGAATCATAATCTGAGTGTAGCTGATGTTGACAATGACGGTAAAGACGAGATCATTTATGGTGCGATGGCAGTAGATGATAATGGAGCTCCACTGTATACAACCAAATTGGGGCATGGGGATGCCATGCACGTAACTGATATTGATCCGGACAGACCTGGATTGGAAGTCTGGCAATGTCATGAAGGAAGCACAGGAGCTAGTTTGCGTGATGCAAGAACAGGGCAGATACTGGTGAGAGTTTTGACATCTGGAGATTGTGGACGTGCATTGGCGGCAGACGTTGATCCGAGGTATAAGGGGTTAGAAATGTGGGCAGCAGGGATAAGTATTAGAGATTGTAAGGGAAATGTAATCAGCAGTGCGACACCACCAATTAACTTTGCAATTTGGTGGGATGGAGATTTAGGAAGAGAATTATTAGATAAGACATATATTTACAAATGGGATTATAACAATAACAAAACAAACACAATATTTACAGCAAGTGGGTGTTCATCTAATAATGGTACAAAAGCAACACCATGCTTGAGTGCGGACATACTTGGAGATTGGAGAGAAGAGGTTATATTTAGAACCAGTGATGACAGTGCTATCAGGATATATACAACTACGACTTTGACAAATTATAAGATTCCTACACTTATGCACAACAGACAATACAGGGAGTCCATAGCATGGCAGAATGTAGCATATAATCAACCGCCACATCTAAGTTTTTATTTGGGATATGAGACAAACATAAATGAAATATACAAATATTTTGAGGGATACGGTGACCAAACAAGTAACCCATCACCAACTCCAACACCAACGGCTACAGCAACAGCAACGCCAAGGCCAACATCCACAGCAACGCCAACGCCTACACCGACTCCAACAGCAACTATTACATCCACACCTGCACCAACATCGACAGCAACACCAACCCCGACCCCAACACCGACGGTGACAGTTACCCCAACACCAACGCCAACCCCGACACCGACGGGTGCACCTGGTACGGGAAGTGGATTTAAGGTACTGTACAAGAACAATGAGACGAGTGCGAGTGCGGCATCAATAAGGCCATGGTTTAAGATAGTGAATGGAGGCAGCAGCAGTGTTGATCTTAGCAGGGTTAAGATAAGATACTGGTACACGGTGGATGGTGACAAGCCGCAGAGTGCGGTATGTGACTGGGCACAGATAGGAGCAAGCAATGTGACATTCAACTTTGTGAAGCTGAGCAGCGGAGTGAGTGGAGCGGATTATTACTTAGAGGTAGGGTTTAGCAGTGGAGCTGGGCAGCTGCAGCCTGGAAAGGACACAGGGGATATACAGGTAAGGTTTAACAAGAATGACTGGAGCAATTACAATCAGGCAGACGACTGGTCATGGATGCAGAGCATGACGAATTATGGAGAGAATACGAAGGTAACGCTGTATGTAGATGGAGTTCTGGTATGGGGGCAGGAGCCGGGAGGAGCGACACCTGCACCGACAAGCACAGCAACACCAACGCCAACGCCGACAGTAACATCAACACCAACTTCAACACCTACACCTACACCGACAGCGACCCCGACACCGACAGTGAGTGTAACGCCAACACCGGCACCGACGGCATCACCGGTAGGTGGGAGTTACTGGACACCGAGTGACAGTTACGGTGCGCTGAAGGTATGGTATGCGAATGGTAATTTGAGCAGCACGACGAATGTATTGAATCCGAAGATAAAGATAGAGAATGTAGGGACGACGGCGGTAGATCTTAGCAGGGTTAAGGTAAGATACTGGTACACGATAGATGGAGAGGCGACACAGAGTGTAAGTGTAGCAAGCAGCATAAATCCTGCGTATATAGATGTGAAGTTTGTGAAGCTTGGGGCGAATGCAGGCGGAGCGGACTATTATGTAGAGATAGGGTTTAAGAGTGGAGCAGGTGTTTTGGCAGCAGGTCAGAGCACGAAAGAGATAAGGCTAAGCATACAGAAGAGCAGTGGCAGCTACAATCAGTCAAATGATTATTCGGTAAGAAGTGTGACGAGCTATATAGAGAACGAGAAGGTAACAGGGTATATAGATGATGTACTTGTATGGGGTAAAGAGCCGAGCAAGAACGCCCAGATCAAGGTATGGTATGCGAATGGTATTATAAGCAGCACGACGAATGTATTGAATCCGAAGATAAAGATAGAGAATGTAGGGACGACGGCGGTAGATCTTAGCAGGGTTAAGGTAAGATACTGGTACACGATAGATGGAGAGGCGACGCAGAGTGTAAGTGTAGCAAGCAGCATAAATCCTGCGTATATAGATGTGAAGTTTGTGAAGCTTGGGTCAAATGCAGGCGGAGCGGACTATTATGTAGAGGTAGGGTTTAAGAGTGGAGCAGGTGTTTTGGCAGCGGGTCAGAGCACGAAGGAGATAAGGCTAAGCATACAGAAGAGCAGCGGCAGCTACAATCAGTCAAATGACTATTCGGTAAGAAGTGCAAATAGCTATATAGAGAACGAGAAGGTAACGGGGTATATAGATGATGCGATAGTATGGGGTAAAGAGCCGAGCAGGGGTACAAAGCCGGCGGGAGGAGTGACACCGACACCGGCACCGACGCCGACGGCAACTCCTACTCCGACACCGACAACCACACCTACGCCCACATCGGTTTCATCATCCACTCCTACACCTACAGCAACGCCAACACCTACTTCAACGCCTATACAGAGTGCGACACCAACACCAACGCAAACTCCAGCAGTAACACCTACTCCAACTCCAACAGCAGTTCCAACTCCTGCACCGACGCCTGTTCCTGGTGAGAATGCTATTTATGTGGCGCCAGAAGGTAACCAAAATAATCCTGGTACCATTGATAAACCAACTACATTGGAAAAGGCAATTGCTATTGTAAAACCCGGACAGGTAATCTACATGAGAGGTGGGACTTATAAGTATTCTGTGCAGATTACAATCGGAAGAGATAATAACGGCACAAGCAGTGCAAGAAAATGCATATATGCGTTTCCAAATGAAAGACCAATATTAGACTTTTCATCTCAACCGTATGGAAATGTAGATTCAAATCCAAGAGGTTTACAAATTAACGGAAGTTACTGGCATATTAAAGGGTTAGAAATAATGGGAGCTGCAGACAATGGGATCTTTGTTGGTGGTAATTATAATATAATTGAACAATGTGAAATTCATCATAACAGAGACTCAGGTTTGCAGATAGGCAGGTATAGTAGTTCAGCAACCAAAGATGAGTGGCCCAGTTACAATTTAATTTTGAATTGTACATCACATGATAATATGGATCCAGATAACGGCGAAGATGCAGATGGTTTTGCATGCAAATTAACAGTAGGTCCGGGGAATGTATTTAAGGGTTGTGTGTCATATTTCAATGTGGATGATGGCTGGGATCTGTACACTAAAACTGACACGGGGCCAATAGGAGAGGTATTAATTGAAGATTGTGTGGCATTTAGCAATGGACAAACATCAGATGGGAGTGCTACATCTAACAGTGATGGGAATGGTTTCAAACTTGGAGGCAGTAATATAAAGGTCAATCATACAGTGCGGAGATGTATTGCGTTTAACAACAAGAAACATGGTTTTACTTATAATAGCAATCCTGGAAGCATAACTTTAGAAAATTGTACAGGATATAACAACGGCTTGAAGGTAA
Source organism: Caldicellulosiruptor morganii (assembly GCF_026810225.1). NCBI lineage: Bacteria > Bacillati > Bacillota > Caldicellulosiruptorales > Caldicellulosiruptoraceae > Caldicellulosiruptor > Caldicellulosiruptor morganii. The sequence continues at coordinate 825,911 of NZ_CP113865.1, forward strand.
GTGCTAGGAACTTCTATTTTGGAGAAGGTACGCACGTGCTGAAAAATTGCTTATCATACAAAGAAGGTGCATCGAGTGATGTAATCAGCGGAACGGTAGTTAATAGTGTTTTATGGAGTAACGGTAAGGCGGTAAAGCCAAATGGGCAGCTGGTGACAGATAATGACTTTTACAGCTTAACACCGACCATAACGAGGGATAATGATGGGAGTTTGAATTTAGGAGACTTTTTAAAACCCAAGCCTGGAAGTGGTTTGGAGGGAATAGGAGCAAGGTGATTACCTTACCCTCTCCGCTTGAAAATAGAAAAGTCAAGCGGAGAGGGTGTACAGTAAAAGTTGTTAATAAAATTAGGAAGATGGAAGTGTTTAATAAATTGAGTTTAAAGGAAGATTTTATTTATTATACTTGAGTATAATAATTGTGAGAAAACATTATTTACAGAAATTAGTTTGCATAAAAAGTGTCAAAACCAGCGAAGCTTTTAATAGATGATTTTGAGGATGGCAACACGGATGGGTGGTCGACATTGGATTGTAGTTGAACAGTAGTAGATGGAATAAGGTTTTGAAGCGGGCCAATATACATTTTGCAGAGAAAGTATATAGGATAACATAAAGGATTTGAACAAGAGTTTGAACTTTAGTTTATCGTTCAAAAATAATTATAGCCTTTATGTTATCATAAGAGATTTTTGATTTTTAATATTTCTAAGTTGATGCTAACTTCGTCATCAAAATGCTTGCTTGTTTTTTCTGCTAACTCAATGAAATACTTTGCCCGGGTTTTCTCTGATATATTTATATAAACCTTTGCCAGTATCACGTAGCACTTTGCAAGCTCTAATAAAAAACCACTTTCTTCACAGAGTTTAATTGCATCAGAAAGACAGTCTATAGCTTCATTGTACTTTTCAGCACCAAACATTATTTCGCTTTTTTTTCTAAGTGATTCTATCTGTTTGAATGTAATTTTGTTTGATAATTCAAGTGCCAGCTCTATTTCTTTTTCTGCCTGCGAAAGATTATTTATTTGCAAAAGGAAATCTGCTTTTGTCAGATGATATTCATACTCAATGTCTGTATCTTTAACCTCTTCAATCAGCAATTCTGATTTGCTCAGAAAATCTTCGCATGCTTTAAAGTTTTTCATGAGGCTCAAAACTTTTGCAAGGTATATATAACCCAGTATCTTTTCTGCTGTAAACATTTTCTCCTCGCTGATATTAAGTGATGCTAAAAACAGTTCATAAGCATTAAAAAACAAGCCTTTTTCAATATAAACCTCGCCAATGTTTAGCAGACACAAACATTCTTCATACAACAAACTCCATTTTTTAGAATTCTCATAAGCCTGGTTTAGATACTCATATGCTTTTTTGAGCAATCCTTTCTTGGCATGAATTATTCCTAAGTTTATCAAAATATCAATTTGTGTGTGTTTGTCATAAATTTTTTTGCTGTCTTCAAAAGCTGATAACAAATTATGAATTGCCTTATTTGTGTTTCCGATCTGAAAATATAGAATGCCAAAGTTTGCAGTAGTTTTGCTTCGCAAAAATATGTTGTTGACTCTGGTTGCAAGTCCTCTTGCTTTTTGCAGAAAGCTTACCGCTTTTTTAATGTTGCCATGATATCTAAAAAGGGAATAAGAAGTAATGTTTAGAGCCTTGATTAAAATTTCAATTTCGCTTTCAAGTGGGGAAAGGGATTCAATCTCCTTGAGGATTTCATCAATTTCCAGTGATGCTGTGTAGCTGTGATAAAGGCTTTTTAAATATATAAGTGTTAAATATAGAGGATGATTTTTGCCAATTTGCTTTTCAAGTTGGACAATAATTTCACGGGCATTGTCAAAGTCAGCAGTTAAAATAAAACATTCACACATATGACATTTAATAAAAAGCTGTTTTTCAGCATCTGCGTGTTCATACAATATCTGCAAATAACTTATTGCATCAGTGTAATTACCCATTTGTTTTTCTAAAATTGAGAGTTCCTCAAGTGCCTCTACAAAAAAACGATGTTTGGTTTGATTGCATTTAGTTAATATTTCAAGTGCAAGTTTGAAGTATTTTACAGAATATCTGTATAGAAGTTGCCTTTTGTAATTGTGTGCAAGCAAAATACAGTATTTAGTGGCATTTAGAAAGTCTTCGGCTTCCATATAGTGATATATTAAAAGGTCGAAGTAATTGTTTATAGCATCTTTAAATAGTTTTTCAATTGAATTTGCAATTCTGTAATGAATGTTTGCTTTTATTTTTTTGGGTATAGATTTTAAAATTGCTTCGAAGACAAAATTATTTGTAAATTCAAAGATTTTATCTGCTGTGGTGTTTTGATACACAATGTCAACAAGTTTGATAAAATTATTCTTTGTAAGAATAAGAATGATATCATTTTCTGGTTTTGAAGGTTTTAAAATATCTGATATAACCCTGAAACTAAATCTTTTTCCATATACCGCTGCAATTTTTAAAAACTCAATCAGCTCTTTATCAAATTTAGAAATTCTATGTTCAGTAATTCTATCAAATATTTCCAAAGAATTTGAATTTTCAAAGTTTATAAGATATAGAATGTTATTTCTGACAGATAATTTATTACTTATCTGAAGCCATTTGCAAATTTCCTGAATATACGCAATTTTACCATCAGAAATATCGGATACAAGCTCTGTAAAATCCCTATCAACACTATTTACATTAAAAACAGCTTTTAGTATTTCTTCGATTTTTTCAGGTGAAAGTTTTTGTATATAAATTGTTTCTTGAAAATTTAGTTTGATGTTTTCATTGTCTGATGTTATGACAAATATGCCTTTGTCAGGCGCTAAATTGGCTTTAATGTATTCAATTACCTTGATTGATTCAATATCAGCAAACTGAATATCGTCTATTAAAAAGATAGAAAAACTGGATGATAAAAATGTATCGAAAAAGAGAAAAGTGCTTTGTATAATTTCTCGTTCAATATCTTCTGGCGTCATTGAAGAAAAAATGTACCTGAATTCTTCCTCAGGATTCAGTTGCAGAATAACAGAGAGAAAATTTAAACAGTTTGACTTTTTCTCAAAATCATCTTTGAACAAAAAATCAAGAAATGAAACCAATCGATGGTATTTTATACCTGGTACATCTTCAGGGCTTATATTCAAAATTCTGCAGATTATCTGAGATATCAATAAATAGGGGCGAGAATAAATATTGGGGCTGCATTTGATATAATAAGTTCTTATACTGTTTGAAAGCAAATGTGAGGACAATCTTTCTAACAATGTTGTTTTGCCAGTACCACCCGGTCCGACCAGAAGTATACCATTTTCCTTTTTTGATGCAATCAAATTGAACAATTTTGATAAATATTGATCCTGGATATTTGAAAATGGTTCCAAAAAGTTGGTTTCACTTATAACTTTTAAAGGCATATAGCACCTTATTGGCTCGCTTTTATTTTTCACATATATTTCTTTAGCTTCAGAATACAGGATGGAATCAAAGGTTTCTCTGTAGATACTTTCTGACACATAAATACCATTTTCAGGCGCGACAGATTGCAATCTTTGAGCCACATTGACCACATCACCTATGACAGTGTAGTCTTTTTCGTAGTATCCGCCCACTTTACCGACAGCCACTATTCCATAGTTTATACCTATCCTGATTGAAATTTTCAAATTTCTTTCTTCAGAAAACTCATTGCAAAGCTTTAACATCTCAAGAGCACACAGAACAGCACGCTTTGGATCATCCAGATGAGAGGTCTTTGTCCCAAAAAGTATCATTACACAATCGCCTATGAATTTGTCTATACTTCCCTCAAAATAATAAACAGGTTTTAAAATAAATTCAAAAAACTCGTTTATAAGGTCATTTACTCTGTCAGGACTTGTCTTTTCAGAAAGCCTTGTGAATCCTGATATGTCTGCAAACATCACAGCTACTTTTTTAAGTTCTTCAACTGTTTGGCGCACATCTCCACTTTTCTTTACAAATTCACCACAATTTGGACAAAAATTAACAAAAGCAGGAAGCAGCCAACTGCACGAAGGGCAGACATCTTTGAATTTCATACCACAGAATATACACCTGTCAGCATCCAATGAGTATATTTTATTTCCGCAGTTATAACAGATCATATTTATCCACAGCCTCAAAAAATTTTTTATAAAACCTCTTGAAATTTTCAAAATTTGTGCGATAATATAATTGTAAAAAGTCGATATACAAATATTATATCATGAAAATTGTATTTCAAAAAACAAAAAAATAAAAAGTGCAGAGCATATGTCGAAAAAGGCAAACCTGTCGAAAGACAGGGGCGCAAAGCCATGGGCCTGTCGGAAGAGAAGCTTCCTATGGTCGCCAGGTTGCCGAAACATATGCCGAAGGTTTCTGTGTGAAAAGCATGAGAGTTTGTGTTTTACCTTTGGCAAAAAAGGCACCTGGCAGATGTCAGGTGCCTTTTAGTTGTGGAAATGAGCAGGAATTTTTCCTGCTCACAAAGAAAGAGAGGTGTTTTTAAAATGAAACCTCTGTTTTCTAAAAAGTGGTTGATGTTAGCAGTCATAATGTTTATTTTTTCAACAGCTTTTGGCAGTTTGGCTTTTGCAAAAGACGAAACTCCAGTTCAATTCAGTGGCAGTTTTACTGTTACAAATGAAGGAGGAAAATTCCAGGTAGGTTTTGTACAGATTGATTTCAAAAAAGACTCACTGCCTGATGGAATAGACTCTATCACATTCAATGCACAGATATATGCAGAAAATGGAGTTGTATATATTGAATTTTCACCTGATGCTAAATTCAAGAAGGATGTTCATCTGAAATGTGAAGGTTACGAAGGTTACATCTACGACAGGTCTGCGGGGATTAATATTTATGTTAAGCTCAAAAAAACAGCAGCTTAAAACAGACCATTTTTCAAGGTTTGCATGGGCAAGATAATCCCTCTATCCTCATAACCCCTCGAACTCCTTAAAAATAATAAATTTTTTGCCCCTCTTTTAAATTTTAAGAGGGGCTGCTTTTTTTATCTCTTTTCATCCTGTACATTTTTTCATCAGCTAATTTAATTAAATCTTCAGAGGTTAAATCCAATTCTGGAGAATATTCGGCAAAGCCATAGCTTATACTTATTTTATATGGCTTTGCTTCTGAGGAATTAAACTTTTCAATTTTTTCCTGAATTCTTGACAGAACAGTATTTGCTTCTTTTACTGTAGCTTTTGAAAGAACCAGAACAAATTCATCTCCGCCAAACCTGAATGCGATATCATAACTTCTGATGCTTTCCTTTAAAATTTGACAGAAATTCTTCAAAAGATCATCACCGGTTTGGTGTCCAAAAGTGTCGTTTACTGATTTCAAACCGTCAACATCTATAAAGCATACAACGAAATGTGACTCGTTCATTTTTGAAAGCTGAATTTGCTTTTCCAGATAAACCATTCCTTCATTTCTTGTAAAAAGTCCTGTTAGGGCATCCAGAGTGGCAAACTTCTTGAATTCTTCCTGTTCAATTAAAATATCTTCGCTGAGGTTGGCAATTACCTGTTTCATGGAATTAAACAGGCTAATTAAAGCATACCTTGTATTTGCGATATTCTTTTCAATCCTCTGATAAAGATGTATTCTTTCGATTAGAAGTGATGCCTGGGATGCCAGAGACAGAATAATTTCTTCATCTTCTTTTGTGTACTCTAAAATATTCTGCTTTATATTTTCTGAAGAAAGTTTTATTTCTTTGTTTTTCTTTTTATTAACAAGCTGGAGAACTCCAATGACATTTCCCTGATAATCAATCATTGGAATTGCCATTGTGTTTACTGTAACATAGTTCAAAGAATCATCAAAAAGTCTAAATTGTGAAAATTGAGTTTTTTGCAGGTTCTGCACATTATTTATTGTTACAGGTATAGCATTTTTTGCAACAAATCCTGCTATGCTGTTTTCATCTACCGGGATTCTGTATCCTGCAAAGTCGAAATTGACAGAAAAGTTTTTAGCAAATGTAATTACAAGGTACTTTTTTCCCTCAAACTCCTTTACAACATAGAGTGTACCACCATCGCTGTTTGTAATATCAATGCTTTCGTTTAGAATCATCTCAAGTATGGAGTCAATATTCTTTTCACGCGAAATTGCAATCCCAATTTTACTCAGTTTCCTTATAAGTTTTTTTAAGTCATGTGATACAATTTGTTCATTCATCCTCTTTATACCTTCCTTCAAATCTGTATTTGTTCTGGAATTTGGAATCCCAAACTTAAAGCAAGCTTAAAATCAAAATTGCTGTCCAAATGGATGCAAAATACGCGGTTTCTCTTTTCTGAAGGAATAAGTAAGCTCAGTTCCTCAAGTGACAGATGAGGTCCTGTGCCATTGTGATTTTCCGAGCAGGTATCTTGATATAAAAATTTTATCTCATCTTTTAAGAACCTATCAATTATAATTTCATCAATTGTTTTTGCATCGCCACTGTAAAAAAAGTTACTTTCTTCTGTTTCAATTAAATACCCAAAACAGGGAATGTCCGTAACATGAATTTGTCTTACAGGTATTATCGTGATTTTATCTTCGTAGATTAAACTATTTTTTAATGGTATCAAGTCAAATGTTTTTTCAGCAACACCAATGCTGCTTAAAAACGAGAGAATAAGAGATTCTTCCGGGAAGAGGATTCTTGCCTTTTTGTTAAGTTCATAAAAACAGTAAAGAATAAGATGCCCCAGGGTTGCGACATGGTCCGGGTGAGTGTGTGTAATTAAAATATTGATATTTGGATACTTTTGAAGAAGTTTCATTTTATAGAGGGTTTCGAATATTCCCTCTCCACAATCTATTAAAAACAGACTATCTTCGTGTTCAAAGTAAGCAGAGGTGTTATTGAAATTTGTATTAAACGCACTTCCAATACCCAGAAAGTTAAGTACAGGGTGGTTTTTCATTTTAGAGTTTCACCATCGCTTTCGTTCACCTTTTTTTGAAGGAAACAGAGTATTTCTTCGATACTTTTTTCTTCATCGGGTTTGAGTTCATAAAAACTCCATGTGAAATTCAATGTGGAAACTGATATATCATTTAAACGAAGTTTTTCTAAAGTCTTTCTTTCTATTCTCTTTGCAATCATACCCGCTTTTATGATATCCACATTGTGAAAAAAAATAACATATTCATCTTCTTTAACTTTTACAGGAATATCATAAGGTCTTATTTCAGTAGATATTACTTCGTGCAAAGTATTAACAATTTTAGTGTCAGTATCTTTGTTTTTTATATAAGCTATGGTGGTGATTGTTTCGGTAATCTTTGTAAGCTCATATTCTTTTTTGAAAAGTTCAATTCCTTCTTTGAGTGAATACAGCTTTTCCTTATTCTCAATCTGCAAAGCCTCTATAAATTTTTGTTGACCATTAATCAAAATATCATTTAAAGTAGAAATGGACTTTTTAATTGACTCAAACACATTGTATAGCATTTTCTGGGTATTGGATATGGAAAGTTCATTTTTTTCATAGGTTCTGAATCTGTCAATAATAAGCCCCAGTAGAGCAGCAACAGCCAGTACAATTTTGATGTCCGTTTCTGTATAATTTATTGTAAGAAGTGAGGCATTGTTTTCGTCAATTTTTATACTGGGTTTTGCTTTTTTGTTAATTACCTGAACTACTCCTAAAAGGTCATTTTCAAAGTCGAATACAGGTACAGAAATAGTGTTGATTGTGACATAATGCAGGCTTTTATCAAAGAACTTGAATTGTCTGAACTCGTGATTTTCGGGAAGGTTCAGAGTGTCACTTATAACAACAGGTTTTTTATGTAAAGCCGTGTATCCACACAGGCTAATTGCAGAGATTGGAATTGAATATCCCAGATAAAACTCAAAATTAACAGACAGGTTTTTTGTTGCTTTTATAACCAGTTTTTCCTCCTTATCCACTACTTCTTTTAGATAAACTGTAGCACCGTCGCTTCCAGTCAAATTTATGCAGGTATCAACTGCTAAAGCAAAAATCTCATCCAAATCTTTTTCTGTTGATGCATTTATGATAAAGCTGCTGAATTGTTCAATGGTATTTTTTAATCTTGTAATTTGTTCATATGCTTCAAACATGCTCATTTCACCATTAACCTTAAGTTGTAGAATTCTTTAGAAAAATTATCTCAAAAATCTGCCTTCCTTTCAATGCAAAGCAGAATACAAATTTACTTAAATTTGTAACAATATCATAATGTAAATTACATATATATTGGCTATAATGTTAATATGTAAAAATCAATATATTAGAAAGGAGTTCGAGAAAAAGATGAAAAAAAGGAGTTTTAAACTACTGACAGGTCTACTGGTAATGCTGTTTATCTTTAATCTATTTAACCTTGTCTCGTTTTCTCAGGAACAATCGACACCAATCTTTTCTGACCTTCCTCAGAATCACTGGGCTTACAATGCTGTAAAGTTTATGGTTGAAAGAGGAATTATAACAGGATATCCAGATGGTACTTTCAGACCGGACAATCCTGTGACACGTGCTGAATTTGCAAGAATCATGGTGATTGCATTGAACCTTCCATTCAAAGTGACAGATAATCCTTCATTCAAAGATGTCCCCAGAGATCACTGGGCTTATCCATACGTTGAAACCGCCAAATACTTTTTAACAGGTTTTAGAACTTCCAGTGGTGACTATTTTAAACCATCAGATTATGCAGTGAGAGAAGATATGGCAGTTGCCCTTGTTAAGGCAAAAGGGTTGCAAAATGAAAATGTTGATGTAAATATTTTGAACAATTACATTGACAGAGAACAGATATCAAAAAACCTAACAAAATATGTCGCAATTGCTATTGCAAAAGGTATTATGGTGGGAAGTCCTGTTCCCAATTCGAATCAGCTCAAGTTTGAACCGCAAGGGATTTTAACGCGTGCTCAAGCAGCTATGCTTTTGTACAATGTGATTTCGACTCAGTCTAATGAGGAAAAAGTTACTTATGATGACAGTTCATCTACAGGCACTAATCAACAGTATAATTACGCTGCTCCAAATGTTAGTGGATATACAAAGGGTGATAAAGTTGTGCTTGTATGGAATAAGATAAACGACAGAAGATTGAAGGGCTATGCGATAGTAGTGTCAAAAAATAACAGCCAGCCTGTATATCCACAGGACGGTTACTTAAAAATACTTGGCAATAAAGATGCTACGTATATAGAGATTGGTGTAAATTCAAAATATAACGGTGGTGACGTTGGAGCATATATAAAGAGCGGGGAAGAATATTATTTTGGTGTTACGGCAATCTACGAAGGCAATGTTTATGTAAAAGGGAATGCTGTAAGACTCAAGGTGCCTGTAATACCTGATTATTACGAAAAGCCTTCTGTTAAGTATGAGTATAAAGATAATAAATTCTTATTGAGCTGGCAGAAGATAGATGATTCACGCCTTGTCGGGTACAGGGTGGTTATATCAAAAAAGAATAAGAAACCTAAATATCCTGAAAGTGGTTACCTTGTCTTCATCAATGATAGAAGTACAACTCAAATGGTGATAGACAATACAATACCTTATAAAGGTGGAGACTTTGGTGAATATCTAAAAGATGGAGAGGAGTATTATTTCAGTGTCACAGCACAGTATCAGGATAGGCTTGTTGCTGGTAATAGCGTAAAAGCTGAGTTTTATTCAAATTTGGAGATAAAAGCTTTGAGGCCCAAGCTTCAAGCGAAGACAATCAAATATTTTGGAAACTGGTATATAAACTTGAAATGGGACAAAATTAATAACGAGAAATTGCAGGGATATAAAGTAGTTGTATCTGACAAAAATTCAGCGCCCGACTACAATAAGGATGGAATTGTTGCAATTATCACAGACAAAAATATTACATCAATAAATATAAGAGCAAAAGACAAATATTTTCTAAATGGTGAATATAAGGAGCTGAAAAAAGGTCAGTATTATTACTTTACAGTATATGCCGTTTATACAGATAAAATAGTTGGTGGAAATGTGATAAGAGAAAAAATTCCATGATAGTAAATACCAAAAAAGAGGCACACAGGTCTAAAGCTGTGCGCCTCTTCTTTTTCATGATTTGATACAAATTTATTCTCTGGCAACTTCTTGCAACTTCTCCTTTACACTTTTCAAATCTCTGTAAAAATCTTCTCTTTTGCCCGGGTCTCTTAAAAGTGCTGCCGGGTGGTATGTAGCCATAATATAAAATTCTCCTTTTTCAAACCATTTACCCCTGTCCTGTGTAATTTTCAGATTTTTCCCGAGGATATATTTCATTGCAGTTGCTCCAAGGCAAACTATTATTCTGGGCTTGATAAGCTTTACCTGTGCACGCAAATAAGGAAGACAGTTTTGAGCCTCAAACTCTGTTGGAACACGATTGTTCGGTGGTCTGCACTTTAAAATATTGCAAATATAAAAATCATTTTCGCGTGAAAGTTCAAGAGCATTCAATGCAAGCTCAAGAAGCTTTCCTGCTCTTCCCACAAAAGGTTTGCCCTGCTTGTCTTCTTCCTCACCGGGTGCCTCGCCAATAAACATAAGTTTTGCATTTTTATTGCCATCCCCAATCACAACGTTTGTCCTGTCTTTTGAAATGGGACATTTTGTGCATGAAAGACAGGCATTTTCAAGCTCTTCCCATGTTGTCATACCTTTTCACCACTTCTTTGAAAATTTCTATTGCTCTGTCAATGTGATGTTTTTCAACAATCAAAGGTGGAGCAAACCTTATTACATTGCCACCACCACATGAACTTGTTAAAAGCCCATTCAGTGCAAGCTCTTTTACTAAGTCTTTCACCGGGAAGGAAAATTCTACGCCAATCAAAAGTCCCAACCCACGAACATCCGCTATAAAATTGAAAGTTTCTTTTAATTCTGAAAGCCTTTGTTTTAGGTAGCTGCTCATCCTATTTACATTTTCAATTATATTCTCTTCTTCAATTATATTCAACACCTCCAGGGCAGCCCTTGTTGCCAGAAGGTTACCGCCAAAAGTAGACCCGTGCTCACCGGGTTCAAAGCTTGTAACCTCTTTTTTGCAGAGCATTGCACCAATTGGAATACCGTTTCCCAGTCCTTTTGCAAGTGTGATTATATCCGGGACAATTCCATACTGTTCAAAGCAAAACAGGCTTCCACATCTACCGATTCCGGTTTGCACCTCATCAATTATAAAGAAAATACCATTGTCCTTACAAAGGTCATAGATTTTGCCTACAAATTCTTTTTCAAGAACTTTGATTCCACCTTCTGCCTGGACAAGTTCTATCATTACGGCTGCTGTTTTGTCATCTATTGCTTCTTTTATCATATCAATGTCGGCTTCTACATTCAAAAAACCCTCTGGCATAGGCTCAAATGGTTTTTGATATTTCTTTTGCCCTGTTGCAGCGGTTGTTGCTAAAGTTCTCCCGTGGAATGAGTTTAAAAGTGTTATGATTTTGTATCGACTGCTTCCTTTTTTATAAAAGTAATTTCTTGCAAGTTTTATGGCAGCTTCATTCGCCTCAGCTCCGGAGTTGCAGAAAAATACCCTGTCAAAAGGTGAAATCTCACAGAGTTTTTTTGCCAAAAGTGCCTGGTTTTCTATATAAAAAAGGCTTGAGGTGTGAAGAAGCTTTTCAACCTGATCTTTCAGAGCCTCAACAAATTTAGGATGACCATGACCCAGGTTGCAAACAGAGATTCCAGAGATAAAGTCAAGATATTCTCTGCCTTCTGTATCGTAAAGTATACAACCTTTTCCCTTTTCAAATGCCAGAGGTATTCTGTCTCCAAATACATTTATATAATACTGTTTATCAAGACTAATTATTTCCTCTATTTTCATTTTATGAACACCACCAGTTTAAATTTTTTATAATTATACACCATCGTAAATATTTATTCAATATCAGCTCTTTTTTTGCGCCCAAAAAGTTTTGCAGCCACATATAGAAGGATTGCAATTATCAGAATAACCAGAATAAAGTAATCCAAACCTTTTAAATGTTCTTCAATTGTTCTCCAGTTATCTCCAAGCTTTTTGCCAAGATAGACAAAAAGCAAGCACCACGGGAATGACCCCAGGATTGTGTACGCTGAAAACTTAATAAAATTCATTTTTGCAATTCCAGCAGGGAGAGATATGAAGGTCCTTATAACGGGCAAAAGGCGACTTACAAATATTGTTATCTCTCCTCTTTTTTGAAAGAATCTTTCTGCTCTTTCAAAGTCATGTTTTGATATAAAAAGGTATTTACCGTACTTTAGAATAAAAGGTCTTCCACCAAAATAACCAGCTACATATGCTATTACAGAGCCTGCGTAACATCCAAGTGTTGCAACAAGTGTCATTGAAAATATACTTCCAATACCTCTGTAAACCAGATACCCGCCAAGTGGCAGAATTATTTCAGAAGGAATGGGAATGCATGCAGACTCAAGTGTCATTCCTATAAATATCCCTATGTGGCCAAATTGTGTTAAATATTCAGCTATGGATATAAATATCTGTTTTAAAGACTCCATTTTGATTTTGCCTCCAGAAAATCAATATTTACATTGTATTAGAATAAACATAAAAATTTTATTATACTTTCAAATCAAGACTTTCAAATTTTACAATTTTCTGTCTTAATAAGTTCAAAAATTTGTTGAGAATCCTTTTGTTCTTTCATGGTCTATATTGATATTGGAGTAATTTTGGTAATACTTGTGTCTACATTCGTAAGAAGAAAACAACAAAAATGATGGTTGCAAGTACAAATCTGTAGTATGCAAATATCTTAAATCCACTTTTTCTCACAATTTCAAGTAAAAAGTGTATAGCTAAAAACCCAACTACTGCTGATGTAAAAAAACCTGTGGCAAAACTTGAAAACTGACTTGTAACATTGTGTATATTTTTCATAAGCGATACAGCTCCTGCACCTAAAATGATTGGTGCTGACATCAAAAAAGAGAATTTTGCAGCGGTTTCTTTTTTAAGCCCCAGCAAAAGTCCTGTTGTCATTGTGATACCCGATCGCGATATTCCCGGGAAAAGAGCAAATGCCTGCGATATTCCTATCAATGTTGCATGTATGATATTCATCTCTGACATGCCTATTTTACTTTTAGCATTTTTATCAACATAGTACAGAACAATACCAAAGAGTGCAAGTACAATAGCTATTAGAAGGTATTGCTTCCTGAATACATTTTCAACAGTATTTTCAAAAAGATACCCAAAAAGTGCTCCGGGGATTGTAGCAACAACTATAAACCAGAGAAGTTTTCCTTTTTCTGAAGATGGGTGTGTTATTCCCTTTACGATAATCTCGAAATAGTCCCTCCAGAAATAAACAAGCACAGCCAAAAGTGTGCCCAGATGGAGTGCCACGTCAAACACAAGCGAGTGTTCCTTCCAGCCAAAAAGCCACGGGAAGATAATAAGATGGGCAGAACTTGAAATTGGCAAAAATTCACCAAGCCCCTGCAGAGCACCCAGAAAAATTGCCTGAAAAATGCTCAAAAGCCACGCCTCCTTTGAAAATTTTAATAGACTCTTATATTATACCAGAATATTAGCCTGAGTTTATTAAAAAAGTGTTAAAAATTTGATATAATAAAAAAGCTAATTTTGAAGACTTTTTTTGAAGGAGATGCAAGCAAGATATGTTTGTACTTGGTATAGAAACATCATGTGATGAAACAGCAGCAGCTATTGTAAAAGATGGCAGAGAGGTTTTATCAAACATTGTATATTCCCAGGTTGAGATTCACACTTCGTTTGGTGGGGTTGTTCCTGAAATAGCTTCAAGAAAGCACGTAGAAAAAATTTCATATGCAGTTGAAGCTGCTTTGAACCAAGCAAATATGGAGATTGATAAAATAGATGCTATTGCAGCAACATATGGACCAGGACTTGTTGGATCTCTTCTTGTTGGGCTTTCGTTTGCCAAAGCTCTTTCGTATGCAAAAAAGATTCCCTTTGTTGCCGTAAATCACATAGAGGGACATATATACGCTAATTTTATTACCTATCCTGAACTCAAACCACCTTTGGTAGTTCTGGTTGTTTCAGGTGGACATACAAATTTAATTGTATTAGAAGACTTTGATAAATACGAAGTTGTGGGCAAAACAAGAGATGATGCAGCGGGTGAGGCGTTTGATAAAATAGCAAGGTATCTGGGCCTGGGGTATCCTGGTGGTCCTGCTATAGATAGAGTTTCAAAGTTTGGGGATGAAGAAAAATATAAGTATCCTGTGGCTGCTGTGGAAGGTTACAATTTTAGTTTTAGCGGCTTAAAATCTGCTGTTATAAACCATGTGCACACGTTAAAACAAAAAAAAGAGAATTTTAAAGTAGAAGACATAGCTGCATCGTTCCAGAAGGCGGTTGTCGACACCCTGGTAGAAAAGACGGTTAAGCTTTCGCTGGAAACAAATATAAAAAGGGTTGCAATTGCAGGTGGAGTTGCTGCCAATTCAAAACTCAGAGAAAAGCTTGTGGAAAGATGTACACAGCATCAAATAGAACTTTACGTGCCTGATTTTAAATACTGTACAGACAATGCAGCCATGGTAGCCTCAGCCGGGTATTTTAGACTGGTAAAAGGGCAAACTTCAAGCTATAGCATAAATGCAATACCATATATTGGGCTTGTAAGCAAAAAAGAATGAAACGCTGTATTGGTAATTTATCAATAATTTATGACATCAATAATTTCTCTTTTTTGATCCTGGGCAAGGTCTATGAAGTAGGGGGTGAGTACTGGCGGTCCTTCTTTTCGTGCAACCACTTTGACAACAGGTCTTGTTTTGTTGAAGGGATTTTCTTCGTACACAATTGCAATCTCACCTGTGTTGAGAACAACAAAGCAGCCAACCGGATACGTTACTACCATCTTCAAAAACCTTTGAACAATCTCTTTATCAAACTGAATTCCGGCGTATTTCAAAAGATAATCAGCAGCCTTTGTGGGGACCACCTTTTTCTTGTAAACTCTGTCGGCAGTAAGAGCATCGTACACATCTGCAATTGCCACAATTCTTGCAAAAAGAGGAATCCTGTCACCTTTTAGTTTTAGCGGATAACCCGACCCATCAAGCCTTTCATGGTGCAAGAGTGCCACCTCGGCAATCTGTTCTGTAACCCCATCCATATTTTTGACAATCTGATATCCATAAATTGTGTGTTTTTTCATCTCTTCAAACTCTTCGTCTGTAAGTTTTGCCGGTTTGTTCAGAATTTCTGGCGGAACTTTCATTTTACCAAAATCATGAAGCAAAGCTGCCAGTGCCAGATCTTCTATTTTTTTTCTGTCAAATCCCAGAAGCTTTCCTATTATTGCAGAGAAGATACTGACATCCACTGAGTGAAAGAATGTATAATTGTCCACATCTCTGAATCCCACAATTTTTAAAAATACATCCTCTTCCTTGATAATCTCGGTAACAATATCATTGACAATTTCACGGGCAACAAAAGGGTCAACAACTTCACCTGCTTTTGCAGAAAGCATCAGATCTTGAATTGCTACAAATGTTTCATGGTAAATAACCTCTTCCTTTACGTAATCATTGGATATTTCATCTTCTACATAGACACTGTCGATGTTGTATTCTCTCAATTTTTCAATAAATGAAGGCTTTATAATAAATCCCTCGGGCAATAAAAGCTTACCGTTTTCGGTCAAAACATCTCTTGCAAGTTTCATGCCCTCTTGTAGCTCATCAACGCTGACTTTTCTCATTTAAATTACTCCTTTTTGAAATGCTGTTGGTAATGCAAAAAACAGAATGTGTCTAATTAAAATTCTAAAGGAATACTTTTATTAAATCAACAGTGTTTTTGTATAATCTTATAAAGTGAGATTTATTTAAGATTTTAAGTTTTTTCGAAAGTATCTAAAAAGATGTTGAGTTTTAAAAGGATTTTTATCTTCTGTGTAGAATATCTTTATTAATATTCTTTATTGCTTTTAGATGTTCAAAATCAAGGGGGAATGTGGTATGAAAGAATATGCTCCACAGTATATAAAAAATGTGGTGTTGCTTGGGCACGGAGGGGATGGCAAAACAATTTTGACAGACAGCATGCTTTTCAATGCAAGGTGTATTGACAGGATAGGCAAAATAGAGGATGGCACAACTACTTCGGATTTTGACCCTGAGGAGATAAAAAGACGAATTTCTATTTCAATGACGGTTGAGCCGCTTGAGTGGGGGGATTATAAAATAAACATTCTTGACACTCCGGGCTATTTTGACTTTGTGGGAGAGGTTTGTGAAGCTGTTCATGTGGCAGATGCTGCAATCCTGGTGGTTGGTGCTAAAACAAATGTTCAGGTCGGGGCAGAAAAAGGATGGGAATTAGCAGAAAAGCAAAAACTTCCAGTCCTGATTTTTGTAAATAAAATGGATGAAGAGAATGCTGACTTTGAAAAGGCACTAGAAAAGATTAATGATGTTTTGAGCCCCAGAGCAATTCCCATTCAGTATCCTATCATTGAAAATGGAAGGTTTGTGGGCTTTATAGATATCATCTCCAAAAAAGCATATGTATATGAGAACAACTCCGCAAAGGAAGTTCCTGTTCCGAGCGGATTGAGTGATAGAGTTGAAGAGATCAGGAATAGCTTGATAGAAGCTTCTGTGGAAAATGATGATGAGCTTATGGAAAAGTACTTTGCAGGTGAGGAGATTTCAACAGAGGAAATCTGCAGAGGATTGAAAATAGGAGTAAGTTCAAGGTCAGTATTTCCTGTCATGTGCGGTGCTACTTCTAAAAATTTGGGCGTAAAAGAACTTCTGGATGCAATCATTAAACTTCTTCCATCTTCACAGGAAAAGCAGTTTAGAGCTATGGATATAAAAAGCGGTAGCGAAACCATGCTAAAGCCAGATCCTAATCTTCCAGCCTGCGCGTTTGTATTCAAAACAGTTGCCGATCCGTTTGTTGGTAGAATTACATTTCTCAAGGTTATAAGTGGTGTTTTAAAACCGGATATGACTCTCTATAATACTTCGTCTGAGAGGCAGGAGAAGATTTCTCAAATTTTTATCATAAGAGGTAAAAAGCAAATTCCTGTTCCAGAGCTCAAAGCAGGTGATATAGGTGTTGTTACAAAGCTTCAAACAACCTTTACCAATAACACTTTGTGTGATCCATCACGACCTTTGCAGGTTGAAGCAATTGAATTTCCACGCCCATGGCTTATGCTTGCAATTGAACCAAAAGCCAAGGGTGATGAGGAGAAGATTTCAAACGGGCTTCACAGATTAATGGAAGAAGACCTGACTTTCAGGATTGAAAAGAATAATGAAACCGGGCAGAACATAATCTATGGTATTGGTGAGCTTCATATTGATGTTATTGTCAATAAACTGAAAAATAAATTTGGTGTGTCGGTTGTCCTTTCTGATCCAAAGGTACCATACAGGGAGACAATCAAAAAGAAGGTAAAGAGTGAAGGAAAATACAAAAAGCAAACAGGCGGGCACGGTCAGTATGGTCATGTATTTATTGAATTTGAACCAGGCGAGAGCGAAGATTTGGTTTTCGAGGAAAAGATTTTTGGAGGAGCTGTGCCAAAGCAATATATTCCAGCCGTTGAGAAAGGATTGAGAGAGTGTATTAAAAAAGGTGTTCTGGCAGGTTATCCTGTTATGAACCTGAAAGCCACACTTGTTGATGGGTCATATCACCCTGTTGACTCGTCAGAGCTTGCTTTTAAGGTTGCAACCTCACTTGCGTACAAAAAAGGCTTAGCACAGGCAAATCCGGTGCTGCTTGAACCTATCATGAACGTCAGGGTAATGGTACCAGAAAATTATACAGGGGATATAATGGGCGATCTGAACAGGCGAAGAGGCAGGGTTCTGGGTATGGAGCCGATTGGTAGGAACATGGAGATGATAGAAGCGGAGGTACCACTTGCTGAAATGTTCAGGTATGCAACAGACCTGAGGTCTATGACCCAGGGAAGAGGCTCATTTACCATGGAATTTGTTAGATATGAAGAGGTACCGCTGCACATTGCTCAAAAGGTGATTGAGGCGGCAAAGGCTCAGATGACCGAGGAAGAGAAGGAGTAAAAAATTTTTTTCAATTTGCTATTTACAAATTGAGAAAATGGGGTTATAATTAAAAAGACGTTGGTTGTTCATGGTGAACAATAGACGTCGGAAAAATCTAAATCCATGAAGTGAGGGGAATTTTAGAATGTATCAAGACAAGGTGTTAGTTTGCAAGGATTGTGGAAGAGAGTTTGTGTTCACAGCAGGTGAACAGGAATTCTACGCACAAAAAGGCTTCAAGAACGAGCCTACAAGGTGCAAAGAGTGCAGAGACCAGAGAAAGGCTATGCAAAGAAGAGATTCAAGACAGGAAAGAAGACGTGAACTTTTCGATGCAGTTTGCAGTGCATGCGGAAAAGAGACAAAGGTTCCGTTCAAGCCGAGAAATGACAGGCCCATATACTGCAGTGATTGCTTCTCAAAGATAAAAGCAACAAGATAAAAAGCTGCAGGTTAAAATAAAAATGGGTAAAAAAGAAGCCGCATCAGTTTGAAGATGCGGCTTTTATTTTGAATTGTAACGGTTTTGACATTTTATCTACTGTTTCAAATACATATCCCTGTTTTTTAAATTCCTTGATTATATAGGACAGAGCTTCAATGACATTTTTCTTTACAGGGCTGTCATGCATGAGCAGGACTATCTCATTTTTGTTCTTTGCTGTGGAAAAAGTTATTTTGATTATCTCTTTGTAGGTGAGTTTTTCATGATTCTTTGCTGAATCACCGGTTATAGCATTCCAGTCAATGTATGTTATCCTGTTTTTATCAAGAAACTCTTTTATTTGAGGTGATACCCTGTTTAAAGACCCGCCGGGGAATCTATAGTATTTTGGTTTTTTACCAGTAATTTTATAAATCACATACTCAGCCCTGTTAAAATCTTCAACAAAGTTTTTAAAACTTTTGTAGATAAACTTATAACTGTGCGAATATGAATGATTACCAATTAAATGTCCTTTTTGAGAAATCTGCTTGAGAAAATTCGGATATTTGATACAATTATAACCAACCACAAAAAAAGAGGCTTTTATTTTCTCTTTATCCAGAATCTCGAGTATTTTTGGTGTTTCAGGTGACGGACCATCATCTATTGTGAGGTATACCACCTTTTCAGATGGCTTTTGAATATTTAGCTTATCTTTTTGATAGGTATTTGAATTTGTGGTGTTATTATCATAATAAACCTGTTTTGAGACATTTTCAGTATTTCTTTGTGAAGGTTTTGAAAGACCAGTTACATTTTGCTTCTTTTTCGATATAATAAAAGAGGACCGGGGTTTTCTTTCTGGACCAGGGTTTTTTAGCTGAGTATTTAGAATTATATGTGGGAGTATTTGCTCAGTTTTGACTGAAAAAAACTTAACTATTAAAAAGGCAGCAAAAATGAGAAAAATAATTGCCAAGATCTTCTTTGCTTTCAAGTTCTTTAGTCCTTTCGTTTTGGAGTTTTATACAAAACATTATAATATATTTATAGCATTTTCACAACAAGAAATGCCTTGACACTTTAATAGTAAGGTGTTAAAATATAATTGCAAGGTCAAAGATAGTCAAAGTCAGTTTGCTATTGAGGCGGGGGAGGTTTTTATGCCAAGGTTATCTGATATCATCGAGGAGTTTATAAAGCAGCTGATTGAAAAAAAAGACGGTGAAATTGAGATTCAGCGAAATGAGCTTGCAAACTTTTTTAACTGCGCACCATCACAGATAAATTACGTTTTATCAACGCGTTTTACAATTGAAAGAGGGTATTATATAGAAAGTAAGCGTGGCGGTGGTGGTTCAATTCGTATTGTTAAAATAAAGTTTGAAAATAGCTCAAACCTGCTTGAAAATATCCTCAATAATATAAATTCACCTGTTACTCAGCATCAGGCAAATGAAATTGTTGAGTGTTTGTTAGAAAACGGCGTTATAAACCAAAGAGAGGCAAATTTGATGAAGGCAGCGCTGAATGATAAGTCTTTACCTGTAAATCAACCACTTAAAGACACTTTGAGGATGTTGATTTTGAAAGCCATGATAATTTCTCTTATGAATGGGTAATATTTATAAAGAAGAGGTTTTTGTAAAGGATGGTGATCTTTATAATGATGTGTGAAAATTGTGGCAAGCGTCCAGCAACTGTCCATTACACTCAGATTATTAACGGTGTTAAAACTGAGATGCATCTCTGTGAGGTATGCGCAAAACAAAAAGGGACAATAGAGTTTGATGCACCCTTTTCTGTTACCAACTTTCTGGCAGGATTTTTGGAGCCGGCTTTTGGAGCACAAATTATAAAGCCAGCTTTTGAGACACAAATTACATGCAAGGGTTGTGGAATGACTTTTGAAGAGTTCAAACGCAGTGGAAGGTTTGGCTGCGCAATGTGCTATAACTCATTTTCTGAAAAGCTCTATCCGATTTTAAGAAGAATCCACGGCAATACAAAGCATGTTGGGAAAATTCCTACCAAAATGGGTGAGAACTTAGCAATCAAAAGAGAGATTGACAGGCTAAAGATAGAGTTAAATGTAGCCATAAAAAACGAAGAGTTTGAAAAGGCGGCCGAAATTAGAGATAAAATCAGGGAACTTGAAAAGAAACTTTCTCGGGAGTGATTTGAAAGATGGATGATGTTGTTGTAACAAGCAGGATTCGGCTTGCTCGAAACCTTTCAGACGTGCCATTTACCATAAAAATGAACGATTATGATGCAGGGCTTGTAATAGACAGAGTAAGGGATGTGATTTCTAAGAACAGCCAGTACAGGTTTGATTTTTATGAAATTAGAAAATTACCTTTTTTAAAAAGGCAGGTCTTAATTGAGAAACATTTAATTTCACCTGCACTGGTCTCATCCAAAATAAAAAGTGCTGTTGCAATAGACCAGAATGAAAATATAAGCATAATGATAAACGAAGAAGATCATTTGCGAATTCAGGTACTGTACAGGGGGCAAAATATCCAGAAAGCGTGGGAAGATGCAAACAGGATTGATGACTTTCTGGAGGAGCAGCTACCTTATGCTTATGATGAAACCTGGGGGTATCTTACCTCATGCCCTACCAATGTTGGAACAGGGCTTAGAGCTTCATTTATGCTGCATCTTCCGGCACTTACACTGCTTGGTTATATGAAAGAAATTATTGAAACAATTACCAAGCTGGGAATTGCGGTGAGGGGTTTTTATGGTGAAGGGAGTGAGGTCTTGGGTAATCTATATCAAATTTCAAACCAGATTACATTGGGACAGCCTGAGGAGGACATAATAGCAAATGTTGTTTCAATCACAAATCAAATAATTGAGCAGGAACGTCAGGCAAGGTTGAAGCTTTTGAACGAAAGCAGTTCATTTATCGCAGACAAGGTCTACAGGGCTTATGGGATTTTGAAGTATGCAAGAAATATTTCATCAAATGAGGCACTGAAATTGATCTCAGATGTGAGAATGGGCATCAGTATGGGTATAATAAAAGAGACCACAATAGATAAATTGGATGTGCTTTTGAATTTGATCCAGCCAGCTATTCTTCAGGACTATTTTGGCAAAGAAATGACACCGGAGGAAAGAGACATAAAAAGAGCAGAACTGATAAGAAAAATACTGGAATAAAGGAGGGGTTAAAAGTGTTTCAAGGAAGATTTACCGAAAGAGCAGAAAGAGCAATAATGCTTGCGCAGCAGGCAGCTGCCGAGCTTGGTCATAATTATGTTGGAACTGAACATTTACTTCTGGGGTTGATTAGAGAAGGCGGTGGAATTGCTGCAAGAGTTTTACAAAGCCAGGGTGTTACAGAAGAGAAGGTGATAGATGAGATAGAAGAACTGATAGGCAGGGGCGATTATCAGCTACCACAACCACCAACAGGATTTACACCAAGGACCAAGAGGGTATTTGAGATAGCATTTATGGAAGCAAGAAGACTTGGCAGCACATATATCAGCACAGAACATCTTTTGCTTGCCATCATGCGCGAGGGTGAAAGTGTTGCTGTGAGAATTTTGATGGATCTGGGCGTGGATCCGCAAAAACTCTTTGAGGAGATTATGAAACTTTTGAACGAAGATGCAAAGAATGTTGGCGGAGTGTCTCCACAGCAACAGATAAATTTCCAAACCCAGAATACACCTACTTTGAACCAGTTTAGCAGGGATTTAACGCAACTTGCGCTTGAAGGGAAAATTGACCCTGTTATTGGTCGTGAAAAAGAAATTGAAAGGGTCATCCAGATATTGTCAAGAAGAACCAAGAACAACCCCTGTTTGATTGGTGAGCCCGGTGTTGGAAAGACAGCTATAGTTGAGGGACTTGCTCAGAAGATTGTTGAGGGGAATGTTCCAGAACTTTTGAGAAACAAAAGAGTTGTTGCTCTTGACCTTTCTGCAATGGTTGCCGGGTCAAAGTTCAGAGGCGAGTTTGAAGAAAGGCTCAAAAAGGCAATGGAAGAGGTAAGGAAAGCTGGCAATGTTATTCTTTTTATAGATGAGATGCACACAATAATCGGTGCTGGTGCAGCAGAGGGTGCGATTGACGCATCAAACATCTTAAAACCTGCTCTTGCGCGTGGCGAGATTCAGGTCATTGGTGCAACAACCCTTGATGAGTACAGAAAACATATAGAAAAAGACGCTGCACTGGAGCGAAGGTTCCAGCCGATTTTGGTTGGTGAGCCCACACCCGAGGAGACAATTCAAATTCTTAAGGGGCTTCGTGATAAGTATGAAGCTCATCATGGGGTTAAGATAACAGATGAGGCAATAAAGGCAGCTGTTGAACTTTCTACAAAATATATCACAGACAGATACCTGCCGGACAAGGCTATAGACCTTATTGATGAGGCAGCCTCAAGAGTACGACTTCAAATGTACACACTGCCACCTCATGTGAAAGAATACGAAGAAAAGATAGAAAAACTTGAAAAAGAAAAAGAGGAAGCCATCAGGCTGCAGGAATATGAGAAAGCAGCTAAGATAAGAGATGAAATTATGAAACTTCGTCAGGACCTTGAAAAGGTTAAAAACTCCTGGACAAACGACCAGCAAAAAGCACAGCCCATTGTTACAGAAAACGATATTGCATACATTGTTTCAAGCTGGACAGGTATTCCTGTTAATAAGCTGACTGAAGATGAATCACAGCGACTTTTGAAATTGGAAGAGGTTCTGCACAGGCGGGTTGTTGGTCAGGATGAAGCTGTAAGAGCTGTTGCAAGGGCTATAAGGCGCGGAAGAGTGGGGCTTAAAGATCCAAAAAGACCGATTGGTTCGTTTATATTCTTGGGTCCAACCGGTGTTGGTAAGACAGAACTTGCCAGGGCGTTGGCTGAGGCATTGTTTGGGACAGAGGATGCCCTGATTAGAATTGACATGTCCGAATATATGGAAAAATTTAATGTGTCCAAATTGATTGGTTCACCACCCGGTTATGTTGGCTATGAAGAAGGTGGTCAGCTGACAGAAAAGGTGAGAAGAAGACCATATTCTGTTGTGCTTTTTGATGAAATAGAAAAAGCTCATCCGGATGTTTTCAACCTGCTTCTGCAGATTCTTGATGATGGAAGACTTACAGACTCACAGGGGAGAACTGTAAGCTTTAGAAATACTGTGATTATAATGACTTCAAACATTGGTGCAAACCTTATTACTAACCCCAAAAAGTTAGGATTTTCAACCTCCGAAGATGAAAAGCAGAGAACATATGAGAGAATAAAGGAAAATGTTATGAATGAGCTCAAGAAAACATTTAGACCCGAATTTCTAAACAGGATAGATGAGATTATAGTATTCCATCCGCTTGATGAAGAGGATGTCAAGAAGATAGTTGAAATTCTTCTAAATAATTTAAAAGAAAGAATAAAGGAAAGCCAGTATTATGCAGAGTTTACCCCTGCGCTTGTTGAAGCGATTGCTAAAAAAGGATTTGACCCGGTATTTGGTGCAAGACCGCTCAAAAGAGCAATACAGAGTATGGTGGAGGACAAGATTTCAGAAGCTATTTTAGAGGGGCAGATAAAGCAGGGTGATGAGTTTATTGTTGACTATGTGGATGACAGAACAGTAATTATAAGAAAAGAAAAAAGTGATAGTGCTGATGTAACTGATACCGGGCAGGCTAAGTAAAATTTGAAAAAATAAATGGGTGCACCTTTTTGAAAAAAGTATTTTTCAAGGTTGCACCCATTTTTTTATTTTGATCATACACTTTTAATTAAACAACCTTCTTTGGTACCATTATCTTTCTGAGCTTTGCATATCGTGGAAGACCCTTTTCAAACTTCACTTCAACCTCGCCTTCAATAAGAGGCTGGATGTAATTGAGAGCCTCTTCTTTTACATAGTTGCCGTCGTGTGAAATCCAGGCAAGAGGTACCAATTTTTCAGCATTTGCCACCTTGTAAAGTTCAACAAGCTCTGTTGAGCTTGAATATGGACTGTCACTGTCACGCTTGATGGCAATCATGTATCCACTTGCACCTTCAACTGCATATTTCACAGCCATTCTTCCAACCATGTAGGCTTCTTCAACATCAACCTTTGACAGGATATGTGCAGCACTGCGCTGCAGAACATTGAATTGAATAGATTTGACTCTCTTTTCTACCTCTTCACGAATAATGTTCTCAAGAACAAATGCTGCACCGCCAAGCTGGACATGACCGAATGCATCTATTCCAAACTTGTGGCTCATATCGGCAATATACTTTCCTTCTTTGTCTTTAATGCCCTCTGATACCACAATAGTAATCTTTCCGGTCTTTTTGTGTATGTTTCTGACATCCTCCAAGAATCTGTCAACAGAAAATGGTACTTCAGGTAGATAAATAAGGTCGGGTGCACCGATGTCTTTTGAAGCAAGTGCTGATGCTGCAGCAAGCCAGCCTGCATTTCTTCCCATGACTTCAATTATTGTGACAATGTTTGTAGGATATACAACAGCATCTCTTGCTATCTCCATTACAGATGTTGCAATGTACTTTGCAGCACTTCCAAAGCCAGGGCAGTGGTCTGTCATGACAAGGTCATTGTCAATGGTCTTTGGAATTCCTAT
Organism: Caldicellulosiruptor morganii; assembly: GCF_026810225.1. Taxonomy (NCBI): domain Bacteria; kingdom Bacillati; phylum Bacillota; order Caldicellulosiruptorales; family Caldicellulosiruptoraceae; genus Caldicellulosiruptor; species Caldicellulosiruptor morganii. The sequence goes on from NZ_CP113865.1 coordinate 851,022, forward strand.
GATAGATATATCATAACCTATCTTTTTTGCATAACGTGTCAGTTTGTCAGCCGTGTCCATAGAGTCATTACCACCGATGTAGAAGAAATATCTTATATTGTGTGCTTCAAAAACGTTGAAAATTTTAACATAGTCCTTTTCGTCATGTTCAAAAGGTTTCAGCTGGTATCTACAAGAGCCCAGGGCAGATGAAGGAGTGGTTTTTAAAAGCTTTAACTCTTCAGGGTCTTCCATTCTAAGGTCATAAAGTTCCTCGTCAATAAGACCGATTATACCATTTTTTGCTCCATAAATAGCCCTTATAGGATGTTGCTTCATTGATTCTTCAATCACACCCAAAAGCGAAGCATTGATAACCGCAGTTGGACCTCCTGATTGAGCAACAACGCAATTTCCTTCTTTTGGCATTTCAAATCCCTCCCGATCAAGTAAAATTTTTAGTTTATTTTAATGTTAGCCATAGAAGCCCTTTTTTATTGCACCTTTTTAAAAGTATCTATGGATTCCGGAGAGTCGACGATTATGGTTTTGAAATTATCATATATGACAAATCCAGGTTTTGACCTGGGGGGTTTTTTAACGTGCTTAACATATGTGTAATCAACAGGTACTTTGGTTGAGTGTTTTGCTTTGCTAAAATATGCAGCCAAACAAGCTGCTTCTAACAGAGTCTTCTCAGGCACCTCTTTGTTGCTTGTTCTGATAATAACATGTGAACCGGGGATTTTCTGGGTATGAAGCCAGATGTCATTGCTTGATGCAAATTTTAATGTTAGATAATCATTTTGAATGTTATTTCTTCCAACATAGATATCAAAACCATCTGAACTGATGAAATGATGAGGATTGAATTTTTTTGTATCTTTCCTTTTCTCGTTTTTCTTTGTCTCAGTTTTAATGTAACCTTCTTTTTCTAATTCCTCTTGTATGCTCAGAAGATCTTCAATATTTGTACTTTTTTCAACAAGAGCATCTAAGCTATACAGAAATTCAAGTTCACTTTCAATCTCTGAAATTTCACTTTTGGCATATTCTTCAGCTTTTTTTAACTTGTTGTATAGCTTGTAGTACTTTTCGGCATTCTGCTTTAGATTTTTATCCTTTTCAATTGGAATTTTAATTGGTGATAAATCCTCGCTGTAATAGTCTATTACTTCAACAAACTCATTGGAATGGGTATTTAGCTGGTACAGGTTTGCCAGGATAAGGTCTGCATACTTTTTGAAAAGTTCAGCATTTTTTGCCTGCTCTATTTTTTGCAGGTTTTGCTCATATCTCTGGCTGAGCTTTTTCAAATTTTGCTCAATTATCTTTTGAAGATGTTGTTTTTTCTCAATAAAAATTGTATACTCTTCTTTTTTAGAATAATACTCTTCTATACAGCTGTTGAGATTTTGGAAAAACCTTTTCGAGAAATTTGAATAACTTTTAAGGTCTATAACGTAAAAGTCTACTGGACTTCCTCTGTCTGTATACAATGTGGGCAAAATCTCACCTTTTTCTACTATACAATATAATAATTCTCTTAAAGATTCAAAAATCCTTCTAATAAGATCACTTTTTTCGAGATTTTTTTCAAAAACTTGTGCATGCAGCACAACTTCACCGGCAAACTGCTTGCTAATTCCTGACAGGTTATCTGTGAGGATATTTTCTAAATTTCTATTCGAACTTTCAAAAAATGAGCAAAATTCTTCGAAAGTTACCTCAAGAGGATTTTTCTTTGTTAAAACAGGTGGCAGATCATATTTTGCACCGGGTAGGATTATGCGCGGAGAGTTTTCAAAAGACATCCTTTTTATTGCATCAATTATCTTTTGAGTTGAATCTATCAAGAATATATTGCTATGTCTTCCCATCATTTCAAATAAAATATATTTTTTTTCGATATCTCCAAGTTCATTTTTTGTTTCAAATTCTATTCTTACTATTCTTTCCAGACCTTCCTGGTAGATATTTGTAATTTTTGAGCCAAGCAAGTTTTTCCGCAGAATCATACAGAAGTTTGGAGCAACATCAGGGTTTTTCTTTTGCTTATCTGTAATATATATTCTCGGAAGTGAGGGATTTGCCGAGATTATCAGTTTTTTTGTTTTGCCAGCCCTGTATACATACAGATTTATTTCAAACTGATTTGGTTGATAGACTCTTTCCACCTTTCCTTCAGAAAGCTCATCTTTTAACTCTTTTATAAGTGTGCGAAGGACAATTCCGTCAAATGGCAAGTTAAATCTACCTCCATCTTTAAGATAGGCTGTCCTGTTTATTATGCTTTTGAATTACTTTCTGAATCGATATACTCCAAAGCAAATAAAAATCCTAAAAATAGCCAGAAATATGTTGTCATCATTGGCACTTCAAAGATATTTTCAACAGTGTTGTGTATCAAAGTGGTGGCAAGACCTATTAAAATTCCAGTTCCTATCATTTTGAGTTCTTTTGATTTTAAGTGTTTTAGAACTCTTGCCGAAAGCAATAAACCCATTGCAAATACCAGTATCATAATAGCAACGCCAATAATTCCCATTTCGACCGCGCTCTTGAGGTAAAAGTTGTCAACATAAAAGGAACCTGCTATGTTTCTTTTTGCCACAGCCCCACCAAATCTTCCAAAGCCAACACCAAACAGTAAATTCTCCTTTAAAATTTCAAAGGATTTTGTCCAGCGTGCAATTCTGCCTGCTCTTGCGCTGCTTTCTGTGTACTTGTTACTTAGCATATAAAGCACTCTCATCAGTATTGAAGGAGCAAATACAGGTACGCAGGCTACTGTTGCAAACAGCAATCCCAGTACCCTTTTATCAACAAAAAATCCATAGAGAAGCATGGAGACTAAAAATGCAAACCAGGCACCCCTTGAAAATGTAAAACCAAGGCAGACAATCATTGAGATTAAAACCATTGAGTAGTAGACCCTCTTTGGGATGGTTTTTTCGTGTAACACAAATGGAAGAACAAAGGGTATAGACATTGCAAGCAAACTTCCCAGAACATTTGGACTTCCAATAATTGAATAAACTCTTGTTCTTATATATGTTTCATAGCTGCTATCAATCCAGCTCTGTGGAATTTCAACACCGATTATATACTGGTAAATACCGTACAGAGAAATCAAAAATATCATGAAAATATAAGCTGAGATAAATTTTTTAAATTGAGAAATACTTTTGAGCAGGTTCAAACCGATAAAGAACCACAGGGCATATTCAGCATATACTCTGAACCCTTCGATTGCAATTCTCATATTTGAAGAGTTTTTTAATAGCAAAAAGATACATGTCATTAAAAAGACCATTATATATACGTCCAGCGGTGATATTCTCAGTTTGGAATTATTATTCAAAATGGATTTTACAACAAAGGCAACAACAATTAGGATAAAGAGCACTTCATCCCATATAGATGCAAATGAAGAAAGTATTGCTACTTTTCTAAAAACAAAGTCTACAAATGCATACAAAATAGCAGCATAAAGCAGCCTTGATGGGTCTTCAAATATGATCAATCCAAGCAAAAACAAACCCAGTGCCAGAACAGAAATTTTCAGTGATACCATACTGCCTATAAGTCCAAGTATAAAAATTAAAAATGCCATATAGTACAAACTTCTTCTTTCAATCATGTTTTTCACCTTTCAAAATAATTTCTTTATCAAGAAAAGATTTTATGAAAAAGTTTACAAACAAAGCTGTTTTTTGCATATTTACTGATATTTTCTTGAAAGCTCAGGAAGGCTAAGAATATTAGTACAGATAAAGTTAAAACCTTTGTCAGAGAAATTCTATTTTTGATTACTTCGCCCGAAAAAAAACCTGCATAGAATGCCAGGATATAAAGAGTTAAAACAGAAAAAGGTCTTTTTTCAAAAAGAGTTATTTGGCTTTTTAAAAAACTTACTACAAAACTGTTTCTCCAGAGCCTTCTGGACTTTCGAAGAAGATTGAAAGATTCTTTGATACAAAAACTATAGAAGTTTTTAGCAGTCCTCAAAAAAAAGGATGCACTTATGTATTTTTTCTTTGCCTCTTTTCTTACAAATTCAAACAAAATAGAGTGGCGGGAAAAGTAAAAAAGTTTTGAAACAAGCTCATAAATTCTGCTTTCCTTCAAATAACTGTAAAGAAGCACTGCCATTTTATATACAGCACTTTCTCTTACCATTTTTTTCACATCCTTACTCTTTTACTATTTCAACACCAGTCACAACTCCAACAAGCTCAGTGGTTCTTGTCTTGACATAGAAGGTTTTTCCAACCCTGACAGTTTGCTTATCCAACTTTATTGTGGCTCCCTCAAATGTCACATAGCCATGGATTGTGACATAGACATCTTTTTTGTATGGATGCTTTGCTACTACAATTTTTCCGTCTGACGATGTTTTTTCGTACACTCCATCTTTAATCTGAATGTCCTGGATATAGGATTTTGTCAGGGTGTTTCCGGTTACAAGAAAATCATTTTTGTGCAAAGAGCCAGCCATGACAGGTTCAACAAGAGGTATTTTGACATTGATAATAGCTTCTCCGTATTTAATTTCTACAAATTCATCTTGTGACGTACTTTCGGTTGCTTTTTCGTGTGACGAAATCTTTGAAAACCCTGCCCATGCAATAGCTATGATGAGCAATATTAGAATAAGATCTACAATGTTGATAATTCCAAATAGCTTTCCTTTTTGGTCTACTATCTTCATTATTTTCTCCCTCCACATAAGATTTATCAAAACCATAGTATTACAAATCATTTTGATTGGTCAAGAGATTTTATATTTTTTTATTGACTATCCAGTTAGAAATATTGTATCTTAGAATCTGTAATAAAAATGCTTGAGGTATTAAGGATGATAAAGGATGATTGATATAATTTGTTTTTCAACAACGCCGTGGGACCCGATTCCTACAAGAAAACAGCAGATAATGAAAAGGATGCCTGAAAATTGCAGGATATTCTACTTGGACCCGCCGGTTACCTACATCGGACCGTTAAAGGATCCCTCTTTAAGACCGTATTTGACAAAGTTTAGAAAGTCTCCAAAAAGAGTTAAGAAGAATCTATATGTTTTTGCCCTGCCACCGATTGTACCTTTTTACAATATAAAAAGATCAGTAAACAAATTCAACCAGAAGATGATAGCAAAGTTTGTGCAGGAGGTCATATACAAAAACTTTGGTTTAAAATCACCTGTTATATGGACGTATATGCCAAACACAATAGACATTTTAAAACATCTTCCGTACAGATTTTTGATATATGACTGTATAGACAAGCATTCAGAATTTCAAGGCTTTATTGACAAACAGGTTGTTGAGGAAATGGAAGATGAACTTGCAAAAAAAAGCGATGTGGTTTTTACAACAACAATGGGGCTTTACAATAAACTCAAAAATCTAAATCCAAAAACATATCTTGTGCCAAACGGTGCAGAGTTTGATCATTTTAATAAAGCAGCGAGGAAGCTTTCTGCGCCGGATACTATGAAAAATATACCTCATCCTATTTTTGGATTTGTAGGGGTCATTCACACATGGATTGATACTAATCTAATCGAGTATTTAGCGTCACAAAGGAAGGATTGGTCATTTGTCCTTATAGGACCTGTCGGCGCAGGTGTGAATGTTGATAATCTAAAGAAATACAAAAATATTTATCTTTTGGGAAGAGTTGACCATAGGATATTGCCACAGTATGTTTCACAGTTTGATGTGTGTTTAAACCTCTTCAGGGTAAACAGGCTCTCAGAAAATGTAAGCCCGCTGAAATTTTATGAGTACTTAGCAACCGGAAAACCAATTGTCTCAACACCAATGCCCCAGGTCGAAGAGTTTTCCGATGTTGTATATATTGGAAAAGATTATAACGATGTGTTAAAAAAGTGTGAAGAAGCAGTTTCAGAGATCAAAAATGAAAAAGATGAAAAGGTATTAAAAAGAATAGAATATGCAAGGCTTACCTCATGGGATAGCAGGGTAAGCCAGATACTTGAGATACTAAAGAGGGAAGGGATATATATTGAATAGCGTATGTGTGATTGGACTTGGATATGTAGGATTGCCTCTTGCACTTTCTTTTGCAATGAAAGGCTATAAGGTGTATGGTGTTGACAGCAATCCGGATTTGATTGGTGAACTCAAAAGAGGTGAAACTCATCATTTAGAAAGCTATAAAGGAAAGACAATCCAGGAAATTTTGAGACAGCAGCTTCAAAATGGGAATTTTGTACCAATGCTTGACTATAAAGAAGCACTTGGCGCCTGCGAAGACATTATAGTTACTGTGCCAATTCCGGTTTACGGTGGGAAACCATACTATGAATACTTGATTTTATGTGCAAGAGAGATAAAAGAAAATTTGCGCCCGGGTCAGCTTATCCTTTTGAGGTCTACAGTTGTGCCGGGGACAACAAGGAATATTTTTCTGCCAGTATTAGAAGAAAGTGGGCTAAAGTGTGGCAGGGATTTCTATTTAGCCTATGCATCAGAGAGGATTGCAGAGGGCAGAGCTTTTGAGGAATTTGAGAATATGCCCACGGCACTTGCTGGTTTTTGTGAGGTCAGCACAGAAAGGGCGGTTGATTTGATAAAGGTAATTTGCAGGGCAGAGGTTGTTGTTGCTTCCTCATTTGAGGTTGTGGAGACTGCAAAGGTAATTGAGAATCTCCAGAGGGATATAAATATTGCAATGGTGAATGAGTTTGAAAGATTTACAAAAGCAATGAACTTAGATATCTTTGAAGTTATAAAGGTTGCGAATACACACAAAAGAGTGAATCTTCTTTATCCTGGACCTGGTGTTGGTGGTTTTTGTATTCCAAACGCGTTTTATTATTTGAATGCAAAGGCAGAAGAGATAGGTGTGGAATTGAAACTATCCAAGACGGCAAGAATGTTCAACGAGGGAATTCCTGCATATATCTCTGATCTTGTAATAAAGACAATGGAGAAATATTCTACTTCAAAGAAGGTTGCTGTACTTGGAATTGCCATGAAAGATTATTCTTCTGATGACAGGCTCAGCCCTGCACTTGAGATTATAGAGATTTTAAGACAGCGCGGAGTTGAAGTTAAGGCGTTTGACCCTGCGGTAAAAAAGGAATATGAGTTTAAAGTAAATACCTTGCAGGAAGCTCTGGAAAAGGTTGAAGTTGTACTCATTTTAGCACGACAGCATGGAATAGATTTTGAGAAGATTTTTGAGTTTATTCCACCGCAAAAAGCTATTGTAATTGACACAAGGGATGTGTTTACCAGCAAGCAGGCCCAAGAAAAAGGGTTTGTTCTCGAGAAAATTTGAAATATAATGCTTGGCAGCGGACAGAAAAAAGGGTCCTGGCAATTTTACCAAGGACCCTTTTTGGATATAGACTTTCAAAATAAAATTTGGGGGGTTTTGCAAAAAAGATTATAGCAAAAAAATTTGAACATGTTAATATTAATATGCTATAATATTGTCGGCTTTGTAAAGAAAGCAGGGCCGGAAATCTTCGGTGGAAGGTAGAACACCTTCTTGCATCCGGCTCGAAGAAAAACCGAATTGAGGGAGGTAAAAACAAGATGCCAGTTTTGACAATGAAACAGCTTTTAGAAGCAGGTGTTCATTTTGGTCACCAGACACGTAGATGGAATCCCAAGATGGCAGAGTATATCTTTACTGAGAGAAATGGTATTTACATCATTGACCTTCAGAAGACTGTCAAGAAAATGGACGAGGCGTATGAGTTTGTGAAGTCTCAGGTAAGAGAAGGCAAGATTGTCCTCTTTGTCGGGACTAAAAAACAGGCTCAGGAGACAATTAAGGAAGAGGCAGAAAGATGTGGTATGTACTACATCAATCAAAGATGGCTGGGTGGACTTCTGACAAACTTCAGAACAATCAAAACAAGGATTGAGAGGTTAAAAGAGCTTCAGAGAATGGAAGAAGATGGCACATTTGAGGTTCTTCCAAAGAAAGAAGTGAACCTGCTAAGAAAGGAAAAGGAAAGACTTTTAAAGTATCTTGGCGGAATACAGAATATGCCAAGAATCCCTGATATTTTATATGTAGTTGACCCGAGGAAAGAGAGAAATGCTGTGCTTGAGGCGAGAAAACTTGGGATTCCGATAGTTGCTATTGTTGATACAAATTGTGACCCCGATGAGATTGACTATGTAATTCCTGGTAACGATGATGCAATAAGAGCAGTAAAGCTAATAACCTCTAAGATTGCAGATGCTGTGATTGAGGGTAGAGAAGGAGAACAGTTTGCACCTGCTTCAACTCAAAAGCAAGATATTGAAGAGCAAGATGCTCAGGGAACTGAAGATAACAATGATGATGTTATAGATGAATAATCTATTGTGTGCACGGTAGCAAAATAACATTTAGGAGGGATTAAATTTATGATCAGTGCTGAGATGGTAAAGGAGCTGCGTGAGAAGACAGGTGCCGGGATGATGGACTGCAAAAAGGCATTGGAAGATGCAAATGGTGATATGGAAAAAGCGATAGAGCTTTTAAGAGAAAGAGGGCTTGCAAAGGCAGCGAAGAAAGCATCAAGAGTTGCTGCAGAGGGTATTGTGGAAAGCTATATCCATGGTAATGGTCGAATTGGCGTTTTGGTTGAAATTAATTGCGAGACAGACTTTGTTGCAAGAAATGAGGAGTTTAGACAGTTTGCAAAGGATATTGCTATGCAGATTGCAGCTGCAAATCCAAAGTATGTGTCGAGAGAAGAAATTCCTCAGGATGTTATTGAAAAAGAAAGAGCAATATTAAGACAGCAGGCGCTGAACGAAGGAAAGCCCGAGCATGTTGTTGATAAAATTGTTGAAGGAAGACTTGAAAAGTTCTTTGAAGAGGTATGTTTGCTTGAGCAGCCATGGATCAAAAATCCTGATATGAAGATTAAGGATTTGCTCACTGAGAAGATTGCAAAGATAGGGGAAAATATTGTCATAAGAAGATTTGCAAGATTTGAGAGAGGCGAAGGGATTGAAAAGGCTGCTTCTTGCTAATGGTTAAATATAGCAGAAGAAGGGAACACTATTTTTTGAAGTGGTGTTCCCTTTTTTTGAGCAAAAACTCTTGATAACCCTGTACTTTTGTTTGTAAAATATTATCATGGAGAAGGAGAAGATAAAAAATGGTTAAGCCCAAATACAAAAGGGTAATATTAAAATTAAGTGGAGAAGCTCTGGGTGGCGAAAAAGGATTTGGCATTGATTGGGAAGTTGTTGAGTCTATTGCTGATGAGATAGCAAAAGTAAGGGAGCTTGGGGTTGAGGTTGCCGTTGTAGTCGGTGGTGGTAACTTCTTCAGAGGAAGGAGCGCTGAACACATCGACAGAGCAACTGCCGACTACATGGGGATGCTTGCAACTGTTATTAATTCACTTGCACTTCAGAGTATACTTGAAAAAAGAGGAGTGCCAACAAGGGTTCAGAGTGCAATTGAGATGAGACAGATTGCAGAGCCCTATATAAGGCGTCGTGCGATAAGGCATTTAGAAAAGGGCAGGGTAGTAATATTCGCATGTGGCACCGGCAATCCGTTCTTTTCAACTGACACAGCAGCAGCATTGAGAGCTGCCGAGATTGACGCTGAGGCAATACTTCTTGCCAAAAAAGTTGATGGTGTTTATGATAGTGACCCCAAGAAAAATCCCAATGCCAAAAAGTATGACTTTATAACCTACCTGGATGTTATCAACCAGCGACTTGAGGTAATGGATTCCACAGCTACCTCTATGTGTATGGACAATGAAATTCCAATTGTGGTTTTTGAGCTTGCAGGAGGAAATATCATTAAGGCTGTTATGGGTGAGAATATAGGAACATTAGTAAATGTAAAGGAGGAAAGGTGATATGGCTGAACCTATACAGGTTGCTGAAGAGAAGATGAAAAAAGCATTGGAAACTTTGAAACAGGAGTTTGCAACAGTCAGAGCGGGAAGGGCAAATCCTCATATCTTGGACAGGGTTATGGTAGACTACTATGGCGTTCCCACTCCAATTCCTCAGCTTGCGAGTATTACTGTTCCAGAGGCAAGGATGATAGTTATCCAGCCATGGGAGGCAAGGATGCTAAAAGAGATTGAAAAGGCAATTCAAAAGTCAGACCTTGGGGTGAACCCATCAAATGATGGCAAGGTTATAAGGCTTATATTCCCTGAACTTACCGAAGAAAGGCGAAAGGAGCTTGTAAAACAGGTAAAAAAGATGGCAGAAGATGCAAAAGTTGCTATCAGAAACATCAGAAGAGAGGCACTTGATGAGTACAAGAAGATGAAGAAAAACAATGAAATTACAGAGGATGACCTGAAGGATGCTGAGGAAGATGTCCAGAAGCTGCACGACAAATACATAGAACAGATTGAGAAACTTTTGAGCGCAAAAGAAAAAGAAATAATGGAAGTATAAATGAAAAGGATTTGGCGGGGTTTTTTCAAAATCCCCGTTATTTTTTTAAACTTTGGACCGGGGTAAAAAAGAAAGAGAGGGTTTTTAGAAGATATGTTTGAATTTCTTAAAAAGAAAAAAATGTACATTGATAAAAGTAAAATGCCAGCACACATTGCAATTATTATGGACGGAAATGGCAGATGGGCGAGAAAAAGAGGACTGCCACGCTCAGCCGGGCACAGGTTTGGTGCACAAAAATTAAAAGAGATTGTATTGTTTGCCGATGAAATTGGCTTAAAGTATCTAACAGTATATGCTTTTTCGACAGAAAACTGGAAGAGACCTAAAGATGAAGTAGAAAATCTTATGAATCTTCTTCGAGAGTTTTTTGACACAGAGATAGAAAATCTCATCAATAAAACACAGATAAAAATTAGAGTTATAGGTGATATTTCAAAGCTTGACAGGGATATTCAAAATAGAATTTTAAGTGCTGAGGAAAGGACAAAGGACAAAACTGGACTTTGTGTTGTTATAGCACTCAATTACGGTGGCAGAAATGAAATCATAAATGCGGTAAAAAATTTGGCTATGGATATCAAGAGTGGTAAAATTGATATCAAAGATATTGATGAAAACCTTTTTAGAAATTATCTTTACACAAAAGATATTCCTGACCCTGATCTTTTGATTCGTCCAAGCGGGGAGATGAGGGTGTCTAATTTTCTTTTGTGGCAGATATCTTATACTGAATTCTGGTTTTCAAATGTCCTGTGGCCAGATTTTAAAAAAGAGCATCTTTTAAAAGCTATTGAGGATTATCAAAAAAGAGAAAGAAGGTTTGGCGGTGTGAAATAGATTTTTGGAGGCATGATTGATGAAACAAAGAATAATTACAGCTATCTGGGGAATAGGTTTGGTTGCTGCAGCTAATTTTCTGGGTGGGATTGTTCTTAAACTTTTCGGAATTGCTGTTGCAATAATTGCTATATATGAGTTTTTGGGGATTTATAAAGTAGAAAAGTACATGATTTATACAACCTGTGCTTTTGCTGTTATTTTTTTTATTGCCCGGTTTGACTTTTTAATAAAACTCTTTATTATTTTCATCGCCCTGTTTTTATTTTCGTTTATAAAGAGCTTCAAAAACGAGATTGCAGCAAAAAGCATAGTCTATTCGATTTTTGCTTTTATATACATTGTTCTGCCTATTTTCTTTTTGGTTTCTCTTTATGAACTCGAAGATGGGCAAAAGCTCATTTGGCTTCCATATCTTGTGTGCTGGGCGAATGACACCTTTGCGTACTTTGTTGGCATAACCTTTGGAAGACGGAGAATATGGAGCAATGTAAGTCCTAAAAAGAGTTTGGAAGGATTTTTAGGTGGTATAACCGGTGGTGTGATTGCTGTTTGGTTTTACTTTTTCATCTTGAATCACAGAAGTTTCAATTTTGATGTCTTTCTTACTGGAATAATTGCAGGTGCAGGTCTTTCGATTGTTGCCCACACAGGCGATTTATTTGCTTCTATGTTGAAAAGAGAGCAAAACAAAAAAGATTTTGGATTTATTTTACCGGGTCATGGCGGTGTTCTGGACAGATTTGACAGTCTTATAATGGTTGTACCGGTAATATACCTTCTTGCAAGAATAGGAATACTTTGATTTTAACCTGTTTCAAAGGAGAGTAAAGATCATGACAAAAAGGATTTGCATCTTAGGGTCAACTGGATCAATTGGCAGTCAGACCATTGAAGTTGCAAAAATGCTGGGAATAGAAGTGGTTGGAATTGCTGCATATAAAAATGTTGATATACTCATAAATCAAGCAAGAGATCTCAATCCTGAAATAATTTGTATAGGTGATGAGAGGTATTATTCAATTTTAAAGCAGCAGTTTCCCGATAAAATAGTGGTGGCAGGCAATAAAGGGTTGGAAGAGGTTGCTACCTATTATAATGCTGACATGATTGTGAATGCACTTGTTGGTATATCGGGGCTGGTTCCTACTATTGAGGCTATAAAGTCGGGTAAAAGGGTGGCACTTGCCAACAAAGAGACACTTGTTGTAGGTGGAGAAGTTATAAAGGAGATGATCTATACAAAAGAAAAAGATTACCAGCAGCAAGTTTTGATTCCTGTTGATTCTGAGCACAGTGCAATTCTGCAATGTCTTGTGGGTGAGAATAAAAATGATGTAAAAAGAATAATATTGACAGCCTCAGGTGGTCCGTTCAGGGGTAAAAAGCTATCTGAACTCAAAAATGTGAAATTAGAGGATGTGCTTTCACATCCCACATGGCGCATGGGAAAGAAAATAACGGTGGATTCTGCCACTTTGATAAATAAGGGTTTTGAAGTTATAGAAGCTATGTTTTTCTTTGAAAAAAGGGTGGATGAAATTGATGTTGTAATTCATCCACAGAGCATTATTCATTCAATGGTTGAGTTTGTTGACGGTTCAATAAAAGCACAGATTTCAAATCCGGATATGCGTCTTGCCATTGAATACAGTTTGACATACCCTGAAAGAAGTAGGTGTCTGATAGAGCCTCTTGACTTTAGCAGGGTAAAGCAGCTTACATTTGAAGAGCCGGATTTTGATACATTCTTTTTGTTAAAGCTTGCCTATGAATGTGCAAAAGAAGGTGGGAGCTATCCAGTTGTTTTGAATGCAGCAAATGAAGAGGCTGTAAAATTCTTTTTGGAAGGAAAAATGGGCTTTATTGATATAATGAATTATGTGAGGGAGATTGTTGAGAATCACAAACCACAAAAAGTTACTTCGGTTGAAGACATCCTGGAGATTGACAGAATGGTAAGATTGGAATTCAAAAAATTGCTGGAAGGTGAGCTGTAGTGGTAAATCTTTTGATAGCTTTGATAGTACTTACAATTGTAATACTTATCCATGAATTTGGTCATTTTATTGTTTGTAAATTATCAGGAGTGATTGTGCAGGAGTTTGCAATCGGTTTTGGTCCCAAGATTTTCAGTATCAAGGGTAAAGAAACAGAATACTCTGTGAGGGCGTTTTTGATAGGTGGGTATGTAAGACCTCTTGGTGAAGATCAGGAAGTGGATCATCCACGTGCACTGAATAATGCAAAAGTTCACAAAAGAATTTTAATGGTTTTAATGGGACCTGTTATGAACTTTGTCCTTGCCATTGTTATCATGATGGGAATAGCTTATTTTGTGGGATTTGGAACCAATACAATTGACAAAACAGAACCGAACTTTCCTGCCCACATTGCTGGAATAAGACCGGGTGACCGCATAGTTGAGATGGATGGCAATAAAGTGTTTGTATGGGATCAGGTTAGTTTTTATTTGGCTGTTCACAATATGCTTTATAAAGACAAACCACTTGAGGTTAAAATTCAAAGAGATGGTAAAGAGTATAAGTTTTATATTACTCCCAAATACGATCCGAATACAAAGAGAAGACTCATAGGTATATCACCGAGGATTTCGAAAAAAAATCTTGTGGATAGTCTTTATTACAGTATATTTGCAACATATGCAGAGATAAAAGAGACAATCTACGGTGTTGTCCTGATGCTATCAGGAAAGGTCTCGGGTTCTGAGATTATGGGACCTGTTGGGATAGTAAAAACAATTGGGCAGGCGGCAAACGCTGGATTTAAGCAAAACTTTGTAAGTGGACTTTTGAACATTCTATGGCTTATGCAGCTTATTTCAGTAAACCTCGGTGTAATAAATCTTATTCCATTTCCAGCACTTGATGGAAGCAGACTTGTATTTTACCTGTATGAAGCGATTGCAGGCAAGCCTTTTAATAGAGAAAAGGAAGCCCTGATTCATACTATTGGATTTGTACTTTTGCTTTTGCTGCTTGTAATTGTTACCTTCAATGATATTAAAAACATAATAATGCCCGGAAGGTGAATTTTTTGACAAAGAAGATAAAAATAGGGAGCATATATATTGGCGGTGGCGAGTCGGTCAAAATCCAGTCGATGACAAACACAAAGACAAAGGATGTTGAAAAGACGGTTGAACAAATATTAAGGCTTGAGAGCCTTGGGTGTGAAATAATAAGAGTAGCAGTACCTGATGTGGAAAGTGCAAAGGCTATTGGAAAGATAAAGCCAAGAATTCATATTCCCATTGTTGCCGATATTCATTTTGATTATAAGCTTGCACTTGAGGCTGTTTACAATGGGGCTGATAAGATAAGGATTAATCCTGGTAACATTGGGGATTCAGAAAAGGTAAAAATGATAGTTGATGAGGCAAAAAAGAGCGGGGTTCCTATTAGAGTTGGGGCGAATTCCGGCTCACTTCCCAAGGAGATTCTGGCAAAATACCATTCGCCTACACCTGAGGCAATTGTTGAGGCAGCTTTGAAGCAGGTTGAGCTTTTGGAGAGTTTTGATTTTGATGATATTGTAATATCTGTAAAGTCTTCTGATGTGCTGACAACCATCAAAAGCTATGAGATTTTATCAAAAAAGACAGTCTATCCTCTTCATGTTGGGCTTACAGAATCAGGTACCTTTATTTCCGGGTGTGTAAAGTCGAGTATGGCAATAGGGTATTTACTCCTTCGGGGAATTGGAGATACAATTAGAGTCTCGCTCACAGATGACCCTGAAAAAGAGGTGATTGTTGCAAAGAAGATTTTACAGGGGTTAAAATTAAGAAAGGGTGTAAATATTATTTCATGCCCAACCTGTGCAAGGTGCAATGTGGATTTGATAAAGATAGCAAATGAAGTTGAAAATAAAGTGGGAAATCTGGACCTTGATATTAACATTGCGATTATGGGCTGTGCGGTAAATGGACCGGGCGAGGCAAGAGAAGCTGATATTGGAATTGCCTGTGGTATTGGAGAAGGGCTTTTGTTCAAAAAAGGAAAGATTGTTAAGAAAGTCAAAGAGGATGAACTTGTTGATGAGCTGATACGGGAGATTTACTCTTTTTATGAAACATGAGGTGAAATTTTATGAAAGACAGGGTTGTCTGTTTGATTCCGGCATACAACGAAGAAGAGAGAATAGGTGCTGTTATAGATGTTGTAAAAAGCTGCAGGTTTGTTGACAGGGTTTATGTTATAGACGATGGGTCATCGGACAGAACAGCAGAAGTTGCTCATGAAAAAGGTGTAAATGTTTTAAGACTTTCTCAAAATATGGGGAAGGCTTATGCAGTTTTTTTTGGTGTTGAAAATACACAAAGTAGCATAGTTTTGCTGCTTGATGCTGACCTTGTAAACCTTAAGGTTAAAGATGTTGAAAATCTTCTTTTACCTGTTTTGGAGGACAGAGCTGACATGACAGTAGGCGTATTTTCAGAAGGCAGATTTTCCACAGATCTGGCTCAAAAAATATCTCCGTTTTTGTCCGGGCAAAGGGCGATAAAAAGATGGGTGTTTGATAGAATACTGGAGTCAAGAAAGGATATTAAAGAATCGGGCTATGCCATTGAGATTATTCTGACAGAATATGCAAAAAAGTTAAAACTTAGAGTTGAAACTGTACAGCTGCCGCAGGTTTCCCATGTAATGAAGGAAGAAAAACTTGGGCTTTTGAAAGGTGCTCAACATAGAATGAAGATGTACAGGGAGATTCTTAAAGGTTATGTCAATCTCAGGAAAAGTAGGGATGAGATATGAGTGAGGTTGCTTTTTTATCACTGAAACCTGTGAAGCTTGAGTTTGACAGATCAAATAAGCTTCTGAAGATATATATGGATAGTCTTGAGGGGCTTAATGAAATCAATCTTATTGAGATTGAAAACAGGATCAAAAGTTCTGTAGATGCTTCTCTGGATATAGAAATTAAACTTTTAAATAATAGGAATTCAAATATGCAGGAAATTTTACAAAATTACAGATGGTTTTTGATGCACAAAATTTTAAAAAAATGTAATGGGCTTAAACCATTTTTGAAAGAGTGTGAGGTTTTCTTTGAAGAAGGAAATCTTGTGTTTATGGTTCCAAACGGAATTAGAGATATAATGCTGGAGAGAAAATTGGATGTGCTAATTGAGGAGATTTTAAATGAGGAATTTGGGATAAAGTGCAATGTCGAGTTTAGAATAAAAGAATTTTATATTCACTTTGAGTTAAATGGTGAAATTGAAAACTATTTAAAAAAGTCCAAAGAGAAGGAAAAAGAAAAGGAATTGAAAGGCACGCAGAAAGAAAATTCCACACAGGATTCAGATATAATATTTGGCAGGAAAATAAACGAAAAAGAGAAAATAACACCTATTTCTTTAGTAAAAGTAGATACCAGCTGCATTATTGAAGGTGAAGTATTTAATATTGAAATAAAAGAGACCAGAAATCAAAATATACTTATCTACAAATTGTATGTAACTGATTACACCACATCAACCTATGTTAAAATTGTTGCCAGAAAAGACAACATTCCCAGTTCCATTTCGGTAGGGGATTATATCAAAGTTGAAGGAAAGGTTGAATTTGACGAATTTGAAAAAGCTATAGTTGTAAATGCAAAGAATATAAACAGGTCTGTAAAGCTTGAAAGGCTTGATACAGCAGAGCAAAAAAGAGTTGAACTTCATGCTCATACAAAGATGTCTGCAATGGATGCTGTGAGCTCGGCCGAGGAACTTATAAAAACTGCTGCAAAGTGGGGACACAGAGCAATTGCAATTACTGACCATGGTGTTGTGCAGGCATTTCCGGAAGCACAGGAAGCAAGCAAAAGTGCCGGAATTAAAGTTATCTATGGGATGGAATGCTATTTGATTGACGATGGTGTACCTGTCGTTTATAATCCGAAAGAAGACCAGGACTTAAATGGTAAATATGTTGTTGTTGATATTGAGACAACAGGTTTTGACAATCAAAGAGATAGAATAATTGAGATAGGAGCTGTCAAAGTAGAAAATGGTGAGATTGTAGACAAATTCTCGACATTTGTCGACCCGCAGGGCAAGATTCCAGTCAGAATATCTGAGTTAACGGGAATTTACCAGGATATGGTTGATGCTGCGCCAAAACTTGAGGATGCTATTTTAGAGTTTGAAAAGTTTTGCAGTGGCAGTATCCTGGTTGCACATAATGCGCAGTTTGATATTGGGTTTTTGAAGAGAGCTTATCAGGAATGTGGTCTTATCTTTGATTATACATATGTTGATACATTGGAACTTTCAAGAAGAGTACTTACTGAATTGTCTTCACACAAATTAAACAAAGTGGCAGATTTTCTAAATATAGAGCTCAGGTCCCATCACAGGGCAGATTCTGATGCCGAAACTACTGCAAAAATATTTATAAATCTTATTGAGAAATTGAAAAGCAGAGGATACAAGTTTTTAAAAGAACTCAATGCTATTGAGACAAACACAAAGGCAGATTTAAAGTCGCACAGTTACCATGCTACAATACTTGTTAAAAATAAGCAAGGTCTTAAAAACCTGTATAAGCTTGTTTCATATTCTCATCTTGAATATTTTTATAAACGACCAAGAATACCAAAAAGTTTGCTGATTCAGTTAAAAGATGGTCTTATTTTGGGAAGTGCCTGTGAATCAGGAGAGGTTTTCAGGGCTATTGTGGAGGGGAAAAGTGACGAAGAGATAGAAAAGATAGCTTCGCTTTATGATTTTCTGGAGATAATGCCGGTTGAGAATAACTCTTTTCTGATTAGAGAAGGATATTTGAAAGACGAAGAACAAATAAGAGAAATCAACAGGAAGATATATCAGCTTGGAAAGAAACTGAACAAATTGGTTGTTGCAACATCTGATGCGCATTACTGCCATCCACATCAGAGAATTTTGCGCCAGATTCTAAAGCACAACCAGGGATATGATGATGTAGATAGTGATCCTTATTTATACCTGAAAACAACTGATGAGATGTTGAAAGAGTTTGAATATCTTGGCAAGGAAGCAGCGTATGAGGTTGTTGTTGAAAATACCAACAGGATTGCTGATATGATAGAAGATGTGAAACCAATACCTGATGAGACATTCCCGCCCAAGATTGAAGGTGCCGAAGAAGAGATTTACAACATGACAATGAAACGTGCACACGAGATTTACGGGGACCCACTTCCGGATATTGTAAAGCAAAGACTTGAAAAAGAACTGAATTCTATCATAAAAAATGGATTTGCTGTTATGTATTTAATTGCACAAAAACTTGTGGCAAAGTCACTTTCGGATGGGTATTTAGTTGGTTCTCGAGGTTCTGTTGGTTCATCGCTTGTTGCTACAATGTGTGGTATTACAGAGGTAAATCCACTGCCACCGCATTATGTGTGTCCAAACTGCAAATATTCTGAGTTTGTGACAGATGGAACTGTTGGATGTGGATATGACCTTGAGGATAAAAACTGTCCAAGGTGCGGAGAAAAGCTTAAAAAAGATGGACATGATATACCATTTGAGACTTTCCTGGGGTTTGACGGTGATAAAGAGCCTGATATAGATCTGAACTTTTCAGGAGAGTATCAGCCGGTTGCACACAAATTCACAGAAGAGCTTTTTGGACAGGGATATGTTTTCAGAGCAGGGACAATTTCAACAGTTGCTGAAAAGACTGCACACGGATTTGTCACAAAATATGCAGAGGAAAAAGGCTTGAGCTTGCACCCGGCAGAAATTTTAAGACTCTCACAGGGCTGTACAAGCGTCAAACGTACAACAGGTCAGCACCCGGGTGGGCTTATGATTGTTCCCAAAGACAAAGAGATTTTCGATTTTACACCCATTCAGCACCCTGCAGATAGCGAAGACAAAAGTGTAATTACAACCCACTTTGACTATCATGCAATTTCAGGAAGACTGCTGAAACTTGATATACTCGGGCATGATGACCCAACTGTGATAAGAATGCTTCAGGACTTAACAGGAGTTGATCCGCGAACAATTCCGCTTGATGACAGAGCGACTTTGTCAATCTTTACAAGCACAGAAGCTCTTGGAATTTCGCCCGAAGATATTGACTGTGAGGTTGGAACTTTTGGAATACCAGAGTTTGGAACAAGATTTGTAAGGCAAATGCTAATAGAGACAAAGCCAAAATCGTTTGCAGAACTTGTAAGAATTTCTGGGCTTTCGCACGGGACAAATGTGTGGACAAACAATGCACAGGACCTTGTTAGAAATGGCATTGCAACCCTAAAAGAGGTAATTTCCACCCGCGATGACATAATGCTTTACCTTATTCAAAAAGGTGTGCAGCCAAAGGATAGTTTCAGGATAATGGAGGATGTTCGAAAAGGTAAAGGTTTAAAGCCAGAAGATGAAGAGCTTTTAAGGGCTCATGGTGTGCCCGAGTGGTATATAGAAAGTTGTAAAAAAATCACATATATGTTTCCAAAAGCTCACGCAGCGGCATATGTTATGATGGCGTTCAGGATTGCATATTTTAAGGTGCATTACAAAGAAGCCTTTTATGCCACCTACTTTACAGTCAGAGCAGATGACTTTGACTATGCAACAATACTAAAGGGAAGAGAATTTATAAGACAGAAGATCAGGGATATGGAGAATAGAATAAATACACTGTCTCCGAAGGACAAAAACCTTCTTACCGTGCTTGAGATAGCAAATGAGATGCTGGCAAGGGGGCTTAAGTTTTATCCGGTTGATTTAAATGAATCGGATGCAGAGAGGTTTATAATAAAAGATGGTGGGCTTTTGATTCCATTCAATGCTCTGCCGAATGTTGGAGTTGCTGCTGCACGCAATATTGTTGAGGCAAGAAAAGAAGGAAGGTTTTTATCGGTTGATGACCTTCAAAGAAGAGCAAAGCTGAACAAACAGGTAATTGAAATACTTGCACAGTACAGGGTTTTGAAAGACTTGCCACAGACAAGCCAGCTGAGCTTTTTTTAAATTACAAACGGAAGGGATATAGAGATGAGAGCAGTTATTATCTCAAGTGGCAATGTAGAAGACAGGGGTTTTTATGAAGAATATATTGAAAATGCAGATTTTTTAGTTTGTTGTGATGGGGGCGCGAATATTGCATACAAGTACAATTTTTTGCCAGACTTAATAGTGGGAGACTTTGACTCTGTTGATGGAAGTGTTCTGGAATATTTTAGAAACAAAAATGTGAAGATTCTGGAATATCCGTGTGAAAAAGACAAAACCGATACACAGATTGCTGTTGAAATTTTAGCAGAAAAAGGATTTGATGAAATTGTCATGCTTTCCTGCACAGGGAAAAGGATAGACCATGTGTTAGCAAATATAACACTTTTATACTACCTTCTTGAGCGCAATATAAGTAGTTTTATTGTTGATAGAAATAACATGATTACAATGACAAAAGATAAAATAAAGATCGAAGGGAAAAAAGGATGTATTTTATCTTTGCTACCATATACCAAAACTGTAAGAGGCATTTCAACAAAAGGATTGTATTATGTACTAAAAGATGGTAGCATGGAGTTTGGCAATCCTTATGGTATATCAAATGTTATTATAGAAGATGAAGCAATTGTTGAAGTAAAAGAGGGAGTATTATTGGTAATATTATCAAATGATTAAACTTAGAGAAAAATAATCATACTAAAAAGTAAAGCTGCTATTAAAAAAAGGTCAAATATTATGATTGGATTTATAATGACCCTGATTGTTGCAGCAATTGCAGGTTATATTGGTGATGCGCTGACCAAATACAAGATGCCTGGCGGCTTTATTGGAGCCATGATTGCAGGGCTTGTTGGTTCCTGGATTGGTGCATATATTCCATTTTTCAGAAGGTTAGGACCTGTTATTGCCGGGATTCCTATTATTCCAACTATACTTGGTGCAGCAATATTTATATTCATACTGGGACTTTTCAGGAAAGGTGCTGAAGAGGTAACCAAATCATAACAATAGTAATAATTGGCTGATAAGGTACAACTCCTTATCAGCCTTTGTTTTTGGTAAGATAGTTTAGACATGTTACCTAAAAGGTTTTTAAAAAGTTTGTTTAAAAAATCAATAGTTTTTGGTCGCAAATAATTGTATAGTCTATATTAGAAGAAAATTTTTGCGAATTTTATATACAATACTATGTAGGAGGTAAAAGAGAAGTGGCAAGTGTAAGATTAAAAGGTGTTTACAAAAGATATCCTGGTGGTGTTACTGCTGTTTCAGATTTTAACCTTGATATTGAAGACAAGGAATTTATAGTTCTGGTTGGTCCGTCTGGTTGTGGTAAAACAACAACTCTTAGAATGATTGCAGGGCTTGAAGAAATTACAGAGGGCGAAATCTATATAGGGGACAGGCTGGTAAATGATGTTCCTCCAAAGGACAGAGATATTGCAATGGTTTTCCAGAACTATGCTTTGTATCCACATATGACTGTATTTGAAAACATGGCATTTGGTCTTAAACTGAGAAAGTTTCCAAAAGATGAGATAAAAAGACGAGTTCATGAAGCTGCAAAAATTCTGGGTATTGAACACCTGCTTGACAGAAAGCCAAAGGCTCTGTCCGGTGGTCAGAGGCAGAGAGTTGCACTTGGACGTGCGATTGTCAGAGAGCCAAAGGTGTTTTTGATGGATGAGCCGCTTTCAAACCTGGACGCAAAACTCAGAGTCCAGATGAGAGCTGAGCTTTCAAAACTTCACAAGAGACTGGGAACAACATTTATTTATGTTACACATGACCAGACAGAAGCTATGACAATGGGTACAAGAATTGTTGTTATGAAAGATGGATTTATCCAGCAGGTAGACACACCGCAGGTATTGTATGAGCAACCTGCAAACTTATTTGTTGCTGGTTTTATTGGTTCACCGCAGATGAACTTCATTGAGTCAAGGATTGAGCAAAAGGACAAGAGCCTTTATGTTGTATTTGGAAACAATGCAATAAAACTTCCGGAAGGAAAGGCTAAAAAGGTTGAAGAGCTTGGCTACGTTGGTAAAGAGGTAATACTGGGTATCAGACCGGAAGATTTACATGATGAGGAGATATTCCTGCAAACAGCTCAGGATGCTGTTGTTGATGCAGATGTTGATGTTGTTGAGATGCTTGGTTCAGAAACACTCCTGTATGTGGTTGTTGAGGGGCTTAACCTCGTTGCAAGAGTTGATCCAAGGTCAAAGGCAAAAAGCGGCGACAGGATCAAACTTGCGTTTGATGTTAATAGAATTCACCTCTTTGATAAAGAGACAGAAAAGGCTATTGTTCACTAAGCAAAAGAAGAAAAAGCCCTTGCCAGGAATTCAATGTGGCAGGGGCTTTTTGTTTTCAAAAACCTTTTACAATTGCAAAGAAAAAAAGTATAATAGATTTATAAAATACTATTATGGAAAAGGGTGAGGTATAGCGTTATGATGACACAGAAGGTTATTGATGTATTGGAGCAGGCAAAGGATATTATAGATGATGAATTCGGATATATAGAAGCTGATGGAAGAGTTGTTTACAGTTCAAATCCACTTTCTCAGAACAGAATCAACACAGTTGCAATTGACATGATAAAGATGGACACCGATCTTGAAATCTTTGAGGGACGCACATATAAAGTTTACAGAGGGCAAACAGACACATATGTGCTGTATATAAACAATACAGAACCACATGCTGAAAAACTTCTGGACATGCTAAACCTTGTTGTGATGAAGGCAAAAGAACCGGCTTCTGCCTATGATAAAAAGCTATTTATAAAGAATCTCCTGTACGACAATATCTTGCCTGGCGAGATTTACACAAAAGCAAGAGAACTTCATATCGCCACAGGTGCTACAAGAGTTGTTTTTGCTATTTATATTCCAAATGCAAAAGAAATCAAGGATATCAACATTGCAGAGATTTTAACAAGTATCTTTCCAAAAAGTACAAAGGATTTCATTATACAACTGGATAATAACATAATTGTTTTCATAAAAGAGTTAAAACCGGGGTCTGGTGACGAAGATGCGTACAAGGTGGCAAGGATTATACTTGATACCCTAAACTCTGAACTTCTTTTGAAAGCATATATTGGGATTGGTTCTGTTGTTGATGATATTAAAGAGCTTTCAATGTCATACAAAGAGGCTGAAGCAGCGCTTAAGATTGGTTATATCTTTGAAAAGGACAAGTATATAGTAAGTTATCATAAGCTTGGGCTTGGAAGGCTTATATATCAAATGCCAACCAAGTTATGTGAGATGTTTTTAGAAGAAGTGTTCAAGGATGTGAAGCTTTCTGACTTTGATCCAGAGCTTATTCAAACTGTTGAAATGTTCTTTGAATGCAATTTGAATGTCTCTGAAACAGCAAGGCAGCTTTACATCCATAGAAATACATTGGTCTACAGGCTTGATAAAATTGAGAGAATGATAGGTCTGGATTTGAGAAAATTTGAAGATGCTATTATCTTCAAGATGGCTATGCTTGTAAATCAGTATCTTGAATATACAAAAGGGAATATCACATTTTAAAAAATATTGCAGGTGAATATAAATGGTAAAATTTATAAATGTGAGCAAAAAGTACCCCAATGGTGTACTTGCGCTCAGTGATGTGACCTTAACAATTGATAAAGGTGAATTTGTCTTTTTAGTAGGTTCAAGTGGAGCGGGTAAATCTACATTAATAAAACTGCTTTTAAAAGAGATTGATCCGACTGAAGGAGAAATAATTGTCGGGGAGTACAATTTAAATAAGCTTCCCAAAAAAGAAATACCTTACTACAGAAGAAAGATTGGCATTGTATTTCAGGATTTTAGACTTCTGCCAAACAAAACAGTATACGAAAATGTTGAATTTGCAATGCAAATAACAGGAGCACCTTCAAAGCTTATCAGAAGGCAGGTCCCTTTTGTACTGTCTCTTGTTGGGCTTGCGCACAAGGCAAAGTGTTACCCGCATGAGCTGTCCGGTGGTGAGCAGCAGCGGGTTGCCTTGGCGCGAGCAATTGTCAACAAGCCCACTTTACTGATTGCTGATGAGCCAACCGGGAATCTCGACCCTGATACCTCATGGGAGATAATGAAACTTTTGGAGGATATAAATAAAAGAGGAACAACAGTGCTGGTTGCAACACATGCAAAAGAAATTGTGGATAGCATGAGAAAAAGAGTTGTTGCAATTGACAGAGGTAAAATTGTTAAAGACCAACCCAAAGGAGTCTACAGCTATGAGGCTTCAGACGCTCAAGTACTTTTGCAAAGATGGATTTAAGAATATATTTTTGAACAAAACTATGGCTGCTGCTTCTATTTCAATTGTGGTGGCAGCCTTAACTGTAGTTGGTATATTCATTGCAGTGGGGATCAATTTGAACTACATTGCTCAGCAAATAGAGAAAACTGTTGATATAAGAGTAATTCTTCAAAAAGGACAGGAAGATAAAGTTCCTGTAATTGAAGAGTTTTTAAGAAAGAATGCTTATATTCGAAATTTTGATTATATAAGTCCTGAGATGGCACTTGAAGATTTCAAAAAAAAGCTTGGGAAAAATTCCTTTCTTTTAGAAGGTCTTGAAAAGGATAATCCGTTGCGGGGCTATTTTATTGTAAGGCCTGTAAAGTTAGAATATACAAAGGATCTTGCAAAGCAGCTGGAAGCTTTAGAAGGAGTTGCACAGGTTTATTTCCCCTCTCAGACAGTTGATAGGTTAAAGGGGATAATAAGAGTACTCAATGTACTTTGTATAGCGTTAATTTTAGGACTGTACATAATAGCAATATTTATAATAGCAAATACCATAAAGATTACCCTTTTTGCAAGAAGAAGAGAAATTTCAATAATGCGATATATTGGTGCGACAAATAGGTTTATAAGTGGTCCTTTTGTAGTGGAAGGTTTTATAATTGGAATACTGGGAGCAACTTTTGCATATGCTATAGTGCTTCTGATATATCACTACTCGATAAAATATCTTTCAGAGACAATTACATTTGTAGACTTTGTCAATATTTCGATGTATAAATACAAGATATTGGGGCTGTTTATTTTAACTGGGAGTACGGTTGGTATTCTGGGCAGTATAATTTCTTTGAGAAGATATTTAAAAGTTTAGGTCAACCTCTTTTTCTTTTTTAAGAGGGGGTTTTCTATTTTGTTTAAAAAGAGCAGTTTCTTAGTGCTGTTTTTGGTTTTTGTTTTAATTTTTGAAGTTGCTGTATCCGACACATTAAGGGATTATCAGAACAAGCTAAAGTCGGTTGAAAAGGACAAAAAGGTAACTCAGAAAAAGATTGTGGAAATAAAAAACAGGCAACAACAGCTGCTTGACCAAATAGATGAAATTGATAAAAAGATTGACAGAACAAAAAATCAGATTGAGTTTTTAAAGAACAATATTCTCATTGTGGAGAACAAAATTAAAAATACTGTAAAGCAGCTTCAAATTCAGCAAGCCAAAAAGGAGGCATATTATCAGAAGTTTAAAGATAGAATCAGGGCAATATATGAGATGAACAACGTCTCGGTTTCGTACGTAGAGATCTTGCTTGATTCAAAAAATCTTTCAGATTTTTTTACAAGAATGTATCTTTTTAACGATATAATTGAGTATGATAAGCAAATACTAAATGAGTATACTAAGACTATTGAGGAAATAAAAAAGAAAAAGACAGAGCTGGTTTTGCTAAAACAGGATTTAAATGAAAAAAAGAAAGAGCTTGAAGTAAATCAGTATTCACTTATTGCTGAGCAACAGGAAAAGAAGAAACTGTTGACTTACCTTGAAAAAGAACAGAACAGGTTGGAGAAGATACTTGATGAACTGGAAGAGATTTCTAATGAACTTTCTAAAAAGATAAAGGAAATCCTGGCAAAACAGAAAACAAAACGAATATATTCAGGTGGTAAACTTTTGTGGCCAGTTGATGGCTACTATGATATAACCTCCTATTTTGGAATGAGATTTCATCCTATTTTGAAGAAAAACAAGATGCACACAGGGATAGACATTGGTGCACCTTATAATGCAAGGGTTTTAGCAGCAGCTGATGGTGATGTGATTTTAGCCGGTTGGATTTCTGGATATGGAAAAACCATTATTTTGGACAATGGAAGTGGTATAAGTACGCTTTATGCGCATCTTTCCTCAATAAATGTTTCTGTTGGGCAAAAGGTGAAGAGAGGCGAATGCATAGGCAATGTAGGTTCAACGGGGTATTCAACAGGTCCACACCTTCATTTTGAAGTGAGAATAAACGGAGATGTTGTTGACCCATTGAATTATCTGAAATAAGGAGCGAAGGTAAGCATGAAAAAAAGACTCAATACCATAGCAATAATTGTGATAACTGCGCTGGCAACATATATTTTTACAACGTATCTTTATTTTGGAAGTCCATTTTATGCTAACAACCCGGTAACAAATCCTAAACTTTCTAAAGTGATTGGACTTTTGAAAAAGTACTATTATGAGCCAAAGGATATTACAGATCAGAAGTTGATAGATGGCGCAATTGATGGAATTGCTGCAAGTGTAAATGATCCTTACACCGAATACTTTACAAAAAAGGAATTTGAGGAATTTATGATACAAAGCAAGGGAACATACTTTGGAATAGGTGTTACCATAGAGCCAGGCGAACATTATATTGAAGTTGTAAATTCGTTTGAAGGTTCACCTGCATATAAGGCAGGTATTAAACCGGGTGACAAGATTATAAGAGTAAATGGGATTAGCTTAACTTCGAAAGATATAGAAAAAGCAGTGAGTCTTATGAGAGGACCGAAAGGTACGCCTGTTACTGTTACAATTCTTCGAGAGGGGAATTCAAAACCAGTAGATTTAAAGATACTCAGAGACGAAATAAAAATAAAGACAGTGAGCACCAGAATTTTTAACAATATCATCGGGTATATAAAAATAACAAACTTTGATGAAAATACCCCGCAGGATTTTATGGATGCATATGATAAGCTCAAAAGTAGCGGATGCAGAGCTTTGATTATTGATCTCAGATTTAACCCGGGTGGGCTTTTGGAGTCTGTGGTTGATGTTGCAAGCAACTTTCTCAAAAAAGGGCAGCTCATAGTCTATCTTAAAGATAGATACAATAACAAGCAGTATTTTAAATCATATAAAAATGGCGATACTGTAACACCTCTTGTTGTATTGACAAATAAATATTCAGCTTCGGCGTCAGAAATTTTAGCAGGATGTTTAAAGGACCAAAAAAGAGCCAGAATTGTAGGTGAGAAGACTTTTGGGAAAGGTGTAGTTCAGCAGATATTTGAACTTGGTGACGGGTCAGCAATAAAGATAACTGTTAGCCAGTACCTTCTCCCAAGTGGCAGTTATATTCACAAAAAGGGCATAAAGCCTGATATTCAGGTTTTACAGCCCAAAGAATATCAGGATAAAATAAATGTGCCACTGGATAAGGATTTGCAACTTAAAAAAGCAATTGAAATTTTGAAAAGCAGTATTTAAAGAAAGGTTTGAGGTGCAGTTTATGTTTAAGTTTTTCTGGCAGATATTTGAGCTGACAGGACTCAATATCTTCAGTCTTCTTTTTAGCTGGAATTTCTGGGTAATAGTTATTTTGATAGCATTTCTATATAAAAGAGAGCAGGAGTTTGAGCAAATTGTCCTGGGTTATAATCGAAGGACTCTTGTTTACAAGGTAGTTGAAGCATCTGTGGCAGGACTTGTAGGCGGGTATATAGTTAGTTTGATTACCTTGCTTTTTGGGGTTGTGGTTGATGTTGATAGCTTTCTTTATCTCTGGTATATCGCTCTTGTGCTTGCTCTTATAAACCCAAGGTATCTTTGCTTTTCATATTCAGCAGGTATTATTTCGATTGTGTCTTTAATATTTAAAAAACCGGCTGTGGATGTTTCGGGAATTCTATTGGTTGTAGCAATTTTGCACCTTATTGAGAGTCTCTTGATATTTTTGGATGGCTTTAGGGGAGCAATACCCGTTGTAATAAAACGAAAGAAAAAGAATGAATCTTCAGAGTATCAAGATAGCTATTCAATCACAGGTGCTTACCTTATGCAAAGGTTTTGGGCTATTCCCATGGTTATAATTGCATTTAACTTTCAGGTATCTGCATTAGCTGTAAAGATTGATTTGTTTGAACCTTCATGGTGGCCTTTGTTCAAACCACAGCAGGTAACTCCTACTACCTTGCTTCTTTTGACACCTATTGTAGCGGCACTTGGTTATGGTGACTTGGCTATTTCTGATGAGCCACAGGTGGTTAGCAAAAAGAGCGCCTTTGTATTGAGCATATTCAGTATTGTACTTTTTGGTTTAAGTGCACTTTCGTATAGGATTTATGCTTTTAAATGGATTGCAGCTTTGTTTGCACCAGTTGCTCATGAGAGCATAATACTTTTTCAGCAAAAGAAACAAAAAGAGGGAAAATCAATATTTGAGGCAGAGGAGAATACAATCAAGGTATTGTATGTTGAAGAAAATAGCGTTGCTGAAAAGATGGGAATAAGACCTGGTGATATATTGATTTCTATAAATGGGATTTTAATTCAATCTGAAAGTGACCTTGAGAGGATATTTTCAGATGCACAGATTTATATGTGGGTGAAGGTAAAGGATAAAAGAGGGAAAGTAAGAGAGCTTTACTATCAGGACTATGAAAACGGGATAAGAAACCTTGGTATAATAGTCATTACCAAAAACGTGATGCCAAACTATGAAATTGAGACTGAAGGTTATTTTATATTTATTAAAAGTATAGCTAGCAGAATAAAAAGATTTTTGTTCAATAAGACAAATTGATATTCAATAAATAAAATTTTTATTTAATTTATACTTTTAATTAAAATAACATTACCCGCAGTCCAGTAAAAAACGCTTTTTATAGAGAAAAGGGGAATGGGGCATTTTTAGCCTACCATTCCCCTTATAAATTCTACAATCTCAATTGATGAATTTGGTTTTGCCAGAAATGTACATGCAAGTTTCATGTGCTCAAGCCTTTGCGGGTTTTTTATTATTTGATTAAAGACTATATCAAAACTATCAACGTTTTTTACATATGCTGCAGCGCCATTGTTGATAAGATAAAAGGTATTTCTCTCCTCTTGTCCGGGTATAGGAGAAATTAAAATCATTGGAAGTTTACGAGAAAGTGCCTCGGCGCAGGTAAGACCACCGGGCTTTGTAATCAAAATATTACTTATTTCCATGAGCTTGTCTATAAAATCGATAAAACCAAATACGCGTATCTTTTTTCCAAAAGCTCCTCCTTCCAGTGACTTTTTTAAGGTTTTGTTTTTTCCGGCAACAACAATTATTTGGTAGCTTTCATCACATATTCTGCAAACCATTTCAACTATATCCTCAATATTTCCAAGACCAAGGCTTCCTCCCATGATTAAGATTGTAGGTTTGTCTTCAAGGTTAAGTTCAGCAAGAATTTGCTTTTTTTCATGACTTATTGAAAAAGATGGATTGATAGGGATGCCCAGAGGTAACACTTTTTTTTCGACAGCTCCTTTTTTAACAGCTTCATATACCAGGTTTTCGTGATGAACAATTATATAGTCGGTATAATCATTAATCCAGTAAGGGTGTATAGTAAAATCTGTAACTACGCTGATGATAGGTATATTAATTTGTCCACGCTTTTTTAGCTGGCTTACCATATCCACAGGTGATGGATGAGTTCCAATTATAACGTCAGGATTTAGCTGGGTGATTATGTTATAGAGTTTGAAGAATGCAAAGTAAAACTTTTCGTAAATTGTCCTGCTAAAGTGTGTAGGCGGGTCTTTGTCTGTTGAGTCATATACAAGCCCGTATATAAAAGGAACTGTTTTAATAGCTTTCAAGTATGTACCAACCGCGAGCCTGTCGAGTATCGGGCTAATAATTTTGAGTGTGTCTATAATTTCTACTTTTGCCTGTGGATCTTTTTGCAAAAATGCTGTTTTTAGTGCGCTTGATGCGGCAAAATGTCCGCCACCGGCATCAAGACTCAATATCAGGATATTCATGCTCTATTCCCTCAAATCTTTCTAAAATTAATTTAAAGTCATGACAAATAAAATGAGAAGCTCCATCAAATAAAGACGAGGATAAACTACCCATGATTATTATATACTATTTCATTGGTAATGTGAAATATTCAGAAAACAAAATAGTAAAAAATTATATTATATGGGAACGGAAAAATAAATAATTAGCCCTACAAATTGTTGCTGATGATGTGATATCAAAATAGAGAAGCAACAGCATATTTGTACACCATTTTATGATAATAAGTGTAGAGTTAAATTATAATAAACTTCTTAAAAAACAGTTTTTAAGATTAGTTGTGATTCACAGTTTTCAATCAATAATCTTTTTGTAAATATTTCATTTAAATAATTGATTGTTGTGCTACTTTTGATTATACTTATTTTGTACTCATTTACCACTAAGGATAGGGTGTTTAGATTTGAAAGCAAATTTGGACTTATTACAGGGTTAGTAATAATAGTGTTAATGTGTATAATAGTAATAATTGATTATATAGGATCAAGGTTTGCATGTACATTGATTTGAAATTTTATAGGATTAATTTCTGGAATCTATAACAAAGAGGGGATTTGAATATAGATGAGTATAATAGAAGTTTTTCATCAGCATTTGCATCAAAAGCAGAGATTTTCGCAAAATACAATAATGTCTTATATAAGAGATGTAAAAAAATACATAGAGTTTTTAGAAAGAATTGGGATTAAAATTGAAAATACTTCTCAAGCTACTGTTATCACATACATAATTGATATGCAAAAAAACGGTAAGTCTAACAGTACGATAGCAAGAGCAATTGTTTCACTGAAGGTGTTCTATGAATTTTTGAAAGAGCAGAGCATAGTGGACATAGGGAAAATAGAGGTTGATCCACCCAAACTTGAAAGAACGCTTCCTCAAATTTTGACAAAAGATGAGGTGGAGAAACTTTTAAGCTGTCCAAAAGAAGATGATATAAAAGGTATCAGAGACAAGGCAATGCTTGAGGTGCTGTATGCAACAGGCATCAGGGTAAGTGAGCTGATTAGTCTTAACCTTTCTGATATCAACCTTGATCATGGATACATTATATGCAGAAACAAAAAAAGAGACAGGGTTATTCCAGTTGGCAGTTATGCAATTGAGGCAGTGGAGAAATATCTAAAATATTCAAGACCATATCTTGCAAGAAATAAAGAGGAAGAAGCTCTTTTTTTAAATTTCAATGGTTCAAGAATGACAAGACAGGGATTTTGGAAGATAGTAAAATTCTATGCTACTGCTGCAGGTATAAACAAGGAGATAACTCCTCATGTGCTGAGACACTCTTTTGCAACCCACCTGATAGAAAACGGAGCAGATGTAAGAGCTGTTCAGCAGATGCTGGGGCATGCTGATATTTCCACCACGCAGCGATATCTTCAGATAGCAAATGTTAAGTTAAAAGAGGTTTATCAAAGAGCGCATCCACGCGCATAGAATTTATAATTTTAACATAAAATAACATATATTGGTTGTAAGAGGTTTGAAAGTTGGCAAGGCTATGCCTTGCTTTTTATCTTTATCAGATAGTATTGGACAGGGAGATGAAGAGTATTGAGAAATTTAAGGTTTTATATTGCCATTTTTGCGGGAAACATGGTTAGATTTTTGCTGAAGCTTTTAAGAAAAGATGCCACAAGTGCGCCTGGTAAAATTGCCTTGAAAATCTATCCAGACATTCTGAAAGAGATTGACAAAAGATGCAAATTGAAAATATTTATATCTGGTACAAATGGAAAAACTACAACCAATAATTTAATACATTGGTTAATAAATGATGATAAAATTGTCCTGTCAAATCTAAAGGGTTCTAATATGGCAAATGGACTTGTCGGAGCTTTTTTAAATAATATTAAAAAAAGCTATGATGTGGGGTGTTTTGAGGTTGATGAGGGGTCACTGCCGAGGGTTACCATGCATTTAAAACCTGACATATTTGTAACAACAAATATTTTCAGAGATCAGCTTGACAGGTATGGCGAGCTTGACAGGGTCAAGGATCTTATCTTAAGTCATATTAATGGTGCCTTGGCGCTTATAAATGCAGATGATCCCAATCTGGCAAGTTACAATGGAGAGAAGAAGTTTTATTACAGTGTTGATGAAAATGCGCTCAGTAGACTGGCAAATGTGACACTTGACTCCCGCTTTTGCCCGATTTGTAATAACCAGCTCGAATATACATTTTATAATGTTGGACATCTTGGAAAATATGTTTGCAACAGATGCGGATACAAAAATCCTGAAAGCAGATTTGTAATCACCGGTATTAAGAATGAAGATGGTAACTTTATATTTGACTTTGTGGATAGGGAAAGTGGCATAACAATTCAGAATATTAGATGGAGAACAGGGGGCATTTATAACCTTTATAATGTATGTGCGGCAATGTCTGTTGGAGTCTTACTGGGGATAGAGACAAATAAAATAAAAGAACGAGTTGAGACATTTATAAACAGACTTGGTCGCATGGAAGAAATAAAAATAGGTGATAAAAAGGTAGTAATATCGCTTGTTAAAAATCCAGTTGGCATGACTGAGACATTAAAAACAATAGCAGAAGACCCCTATCCTAAAGCAATCATTTTCATTCTCAATGACAATGCTGCTGATGGTAAAGATGTTTCGTGGATCTGGGATGCTGATTTTGACATATTGAGTGAAATTAAAGATATTAGATCTTTATTTTTTGGTGGAAAAAGAAAAGAGGATATCGCCCTGAGAGTCAAGTACAGCAGTTTTGAACTTAAAAACTTTGAGTTTATTGATTTTGAAAAAGATTTGAAGAAAGTAATTTCACTTACAGAAGCTTACAAGATTTACATTCTTCCCACATATACAGCTTTGTTTAAGACAAAGAAAATAATAGAGAGTTTGAAAAAGCATTGAGGTGATAGGATTGGAACTAAACATTGTGAATATGTTTCCGGAAGCTTTGAATTTATACGGTGATAGGGGTAATATCATTACACTGCAAAAAAGATGTGAATGGAGAGGTATAAAAGCAAATATAGTTGAATATAGCTTCAATTCAAACCAGGAAATTTTAAAAACTGCGGATATAATCCTGCTTGGAGGGGCATCTGACAGGGAGCAAGCAATTATGTATAGCCAATTGCTAAACTTAAAAGATCTGCTAAAAAGCCTTATTGAGGATGGAGTTTGCCTTCTTGCAATTTGTGGAGGGTATCAGCTCTTAGGGGAGGCTTATATTGATGCTAATAAGAGAGTTATTAAGGGGCTTGGAATATTGGATTTTTATACCCGGTCTGAAGGCAAAAGACTGATTGGGAATATAGTCATTGAAACAACCCTGGATATTTTTCCAAAAACAGTTGTGGGTTACGAAAATCATGGTGGCAGGACATATCATGGTTTTAAGCCCTTTGGTAATGTTTTAAAGGGCTCTGGCAATAACGGGAGGGACGGGTTTGAAGGACTAATTTATAAAAATGTCATAGCTACTTATTTACATGGACCTCTTCTTCCCAAAAATCCGCATATTGCTGATTATATTCTCAAAAGAGCTCTTGAAAGAAAGTATGCTTTAAGCAAATTGGAGTTTCAAAAATTGGATGATGAATTGGAGTATATGGCACACAATAGAGTAAAGGAGTTGTATATGTAATACAGAATCTTTTGCAAAAGACTGCTATTAAGTGGCAGTCTTTTATAATTATAATTTACAAATTTATAAATTTTCATGTTGACTTTTGTAAATAAAAGTTATAAAATAATAATGTCAGACATCTGATGTCAGATGTCTGACCTCTAAAGATTTGAGTCAAAAGGTTTTAGGTTTAATGTCCAGGAAGCTGAGAAGAAGATACTTGAGATATCAAAGAAATACAATTTGGAAATTGACCCAAAGGCAAAAGTTGGAGATTTGAGCGTGGGTATGCAGCAAAGAGTAGAGATATTAAAAGCTTTTTACAGAGATGCAAGGCTCTTGATACTTGACGAGCCTACAGCAATGCTCACACCTCAAGAGACAAGAGAACTTTTTAAGATTATCAATAATCTTAAAACCCAGGGTATATCTATTTTGTTCATAAGCCATAAACTTGATGAAGTTATGGAAATTTCGGACAGAGTAACTGTTATGAGAAGAGGAAAGACAGTCAGGACCCTTAATACCAGAGAGACAAATGAACAGGAACTTGCAAACCTGATGGTTGGAAGGGAAGTTAAGCTTGTGGTTGAAAAAAGTGAGCCACGGTTAGGTGAGACTGTACTGAGCGGACAGAATGTTATGGTTTATATTATGTTTGTTTTGATAGTACTCAGCCAGTGGTTTTTGTTTAAAACAACTGTTGGGCTTAGACTAAGAGCCGTAGGTGAAAATCCTGAAGCAGCCGAGACAGCAGGGATTGATGTTGTAAAAATGAAATATTTGGGTGTGATTTTAGGTGGGGCATTTTCAGCACTTGGTGGAGCATATCTTTCAATTGGGGCACTGAATAGCTTTTCGCCCGAAATGTCATCCGGAAGAGGTTATATCGCTCTGGCTGCCATGATATTTGGAAGATGGACACCGGTGGGATCTTTTTTGGCATCGCTTTTGTTTGGTTTTGCAACAGCTTTGAGCTACAGCTTGCAGGAATTTACAGTGTCCAAAAACATTATTATGATGCTGCCATATATAGTTACAATACTTGCGCTTGTAGGTATAGGTGGTAAGAGTGTAGCTCCGGCAGCTGATGGTGTGCCTTACAGACCCAAAAAATAGAAGAAAGGAGTGGGTGGAGCATGGAGGATTTAGAGAATATGGGTTATCCACCCCGATATGAGCTGGTACTGAAAAGATTAAAACATCTTATTGAAGAAAGGTTCAAGGAAGGAGATAGACTTCCGTCTGAAATAGAGTTAGCAAAACTTTTTGGAGTCAGCCGTGCCACTTTAAGAGAGGCGATGAGAATATTAGAAGAGGAAGGATATGTTGTTAGGAAGCATGGAATAGGAACTTTTGTTGCGTCAAGACCAATTTTACAAACAGGTATGGAAGAATTGCAAAGCATAACAAAGCTCATGGAGAAGCAGGGGTATCAGCCGCACACAAAAGATGTAATTATTACACGAACATATCCGAATGCTAAAGAAGCACATATGTTGAAAATTGATCAAAATGAAGAGATTATAAAGATAGAACGTGTAAGACTTGCAGATAACATCCCGGTTGTGTACTGTGTAGATAGACTTCCTGCCAGATTTTTTGGTGATAAATTTGAATTTAAAGGTGAGTCTTTATTCGATTATTTAAGTGCCGAGCTTGGGATATATATTGCTTATGCAGTTTCTGATATAATTCCAATGCTGGCTGAAAAAAATGGTGTATATAAAAAATTGGAGCTTGAAAAGAATGATGTTGTACTTTTGCTTGACCAGATACATTTTGACCAGAGTGATACTCCCATATTGTATTCCTCCAATTTCTTTTCGCCCAAAAAATTTAGATTTTACATTGTAAGAAAGAGGGTATGAAAAGATGAGATACTTAACCGAAATTGACCCTGCACTGAAAAATATTTTGAATTTGGCAAAAGAACAGCAAGACAAAGCATATGCTCCTTATTCAAATTTTAAAGTTGGAGCAGCTGTTTTAACACAAAGTGGAGAAATATATTTGGGCTGTAATATTGAAAATGCATCCTATTCTCTGACAATCTGTGCTGAAAGAGTTGCTCTTTTCAAAGCAATTTCAGATGGACACAGGGATATTAAAGCTATTTTTGTAATCGGTCCTCAAAATGAACCCATTTCACCCTGCGGTGCGTGCAGGCAGGTTATGCTTGAACTTGCAAAAGATGCTACGATATATCTTTCAAACTCTGATATGAGTAAAATTATTGAAACTAATACAAAAGATCTCTTGCCCTATGGCTTTGATTTATAAATGCTTTAAGCAAAATGATTTTTCAGGAGGGAAGACAGGAGTTGAAGGCAATAGTTCTTTCAATTATCACAGGCTTTGTAGTTGGAGCAGTATTTAAACTTCTCAAACTTCCTATTCCGGCGCCAAATGCCCTGGCAGGTGTTGCCGGAATATTTGGAATATTTCTGGGTGCTTTTGCTATAGAACAGATTTTGAAGCTTATTACAAAATAGATCAAAATAAAATAAGAAGGTGTGAATCAAAATGCTTGTTACTGAGATTATTCGCAAAAAGAGAGATGGACTTGAGCTTAGCAAAGAAGAAATGGAATTTTTAATAAATGGATATATCAATGACCAAATACCCGACTATCAGATGTCAGCTTTTTTAATGGCGGTTTATTTTCGTGGAATGACCAAAAATGAACTGACAACCTTTACAATGCTCATGGCTCAGTCAGGTGAAATGGTGGATTTGAGCAAAATAGATGGTATAAAGGTTGACAAACATTCAAGCGGTGGAATAGCTGACACAACCACTCTGGTGCTAATACCACTTGCAGCATCAGTTGGAGTAAAGGTTGCTAAAATGTCAGGAAGAGGACTTTCGCACACAGGCGGCACTATTGACAAGTTAGAATCAATCCCCGGTTTTAAAACAGAGCTTTCTAAACTTGAGTTTATTGAAGCTGTAAACAAAGTCGGAGCAGCCATTGTTGGACAGTCAAAAGACCTTGTTCCAGCTGACAAAAAGATCTATGCTTTGAGGGATGTGACTGCAACAGTTGAGTCAATTCCACTTATTGCTTCATCTATTATGAGCAAAAAGATAGCTTCAGGAGCTGATAAAATAATTCTTGATGTCAAATTTGGAAAAGGTGCTTTTATGAAAAAATATGAGGATGCAAAAGAGCTTGCTAAGACCATGGTTGAGATTGGCAATCTGGCTGGCAGGGAAACTGTAGCATATGTGACTGATATGAATCAGCCACTTGGTTTGATGATAGGGAACTCCTTAGAGGTTATTGAAGCTATAGAGGTATTAAAAGGAAGAGGACATGAGGATTTGAGAAATCTTTGTATTGAATTTGCCACAGAAATGATGATTCTTTCAGGTGTTGAGAGAAATAGAGAAAGAGCAAAAGAAAAGTTAATTGAGAGCATTGAAAAGAGCTATGCACTGAATAAATTTAAAGAGATCATTCAAAATCAGGGTGGAAACCCTGAGGTTGTAGATGATTATTCGCTTTTACCACAGGCAAAATATGTTTATGAACTGAAATGTGAAGAAGATGTGTATATCAAGGATATTGATGCACTAAAACTTGGAATAGCTGCTTTGAAACTTGGCAGTGGCAGACAGAAAAAAGACGACATCATAGACTACGCAGTTGGGATTGAGCTGTTTGGCAAGACAGGATGTAAAATTGAAAAGGGCAAACCATATGCAAGAATTTATGCTAACCAGGAGAGTAAATTAAATGAAGCAATTTCGGATGTAAAAAGCGCTTTTGAGTTTTCACGTGAATATGTAGATAAGAAAAAGGTTATATATGCCAAAATAACAAAAGATGGAATTATTGAAATGTAAAATAATATTAGAGGAGTGAATTGACAAAATGACAAGAATTGAAATAGCCAGGTTTATTGACCACACTTTACTCAGGTCAAACGCCACCCATGCAGAGATAAAAAAGCTTTGTGATGAAGCACTCATGTATTCTTTTGCTTCAGTTTGCGTCAATCCATACTATGTGAAGGTTTGCAAAGAGTATTTAAAAGATTCACCAGTGAAAGTTGCAACTGTTATAGGTTTTCCACTTGGTGTAAACACCAAGAAAACTAAGATCTTTGAAACAAAAGGGGCATTTGAAGATGGAGCAGATGAAGTGGATATGGTAATAAATATTGGAGCTTTGCTGGAAGGGAATTATGATTATGTATATGAAGAGATAAAGAGTATTGTTGATGTTGCAAGGGAGTATAAAAATAAAATAGTAAAAGTAATTATTGAAACATCTGAGCTAAATGACCAGCAAAAGATAGAAGCCTGTAAAATAGTTATGGCAGCAGGAGCAGATTTTGTCAAAACATCCACCGGATTTTCTAAAAGTGGAGCTAAATATGAAGATATAATTTTGATGAGAAAAGTGGTTGGTGATAAGGTTAAAATAAAAGCTTCGGGTGGTATAAGAACATATGAAGATGCACTTAAAATGATTCAAGCAGGTGCAAGCAGGATTGGCACAAGTTCCGGTGTTGCAATTGTTTCGGGCAACTAAATTTAAATTTTTACTATTTTGAGGGAAGGAGACTTTCTGTCATGAAGGTAGTCCTAATTGTGCTTGACAGTGTGGGGGTTGGTGAGTTAGAGGATGCAAAATTATACGGCGATGAGGGAAGCAACACACTTTCAAATACTTCATATGCAGTAGGTGGCCTGGATCTCAAGAACTTGTATAAGCTTGGAATAGGGAATATTACAGATATAAAAGGTACCCCTCCAAATCCCAATGCGATTGGTGTTTTTGGGAAGTCCAGGGAAAAGTCAAAAGGTAAAGATACAATAACAGGGCACTGGGAGATAGCAGGGGTTATATTGGAAGAGCCATTTAAAACTTTTCCTCAGGGATTTCCTGAGGAGTTAATTGAGGAGTTTGAAAGGCGGATAGGTAGAAAAGTGCTTGGTAACAAAGTGGCTTCTGGAACAGAAATAATAAAAGAGCTCGGAGAAGAACATATGAAAACTGGCTATCCTATTGTGTATACCTCTGCCGATTCTGTCTTTCAGATTGCTGCTCATGAAGAGGTCATTCCTTTAGAAAAGCTTTATGAAATATGTGAAATAGCAAGGGGAATGCTGGTTGGTAAGTGGCTTGTTGCAAGGGTTATTGCCCGACCTTTTGTTGGAAAAGACAGAAATAGCTTTGTCAGGACTTATAACAGGAAGGACTTTGCAGTTGAGCCTCCTTATGAAACCCTGCTTGATAATGTGAAGGACTCAAGCCTTGAAGTTGTTGGTATTGGCAAGATTGAAGATATATTTGCAAAAAGAGGGTTGACTGTAAGCATTCATACAGAGGGTAACATGGATGGAATTAATAAGACCTTAAAAGCAATGGATGAGGTAAAAGATGGGCTTATATTCACTAACCTTGTTGATTATGACATGCTCTACGGACACAGAAATGACCCGATAGGCTATGCCAGGGCTCTGGTTGAATTCGATGAGAGACTTCCAGAGATTTTTGAAAAACTCAAAGAGGATGATATTCTCATAATTACAGCTGACCATGGATGTGACCCTACAACACCGAGCACAGACCATTCACGTGAACATGTGCCAGTATTGATATATGGTGAGAAGATTAAAAAAGGTCACAATCTTGGTACAAGAGAAAGTTTTTCTGATATTGGTCAGACCATTGCTGAGTATTTGAATGTAAAGCCTCTTAGAAATGGGAAGAGCTTTTTAAAAGAGATTTTGATATAATTTTAGGGTGGAATTTTTATGAAAACATAGAGGTGATTTTTATGTATTACCAGAGAGTTAAAGAAGCCGCTGAGTTTATCAAAAATCATATTCCTGAAATCCCGGAAATTGCTATCATATTGGGAAGTGGACTTGGAGAGTTTGCAGAGACAATGGAAAACAGAGTTGTGCTAAAATATTCTGAGATACCGCACTTTCCTGTATCAACAGTAAAAGGTCACAAAGGTAACCTGGTATTTGGAGAAGTAAAGGGAAGAAAAATTTTAGCATTTCAAGGAAGATTTCATCTTTATGAAGGGTATAAAGTGCATGAGGTTGTGTTCGGTGTAAGAGCAGCGGGACTTTTGGGGATTAAAAGTTTGATTGTGACAAATGCAGCGGGAGGAATCTCACAGTTTTTATCACCCGGTGATTTGATGGTGATTAAAGACCATATCAATCTGTCAGGTGAAAATCCGGCAATTGGTGAGGATGCACAGTATTTTGGCGAAAGATTTTTTGATATGACATATGCATATGATAGAGAGATCATTGAAAAAGCAAAAGATGTCTATAAGAAAAACCGGGTTGACTACAAAGAGGGAGTGTATGCATTTTTAAAAGGACCTTCATATGAAACACCTTCTGAAATAAAGATGCTCAGAATTCTTGGTGCTGATGCTGTTGGCATGTCGACCGTGCCAGAAGTGATTGCAGCAAGGCAGATGGGACTCAAGGTATTCGGGATTTCCTGCATCACAAATATGGCAGCGGGAATTTTGGATAAGAAACTTTCACATCAAGAGGTTATAGAAGTATCAAATATGGTAGCAGAGAAGTTTAAAAAGATAATTGTTGATCTTATTGAAATAATATGAAAAAGTCCTGCATCGCTAAATAAAAGCGGTGCAGGATTTTTTGTTTGTTATATAAAAAAACTGGGTAAATATCAAAATAGGAGAATTTTTTGCTGCGGGGAGAGAGAATAGCCTTATGAAAAGGGTTTTGATTGTGGATGATGCAGCGTTTGTCAGGTATTCGTTGAAGCAGACGTTGGAAAAACATGGATTTGAAGTGGTTGGTGAGGCATGTGATGGAAAAAGCTGTCTTAAGATGTTTTCAGCTCTCAAACCTGACATTGTTACACTTGACATTACTATGCCCGAAATGGATGGTATAGAAGTTTTAAAAAGGATTATGCAAATTGACAGGAATGCAAAAGTGGTTATGATAACAGCTCTTGGACAGGAAGAAAAGGTAAAAGAAGCAGTTTTGAATGGAGCAAAAGGTTTTATTGTAAAACCTTACAAAGAAGAGTATCTTGTAAAACTGCTAAACTCTCTGTAAAAAAAAAAAGAAGGTGAAAATGTGAATGAGCTAAGTAAAGACCCCATGTTTGAAATATTTATTTCTGAAGCAAGAGAAATTATAAATGGTTTGGAAAAGATATTTATAGAACTAAAGGAAGGAAATGTTGAGGAAAAGTTTGCTATTGAAGAAGCATTGAGATTGCTGCATACCTTGAAAGGTTCATCGGCTATGATGGGTTATCAGGATATTTCAAAAATCTGTCACAAATTAGAAGATATATTTGTTAATTTAAAATCAACCAGTATTTCAACGAAAAATATTGACAAATTCATATTATATATGTTAAAAATTACTGATTTTTTAAACTCCCAGATTGTTTCAATTGAAAATATGTTACCGCTGTCTTCCTATGAAGATATTGAAAATGTTTTATTGGAGTTAGAAAGCGCTTTGCTGCAAGAACCAGAAGATATCAATAATGAAAAGGGCAAAAAATATTTGATTGTTTTGTGCTTTGAAGATGGCTGGGAAATGGAAAATTTACGTGCATTTTTGATTGTTCAGAAGCTAAAAGAATATGTAAATGTTTTAGAATATTTCCCACCCAATATAGAGACTGATACTTCAACTGCTGAAACTATAAAAAGAGAAGGTTTTAAAATACTAATTGAGACCTCAATTAGTAAAGAAGATATTTTATGTCTTTTCAATGATTTTGCATGGGTTAAAAGTATCAAGATAGAAGAAAAAATGGAAAATGAAAAGAACATTTTTGAAAAGAACAATGAAAGAGAGGAGAACTGTGCAAAGAGTGTATCTGCAGCAGGACGACTTATCAATGTCAATATTGAAAAGGTAGATAAATTGGTTGATTTAATTGGCGAAATGGTTGTGACGTTTTCTATGTTAACTCAACATCCAGATATCGAAAAGATAAAGACTGAAAGTTTTAAAAGCATAGCCCTGCAGATGTCAAAACTCATACGGGACATACAGGAAATAGCTATGTCCATGAGAATGGTGCCTCTTTCCAGTACCTTTCAAAAACTAAAAAGAATTGTAGTTGAAATGTCTGCAAAGCTAAA
Organism: Caldicellulosiruptor morganii; assembly: GCF_026810225.1. Lineage (NCBI taxonomy): Bacteria > Bacillati > Bacillota > Caldicellulosiruptorales > Caldicellulosiruptoraceae > Caldicellulosiruptor > Caldicellulosiruptor morganii. The sequence continues at coordinate 893,054 of NZ_CP113865.1, forward strand.
CAAACAGGTTGAGGTGCATATAAGTGGTGAAGAAACAGAACTTGACAAGACTTTAATTGAGCATTTGACCGACCCTCTGATTCACTTAATCAGGAATGCAGTTGATCATGGTATAGAAGAAAAAGATGAGCGGCTAAAGAAAGGGAAAACACCTCATGGTAATATCTATATAAGTGCTAAAAATAGTGGTTCTGATGTTTTAATAACCATTGAAGATGATGGCAGAGGTCTTGACAGATCAAAGATTATAAAAAAGGCTCTGGAAAGAGGACTTATTTCTGAAGAAAATGATGTAGATGAACAGCTTGTATATGACCTAATATTTCATACAGGTTTTTCTACAAAAGAAGAAGCAACAGAGTATTCGGGCAGAGGAGTTGGGCTTGACATTGTAAAGAGTAATGTTCAGAAAATAGATGGCACAGTATTTGTGGACTCTCAAAAAGATACAGGAACCAGATTTACCATTAGAATTCCACTTACACTGGCTATTATTGATGGGATGCTTGTGAAAGTAAATGAACAGATATTTGTTTTACCTCTGTCCAATGTTATAGAAACATTTAAGGTTGAAAAAGAAGATATAATTGCTGAAGGGGATTATCAGTTTATATACAAAAGAGGAGCTTGCTATAAAGTTATTGACCTGCGAAAGGTTTTTTATAGTAAAGAAGCTCTGGAGGACCAAAGAACATTTTATATAGGAGTTCAGGTAGGCAGTAGCAATAAAATGGCAGTGCTACTGGTAGATGAGATGGTTTCTCAGCAGCAGGTTGTTATAAAGTCGCTGCCTCAGATTGTTGACAGAATAAAAGGAATTTCAGGATGCACGCTTTTAGGAAATGGTGGTATTGCTATGATTTTAGACGTTGATAGCTTGATAGAAAGGTGGTGAGAATTATGCAGGACAGAGTAATAAATGAAAGCTTAGAGGAATTGGAAGAGGGTATGAAGGATAGATACCTTATTTTTACAGTAGATAACCAGTACTATGGGATAGAAATAAAATATGTGATAGAGATTGTAGGGCTTTTACCCATTACTTATCTGCCTCATCAGCGGGACTACATCAGAGGAATTGTCAATTTAAGAGGTAAGATAATACCTGTAATTGATGCGAGAATAAGGCTTGGGAAAGTATATAAAGAATATCAAGAAAGAACATGTATAATTGTTGTTAGCATAAATGGTTTTCAGGTTGGAATTATTGTTGATTATGTTAATGAGGTTGCGATTATAAAAGAGGAGGAGATTACATCTCTTCCGGAAGTGGAAAGACAGGATGATAAAAGATTTGTAAAGGGTGTAGCAAATTCCTCTGGAAGACTAATTCTTCTGCTGGATTGTGAAAAGTTTGTAAGCCCCGAAAAGATTGAACTTTAAAAATAAAAAGAAAGGGAGTGGGAATATGAAGTTTTTTAAGAATATGAGAATTTCATTAAAGATTTTATCAGGATTCTTTATAATTTTGGTTCTATTCTCTATTATGGGGATTATAGCAATAAATAGCTTGAACAAAATTCATGACGAATTTGATACTATGTATGAAAATAATGTAAAGGCGTTTATGTATATAAGTGAAGTACTGAACGGATTTCAAAGGCAGAGAGTAAATTATAGAAATGTTTTACTTTCTCGAAATGCAAGTGAAATGCAGTCTTATATTCAAAGAACAGGCGAAATAACCAATCTTTACAAGTCAAGCTTACAGGAGTTTTCAAAGATAATAAGAGAAAGGGATATTTTAGATGAATATCAGAAGCTTGAAAGTTATCTTGTCCAGTACGATCAGCTTACAAATCAAATATTGGAACTTGCCAGGACAGACAAAAAGGCTGCAATTGACCTTTTGTTTGCGCAAAGTTCAGCTCAACTTGTAGCAGATGTTCAGAATTCAATAAACAATTTATACAACCTGGAACGCAAATACATTGAAAAGTTGAATAAAGATGCTTCTCAGTTGGCATCTCAAACCAGAGCTTTGCTAATAGTTGTAATTGTTGTGTCAATAGTTGCTGGAGTGATCCTGGCTTTACTTATCTCAAATATGATTAGCAAACCTTTGAACAAAATGGTTTTTGTTGCCGAAGCAATAGCAGATGGTGATTTGACAATTGAAATAGAGGATGATTCTAAGGATGAAATAGGGAAGCTGGCTGGTGCATTTAATAAAATGGTAAATGGTTTGAACCAGCTTATTTATGGGATTAAAACAGCTGCAGAGCAGGTTGCACTTGGAGCAAAACAACTTTCTGACGCATCACAGAGTCTTGCACAGGGTGCAACAGAGCAAGCATCAGTTGTGGAGCAGCTTAATGCTTCTGTTGAAGAAGTTTCTGCTCAGACAAAGCAAAATGCTCAGAATGTTGAAGAAGCATCTAAGTTTGCCAACCAGATTAAGGAAGATGCAAAGACGGGAATGGAGCAGATGGAACATATGATGAAGGCAATGGAAGAAATTAGTTTAGCATCATCGAATATATCGAAAATCATAAAAACAATTGATGAGATAGCATTCCAGACAAATATACTGGCCTTAAACGCAGCGGTTGAAGCAGCAAGAGCAGGCAGTTACGGTAAAGGGTTTGCGGTTGTGGCTGAAGAAGTGAGGAATTTAGCAACGCGAAGTGCGAATGCTGCTAAAGAGACAAGCAGCCTGATAGAATCCACTATAAAAAAGATAGAAGCAGGTGATGCTATCACAAAACAAACACACGCTTCTCTTGACAAGATTGCAAAGAGTATTGACAGGATGGCAATGATTATGAACGATATTTCCTATTCTTCAAAAGAACAGTCAGAGGCAATAACACAGATTTCAGAAGGTATAAATCAGGTGGCAAATGTTGTGCAGAGCAATTCGGCAAATTCTCAGGAAACTGCTGCTGCCTCAGAAGAGCTTTACAGCCAGGCAGATACACTTAAAAGCCTTGTTGAAAGGTTTAAAACAAAAGCATAAAAGGTGTTAAAATAACCTGTCCTGGTTTGAAAGGGCTGTTTACAAAAACAACAAAACAGCCCTTTCATTATTTTGTATCGATACAAATTGGTTAATTGGTTTTGATTTTTATTTTTCATAATAATAAAATTGTTGTTGAACAAAATTCTTTGTTGAGGTGAGAATATGGGACAAAAAACCAGGTTCTGGGTATTTTCAGGGTTGCTTGCTGCAGCTGTTTTTGTTCTGACATTTACAATTAAGATACCACTGCCAGCAGGCTATTTTAATATTGGTGATGTTATTATTATGCTGGCGTCAATTTTGTTTGGCAAAGGGATTGGTTTTTTGGCTGGTTCTTTTGGTTCTGCTCTGGCAGATGTGACATCAGGGTATCTTATCTATGCTCCATTTACATTTATTGTTAAAGGTCTGGAAGGATATATTTGTGGTATTGTATTTGAAAGTTTAAAAAAAGATAAAAAAGAAATTCCTGGTTTTATTATCTCCAGCATTTTAAGTGGTATCTGGATGGCAGCGGGATATTTTCTATCTGAAGCTTTTGTATTAAAATATCTATCATCAGCATTAAATGTTAATAGAGACCTTCAATTTGGTTTGAAAACTGCGCTTGTGAATTTTCCTTTTAATCTACTTCAGGGAATTTTATCGGCAGTGATTACTATAATACTGGTATTTCCGCTGTATAGAAATAAATTTATCGGGAAGATGAGAATTTGAAGTATTTGAGATTTCCCCACCTGCCAGACAATAAAGTAACCCATGTTTTGATTGATAAAAGGGCATATGATAAGACAGTATATCTATTAGAAGATTTGAAGATAAATATAATCTTTTGTGAAAAGTCAAATGACGTATATGAAGCCATATCTTCTCATCCAGATATATTTTATTTTCATTATGAAAGTAATTTAATCTTTGCCGCTCCCAACTCACCAAAGAAGACTACCAGTGAACTTTTTAAGCTGGGGTTCAATATAATATTTGGTGAGAAAGGTATATCTAAAAAATATCCCGAGGATATTGGTTATAACCTGGCGAGAATTGATAAATACATCTTTCACAATTTCAGATTTACTGATAGAATTATTTTAAATTATATAGAAAGAGATAACCTGAGAAAAATACATGTAAACCAGGGATATACAAAGTGTTCAATATTGATTGTAAGCAATAAGGCAATTATAACCTCAGATAAAAAAATATACCAGAAAGCTATTGAAAATAACATGGATGCACTTTTGATAGTGCCCGGATTTATAAAATTGGAAGGGTTAAGCTATGGATTTATTGGTGGTTGTGGAGGACTGATTGACAGGGATGTTTTAATTTTCAATGGTGATATATCAAAACATCCGGATTATAGCAAAATCAAAGAGTTTCTAAAAAAACAAAAAGTTGAATGCTTGTGTGCAGAAGGTTTTGAGCTTTCAGATATAGGTTCAATCATTCCTTTGTGTCAGCAGTAACAAAAAGAACATACTTAAAAAGGTTTTTTGGGGGTATATTTATTATAGTCCCCTTTCTCAGAGAAATTATTTGTTGGGATGTGGTAAGTGTGCAAATATTGAGTTTGGGAGTGGCAGAGGATCCTTTATTTGTATATAGCAGCTTGAAGAAGCAGCTTGGAGAAATTGAAAGTTTAAAAGCTCTTTCGATAGAGCAAAGACAAAGTGGCAAAATAACTTTTTATGGAATATTTTTAAGTGATGAGGAAATAAAGAAAAACCTTGATTTGCACACATATGAAAGAATAAGATATTTTATTGCAGCGGCAATATGCAATGTGATAATTGAATATACCCGGGAAAGGCTTATTGATAAGTTAATAGAGGAGAATTACTATTTTTTAGATAGAATAGAAAGAGAAAAGATCCTATGTGAAAGCAAAAAAAGGGTAAGTGAGATAATTGAAAGCAATGGCTTTTCAAATGTGAAGTATGAGATAATAAAAAAAATTTTGGAGTTTCTTGATTCTAATTTTGAGTTCAATTTTGAAGGCTTTTTAACTTTCAGGTTAAAAGACTATCTAAAAGTTATTAAAGATGTAATTGAAGATGTAGCAAGTAAATACTTTTTTGAAAGAGAATATATTCAATTTGTAAATCTTTTAAAATATTTTGTCAGTCTTCAGAATACAAAAATAGATTTAATTCACATCCTGCCAGATGAAAAAGCATATATCCTGTATGACCGGGAATTTAAAGAGATAAGAGATGAATTTTTTGAGATGCTATCTAAGAATTTGAAGTTGAATCTGGCTAAGGAAGATGTTTTGCTCAGCAGGCTTATTTCTCTTTCACCGCAGCAGATTATCTTTCATGAACATGGTTATACAGACTTTTCACGGGATATTCTGGATTTGCTTTCTCTTATATTCGAAGATAGAATTTGCTTTTGCAGGGAATGTGATATTAAAATTTCAAATCCTTTGCCCAAAAGTGAGGATTAACTCCTCACTTTTTTGCTTTTTAAAAAAGATCAAGTTTACTTCAGCTATTTAAAGTGATATAATTTTGAAGGAATCTCCTCAAAAGAGGTGTAGAAAGTAGCATGAATCAAAAGCTTAAAAATGAAATGACAGACCATCTTTTTGAGGCAATACTTACGCTAAAGTCAATAGATGAATGTTATAATTTCTTTGAAGACCTGTGTACTGTAAAAGAGATACAGGAGCTTTCACAGAGATTTGAAGTGGCAAAATTATTGTTTGAAGGAGCAAAATATAGCGAAATAACCCAGAAAACAGGTGCTTCACCTGCAACTATAAGTAGAGTAAATAGATGCTTGCATTATGGAGCAGATGGATATAAAACTGTATTGGAAAGAATGAAACAAAAAAACAGATTGGATGAGAAAAAGTGATTGAGCTTTTTATTGCTATGCCTTTGGGAGTTGAGGGAATTACAAAAGAAGAACTAATAAGATTGGGATATAAAAACTTGAAAGTTGAAAATGGGAAGATATTTTTAGAAGCAGAGCTTAAAAGTATTCCAAATCTTAACATAAATTTAAGGTCTGCAAACAGAGTTTTTGTTGTTCTTAAAAAATTCAAAGCTGAGACTTTTGATGAGCTCTTTGAAGGTATTTATGACTTTGAATGGCATAATATCATTCCTGAAAATGGGAAGATATTGGTAACAGGCAGGTCAGAAAATTCAAAGCTTTTCAGTATAAGGAGCTGTCAGTCAATAACAAAAAAAAGCTATAATTGAAAGATTAAAGAAAAACTATAATTTATCGTGGTTTGAAGAGACAGGTAATCTTTATAAAATTGAGATTGCTCTTTTGAATGATACAGCATATGTACTTTTTGATACAACTGGAGAGTCTCTTCATAAAAGAGGGTATAGAAAGCTCAAGACGGTTGCTCCTCTGAAAGAGAATATAGCAGCTTCAATGGTTATTTTGAGCAGATGGATACCTCAACAGGAGGTTTTATGGGACCCATTTTGTGGTTCCGGAACAATTCCCATCGAGGCAGCCATGGTTGCTAAAAATGTTGCACCAGGGCTAAATAGGACTTTTTTGGCCGAGCAAAATGGTTTTGTTTCCCAGGATTTGTGGAATAAAGCCCGGCTTGAGGCCATTGAAAGAATTGATTACAGAGCTCGGTTTGAGATTCTGGCTTCTGACATTGACCAGAATGCAATTCAAATTGCAAAAGAAAATGCAAAAAATGCAGGACTGAAAGCGGATATAAAATTCTTCAAAGCTGACGCTCGAAAAATTAAAAGACCTGCTGAAAAAGGAATAATTATTACAAATCCACCTTATGGAGAGCGAATAGGAAATAAAGACATCTTCAATCTATACAGAGATTTCGGAGAGTGTTTGAAAGATTTTAAAAACTGGAGATTTTTTATTTTATCAGGTTACGAGAAATTTGAAAAAGCGTTTGGCAGAAAGGCAAATAAAAATAGGAAGCTCTACAATGGGAAGATTAAAACTTATCTTTATTTTTACTTTTAACTGTGATAGAATTAAAAAAGCTATAAAAGTTAAAGGAGTGCAGAGCCGGGATGAGTGATAGTAACAATATGCTGGAACTGGTAGTAACTTCCCTGCAGACTTTAAATGCAACCTTTGAGAATATGGCAAAAAGACTTGAGGGTGTTGAAAAAAAGATAGAAAGTGTTGAAAAACGGTTAGAAAGCGTTGAAGGACAGCTTCAAGGCATAGGCAAAAGATTGGATAATATGGAAAAGCGACTTGACCGGTTAGAGCAAAGACTGGATAGAGTAGAGCAAAGGCTTGATCTGGTTGAGCAAAGGCTTGATAGAGTAGAACAGAGATTGGATATGGTGGAACAAAGATTGGATAGTCTCGAAATGAGAGTGACAAGATTAGAAGATGAAGTTGGAGAACTAAAAGACAATGTAAAGGAACTTAACAGAAGGATGAATGCAGTGTATGATCAGGTTGCCTTCTTAACAGAATTCAGGACTGAAGTTTTAATGTTTAGAGATGAGACAAATAAGAAGCTTGAAAAAGTTACCAAAGAGCAGGAAGCAATAAAAGACTGGATCAAAGACCAGGAGCTTGAAATAAGGACCTTAAAACTTGCCCAAAACCAGTAAAAACTGGGTTTACATAGAGATAAAAAGAGGCTGCTATAGTATAGCAGCCCTTTATATTTTTAGGCTCTATAATAAATATTGGGGTGGGTAAAAAGGAAAAAATATAGCACTTATTCTGAATGCCTGCTATAATAAAAACTGTTTTATGACAAAAAAAAAACACTCAAAAAGAAAGGAGGCATCCAGAATAAGTGCTTAAATCTAATTATATCACTGAACTTTTAAAATCGAAAGATATTATTCTTCACCAAATGAATGAGAATGAAAATGAAATAGAACTTCACATAAGTCAGGTACAAAAGCCTCACAAATGTCCTAAATGTGGTAATATTACAAGTAAGGTACATGATTATCACACACAGAAGGTAAAAGACGTACCTATAATGGGCAAGAAAACATATTTGATTATAAGAAAGAGAAGATATGTCTGCAAAGCATGTGGGAAGAAGTTTTTTGAACACATAAGTTTTTTAGGCAAATCTCAAAGGATGACAAATAGACTTGCAGCATATATTATAAGTCAACTTGGAAGTTTAACAAGTATGAAAGAGATAGCAAAACACACAAATGTTTCAGTGACAACAGTTATGAGATTGTTTGATAAAGTAAATCCAGGTCAAACTGTAGATGAGTTTTCTTCTGAAGCAATATGTGTAGACGAGTTTAAAGGCAATGCAGGTGGAGCAAAATATCAATGTATAATTGTAGATCCTGTAAAAGGGCAAATAATCGAGATTTTGAAAGATAGAAAGCAAAATATTTTAATTGAGTATTTTAAGAGGCTGAAAGGTAGAGATAAAGTAAAATATTTTATCTGTGATATGTGGAGACCATTTGTAGAGGTAGCAAAAACATATTTTAAAAACGCTAAAATAGTGATAGACAAATTTCATTTTACCCGATACGTTTATTGGGCTTTAGAAAATGTGAGGAAAAGGGTACAAAAGGAATTAGGAAGTAATTTGAGGAGATATTTTAAGAGGAGTAGGAAGTTGTTATTGAAGAATTATGAAGAACTTGAGCCTGAGCAAAGAGAAGAATTAGAAGTAATGTTTTGGTATAGTCAAGATTTGAGGAAAGCCCATCAGCTAAAAGAAGAATTTAAGAGAGTGTTAAAGAGCAGTAATTCTGAAAAAGCAAGACTCGTATTAAAAAAGTGGATAGAGAGAGCAGAGCAAAGTGGACTTTCTGAATTTATGAGATGTGTAAAGGTTTTTAGGAGCTGGTTTTCGGAGATAGTAAATGCATTTGATGTTCCGTATACTAATAGTATGACAGAAGGTTTTAACAACAAAATAAAGGTACTAAAGAGGAATGGATTTGGATACAGGAATTTTGAAAGATTCAGGAAGAGGATTTTGTACAGTTGTGGTAGATAAGTTGAAAAAGTTGAATATTTAAAAACCCACTATATGAGTGGGCAAGAGTGGTATTAGTTTTTTTAGATTTGACTACCTATAATATACATTAATAACATTTAATGTATGCTTGAAAAAGCTAAAAAGGTGGGCATTCAGAATACCCTCCCCACTACTTGACAAAGAGCCTATTTTTATTAATTGTCTTTTTTTCTGAATTTTTCTAAGTCTTCGCTGTTAAATTTGATATTTAACTTGGAAAAGCTTATTTTATCTATTTTAACTGTACTTATTGATTTTGAAAAACTGTCTAATGTTGAGCTGTTCCAGTATAGAACGGGGACAGATAAATCAATTGTGTAGTAGTATTGTCTGTATTTTATCATAAATATGACTCTATTTTGAAGATTCAAAAAATTAAAATCTCTGTTTGGATTTCCCTTTGCCAGCTCGGATAGTTTGTTTATATTATATACATAAGTTAATTTATAAATTGATATATCCTGATTTGAATATTTTTGAAGTTTCATATCAACAGTTTTGCTCTTATATTCACTGCTTTCAACCCATAGCTGCATAGTGTTTTTTATAATTTTATCGACAGTGTCCACATTTATTCCGCCATTTATGGTTAAAACCGAATAAGGGGTGTTATATAACGTCAATGTTTCAACATCTGATATCCCCTGAGATAGCGGGAAGGTAGCAGTACCAATTATTTGTGTATAATATCCATAAAAGTAATAGGGTATATTTGTTTTGTACTCCTTAGGAATATTCATTTCAAACGGTGCTATGTTGAGTTTAACAGTTTTGAAATTATTTTGTGGTTTTAAATCGCCTGTCCAGAGAATGGAATCAAGGTATTTGCTTTTTGTCGGTACAGGTTTAAAAGAATTTATAATTCTATCATATTTCTGCTTATCCTTCTTATACTTGTCTTCAATAACATAGAGTTTTACAAGATACTTATTTTTATCAAAATCCACATACATTCTCTTTTCGACAACTCTTTTTTTAAGACTTTTTTGTATGCTGAGCTCAATAAGTTTTGCTTTTGCACCATTGATGTTTAGGTCTCTGTTTGAGATTATTTTGCACAGAGATTTATTGTAAAGTTCGATATTTTGCATTTCGGTTGCGAGCCATTTGTTAAAGTCTGTGTTTGAATTTGCAACAAAGCTTACAGATAGATATTCATCATAATCTTGTTGCTGAAACTGGTCCTGAGCTGAAATTGCATTTTGCTGGTTTTGAGTATTCAATCCAATTTCTTCATCTGTATAAAGCGGTGCAAATGACTGTGTTGAAGAATTATATTCAAAGTTGTAAATATCGGTTGATTTCCAGTAAGGAGGTAAGTCAATCTGCCATCCATAGCTTGTATTTTTATGGACCCTCCAGCTGGTTACGTTGTCTGCTAAGTCTTTAATATTGGGATTTTTTGAATCAAATTGAAGTTCAAATGAATCAGCTATTTTATACAAAAGATTTTTGTGTTCGGTGTAAAAGTTTAAATCCATGCTGATAGTGAGTCTGTAAATGTAATTATACTTTTTGTTTTTGCTCAGGTAAATTCGCGTAAGGTTAAATGTACCGGAGCTTTCTTCCTCATCTACAAAAACATAAAAAGAATCTGTGTAAACACTTGTAATTTCGATATATTCCTGTCCTTTTTTATCTTTGCCCTTTTTCAGAGAATATATCTTGAATGCAGTATCAGGGCTATTTATTATGTTTGAACCATAAAGCAGGATTTCGTCTAAGGATGAAAAACCTTCTTTGTTCAAAATTGACTCAACGCTTATATTTGCTTTGTAACTGCTACTTGACATTGAAAAATAACTTCCTTTTGGGTCTTTATTAATATATGCGTCTTGAGGCATGTATATTGACCAATTGTATATACTATTACCAACCCTGTTTTTATTGACATCATCTTTTGAAAAAACTGTGTAAAAATCAATAACTCCGTCATCATCCTGCGCAAAAGCCAGAGAAGTAGCTGAAGATACCAGGAAAACAAAAAGAAGTAGAATGGTTAAAAATCTTTTCAAGTTTTTTGTCATCAAACATCATCCTTTCTATGTTTTATTTATTTTCAGGGTATTCCTTTAACATTACTTCTTTTTCGAATGTCCTTGTGTTCCTTTTGATTTTGAGTTTTACCTTATCGCCCGGCAGGTACTTCATAAGAGTTTGGTTATATTCTGCAATTGAGTTTACAGCATAATTGTCAATCGACACAAGTACATCATTTTCCTGGACGAGTCCTTTAAGTGGGCTGTCCTCTTTTACATCGATTATTTTCAAGCCAAGGTTGGAAGGCAAACCCACAATGGAAAGCCAGCTGTCTTCAAATTCAAGTCCCAAATAACATCTTCTTATCTTACCGAATTTTCTGTAATGGTCCAAAAAATAGAGAATATTTTCGACTGGAATTGCAAAATTAATTCCCTGAAAGTATTCGATACCCAGTGTATTAATACCAACCAGTTTTCCTTGCATATTCACAAGAGGACCACCACTGTTTCCGGGATTTATGGCAGCATCTGTTTGTAAAAATGTATAGGCTTCATCAACCGGTCTGTTCAGTCCACTTATTATTCCGTGAGTTACACTGTTCTGCCAGCCCAGGAAAAGCGGAGTTCCTATTGCCAGTACTTCTTGCCCGACTTTGACATTTCTGGGGTCTTCAATTTCTATTGGGTTTAAATTTGCACGGTTTACCTTCAAAAGAGCCAGATCTATATCTTTATTTCTATACAGTATTGTTGCTTTATATGCCTTGGCATCATAGAAAATTACATAGGGTTGTTTCATATCTTCTACAACGTGATTGTTTGTAAGAATTAACCCGTTTTTATCGATGACAACACCGGAGCCGTGCATAAGTCCTGCGGGTATTTTGCTGTAATAAAAGTCGTCAGCTTTTATTTTTTTACTGTCGCCAATTATTGCCACCACAGATTTGTTAACTTTGCTGATTACCTCACTTATGGATAACTCTTTTTTCTGAATGGTTATTCCCTCTTGAGTACTTGTATATTCAAAACCCAAAAAACTTTTTAAAGCTTCTAAATCTACATACATTTTGCCATCGATCACCTTTGGAACTACGGTAATTGACTGAGAAAATCCCACATCAAAAAGAAATAAAAAGGCAATAAAAAGAGCTAAATACATCTTACATAGCTTTTTCATCATAAAACCTCCCGTGTATAAATTTGTTACCATTTAATTATAACGTATTTTATCCAAAAATGTTATACCCTAAAATGGGATTTTCATAACATTGTTTTCTTTTTGGATTGACATTTTTAAATTTTTTATTTATAATAAATTCAGAGCTAAGATACACCCCTATGGTATGGGGTATTAAAATTGGCATTATTTTGTGAAAGGAGTCAAAGCAAAGATATGAAAAAAGCTGTTCTTGATAAAAATCTATGTGACAGGTCACCGTTTTGTCCTGCTTCACGTTCGTGCAGGTTCGATGCAATAAAAAGAAAGGTTTATGGCTTTTTTGATGTTGAAATTGAGATAGATAAAGAAAAATGTACAGGATGCGGGGTGTGTGTAAGATATTGTCCTCAGGGTGCAATTGAACTTGTTGAGGAGTAGGTGTTAGAGATGCCTGAAAAAGAAAGAAAAGAAGAGATTTTAAGCAGGTTAAAGAATATTAAAGGGCATATTGAGGGAATTATTAAAATGGTAGAAGAGGAAAAAGAGTGCGAAGAGATTATGCTTCAGATAGCTGCTGTAAAAAAGGCAATAGAAAAGGTGGGTTATTATATAATTGAAAGTCATGCTACCGAGTGCCTGTCAGGAGTAGCCAATAAAGATGAGGTTCGGAAAGTTTTGAATATAATGATGAAGTTTTTAGGTTAAAGATAATTAGTATTTTTTCTTTTTTTTAAATTAGATTGAGCAGTTATAATTTGTTCAATAGCGTTATTATTTTAACAAAGTATTTATAAACTTTTTAAAGATGGGTAATAGTATAACAAAATTGAAAATAAAATCTCTGGAGGTGTTAAAATTGGCAGAATATTTTGTTGATGCAAAAGGGCTTCAGTGTCCAGGACCAATTACTCAACTTTTTAAACAAATGAAAGAGGCTCAAAGCGGTGACATAGTGACAATTGAGGTTACAGATCCTGCTTTTAAAAGGGATGTGGAGAGCTGGTGCAAAAAGACAAAAAATGAGCTTTTATCTCTGGAAGAATCAAATGGTGTTATCAGAGCAAAAATAAAAAAAGCATGAAGGGTGATTTAAAGAATGAGAGAAGATAAGAAAACAATAATAGTTTTTAGTAACGACATGGATAAGGTCATGGCAGCATTTGTAATTGCAACTGGTGCAGCAGCAATGGGTGATGAAGTCACAATGTTTTTCACGTTCTGGGGGTTGAATGTATTAAGAGATGCCAAGAAGAAAGCTTCAGGTAAATCTTTTTTGGAGAGAATGTTTGGGGTTATGATGCCAAAGGGTGTGGAAAAACTTCCTCTTTCTAAGATGAACTTTTTGGGCATTGGTCCGAGACTTATGAAGTATATGATGAGAAAAAAGAATGTGATGATGTTGCCTGAGATGATAAAGCAGGCACAGGAGCTTGGTATTAAGATGGTAGCATGTTCAATGTCAATGGATGTAATGGGCATAAAAAAAGATGAACTGATAGACGGTGTTGAGATTGGTGGGGTTGCAACATACCTGGGTGAAGCCAGCGAAGCAGGTGTGAATCTGTTTATTTAAATTATTGGTTATAACATTGTTATGGCAGGGTTTTTTAAAGCCTTGCCTTTTTCTTTTTTATATGTGGTATAATTTTAAGAGCAAAATACAGATTTATGAGAAAGTAGTGATATAATGATTTTACTTGTTGCCATAAATTCAAAGTATGTGCATACCAATCTGGCAGTAAGGTACCTGTATCAACTCTGTAAAGAAGTGTGTCCCTGTGAGTATATTGAGTTTAACATTAATCAATCTCTTAACCAGGTGTTGTATGAGATATTATCAAAAAAACCTGAGTATGTGGCTATTTCAACGTATATCTGGAATAGAAGCTATGTAGAGAAGCTTGTTGAAGGTCTCAAAAAGGCAAGAAAAGATATAAAAATTGTCATTGGTGGTCCAGAAGTTTATTTTGATAGTCTCGATGAATGGCCATATGTGGATTATATAATTAGAGGTGAAGGAGAGTATCCATTTTTAGAATTTTGCAGGTGTATTGCATCAGGTATTGAATATGTTGAAAAAAATTTTCCTCCTTTTGATTTAAAAAAACTTCCTTTTGCCTATAGAGATGAAATTTTGGACCAAAATAGAATCTACTACTATGAGAGTAGCAGAGGATGTCCTTTTAAATGCTCTTATTGTCTTTCATCAATTGAAAAAGGTGTGCGCTTTGTACCGCTTGAAAAAGTCTTTGAGGAACTTGGGTATCTTTTTAAGAAAAACGTAAGATTGATAAAGTTTGTGGACAGGACATTCAATGTGAATAAAGAAAGAGCAATTGAGATTATAGAATTTTGCAAAAAATATTCGCAAAACACTCAGGTCCACTTTGAAATGGATCCCACATTATTGGATGATGACTTGATTTTTGCTTTAAATAACTCAAGGCAGGGATTGTTTCGTCTTGAAATTGGAATTCAAAGTTTTAATCCCAGAACCCTTGATGCAATCAACAGAGTTTATGACATTGAAAAGATTGACAGAAACTTGAAAAAGTTACTTTATAATAAAAACTGTATTGTACATCTTGATTTAATTGCAGGGCTTCCTTTTGAGGACTATATGACTTTTAAAAAAAGCCTTGACAGAACTGTTTTGTATTTTGCAGATGAACTGCAGCTTGGGTTTTTAAAGATGCTGAAAGGCACAGAGATAAGGAATGAAGCGGATAAATACAATTATGAATTTTTTGACCATCCACCGTATGAGGTTATTTCAAATATGTTTATGGATTTTGAAGATATTTATAAACTCAAGAAAATAGAAGACCTGATAGACAAAATTTACAACAGACAGTATCTTTACTATCTGCTAAGATACATCTTTAAAAAGATTTTACCTTCGGATTTTTTTGAAAGACTTTCGCAGAAGATTGATAGCAATCTCAATACAAAGGACTTTATAAAAAAGCTTTATGAGGTTATAAAAGATCAGTTTATCTCAGATTCTATGATATTGAATAATCTATTTAAATTTGACATTTTGAGAAAATTTCCTGAGGAATTTCTGCCGGAAGAGCTTTTTACAACAAAAGAGCAAAAGGAAGCTATCAAACAGGCTATTTACAGAATTGATTCTGGCAGACCTGGTATTGAAGATCCAAAAGAAATCCTGAGAAAATCAAGAAGTTGTTTGCTTGAATTTGACATTGAAAAATTTGTGAAAGATAATAATATTGAAAAAGGGAATTTTCTCTATATCTTTTTTGGACAAAACTTCGAAAAATTTAAACTTTAGAAGGGAGGATTTTTCAAATGGAGTGCACAGTTTCCAAAAACCTTTCAATATGCACTTGTACTTATGAACCATGTTCAAGAAAGGGAAGATGCTGTGAGTGCCTGCATTATCACAGAAAAAATGGGGAATTACCCGCTTGCTACTTTTCGAAAGAGGCAGAAAGGACATATGACCGTTCAATTGAAAACTTTATTAAGGATTATTCATCAAGAAAGTAAAAATATACGGGCAGTAAGATACTTCCGGTTACTGCCCGCTTGTTTTTTTAAGTGGAAGTTAAGATCAAATACATATCAAGTCCGATTACAACCGCAGCTACAATTATGAGAATGATTTTGTCAAAAAAAGAATTTGCAAACTTACCCATAACCTTTTTTGAGGATGTCAGATATATTTGGAGTATAATTGTAACTGGTAGCTGCAAACTCAAAAGCATCTGGGATATTATAAGTCCTTTAAAAGGGTCTGAAACGAAAAGAATAATGACCACTGCAAAGACTAAAGGAATTAGAATTCCAAGTCGGGTGTGTTTGTCTTCAATGTTATAGGGTTTTTTATAAAGCCCTGCAAGGATTGTACCACCTGTAAATGCAGCAGTTATACTTGAAGAAATTCCGGAAAGAAGCAGCGCAAATGCAAATACAATAGCCGAAAAATCACCCATAAGTGGTTTTAGCATCTGTTGCGCTTGCTCAAGAGAAGTAACCTGTATATTTTTTGTATGAAAAGTGGCATATGCTATAATAATCATACTGCTATTTATAAGAAAACCGATAAACATGGAAAAAAGTGTATCCACAAACTCAAATTTTAGCTGATGTTTTATTATCTTTTCGTCCTGAATGTTCCATTGCCTGCTCTGAATAATCTCTGAATGCAAAAAAAGGTTATGCGGCATTACAACAGCACCGAGAATAGAAAGAACAATTAAAAGTGACCCGGAGGGCACAGAAGGTTTAACCCAGGACACAATTACTTCTTTTGCCGGCACATCTATAAACAGAAATTCAACCAGAAACGAAAGACCTATGAGTGAAACAAAACCTATTATCCATTTTTCTACTTTTTTATAAGAATTAGAAAACAAGAAAAATATTATAAAAGGCAAAGTCATTAAAGCTCCAGCTTTTACTGGAATTTTGAAAAGCATCTTGATTGCAATGGCAGCGCCAAGTATCTCTGCCATAGCAGTAGATACTGTTGCAAGCATGGCAGAAAACAATACAAATACTGCGAGGTATTTATTTAGATATATTGATGCTGCTTCAGCTAAACACAGTCCAGTTGCAATTCCCAGATGGGCTGCATTGTGCTGAAGAATTATCAGGATTATTGTTGACAGTAGCACCACCCATAAAAGAGCAGTTCCATATTGACTGCCGGCTGAAACATTTGAAGCCCAGTTTCCGGGGTCAATAAACCCGACTGTTACAAGAAGACCCGGTCCTATGTATTTGAGAATCTCTCTTGCGTTTTTCATTTTAAATTTCTACTTTTCCCTTCCTTTCTCTTCAGTATTTTATGATAGGTTATTTAAAATTGTGAATTCTGCCCTGCAGTTCAAAATTTCCTTATTAAAATTAATACCCAAAAAATGAGGGTTGTGATATGATATTTTGTGTGATGCTAAAAAAATACTTTTGGGAGGGGCAGAAAATGGGCGAAAAAACTTACGGACAGGAACTTTCTGAAAAACTATCGTACACCTCTAAAAATGCCTGGGAAGTTGCAACAGAAGAAGATAAACAGAGAGCGTTTGAACTTGCAGAAAGGTACAAGAACTTTTTAAACTGTGCTAAAACTGAAAGGGAAGCTGTTGAATATTTTATCTCAAAAGCAAAAGAGAATGGGTTTTCGGAATTTGAATATGGATGCAGGCTAAAACCAGGTGACAGGGTTTATTTTATAAACAATAATAAAAGTATTTTGCTGGCAGTGATAGGCAAAAAGCCTTTGAAAGAAGGATTTAATTTAATAGGAAGCCATATAGATTCACCGCGGCTTGATTTGAAACCAAAGCCAGTATATGAATCAAACGAACTTGTTTTTCTAAAGACTCACTACTATGGAGGTATAAAAAAATATCACTGGGTGAATGTACCCTTGAGTCTTCACGGGGTTGTTGTAAAAAGTGATGGTTCAAAGGTGAAGATTGTTATTGGTGAAGATGAAAACGACCCGGTATTTTATATCACAGACCTTCTTGTACACCTGTCATCTGACCAGCTTCAGAAAAAAGCAAGTGAGGCTATTCCTGCCGAGAATTTAAACGTACTCATAGGAAGTATGCCGTTTAATGACGAGAAGGTAAAAGAAAAAGTAAAACTTAATATCCTGAGGATTTTAAATGAAAAATATGGTATCACAGAAGAGGATTTTATTTCAGCTGACATTGAAATAGTGCCAGCTGCAAAAGCGCGCGATGTGGGGCTTGACAGGAGCTTAATTGGAGCATACGGTCAGGATGACAGAGCATGCAGTTTTTTGGCAGCTGAGGCTTTGTTCTCAATTAATGACGTTCCAGAAAAGACTGCAATAGTGTATTTGGTTGACAAAGAGGAAATAGGAAGCGTAGGAATATCAAGTGCAGAAGCCAGCTTTTTTGATATATCGGTTGCAAGACTTTTAAAAGCTCTGGGTGAGTATGACAATAGCCTTGATTTGGCTGTTTGCTTTGAAAACTCGGCAGCAATTTCAGGTGATGTTGCAGCAGCACTGGACCCAACATATGAAGGTGCTTATGACAGGCTCAATTCAACATTGATTGGCCATGGTGTTACAATTGAAAAGTATACTGGTGTCAGAGGTAAATACAATGGTTCTGAAGCAACAGCAGAGTATGTTGGGAAAATAAGGAATTTTTTGAATTCAAATAATATTTGCTGGCAAACCGGGCTTTTGGGTAAAGTCGACCAGGGCGGTGGCGGCACAATTGCTATGTTTATTGCAAGAAAGATGATAAATGTAATAGACTCAGGAGTTCCAGTTTTGTCTATGCACTCGACATTTGAGATAACAAGCAAGATTGATGTTTATATGACTTACAGGTTTTACAGGGAGTTTTTGAAAAAATTTAAAAGGGGCTAACTACGCCCCTTTCTTTTTATTTCATACTTTCTATATAGCCTTTTGCATAAACGCTCAAGATGAGCGTTATCAAGCTTTTCAAAACTTTTAAAAAAGTCTTCCTTCCTCCTCATAGATAGTGTAAAATTTATCTATATAAAACATACTTTCTATGAGGAGGAAGATAAAATGTTCAAAAACCAAAACAAACAACTATCTTTTTTAGATCTCTACGAGCACGTTAAAAACGTTGCTTCTTAGCAGCCCTCACACTTTGCTCGGCTTTTTCAGCAATTTCATCGATTTAAACCAGTTCATACCTGCATCCTTCTTCAAAATTTACTACAAATACTTCGGAAGACAAAGAGATTTCTCTTTGCAATCTATGCTCCGTGCTTTCTTTGTACAAAAAATCCTCAAACTCACTACATTAACTTGGCTGCGCGCTATCCTGATCAACTCTTATCAGCTCAGAATCTTTTGCAACTTCAATAAAATACCTTCCATCTTTACCTTCTCAAGATTCAGAAAAATCTTCTGCCATGAGATTGAAAAACTTTTCTACAATATCGCAAACTATGCCCATAATATCGCCCTTAAAATAAACCCTGACCTTGCTTCTACTATCATCTTCGATACTACCGCTTTAGAACCCAGGGTCAAAGAAAATAATCCTAAATTCATTCAATCACAACTTAAAAAAACTAAGTCACAAAACCCTGACCTACAATCTCATCTTGTCTATTCTCTTACATATTCTAATCTCCCTCAAACTGCTTCTGCTTCACCATATATCACTCGTATGTTCGCTAATGGTCATTTCTGCTATGCTTATAAATTCTCTATCCTAACCAATGGCTTTGGTATCCCTCTTGTAATCTCTCCTGCTTTTACTTTCCCTCAAGCTGATACATCTGACCCATCCTGTGCTAAAGCTATCTCCGATTCAAAAGCTCTTATCCCTGCTCTAATTAATTTGAATAAGAACTTCCAAAACCCTTTCTCAACCTTCATTGCTGATAGCGCTCTCGACTCATATGCAATTTACTCTACTTTAATAAATAACTTTAAATTCTCTAAAGCTATTATCCCTATAAACCCAAGGGGCTCAAAATCAAATTCAACCTCG
Source organism: Caldicellulosiruptor morganii (assembly GCF_026810225.1). Taxonomy (NCBI): domain Bacteria; kingdom Bacillati; phylum Bacillota; order Caldicellulosiruptorales; family Caldicellulosiruptoraceae; genus Caldicellulosiruptor; species Caldicellulosiruptor morganii. The sequence goes on from NZ_CP113865.1 coordinate 912,627, forward strand.
CCTACTTCCGACCCAAATATCTCTATTTCTCCAGAAGGTGTGCCCTTTTGTAATAAGCTTAACAAGCCTTTTATCCGTGAAGGCTTGTGTAATGGCAAAAATCGCTCACCACGTATCAAGTGGCGTTGCCCTTGCTCTCAAATTAAAGATGGTAAACGCTTTTGCAACTGCCCTCATCCCTGTACTTCTTCTAAATCTGGTAGAATGTTTTATACCTACCCGGACTCTGACCTGCGCAACTTCCCTGGCATAGACAGAAATTCTAATGAATTTGAAAAACTTTACAAATCAAGAGTTACTATAGAGCAAACTATCTTCCAGTTAAAGTCTTTCCTCGGTCATGATACATTATTCTCCTATGACCATACTTCACTTTTTTCTGACCTCTTGCTCTCCGCCATCTGTATGCTTTTGATTTTTATTCTCTCTTACTTTATCTTAGAATCTCATAAAAACATTACTTACAAAAAACTTCAAAAACTTAAAAAACTTATAGCGTAAGCCTAACTTCAGCTTCTAACAAATTCCTTTTTGCTTATTCTGCATAAACTTTCTTCTTCATCTAAAATCCCTTTAACAATCACTTTCAAAAGGGTTTAGGATTACTTTGTCTTCTTTTAGTTTGGTATTACTTACCATTTGTCTGGTATATGCTTTTATTGTTTGCAATGCTATATAATGGCATCTGTAAATACTTATACTTATCATCTGCCTTGTTCTCTATTACTTCATTTCCATTTTATTGCTCACATTTTCATCTATTTTGCAAACGCCTATTTTATTTCATACTTTCTATAAGCTTCACAGCCTCATCCAAAAGCCTTTTTACTTCCTCTTTGGTAAACTGTTCTGTGTAAACTCTCAAAACTGGCTCTGTGCCAGATGCTCTGAAGAGTATCCATGAGCCATCTTCAAATATATATTTATACCCATCCAGTGTTTGAACCTCTTTGATTTTTCTACCTGCAAACTCTGTGTTTTGAGAAATCATCTTTAAAGTCTTTTCTTTGATTTCGTTTGGCAGGTGAAGGTCTATTCTGTCATAATAATGGTAACCTATTTCTTTAAAGAGTTCATCAAGTATTTGGCTAATTGGCTTTTGATGGTATGCCATAATTTCAAGAAGAAGTAAACTGCACAGAATTCCGTCTCTTTCAGGTATGTGATTTTTGATTCCAATACCTCCGCTTTCCTCTCCACCAATGAGAATATCTTCTTTTAGGAAAAGTTCGCAGATATACTTAAATCCAATTGGTGTTTCATAGATTTTTAAACCATATTTGTTTGCCAAAATAGGTACCATATTGGTTGTTGAAAATGTCTTTACAACCCCGCCCTTCAGACCTTTAACCTCTACCAGATGTCGCAAAAGCAGTGCATATATTCTGTGTGAATCAATAAACTCACCTTTTTCATCAACAGCGCCGATTCTGTCTGCATCTCCATCTGTTGCAAGACCTATGTCAGCTTTATTTTGGACAACAGCATCAATCAATTTTCCAAGGTTTTTGTAAATTGGTTCTGGATTAACTCCACCAAAGTAAGGGTTTCTTTCATCTCTTATCTGAACATGTTTAATGCCATATTTTTCTAACAGGGTTTTAACATATCCGACTCCTGCTCCGTGCATAGGATCAATTATTGCAAATGGCTTTGCTTTAAAAATAACATCAAAGTTTACCAATTTTTCAATATGTTCAAAATAGTCTCTGTCAGCATCTATAAAAGAGAATAGATTGCTTTCTTCAGGTTCAACAAATTTTACTTCATTTTTGTAAAGGTGTTTTTCAATTTCTGCGATAATAGAAGGAAGAGCAGACCCACCATAATCACCTTTAAATTTTATTCCATTCCACTGCGGTGGATTGTGGCTTGCTGTAATCATTATAGCACCGGCTAAATTCATGTTCTTTACAGTAAATGACACAACTGGTGTTGGAGTCGGCTTTTTTGTAAGATATGTCTTTATGCCGTTTGCAACAAGTACTCCTGCACAAAGCCTTGCATATTCTTCAGACATAAACCTTGTATCATAGCCAACCAAAACTGGTCTTTTATCATCTATCTCCTTTATATAATCGGCAATTGCTTGAGCAACAATCTTTACGTTGTCAAATGTGTAATCCTTGCTGATTACTGCTCTCCAGCCATCTGTTCCAAACTTTATCATCTTTTTTTTCACCTCCTGCATCTGAATTGAAAATGTGCTATAATGAATCTTGAAAAGTGGTCTTGCTGAGAGTGCTTGACCACTATATAGTATACAAGAGTTTCAAAAATTTTTCAAATAGCGGTATATATTTTTCAAAAACATTTTTAAAAGAGAGGAAATGCTGTCAATGCCAAGGTATCTGATATATGTGGTAGATGATGAAAGGGACATTCTGAATATTATTTATGAATATCTTTCAAACAGAGGATACGAAGTTAAAACATTTGAGGATGCAGCAAGTTTTTTCAAAGAATTTGAAAAAAACCAGCCTGATGTTATTATATTGGATATTATGCTACCTGATATGGATGGATATGAGATTTGCAGACAGATAAGAAAAATGAGTAATATACCAATCATCATGCTCTCTGCGAAAGGTGAAGAACTGGACAAGGTTCTGGGACTTGAGCTTGGAAGTGACGATTACATATCAAAGCCGTTTTCACTCCTTGAGCTTGAAGCAAGAATAAAAAAGGTACTGCGAAGGGTTGGGAAAGAGGCTTTTAGAGAAGGGAATATATTGGAGTTTTTTGGAATAAGGGTTGATTTAAATCAAAGAATTGTTTTTTATAAAGACCAAAAGGTTGATTTATCACCCAAAGAGTTTGAAACATTTTTGCTTCTTTTCAAAGAGCATTCAAAGGTGCTGAAAAGGAGCCATATATTGGAACAGGTATGGGGTAACCCGGCTTTATATGACGAAAGAATGGTGGATGATGTTATAAAGAGAATTAGAAAAAAGATTGTACAATACAATCTGCCAGTAGAAATAAAAACTATGTGGGGACTTGGATACAAATTAGAGGAGAAAAAAGATGAAGATTAGACTCAAAATATATCTTTCGTATCTGGCTATTATAGTGTTTATATTCGTAACATTCACTATAATTTTTTATGCTTCTTTTAAAAATAACATAATCGAACAAGTAAAAACCGATAATCTCAAATTTGCCAGACTCTTTGAGTCATTTTTTGTATTTCAGGATGGTAGTGCAAGGGATTTAAAGAATTTTGAGCTACAATTTGAAGCAATAGACTATAAACTTTTTCAAGATTATATAACAGTAATCAACAAAGATGGTTCAATTGAATATACAAACAAAAATCTAACTGTAGAAGCAAGAGTGAAAGTTATGAGTTTTTTTGAAGAAAACAAAGATTTAGACCATAGCTTTAAAATTGGAGAATTGGACGGAAAACCTTATCTATTTACGCTGTATAGAAGTAAATCCAGCAGTCACTTTTATGTGCTCATTATTAGTAATTTAGAAAGAATTTCAATATTCCAAAAAAGATTTTTTACTCTAATCTTTCAGATAGTGATTTTTACGTGTTTTGTCGCAGCTATAATTGGTATATTTATGTCAAAACGCATGATACAGGGGCTTTTAAAGTTAAAAGAAGGGATAGAACAAGCTTCAAGCCTTAATTTTAGCAGGAAGGTTGAAGTATATACAAAAGACGAAATAGGGATGATAGCTCATGAGTTCAATAAACTTATAGAAAAAATTGATAAATACAATAAGATGCAGATAGAGTTTTTACAGAACATTTCTCATGAACTAAAAACACCGCTAACCTCTATTCGTGGATACGCTGAAATGATAAAATTTGGACTAAATAGTCAGGAAAAGTTGGAATATGCAACACAGAGGATAATAGAGCATGTGGATAGACTGAAATATTTAATAAACCAGATTATTGATCTGACAAAAATAGAATCTCTTGAAAGTTATTTTATTTTTGAAAAAGCAAACATTGAAGATATAATTTTTGATGCTATTTTAAGCAATGAAGGATTTGCTCTCTCAAAGAATATAGAGATAATATATGAGCCAAAGGCTAAAACCGAAATTATTTGTGACAAAGATAAATTAAAAGAAGCATTTTCTAATTTAATTTCAAACTGTATAAGATATGCAAAGAGCAAAGTTGTGATAAATGTAATATGTCAGAAGGAATTTTTTGAAATTACGGTAGAAGATGATGGAGAAGGTTTTAAAGATGAAGAAGTTGATAGGATATTTGAAAAGTTCTATAAAGGCAGGAGAGGAGAAAGCGGCTTAGGGCTTTCAATTGCCAAAGCAATTATACAAAAGCATGGTTTTTCTTTGGAGGCTGAAAACAAATACTCAGGTGGAGCAAGATTTATAATAAAAGGCAAAATCTGTAAAGAGCAGTAGTTAAAAGAGAATTACCCTACTGCTCTTTTTAATAGTTCAAATTCCTCTTTCAAGAACAATCCATTGTTTACCATATCAGATATTATACTGAATGCCTCTTTTTGAGGTAAACCTTTTCGGTATGGTCTATCTTCAGTCAGAGCTTGATATACATCACATATTCCCACTATTCTATCAAACAAGGAAAGTTGATTTATTCCAAGTTTTTCTGGATATCCGCTTCCATTTACCCTTTCATGGTGATTTCCTGCCCATTCTGAAATTTCGCCTTTAAAAGCAGGTATTTTAGAAAGAATTAGTTTTGTATAATAAGGATGCGACTTTACTATGTAAAATTCTTCCTTTGTCAGCTTATCGGGTTTATCTAAAATTTCATTTGGTATAATCATCTTTCCCAAATCATGTAGGTATCCAGCAATCCTGAGTTTATTGGCTGTATCAAAATCCAGGTCCAAAATTTGAGCGATGTTAAATACGATATTTGAAAGACCTTGAGAATGCAAATGCGTAAACTTACTCTTATTGTCAATCAGCAGTGCAATTGCTTCAGAGAATTTCAACATGTTTTGGGTATCAAAATAGACCTCTTCTTCGTAAGACAACTCTAAAACAATATCCCTCAATTGAGGATTATAAAGGTCAAGCCAGAACTTATCCTTCTCGGCAATTTCCAAAAAGGCTTCAACAAGAACTGGATTAAACAATACACCTTTATTTTTAAGCAGCCAGTTTTTTAAATCCTCAAATTGAAGATAATATGCTTTTGTCCAATCAAATCTGATGTCAATTTGGTCAGCTATGTTTATAATCTGTGAGGCCAATGGTATTGAGCTGTGGTCCTGACCAAATGCACCAGAACCGTCATAAAAGTCATGATGATACTTAATGAACTCTGCAACATCTTGGTCTATTGGTAGTTTTCTTACAAACTCATATCCTAAAATACAATGATTTTTTGCAAGTTCTATATCCGTATGAGCAGAGTAAAAACCACTGCCGGCTACAGTTATACCAATATCATGGAAAAAAGATGCATAGAAAATCTTTTTGGTATCAGTTTTTTTAAGATTGAGCTGATTTGCAATTTGGAGAGATATGTATGTAACCTTTGGTGCATGTTCTTTCCTTCCCTGTGCAATATCAATTAGATGTGAAATTGCAGCAAGCAAATTTCCTACTCCAATCTTCATATATACATCTACCACCTTAAGAAATTTTGCAGAATCCTAAGAAGTATTATATCTCAAACAAGAAAAAAATTCTTACTAAAAATTTTTACTTTGCAATTTTGTATTTTAGAAAAGTTTTTTAAGATGGTTCTTTGAAGTAGCAAAAGAGGCAATTAAGAATTATAAGAGACATATAGAAATGATAGATGATAGGTATATCAAAAAGCTGCTTGAGAGAATAATTCTTGATGAGGAGAAACACATCAAATTGTTAAAAGATTATCTTGATAGAAAATTTTAATTTGTGGGTATTAAATAATTAACAAAGGAAATAGAATATACTGAGGAGGGAAGAAAACTATGCAAGAAAAATATGTATGTGGAATTTGTGGGTATGAAATTGTGGATTTAAATTCCCCGTGTCCATATTGCGGTGCTGAACCAAATCATTTTGTAAAAGCAGATGAAGTGGATGTTGAGCTAATTAAAAAAATTTATCAAGAAGGCGGGGCAACTTATTAAAATTTCTCTTGCAAACCGCCTTTTTTTATTATAAAATTATAAAGTCGTTGTGTGGGTAAAAAGAGATATCAAGAAGTTGGATTGCGATGAGGCAAAAGGTTGCTGCAAAGCAGATAGCTTTGCAGGGAATTTTTGCTGAGTATGTCTTGTCCTTTGAGACGGGCGACACGGGGAAGGTATGAGAGAATATTTCCATACCCGGTGTTTTCATGCCCGAAGTCAAAAAACTCCGGGTATTTTTATATAAAGGTTTTCGACACACACGGCTAAGTTGCAAAGTTCCCCTGTCGCAAGAAGAATAAAATAATACTATTTTTGAGGAGGGGAATATATGTCAAAAGCTCAGAGAATGAGAATTAAGCTAAAATCATTTGATTACAAGCTATTAGAACAATCAGCCAAAAAGATTGTAGAAACAGCTAAGAACACGGGCGCAGAGGTATCAGGACCAGTACCGCTGCCAACAGACAGAGAGGTTATTACAATCATCAGAGCACCGCACAAATACAAGGATTCACGTGAACAGTTTGAGATTAAAACTCACAAAAGACTTATTGATATTATCAAGCCCACACAAAAAACAGTTGATGCACTTATGCGTGTAGAGCTCCCTGCAGGTGTTGACATCGAGATTAAGCTAAAGGAGGTGTAAGTGTATGACAAAAGGTATACTTGGTAAAAAAATAGGCATGACACAGGTTTTCGATGAGACAGGGAAAGTAATACCTGTTACAGTAATTGAAGCAGGTCCGTGTGTAGTTGTCCGGAAAAAGACTGTAGAGAAAGACGGCTATTCTGCTATTCAAGTAGGTTTTGAAGATATAAAAGAAAACAAGTTAAACAAGCCGCTAAAAGGGCACTTTGCCAAACACGGAGTAAAACCAAAAAGATATTTGAGAGAATTGAGGCTCAAAGATGCAGATAAGTATGAGGTTGGACAGGAAATAAGAGTGGATATCTTTTCACCTGGTGAGAGAGTAGATGTAACTGGTATTTCAAAAGCAAAAGGTTTTCAGGGTGTTATCAAAAGACACGGTCAGCAAAGAGGTCCTATGAGCCATGGTTCTATGTATCACAGAAGGGTAGGTTCAATGGGTTCTAACACATTCCCTGCAAGGACATTCCCGGGTAAAAAGATGCCTGGTAGAATGGGCGGGGAAAGAGTAACAGTTTTAAACTTGCAGGTTGTAAAAGTTGACCCGGAGAGGAACTTGCTTTTGGTTAAAGGAAGTGTTCCAGGTAACAAAAATTCACTTTTAATAATCAGAGACTCAGTGAAAAGCAAATAAGAGCTAAAGCTTCAGGAAGGAGGAAGAGAAATGCCAAAGGTTCCGGTTTATAACATAGAAGGTCAGCAGATTGGTGAGATTGAGCTCAGCGACTCAATATTTAATGTGCCAGTAAATACCCATGTTCTGCACCAGGCTGTTGTTGCGCACCTTGCAAACAGACGCCAGGGAACATTTGCGGCAAAGACAAGAGCAGAAGTTCGTGGTGGTGGTCGAAAGCCCTGGAGGCAGAAAGGTACAGGTAGAGCAAGGCAGGGTTCTATCAGAGCTCCAACATGGAGAAAAGGTGGCGTTGTATTTGCTAAAAAACCAAGAGATTTTTCAATAGACCTGCCAAAGAAGGTAAGAAGACTTGCTTTGAAATGTGCACTGTCTTCCAAGGTAAAAGAGAACAATCTCATTGTTCTTGACAGGTGGGACATGAATCAGTACAGAACAAAAGAAGTGATAAGAGTTTTGAAAAATTTAGGGCTTGAGAATGAAAAAGCGTTAATAGTTATTCCAGAGAAGAACGAGTATTTGCAAAAATCGACAAAGAACATTCCAGAAGTCAAGACTCTTCAGGTAGGAAACTTGAATGTATTTGACATACTGAAATATGATAAATTTATAATCCTCCAGGATGCTGTGAAGAAAGTAGAGGAGGTGTATGCATAATATGTTGCCAGAAGAAATAATCAAAAGACCGATTGTGACTGAAAAAAGCATAAGCATGATTCCACAGAAAAAGTACACATTTGAAGTTGACAGAAGAGCAAATAAAATTGAGATAAAAAAAGCTGTTGAACAGCTTTTTGGTGTTGAGGTAGAAAAGGTGTGGACAATGAACGTAAAGCCAAAGAGAAAGAGAGTAGGGAGATTTGAAGGAAAAACAAAGGCATGGAAGAAAGCCATTGTAAAGCTGAAGGAGAATAGCAAAACAATAGAATTCTTTGATAGTTTGATATAAATTAAAGCTTGAAAGCAGATAAGGAGGGGAAAAAGGTGGGTATAATAGTCTACAAACCTACATCACCGGGCCGCAGAAACGCATCAGTTTTGAATTACAAAGAAATTATTACAAAAACTGAACCTGAAAAATCATTGGTATTCACAAAAAAGAAATGGGCAGGTAGAAACAATCAGGGAAAAATCACTGTTCGACATAGAGGCGGCGGACATAAGAAAAAAATAAGAATTGTTGATTTCAAAAGAGATAAAGATGGGATTCCGGCAAAGGTAGAAGCAATTGAGTATGACCCAAACAGAACAGCTTTTCTTGCACTTTTGTGCTATGCGGATGGTGAGAGAAGATATATCTTGGCGCCTGAAGGCTTAAAAGTTGGGGATACTGTAATGTCAGGACCTGATGCTGATATCAAGGTTGGTAACGCATTGCCGCTCAAGAATATCCCTGTTGGAACAATGATACACAACATTGAGCTGCATCCAGGAAGAGGCGGGCAGCTTGCAAAGAGTGCAGGAGCTGTTGCACAGCTTATGGCAAAGGAAGGCAAGTATGCGCTGATAAGACTTCCATCCGGTGAGCTCAGATATGTAAGCCAGGAGTGCCGGGCTACAATAGGTCAGGTTGGAAACTTGGACCATGAGAATGTCAGATTAGGAAAAGCAGGACGTAAAAGATGGATGGGTATCAGACCAACAGTTAGAGGTTCTGCGATGAACCCTGTTGACCATCCACACGGTGGTGGTGAGGGTAAAGCACCAATTGGGCATCCAGGACCGCTAACACCATGGGGTAAACCTACACTTGGTTACAAGACAAGAAAGAAGAACAAACCGTCAGATAAGTTTATTGTCAAGAGAAGAAAGTAATCTTTTGAAAGTAAGCACTATTTTGAGTCTTAAGGAGGGATAAAACGTGGGTAGATCTTTAAAGAAAGGTCCTTATTGTGACCCAAAACTATTAAAAAAGATTGAGAAGTTAAATCAAAACAATGAAAAGAAAGTTATCAAGACATGGTCTCGAAGATCAACAATTTTACCTCAAATGGTTGGGCATACAATTGCTGTTTATGACGGTAGAAAGCATGTACCTGTTTATATAACAGAGGAGATGGTGGGGCATAAGCTTGGTGAGTTTGCTCCCACAAGAACATTTAAAGGACATGGTCATCATACAGAAAGGTCGACTGCATTGAAGTAAAAATGAAAAAAGTTATGGTGTGCAATTGTTAGAAGGGAGGAGAAGTTTGTGGGAAAGGCAGTAAATGCAACCAACAGCGAAAAAAAAGCAACTGCTACCTTGCGCTATGCGATGATATCGCCAAGAAAGGTTAGAATAGTAATTGACCTTATCAGAAATAAACCTGTTCAAGAAGCTTTAAATATATTAAAATTTATACCAAAAAGAGGCGCAAGATTTGTAGAAAAGGTTTTAAAGTCAGCAATTGCCAATGCAGAAAACAATCATAATATGAATGTTGAAAAACTCTATATAGCTGAGATTTATGCAAATGGTGGACCAATGCTCAAGAGAATAAGACCAAGAGCGCAGGGAAGAGCATTCTTAATTAGAAAGAGAACAAGCCATATTACAGTTGTACTCAAAGAAAGAGAGTAACTTTTAATAAGGAGGGAAATAAATGGGTCAAAAGGTTCATCCGAAGGGCTTCAGGATTGGGATTATAAAGGATTGGGATTCGAGATGGTTTGCTACAGATAAAGATTTTGATAAGTATGTAATTGAAGACTACAAAATCAGGCGCCATATTAAAGAAAAGCTTTATAATGCCGGTATTTCAAAAATTGAAATAGAAAGAGCAGCAAAGAGAATAAAGGTTGTAATTCACACAGCAAAGCCAGGTATTGTAATAGGAAGAGCAGGCTCTGGCGTTGAGGCTTTGAGGAAAGAACTTGAAAAGATTACAGGTGGGAAGACAATCTCGCTTGATATAAAAGAAATAAAAGTACCCGAGCTTGATGCACAGCTTGTAGCCGAGAACATTGCTGCTCAGCTTGAAAAACGAGTTTCGTTTAGAAAGGCTATGAAACAGGCAATGGCAAGGGCGCTTAAAAGCGGTGCGAAGGGTATCAAGACAATGGTATCAGGACGTCTTGGCGGAGCTGAAATTGCAAGAACTGAATGGTATAAAGAGGGAAGAATTCCTCTTCAGACATTAAGGGCAGACATTGATTATGGATTTGCAGAAGCTCACACTACTTATGGAAGAATTGGTGTGAAGACCTGGATATACAAAGGCGACATTTTGCCACAAAAAGGAGCAGGTGCTGAAAAAGGGGGAGATAAATAATGCTTATGCCAAAGCGAGTTAAGTGGAGAAAACAACAAAGAGGTAGAATGAAAGGGAAAGCAACAAGAGGCAACTTTGTTGCATATGGCGATTATGGTATTATGGCTTTGGAGCCGGGCTGGATTACAAGTAACCAGATTGAAGCTGCCAGAGTGGCTATTGCAAGGCATATAAAAAGAGGCGGTAAGGTTTGGATAAAGATATTCCCGGACAAGCCTGTGACCAGAAAGCCTGCTGAGACGCGTATGGGTTCTGGTAAAGGTTCACCTGAGTACTGGGTTGCAGTGGTAAAACCGGGAAGAGTTATGTTTGAGGTTGGCGGTGTTGATGAAGAGGTTGCAAAAGAGGCACTGAGGCTTGCTATTCACAAACTGCCAATAAAGTGCAAGATAGTTTCAAGACAAGATGTAGAAACGGGTGGTGAGGTAAATGAAAGCGTCTAAGCTTCGTGAAATGACAACTCCAGAACTTCATAATGAGTTAAAAAAGTTGAAAAGTGAACTTTTTAACTTGAGGTTTCAGCTTGCAACAAACCAGCTTGAAAATCCAATGAGGATTAGAGAAGTCAAAAGAACAATTGCAAGAATAAAAACAATCTTAAGAGAAAGAGAACTTGAGCAAGAAAGAGCAAGTAAAAATGCAAAATAAAAGCAGGCTTTAAGGAGGGAATTTAAGTGGAACAAAAAAGAGGTTTGAGAAAGACAAGGATTGGTGTTGTTGTGAGCGATAAGATGGATAAGACTGTTGTAGTTGCAGTAGAAACTTTAGTTCAGCACCCTCTTTATAAAAAGACTATAAAGAGAACTACTAAATTTAAAGCTCATGACGAGAACAATGAATGCAGAGTTGGTGACAAGGTATTAATTATGGAAACAAGACCACTTTCAAAAGAAAAGAGATGGAGAGTTGTAAAGATATTAGAAAAGGCAAAGTAAATTTAAGCAAACCTTAGGTTTTAGAAGGAGGGACATAAAAGATGATTCAACCACAATCAAGGTTGAGAGTTGCTGATAACACAGGTGCAAAAGAGGTAATGTGTATAAGAGTACTTGGTGGTTCAAATAGAAAATTTGCAAATATAGGTGATATCATAGTATGTTCTGTTAAAGATGCAACACCAGGTGGCGTTGTTAAAAAAGGTGATGTTGTGAAAGCTGTAATTGTCAGAACAAGAAAAGGAATCAGAAGAGAAGATGGAACATACATCAGGTTTGATGATAATGCAGCAGTCTTGATAAGAGAGGATAAAACTCCAAGAGGAACACGTATATTTGGACCTGTTGCAAGGGAACTCAGAGATAAAGACTTTATGAAGATTGTTTCGCTTGCACCAGAAGTTCTGTAAGCTTTTGATTGAAGGAGGGAAAGATATGCCAAATAAGGTTCATGTAAAAAAAGGAGACACAGTTGTAGTTATTTCGGGTAAATACAAGGGCAAACAGGGCAAAGTATTAACAGTTTTGCCAAAGGACAAGAAAGTGGTTGTTGAAGGTGTTAATATAGTAAAGAAACATGTAAGGCCGAATCCCAAAATGCCACAGGGCGGTATAATTACTCAGGAAGCACCAATCTGGGCATGCAAAGTAATGCTTGTCTGCCCGAAGTGTAACAAACCAACACGAATAGGGCACAGGTTTATCCAAGAGGGAGATGAAGAGAAGAAAGTAAGAACCTGCAAGAAATGTGGCGAGATTATAGATTAATTGTCAAAGTGAGGGGAGGTAAAATTTTATGGCACCGAGACTTAAAGAGAAGTACTACAAAGAAGTTATTCCCGCAATGATGCAGAAGTTTGGATACAAGAACATTATGCAAGTGCCAAGACTCGGCAAGATTGTAGTAAATATTGGACTTGGTGAAGCCAAGGATAATCCCAAGGCGCTGGAAGCAGCTGTTAACGATTTGATGGCGATTACAGGACAAAAACCAGTTGTTACAAGAGCCAAGAAGTCTATTTCAAACTTCAAACTGAGAAAAGGAATGCCAATAGGCTGTATGGTGACTTTAAGAGGAGATAGAATGTATGAGTTTTTAGATAAGATGATAAATCTTGCTCTTCCAAGGGTAAGAGATTTCAGGGGTGTTTCAGATAAATCTTTTGACGGAAGAGGAAATTATACAATTGGGTTTAAAGAACAAGTTGTATTTCCAGAAATTGATTATGACAAAGTGGATAAGATTAGAGGACTTGAAGTTACAATTGTTACCTCTGCAAAGACTGACGAAGAGGCAAAAGAACTTTTGAGATTATTGGGCATGCCATTTGTAAGCTAAATTTGAATTAGAAAATAGGGAGGGGAATTCATGGCAAGGAAAGCTTTGATTGTAAAGCAGCAAAGACCACAGAAGTTTTCAACAAGATATTACAATAGGTGCAAAATCTGTGGAAGACCGAGAGCGTACTTGAGAAAGTTTGGGGTTTGCAGACTCTGTTTTAGAAAGCTTGCGCATAACGGAGAGATACCGGGTGTTAAGAAAGCGAGCTGGTAATTTTTAATTCGGAAGGAGGTAATAAGATGTACGTAATAGATCCTATTGCAGATATGCTCACACGCATCAGAAATGCAAATAATGCTCGCCATGAATATGTAGATATTCCGGCTTCAAAAATGAAGAAGGCTATTGCACAAATCTTACTGGAGGAAGGTTTTATAAAAGAATATGAAATAATTGATGATGGCAAGAATGGGATTATAAGAATAAAATTAAAATATGGTCCTAACAAAGAAAGAGCAATTACCGGTCTTAAAAGAATCTCGAAACCAGGACGTAGAGTATATGCAGGTAAAGATGAGCTTCCAAGGGTTCTGGGTGGACTTGGTATAGCTATTATCTCAACATCCAAAGGTATAATGACAGATAAAAAAGCAAGAAAAGAAGGAGTTGGCGGAGAGGTACTCTGCTACGTCTGGTAATAAGACTTTATTTTTGTTGGAGGTGAAATGATGTCAAGAATAGGGAAAAAAACTATTGATATACCAAATGGTGTAGAGGTTAAAATAGATGGCAATGTCATTACAGTAAAAGGTCCAAAGGGTAGTTTGACAAGAGAAATTCATCCTGAGATGATAGTTAAAATAGAAAACAATCAGATTTTGGTTCAGAGACCTTCTGATGAAAGATTTCACAGAGCACTTCATGGTCTTACAAGAACGCTTATTGCCAATATGGTTGAAGGTGTTACAAATGGTTTTGCAAAGGAATTGGAAATTGTCGGGATAGGATACAGGGCACAAAAACAGGGCAAAAAACTTATTTTAAACGTGGGATATTCTCATCCTGTGGAATTTGAAGAGCCAGCAGGGCTTACTATTGAAGTGCCTGATCAAAACAGGATAATTATAAAAGGAATTGATAAACAGCAGGTTGGTAACTTTGCGGCAGTCATCAGAAAAGTTCGTGAACCTGATCCATACCTCGGTAAAGGTATCAAATATGCAAATGAGGTATTGAGACTCAAAGAAGGAAAAGCCGGTAAAGGCGGTAAGAAATAGAGGGGAGTGATTGGGCTTGTATAAAAAGGTGAATCGTAATGAAAAAAGATTAATACGTCACAAGAGAATTAGAAAGAAAGTGTTTGGTACAGCTGAAAGACCTCGTCTTTGTGTGTATAAAAGTTTAAAATATATATATGCCCAGATAATTGATGACGAAAAAGGTCATACCCTGGTTGCAGCATCATCTCTTGAACCTGAGATTAAATCAAGGCTTTCCTCTACAAAATCTGTTGAAGCTGCGCAGTATGTAGGAAAAGTTATTGCTGAAAGGGCAAAAGAAAAGGGAATAACCAGGGTTGTGTTTGACAGAGGTGGATATCCATATCATGGCAGGGTAAAAGCCTTGGCTGAGGCTGCAAGAGAAGCCGGTCTTGAGTTTTAATTTAAAAGGAGGGGTAGAGCTTGGCGCAAAAAAGAATTGATCCAACAGGCTTGAACTTGAAAGAGAGAGTTGTTAATATAAACAGGGTTGCAAAGGTTGTAAAGGGTGGAAAAAGACTCAAATTTTCTGCTATTGTTGTGGTTGGTGACGAGAACGGGCATGTTGGCGCAGGGCATGGAAAAGCTGCTGAAATACCTGATGCTATAAGAAAGGCTATTGAAGATGCAAAAAAGCATCTTATCGAAGTGCCAATTGTTGGTACAACCATACCTCATGAGGCAATTGGTGATTTTGGTGCTTCAAAGGTACTGATTAAGCCTGCTCCGGAGGGTACTGGTGTTATTGCAGGTGGTGCTGTGAGAGCTGTTTGTGAGCTTGCGGGCATAAAGGATATAAGAACAAAGAGCCTTGGGTCAAATAATCCTGCAAATGTTGTGCATGCTACAATAGAGGCTTTAAAGCAGCTCAAAAGACCCGAAGAGGTTGCAAGACTCAGAGGCAAGACCTTAGAAGAGATACTCAAATAAAAAGGAGGGCAAACCTGAATGAAACTTTATGAGCTAAGACCTGCTCCAGGTGCTAAGAAAAAGCCAAAGAGAGTTGGAAGAGGCGAAAGTTCTGGTCATGGTAAGACATCCACAAGAGGTCATAAAGGGCAGTGGGCTCGTTCTGGTGGTGGTGTAAGACCCGGGTTTGAAGGCGGTCAGATGCCGCTTACCAGAAGAATTCCCAAGAGAGGCTTTAAGAATATAAATAAGAAAGTTTATACTGAAGTCAATGTAGAGAAACTCGAAAGATTTGATAATGATACAGTAATCACTCCGGAACTTTTACTCAGAGAAGGGGTTATTAGCAAGATAGAAAAAGACGGTGTAAAGGTGCTTGGCAGAGGAAAGCTGACAAAGAGACTGATTGTGAGGGTGCAGAAAGTATCCGAGGGTGCGAGAAAGAAGATAGAAACAGCCGGAGGAAAGGTAGAGGTGATTTAAAGTGTTTGAAACAATAAAAAACGCGTGGAGATTACCTGACCTGAGAAGAAAGATCCTTTTTACCCTCTTTATGATACTAATTTTCAGACTGGGGGCTTTCATCCCAGTCCCCTATATAGATAGGGATGCACTGGCAAAGGTTATAGACGACCTGACAATGCTTGGATTTTTTGACGTTGTTGCCGGTGGAACTTTTAAAAATATGAGTATTTTTGCGATGAGTGTAACACCATATATTAACTCTTCAATTATTATGCAGCTTTTGACAATTGCAATACCTGCTTTGGAAGAGCTTGCAAAACAGGGAGAGGAAGGTAGAAAGAAGCTTGCTGAATGGACCAGATACGGTACTGCAATTTTGGCTTTCTTGCAGGCAGTAGGAATCTATTTTGGATTGAAGAATGCATCAAGCTTGACAGGTGGAATTCCTGTTATAACAACACAGGGTCAGGGATTTTTGGGATTTATAACAATAACAGTTGCTTTGACAGCCGGCACTGTGTTTTTAATGTGGATAGGTGAACAGATAACAGAAAATGGGATTGGGAATGGAATATCGCTTTTGATTTTTGCAGGAATTATTTCAAGAATTCCAAATGGTGCTGTATCACTTTGGAACTATGTAGCAAAGCTGAATGAGTTTTCGCTGACAAGCATTATAGGTGTAATATTATTCCTGGTAATGGCATTGGCAATAATAGTTTTTATAATCATAATTCAAGAAGGCGAGAGAAGAATCCCTGTTCAATACGCAAAGAGAATAGTGGGAAGAAGAGTATATGGTGGTCAAAGCACACATATTCCTATCAAGGTTAATATTGCTGGAGTCATTCCTATTATCTTTGCTATATCGCTTGTGATGCTGCCAACCACAATAGCTCAGTTTTTCCCAAACTCTGGCTTTTACAAATTTGTAAAGGCATATTTCTCCTCTGGGTCGTTGTGGTATACATTTTTCTATGCTTTGTTTATAATAGGTTTTACCTACTTCTACACAGCAATAGTTTTCAATCCTGTTGAGATAGCAAATAACTTGAAAAATTATGGAGGATTTATACCTGGTATTAGACCCGGGAAACCAACAGTGGATTTTATTACACGTGTGCTTTCTAAAGTCACTTTTGCAGGGGCATTGTTCTTAGCATTCATTGCAATTCTGCCAACATTGGTTGGACTTATGTTCAAACATCAGCTTAACATTTACTTTGGCGGAACAAGCTTGCTGATTGTTGTTGGTGTGGCTCTTGAGACAATCCGACAAATGGAAGCTCAAATGCTTATGAGGCATTACAAGGGATTTTTGAGCTAAGTGATTTTAAAGATTAAGGTGGATGGTGATATGGATATGAGGCTTATTATTTTAGGTGCGCCGGGTGCGGGGAAAGGCACACAGGCAGAGTATCTTAGCAATAGATTTGGTATTCCTCATATTTCAACAGGAGATATTTTGAGAGAAAATGTAAGAAACCAAACAGAACTTGGTAAAAAGGCAAAAGAATATATGGACAAAGGGCTTTTAGTACCAGATGAGATAGTTATTGAACTTGTTAAAGATAGGCTTGCTCAGGATGATTGCAAAAATGGTTTTTTGCTTGATGGATTTCCAAGGAATATTTCTCAAGCTGAAGCACTGGAAAAGGTTCTGGCTGATCTTGGTCAGAAGATAGATAAGGTTTTGAACATTGAGGTACCTGATGAAAAAATCCTGGAGCGAATGTCAGGCAGAAGAATCTGTAAAAATTGTGGTGCAAGTTTCCATATAATTTACAGACCACCCAAGAAAGAAGGCATTTGTGATGTGTGTGGTGGAGAGTTATATCAGCGAGAGGATGACAGGGAAGAGACAGTAAAGAGACGTTTAGAGGTTTACCATGCACAGACTCAGCCTTTAATAGAATACTATAAAAATAAAGGTTTGCTTGTAACAGCTGTGGGTCAGGAAGAAATTGCTGATACCACAAAAGAGGTGCTAAAAGCGCTGGGGGTTGAGTAAGGAGCAAGGGAAGAAAAATGATTACTATTAAATCTGAAGCTGAACTTGACAGCATGAGATCTGCAGGTAGAATTGTTGCAAATGTTTTAAAGGAATTGGAGAAGATAATAAAACCTGGGATTACAACAAAAGAACTTGATGAATTTGCCGAAGAATATATAATTAAAAATGGCGGGATACCATCATTTAAAGGGTTGTACGGGTATCCTGCCTCAATATGTACTTCAATTAATGATGAGGTAGTTCATGGAATTCCAGGTTTGAGAAGGCTTGAAAATGGAGATATTATCAGTATAGATGTGGGAGTATGTGTTGATGGGCTTCATGCCGATGCAGCGAGGACGTTTGCTGTTGGGGAAATTTCCGAAACAGCAAAGTTGCTTATAAAAACTACTGAAGAAAGCTTTTTTGAAGGGATTAAAAACGCGGTTGCTGGCAGAAGAATAGGTGATATTTCAAATAGTATTCAGAAATATGTGGAAAGCCGTGGCTTCAGTGTAGTGAGGGATTTGGTGGGACATGGAATTGGAAGAAAGTTCCATGAATCACCTCAAGTCCCGAATTTTGGGAAAGCTGGAGTTGGGATAAGGCTTATCAAGAACATGACTTTGGCGATTGAACCCATGGTAAATGAAGGAACTTTCAGGGTTTACACAGCAGAGGATGGGTGGACAGTTAAAACACTTGATGGTAAGCTCTCTGCCCATTATGAAAACACTATTGTAATTACAGAGGGTTTACCGGAGATAATTACATTATGAGGTGTTTTTAAAATGGATCTTCAAATAGGGCAGATAGTTCTGTCCAAGATGGGTAGGGATAAAAACAGGTTCTTTATCATATTTGACATAACAGATGATGGTTATGTATACCTTGTAGATGGGAAACTGAGAAAGATCAAAAAACCCAAAAAGAAAAAGATTAAACACATTGCACCAACCAGATTTGTTTCTGAAGAGATAAAAGAGAAAATACTGAAGAAAAAGCTAACAGATGCGGAGGTTGCAAAGGTGATAGAGGAATTTGAGAATAGAAAAGAGTAGGGGGTTGATAAGCCTTGTCCAAGGAGGATGTTATTGAAGTAGAAGGGACTGTTATTGAGGCATTACCGAATGCTATGTTTCAGGTTCAGCTTGACAATGGGCATAAAGTTCTTGCACATGTGTCCGGTAAATTAAGAATGAATTTTATCAGAATACTACCAGGTGATAGAGTTGTGGTACAGCTCTCACCTTATGACCTTACACGCGGCAGAATTGTCTGGAGGTCTAAATAAACTCTTTTTAAAAAGGGAGGAACTGGAGAATGAAGGTACGACCATCTGTCAAACCTATCTGTGAAAAATGCAAGGTTATAAGAAGAAAAGGGAAGATTAGAATAATCTGTGAAAATCCAAAGCACAAACAAAGACAAGGTTAAATTTGTGGAGGTGAATTTTTAGAATGGCGAGAATTGCAGGTGTTGACTTACCAAGAGAGAAAAGAGTCGAGATTGCACTGACATATATTTTTGGTATAGGACTTTCAAGATCAAAACAGATTTTGAGAGATACTGGCGTTGACCCGAACAAGAGAGTAAAAGATTTGACTGATGATGAAATTGCAAAGATAAGAGACTATATAGATAAAAACTTCAAGGTTGAAGGTGAGCTCAGAGCAGAGATAGCAAGAAATATTAAAAGACTAATTGATATTAGATGTTACAGAGGTTTGAGACACTTAAGAGGTCTTCCTGTTCGTGGTCAGCGAACAAGAACAAATGCAAGGACAAGAAAAGGTCCAAGAAAAACTGTTGGTGTCATGAGAAAGAAATAATAAAAAGGAGGAGTAAATAAGAATGGCAAGACCAGCAAGAAGGACAGTAAGACGTTCTGAAAGAAAGAATGTAGAAAAAGGTATTGCTCATATACATTCAACATTTAATAATACTATTGTGACAATTACTGACCCATCTGGGAACGCAATAGCATGGGCAAGCGGAGGAACATGTGGATTTTCAGGGACAAAAAAAGGAACACCATTTGCTGCTCAACTTGCAGCAGAAAAGGCTGCAAAGATGGCAATGGACCATGGCATGAGAACAGTTGAGGTTTATGTAAAAGGACCTGGTGCTGGTAGAGAAGCGGCAATAAGAGCACTTCAGGCAGCAGGCCTTGAAGTAACCCTTATAAAAGACGTTACTCCAATTCCTCACAATGGCTGCAGGCCACCGAAAAGAAGAAGAGTGTAAAAATTTTTATTGGGAGGTGCTTTGACCTTGTCAAAATATATTGGACCTGATTGCAGATTGTGCAGAAGAGAAGGAATGAAATTATTTTTAAAAGGTGATAGATGTTATACCGAAAAGTGCGCTTTTGCAAAAAGACCATATCCACCCGGTCAGCATGGACAGGAAAGAAAGAAACTTTCCGAGTATGGTATGCAGCTTAGAGAGAAACAAAAGGTAAAGAGGATCTATGGTGTTTTAGAAACTCAATTCAGAAGATATTTTGAAATGGCTGAAAAGATGAAAGGTATTGCCGGTGAAAACCTTTTGTCATTGCTTGAAAGAAGACTTGATAATGTTGTATACAGGCTTGGTTTTGCTTCATCACGAGGAGAGGCAAGAGTACTTGTTTCACATGCTCACTTTTTGGTAAATGGTAAACCTGTTAATATTCCTTCTTATCTTGTTGAGGTTGGAGATGTGATTGAAGTTAGGGAAAAGAGCAAATCAAAGCAAAGATTTATTGAAATAAAGGAAAAGTACGCAAAAAAACCATCACCAAAATGGCTTGAAAAGGATGCTGAAAATCTTGTGGGTAGAGTAATAGCTCTGCCAACAAGAGAAGATATCGATATGCCAATAAGAGAGCACTTGATAGTAGAGCTTTATTCTAAGTAATAAATGCCCTCACGAAAATGGTGGTTGTGTATTACTTTTAAGGAGGGTATATTAAGTTGATTGAAATACAAAAACCAACAATTAGGTGTGAAGAACTGAGCCCTGACCAAAAATACGGGCGATATGTAATTGAACCCTTAGAAAGAGGGTATGGGATCACAATTGGGAATGCCCTGAGAAGAACTCTTTTATCATCAATACCAGGTGCTGCTGTGACAGCGGTTAAGATAGATGGGGTTTTGCATGAGTTTTCGACCATTCCGGGGGTATTGGAAGATGTTCCTGAGATTATTCTTAACCTGAAAGGTTTGGCAATCAAAATGTCATCCCCTGGACCAAAAATAATCTACATTGAAGCGCAGGGTGAGTGTGAGGTAAAAGCAAAGGATATAAAAGCAGATGCTGATATAGAGATTTGTAACCCTGATCATCATATTGCAACACTCAACTCAGATGCAAGACTTTTTATGGAGATAACAGTAAACCAGGGCAAAGGCTATGTACCTGCAGAAAGAAATAAACAATCAAACCAGCCAATAGGTGTGATTCCTGTTGATTCTATCTATACACCTGTTACCAAAGTGAATTACAGAGTTGAAAATACAAGAGTTGGTCAAGTGACAGATTATGACAAGCTCACAATG
Source organism: Caldicellulosiruptor morganii (assembly GCF_026810225.1). Taxonomy (NCBI): domain Bacteria; kingdom Bacillati; phylum Bacillota; order Caldicellulosiruptorales; family Caldicellulosiruptoraceae; genus Caldicellulosiruptor; species Caldicellulosiruptor morganii. Next base: position 933,644 of record NZ_CP113865.1, read on the forward strand.
GAAATTTGGACCAATGGCACTATCAGACCTGATGAGGCTTTAACAGTTGCTGCAAAAATTTTAATTGAGCATTTTAACCTGTTTACTGATCTTTCTAATATTCCAACTAAAATTGAGACGGTTGTGAAGCAAGAACCGCCGAAGAGGAATAAACTTTTGGATATGACTATAGAGGAACTTGAGCTTTCTGTCAGGTCATACAACTGTCTAAAGAGGGCTGGTATAAACACTGTTGAAGATTTGGTCAACAAGACAGAAGAAGAAATGATGAAAGTAAGAAACCTTGGTAAAAAGTCCTTGGAAGAGGTCATCCAAAAGCTTCATAGCTTGGGGTTGAGTCTCAAAAAGAGCGATAGCACGCCGAAGGAGGAGGAAGAAGAGAAATGAACAAGCTGAGAAAACTTAAAAGAGACATTGACCACAGAAAAGCACTTATGAGAAACCTGGCAACATCCCTGTTCAAGCATGGAAGAATTATGACCACAGAAGCAAAAGCAAAAGACTTGAGAAGAGTGGCCGAAAAACTGATCACTATAGCTAAAAAAGGCGACCTTGCATCATACAGAAGAGTTTTAGCCTACCTGTATGAAGAAGATGTTGCTTATGACCTTTTTCAGAAAATAGCACCGAGATATCAGGGTCGAAATGGCGGTTATACAAGGATAATTAAAGTGGGTCCCAGAAAAGGTGACGGTGCAATGATGGTTTATATAGAGCTTGTGTAAGGTCAAAGAGGACTTTACCTCTTTGACCTTTTCTGGTTAATTTGTGTTTTAGAAAAGCTTAGTTTTAAAATATGTTTGCTAAAAACGAACATATTTTTGCTATTTACAAAATTCAAAGTATATGCTATTATAATTAATGCGTTTTGATTGTTGCGGGATGGTGTAATGGTAGCACAGGTGACTCTGGATCACCTTGTCTAGGTTCGAGTCCTAGTCCCGCAGCCAAAATGGCCCTATCGTCTAGAGGCCCAGGACACCGCCCTCTCACGGCGGAGACAGGGGTTCGAATCCCCTTAGGGCTACCAAATTTTATATTTACCTGTAAAAAACGAGCTTGAGATAAAACTCAAGCTCGTTTTTGTATTTTATTAACTTTTAAACGAATGGAATGTTGAAAGTTCACTTCGAGTTATAGAACTCTAATGTTAAATCTTCAATTTTGATAAAATCAAAAAAATTCCCCCATTTTACTTGTATTAAGTAAAATGGGGGCAAGATCTTAATAAAACTAAGAATTTGCTTTTACTGCATTTTTTATAGCCTCAATTGCCTGTTGTGTATCCATATTTCTGATTTCTACCCCAATGTGCTTTTCTTTTGGGAAACCAACTGCTTCAAATGCATCCCTGTACATTTTTCTTTGCATGGTTGGATCGCAGCCTGCAACATATAGCTGATCAATTTCAGCACCATTTAACAGTTCTCTCAAGTATTTGTCACAATCAATGGTGAGCATCATGTTGCTCACCTTGTTTGTTTTATGGTGCAGATAATTTATATAAACAACTTTGTATTTATTGATAATAATTTTGAATTTAACTGACCATCAAATTGTTACTTATATCCAATTTTTGTAGTTACCATTGCAAAACTATTAACAATATGATAATATATGAGTAAATTCAAATATACTCATATAGAAAGGAGTGAAATGAAATAAGTCTTGCTGAAATTTTTAAGGCTTTGAGTGACTCAAATAGGCTTAGGATTTTCAGCCTGCTTTTAGAAAATGAACTCTGTGTATGCGAAATGGAAAAAGTTTTAGGGCTTACTCAGTCCAATGTTTCAAGGCATCTTCAGATACTGAAGAGCAGGGGAATGGTTTCTTGCAGAAAAACTGCTCAGTGGATTTACTATCGCATATCTGATGAGTTTTGCAGAGAATATGGTGAGCTTTGTGAGTTTTTGAAAACAAAATTTCTATCTGAGGAACCTTTCAAAAGTGATTTGAAAAAACTAAAAGAAGAAAAGGTAAAAGGATTTAGCTGTGAGAAAGCAATAGAAGAAGTTAACAGTAGCCTTGCAAGAAGGAAAAGAAAGGAGAGATCTTCTGGTATGAAGCCAAAAGTTGCTTTTGTGTGTGTTGGGAATTCCTGCCGAAGTCAAATGGCAGAGGGTTTTGCCCGCTACTACGGCAGCGACTTAATTGATGTATACAGTGCAGGTACAGAGATAGCAGATAAAGTCAATCCCCTGGCAATTGAAGTAATGAAAGAGAAGGGAATTGACATTTCACATCAATTTCCAAAAACCATTTTTGATATTCCCAAAGAAGTGGACTATTTAATTACAATGGGTTGTGGAGTTGAGTGTCCATATATTCCATGCAGACACAAAGAAGATTGGGGTTTGAGCGACCCAGCAGGAAAGCCTATTGAGGAGTTCAGAAAGATTAGAGATGAGATAGAAAAAAAGGTTTTGCATTTACTTGAAAGAGTAAAAAAAGAATATTATTATGGGGAGGCGAAATAACTATGGAGCACAGAAAAGGACTTTCATTTTTAGACAGGTTTTTAACTCTTTGGATTTTGCTTGCAATGGTTGTGGGAGTTCTAATAGGTTACTTTTTTCCAAACTTTGCAAATATATTGAATAAGCTAAGTATTGGCACAACATCAATTCCAATTGCAATTGGTCTTATATTGATGATGTATCCCCCTCTTGCAAAGGTGAGGTATGAAGAGATAAACAAAATGAAACAGGGTCGAAAACCTTTTGGAATTGCTATAGTTTTTAACTGGTTTATTGGTCCTGTTGTGATGTTTTTACTGGCAATAATACTTTTAAGGGACTATCCACACTATATGATTGGAGTTATTTTAGTAGGTTTGGCAAGGTGTATTGCTATGGTACTTGTGTGGAATGACCTTGCAGATGGTGATAGAGATTATGTGGCTGTGCTTGTTGCTTTGAATGCACTATGGCAGGTGTTGACATATTCAATTTTTGCATATGTTTTTATAAAAATCCTGCCACCTGTTTTTGGTGTTGATACGAAAAACATTGCTCTTCATATTTCAATGAAAGACATTGCAATTTCTGTATTTATTTATCTTGGCATTCCGTTTATTGCAGGACTTTTGACAAGACTTATACTGGTAAAGAAAAAGGGTAGAGAATGGTATGAAGAAAGCTTTGTGAAGAAAATAAGCCCTGTCACCTTAATTGCACTGCTATTTACAGTCATTGTGATGTTTTCTCTAAAAGGTAAATACATTGTTGAACTTCCTCTGCATGTAATAAGGATTGCAATACCTCTTACTTTTTACTTTGTAATAATGTTCTTGATAACCTTCTTTGCTTCGTATAAGATGAAATATTCCTATCCGGAAAGTGCAACTGTTGGTTTGACTGCAGCCAGCAATGACTTTGAACTTGCAATTGCTGTTGCTGTTGCGACATTTGGTCTGGGTTCAGGAGAAGCTTTTGCAACTGTAATTGGACCGCTGATTGAAGTGCCTGTTATGCTCATGCTTGTAAATGTGGCTTTGTATTTTAAGAAGAAATTATTTGGAGTAAACGAATCAGAAGAGTATAGAGTGTACAGATTAAAACAATCTGTTGAGGAGACCTTTATTGAATAGTGTTATGAGGTTTTCGTTTTACCAAGATTCGGATGGTTATTTTTATTTTCCTTTTAATTTATTCCTTCATGTTATAATTTAGAAGATAGATGCTATAATTTATTCAACAACAATTTTTGGAATGCGAAAAATAGTATTGTTCCGACTTTCAATTTTTCATAAAAAAGTTTTTTTGAAGAAGAAACCATCCAACTGGTCAAAGTAAGATTTGCAACAATGACTATTTTATGTTACAATAAAATTAGCTAAGTTTTAGGATGAGGTGATAGCTATGATTGTGAATGCAACAGAATTTAAAATGAGAGTGGGGAAATATTTGAAACTTGCTGAAAAAGAGGAGATTATTATTACAAAAAATGGAAGACAAGTTGCTAAACTTACACCGATTAGAAAGAGTGGTACCTCAGCTGTAGATTTTTTATATGGTTTGCTGGAAAATTATAGTAATAAAGATATAGATGTAAAACAATTAAGAAATGAGAGGCTAAAAAAGTATGAAGGTGTTAATTGACACTAATGTTATTTTGGATGTTTTATTAAAAAGAGCACCATTTGACACCGATTCATATACAGTGTTAAAATTCTGTGAGCAAAACATTGTGGAAGGTTATGTTGCTTCTTTTGCTGTTACAGATATTTATTATTTTATCTCCAGGAATTTAGGGAGTGAAAAAGCACGTCAAGGTATTGAAGCATTGCTTGGTATAGTAAAACTTGTTAGTATAAGCAAGAGAGATATAGAAGATGCTTTGAGAAATTCAGATATAAAAGATTTAGAAGATGCCCTGCAAATTCAATGTGCAAAAAAAAATCAAGGCAGAGTGGCTAATAACAAGAGACGATAGGTTAAAAAAGTTTATATCAAGAGCGATAACTCCTTTTGATTTTGTTCATAAGATTATCAAGCCATAAACAAGTTCTCAAGGTAGCACTTGTAATGCTGCTCTCTTTTGCAAAGATCTTTAAAAAGTGATAGATGATATAAAAAAGTGATAACAAAAACTCAAAAAAAGGCCATCTAAAAAAGATGGTCTTTTTTGTTTGGCAAAAGTATTGACAAAGACAACTTTAAAATGCTATCATATAATAAAACCGAGTATACAAGTCGGAATTGGAGAGATAGAGATGTTCAGACTATCGACAAAAGGGAGATATGGTGTAAGAGCAATGCTTGATCTGGCGCTGCACTATGATGAGGGGCTTGTATCACTAAAAAATATTGCTGAGCGACAGGAAATTTCCGAACACTATTTAGAGCAGCTAATTGCAACTTTGAAGAAAGCCGGGCTTGTTAAGAGTATAAGAGGTGCGCAAGGGGGATATATGCTATCTCAGGAGCCTTCTAAAATAACAATTGGGGATATTTTAAGGGCACTGGAGGGTTCGTTATCTCCTGCAGAATGCATTGATGATATTCAGAAGGTTGACTGTCCACGAAAGGACTTTTGTGTTACCAAAAAAGTTTGGGAAAAGGTAAAAGAAGCTATCGAAAGTGTTGTAGATTCAATAACGTTGCAGGACCTTGTTGATGATTATAGAAAGATGGCTGCAGATGAGTCTTATATGTTTTATATTTAAAAAAAGAGGGTATAATAGATTTAGAAAACCTACTATTAAGATAAAAATAATAGAAGTTGATATAAATGCAGGGAAGAAGTGTTTATTTTGATCACGCTGCAACAACACCGCTAAAAAGAGAAGTTTTAGATGAGATGATGCCGTATCTTACAGAACAATACGGTAATCCATCTACTATCTACAAACTTGGCAGAGAAGCAAAGAAGGCAATAGAGAATGCAAGGGAAAGGGTTGCTAAAGCTCTGAATGCTGATGTACAGGAGATATTTTTTACCTCCGGTGGCACAGAGTCAGATAACTGGGCGTTAAAAGGGGTAGCATTCGCAAATAAAGATAAGGGCAGGCATATTATAACAACCACTATTGAGCATCATGCAGTTTTACACCCACTTAAGTATCTTGAAGGATTGGGCTTTGAAGTGACATACGTTCCTGTTGAGCCAAACGGTATTGTGGATCCTCAGAAAATAAAAGAGGCAATAAGAGATGATACTATATTGATTTCTGTAATGCTCGCAAATAATGAAATTGGTACAATTCAGCCAGTTAAACAAATAGCAAAAATAGCAAAAGAAAAAGGGATAATTGTTCATACAGATGCCGTGCAAGCTGTTGGTCAGATTCCTGTTGATGTAAAAGATTTGGGTGTTGACCTGCTGTCACTTTCTGCTCATAAGTTCTATGGACCAAAAGGGGTAGGAGCGCTGTATATAAAAAAGGGAACAAAAATTCATCCGTTTTCACATGGCGGTGCTCAAGAGAGAAACAGACGTGCAGGCACAGAAAATGTTGCCGGGATTGTTGGACTTGGTAAGGCAATAGAGCTTGCAACTGCGAATCTTTCAGAGTATGCAAACAGGCTTCAAAAGTTAAGAGATAAGCTTATTGACGGGGTTTTGAGTAAGATTGACCATGTTCGTTTAAACGGGGATAGGCACAACAGACTTCCAAACAATGCTAATTTTTCGTTTGAGTTTATTGAAGGAGAAAGTTTGCTTCTGATGCTTGACATGAAAGGTATTGCAGCATCAAGTGGTTCTGCTTGTACATCTGGATCTTTGGACCCATCACATGTGCTTTTGGCAATAGGGCTTGAGCATGAAGTAGCACATGGTTCTTTGCGAATAACCTTAGGTGAGGACAATACAGAAGAAGATATAGATTATCTTTTAGAGGTGCTGCCTGAGATTGTATCAAGGCTCAGAGAGATGAGCCCACTGTATGAAAAGGTGAAAAAAGGGGGTAATTAAGGATGTACAGTGAAAAGGTTTTGGATCATTTTATGAATCCCAGAAATGTTGGAGAAATTGAAGATGCAAATGGCGTTGCTCAGGTTGGAAATGCTAAGTGTGGGGATATAATGAAGATGTATCTTAAGATAGAAAATGGTATAATAGTTGATGCAAAATTCAAAACATTTGGGTGTGGTGCTGCTGTTGCAACAAGTTCAATGGCAACAGAAATGGTAAAAGGGAAAACCATTGAAGAGGCTTTGCAGATTACAAACAAGGCTGTTGCAGAGGCTTTAGATGGTCTGCCGCCAAATAAGCTTCATTGCTCTGTTCTGGCTGAGGAAGCTATAAAAGCTGCAATTGAAGACTATTTAAGCAAACAGAAACAAAAAGTATAGCAACTACAAAACAGATTTGTGCAAAAGGGTGAGTTTTTTTGAAGAAAAAAGTTCTTGTTGCAATGAGCGGCGGAGTTGATTCTTCTGTTGCTGCTGCCATATTAAAGGAAGAAGGATATGAAGTATACGGGGCTACAATGCAGATCTGGCAAAGCGAAAGTGAATATGAACAGCTTGCAGGAAACAGTTGCTGTTCGATTTATGCAGTGGAAGATGCTCGTAAAGTTGCTGATATACTCAATATTCCATATTATGTCTTTAATATGAAAGATGATTTTAAGGAAAAGGTAATTGACTATTTTATTGAAGAATATATAAAAGGAAGAACTCCTAATCCTTGTATAATGTGTAACAGAAAGATCAAATTTGAACTCTTTTTAAAAAAAGCTATTGCTATTGGTATGGACTATATTGCAACCGGTCATTATGCAGTTGTGGAGTATGACAAAAATCTTAACAGATATCTTTTGAAAAGGTCTTTGGCCAGAGAAAAAGACCAGACTTATGTTTTGTATAATATGACGCAGGATATTTTATCAAGAACCCTTTTCCCATTGGGGAGATTTTCAAAGGATGAGGTTCGCAGGCTTGCAGAGAAATTTAAACTACCTGTTGCGAAAAAGCCCGATTCGCAGGAAATTTGTTTCATTCCGGACAATGACTATGGCAAATTTATAGAGAAAGAGACAGGAATCAAAGAAAATGGTGTATATGTAGATTTGGAAGGGAATATACTTGGCAAAAGCAGGGCTTACTACAATTACACCATTGGGCAAAGAAAAGGACTTGGTATTTCAACCGGTAAAAGAATGTATGTAATTGATATAAAGCCAGAAGAGAACAAGGTTGTTCTGGGTGAAGAAGACAGGATATTTGCAGATAGACTTATTGCAAGTGATTTAAATTTTATTCCGTTTGACAGGTTGGAATCTGAAATAGAAGTTATGGCAAAGATAAGATATACAGCCAGAGAAGCAAAAGCCAAGGTGGTGCCTATAGAAAATAATAAGGTGCTTGTTAAGTTTTACGAAAAGCAGAGAGCAATAACGCCTGGACAGTCTGTGGTATTTTACAGTAATGATATTGTGATAGGTGGCGGTATAATAGAGAAAGCCCTCGTGTGAGGGCTTTTTATATTTTTATAAATACTGGTTTAAGGTTTTCGAATTTTGTTAAATATTTAAAACCGATGTCTTTTAACATTTCAATGGTTGGCTTGAACATGTAAGCAATAAAGTCAGGAGAATGAGCATCAGAACCAATTGTAATAATCTTTCCACCAAGTTCATAATATCTTTTTAAGATTTTGAATTCAGGATGAGGCGTATCAAGACCATATCTGAATCCAGATGTATTAACTTCAATTCCTTTTCCTTTCTGTATAAGCAATTTTAAAATCTCATCAATAAGGTCCCAGTATTCTTTTCTGTCAAGTTCTTTGTCTTTATAATTTCCGTAGCGTTTTACGATATCAAGATGGCCATATACACAGAACTTATCAAACATTTTTATAAGATTTAAAGTTTCCTCGAAATATCTTAAAAAAGCCTGTTCTTTGGTTTTCCCGTTGTAGTAAACACCATCTGCTAAATCCTGAAAATCCACAGCATGTGTTGATGCAATAATGAAATCAAATTGATAACTTTGCAGTATTTCCAGACTTTTTCCTATTGAATGAGGCTGAAGACCAACTTCAGCACCCAATTTGATTTTAATTTTGTCTTTGTATTTTTCCTTAACCGAGTAGAACTCTTTTGTATATTCTTCATAGTCTATGTCCCATACAGGGTATGAAACTGGTGGATACAAAAGGTCCATATGGTCAGTAAAAGCAATTTCATCAAGTCCGATTTCTAAAGCTTTTTTTATAGCATCTTCCATGCTCATATTTGAGTCAGATGAAAAGTTTGAATGAATGTGATAGTCAAACATTGTCAGGTCATCCCCTTTTACCGTAGTTCTTATAAGTAAGAATAATTTAAAATTTAGATGGAGTCTTTGCACATAATCAAATTGTATGATATTTTATAACCGATGACAATAATAAGTTTAAGGGTGATTTTATGATAATAAAGTTAAAAGATGAACCAATGCAGGTGATAAAAAAGCTAAATCATCACAATTTCAGGGCATACCTGGTTGGAGGATCATTAAGAGATTATTTGCTTGGTAACACTCCGCAGGATTTTGACATCGCAACAGACGCAAAACCTGAAGATGTGATGAGACTTTTTGAGAAAGTAATTCCAACAGGGATAAACCATGGAACTGTTACAGTAATAATAAACGATGTGAAAATAGAGGTCACAACTTTCAGAATAGAAAAAGAATATCAAAATCACAGATGGCCTTCTGTAGAGTTTACAGACAGTCTTTACGAAGACCTCAAAAGAAGAGATTTTACCATAAATGCCATGGCTTATCATCCTGATGAAGGGCTTATTGACTATTTCAACGGACTTGATGATCTGAAAAACAGGATTGTGCGCTGTGTTGGGAATCCCCAGGAGAGATTTTTTGAGGATGCTCTCAGGATTCTGAGATGTATAAGGTTTGCAGCTCAGCTGAATTTTAGCATAGATACAATGACTTTTCAAGGAGTTGTTCTTTTAAAAGATCTTTTAAAGAAAATATCTATGGAAAGAATAAATACCGAACTTTCTAAAATATTAAAGAGCAAAAATCCTTTGTATGGTATTCAATTGCTCTATGAAAGCGGTGTTGGAGAGGTTGTAATACAGGAATACGAAAGAATTTATAAATTTTTACATTCAACAAAATTTGATTTAATCCCTTTTAGTTTGAAAATTCCGGCTTTTTTTGCTGCTTTGAGGGATGCAAAAAAGGTGGAGACTTTGATGAGAAAACTCAGATTTGACAGGAAAAATATTGCTCTGGCAATAACATTGTGTAATTATCTTAACTCTGAATATTCAACAGAATACCTTGTAAGAAAAATATTTTTTGAAGAAGAGAAGGCAGAAGAGATAATTATTGCACTTTCGATTTTGAATAAAGATGATACAATGGTAGAGCTATTTAATAAATTGAGGGTGAAAAACCGACTTGTTAAAAAAGAAGATGTAAAGATAAAAGGCGAAGATTTATTGGAGCTTGGGTTAAAGGGCAAAGAAATAGGAAATGTATTGCAAATGGTATATGAATATATTCTATACAATCCTGAAAAAAATAATAGAAAAGATATATTGGATTTTGTTAATTCACATCTTAAAAAGGGTAAAAATTAATAAACAAATATTTAGCTGAGGAGATGAACAATGCTACCAGCTACAAACGAGTTGGGATATTATGAAATTCGACTTGAAAGTATAGGTGGGCTTGGTGCCAATGTTGCGGGTAAAATCCTGGCTGAGGCAGGAGTTGTCGGCAGTAACTTTAATGCTTTGAACTTTGCAAGCTACGGTTCTGAGAAAAAGGGGACTCCTGTAAAATCATACATTAGATTTGCACCGAAAGAAAAACAAATAAGGATTAACTCTCCTGTTGTTAAGCCTCATTTAGTAGCTATATTTCATGAAAATATGGTAAACACAAATCCTGTAACTCAGGGGCTTTATAAAGATGGCATAGTCATTCTGAATACCAATAAAGAAGTTGACCAGGCACGTGACTTTTTGAAGCTTGCAAGTGGTACTGTTGCGGTGGTTGATGCTATCAAAATAGCTCTTGAACTGAAGACAAGAATAAATATGGTAATGTTAGGTGCAATAGTCAAAATGCTCGGATTTATAAACCTTGATAGCGTAAAAGAGTTGGTCAAAGAAACCTTTGGGAAAAAATACCCCCAAACAATTCCATCAAATATTGCTGGACTTGAAGCAGGTTACAATGAAGTAAAGTTTAAATATTTTGAGTATGATGGGAAATATCCCTATGTGGAATATCGTGAAGAAAGGCGTCCGGTTGGCTACAGCAATGCTCCAATCGGGGGTACAATTATTGAATACGGAAATACTATTACAAAAAACAATATTACAAGCAGAGTAGGGAAAATTCCTGTCTTTATAAAGGAAAAGTGTATCAATTGCGGTCTTTGTGAAACAACATGTCCTGACTACGTTTTTGTATGGGACAGAAAAGTGAAAAATGGAAAACCCAGGATGTTCAATATGGGTTTGGATTATCAATACTGTAAAGGGTGTCTGAGATGTGTGGACATCTGCCCTGCAGGTGCACTTGTTGAAGGGATTGAAAGAGAATATGATGTTGAGAAAATAACTGTAAAACATGATTTTGATATATATAAAAAATGGTATGAGGAAGGTGAAAATTTATGATAAAACCTCAGGAAACAATATTTGAAAGTGGCAATGAAATGGCGGCTTTAGCCGCATCGCAAATAAATTATCATATTATGGGATATTACCCTATAACACCTTCAACCCAAATTGCAGAAGAGCTTGATAGCATGAAAGCAGACGGCCTGCATGATATTTTGCTAATTGCAGCAGATGGAGAACATGGGGCTGCCGGGATTTGTTATGGTGCAAGTTTGGGTGGAGGAAGGGTTTTTAATGCAACCAGTGCAAACGGGCTTAT